>NZ_JAUDZE010000002.1:0-570595 GCF_030385805.1 Acinetobacter thutiue
AGTTTGCTGGCGACAATAGCAGGAGTGAACCACCTGATCCCTTCCCGAACTCAGAAGTGAAACCTCCCCGCGCTGATGGTAGTGTGGCGTTTGCCATGTGAGAGTAAGTCATCGCCAGCTTTTAAATTGAAAACCTCCCAACCAATGTTGGGAGGTTTTTTTATGCTGAAGAAATAGAAAGTTATTTAAAGAAAAGAAGAAAAAGATATGAGTTCTTACTTATTTTTATTTGAATCAAAAGGTTGTCCAATATTTGTCCACATTTAACAACAAGGGAAATATTTCAACAATATGCATCATTGACGTTTCTTTTTTATAAATAAATATTTAAAGATTATGTGGTTCCTTATAGGCGTAAACATTGCTTTATGTTATAAATATATGAATAGGCATGTTTTTTGCTTATCTATAAAAGGAGTATGTTATGAAATTATCTGTTGGGTTGAAAGTTGCGAATAGTTTGTCGTTAACTCCTCAATTACAGCAGGCAATTCGTTTATTACAACTTTCAAGTTTGGAACTAGAACAGGAAATACAAATTCAACTTGATAGTAATCCTTTATTGGAGAAAATTGAAGAAATTAATACGACAGAAAGTTTAACTACGCTTGAAACTTCTGAAACAGGTGACTTAACCACTGAGTTAAATGCTGACCATCTACCAAATGACTTACCCGTTGATACAGAATGGGATGATATTTACACCCATCAATCTACTGCCTTGGCTTCTCCAGAATATGAAGAGAGAGAAGATAATCGCCAGATTCAGTTGAGCCTAAAGGAACATATTTTAGAACAGGTAAATCTGCTGCATTTTTCTTTAGTCGATAAGTTAATTGCGTATTGCATTGTAGATTCTTTGGATGACAAGGGATTTCTGGATGCAGAGCTAGATGATATTTTGTTGGCCACTACTCGACTGTTGCAGGAAATGGAGAATGATGAAGAGATTGAACAAGATGAGATTATTGTTGTTTTAAAACATATTCAACGTTTAGATCCAATTGGTGTTGGTTCCCGTAATTTGGCGGAATGTTTAAAAATTCAGTTAGAGACATTCCATGAAAAAGTGCCTTATTTGGCTGAAGCAAAAAAATTATTACAGTGCTATGAGCTTTTGATTGCAAATGATTTAAATAAGTTGTTAAAGCAGACTGGCCTAACCAAAGAACAACTAAAGAGCGCTATTGATCTATTAAAAACCTTAAAGCCTTATCCTGGGTTGGAATTTAATCAACAGGAATCTGAATATCAGGTGCCTGATGTGGTGGTTTCGAAGAAAGACCAGCATTGGCAGGTTCAATTGAATCCAGATGTTATGCCAAAATTACGCATTAATTCCTTTTACTCAAACATGATTCGTCGTGCTGATCAAAGTGATGACAATGTTTATTTGCGTAATCAAATGCTTGAAGCCAAGAACTTTATCAAGAGTATTGATGAGCGCCATAAAACCTTGTTGAAAGTTGCTACCTGTATTGTTGAGCATCAACGGGCTTTTCTTGAGCAGGGGCCTGAAGCAATGAAACCTTTGGTATTGCGGGATGTGGCGGAAGAAGTTGAATTGCATGAGTCTACTGTTTCACGTGTCACAACCAATAAATATATGCTGACTCCACGTGGTTTGTTTGAACTGAAATATTTCTTCTCTAGCCATGTGGGAACAACCACGGGTGGTGAGGCTTCTTCCACCGCAATCCGTGCCATGATTAAGAAGTTGGTTTCAAACGAGAATCCACGTAAACCTTTGTCGGATAATGCAATTGCTGAAATGCTGAAAGAAGAAGGAATTGAAGTGGCACGACGCACGGTTGCAAAATATCGCGAATCGTTACATATTCCCTCATCTTCTGAAAGAAAAGTCTTGATCTAAATTTAAAGGTGTGGCTATTCTAAGAGTTCATTATGACGGAATAATGAATTTTTAATAAACACTAGAGGAATCGCTGAGATGATTTAATGGATATGTTGAACCATATAGGTCGCATTAAATTGTTTGAGCGATATTCTTGAATCCTGAGAAAAGGTGAGGGATAGAATTATGCAAATAACAATTCGTGGACACCATTTAACCATTACACCAGCAATTGAAGAAAATATAAAAGCGAAGTTTAGCCAAATGACCAAGCATCTGGATCATGTGAATAGCATGCAGATCAAGCTGGCTAAGGATCATCAAATAGACAAACGGTCTCATAAAGGGAGTGCAAACCATATTGCGGAAGCGATTATACGTTTGCCAGGGGTTGAGCTGTTTGCTCAGGCGACAGCTGATGATATGTATACTTCGATTAAAAAGCTGACAGAAAAATTAAAACGACAGCTAGCCAAACATAGAAAGATGCAGTGTTCTTATCAGCATGAACTTGCGGTAGCATCCTGATTTTGGCGTTCTAATTAGAAGAGGCTTTTTTGAAAAGCCTCTTTTTTTATAGATAAAAATGAAACCTTACTGAATTATGTGAAAAAGTTATAGTAAAATATATCGTTTTACAGCAATGCTTGTATAAGAGGTCTTGGTAATGAATAGTGAGCAGCTCACGCAAATTTTAAAAGAAGCTTTCCCTGAAGCAGAAGTGGCAGTGAGTGGACAAGCTGGGAAATTTGACCTTCGCATTGTTGACGATCAATTTGATGGTAAACGGACTGTGACTCGTCAACAGGCTGTTTATGCACCCTTGAATTCCTATATTGCGAGTGGTGCAGTTCACGCTGTTACGATTCGTGCAATGACAAAAGACGAATGGCGCAAAGCAAGCCTTTTCGGAGCCTAAATATTAATGGATAAATTTTTGATTACGGGTGGTGTTAAGCTCGAGGGTGAAGTGCGCATTTCTGGCGCTAAAAATGCAGTATTACCATTATTGGCAGCCACGATTTTAACTGATGATCCAGTCACAATTCGCAATGTTCCCAATTTAAAAGATGTACACACCATCAGCAAAATTATTGCAGGCCTAGGCGTAACAATCACTTATGAGGGCGATACTGTTTATGCTGATGCCAGCACTTTAAGTAATCAATTTGCCCCTTATGATCTAGTAAAAACCATGCGTGCCTCGATTTTGGTGCTGGGTCCATTACTGGCACGTTATGGCAATGCAAAAGTTTCATTGCCAGGTGGATGTGCCATAGGTTCCCGTCCAGTGGACTTGCATTTAAAGGCGATGGAAGCGCTGGGCGCCAAGATAGAAGTGGAAAATGGTTATGTGCATGCTTCGATTGATGGTCGTTTAAAAGGCGGTGAAGTCGTTTTTGATATGGTCACAGTAGGTGGTACAGAAAATATCCTGATGGCTGCGGTTTTGGCGGAAGGTGTGACAACAATCCGTAATGCTGCGTGCGAGCCTGAAATTACCGATTTAGCCAATATGCTCAATAAAATGGGCGCACAAATTGAAGGGCTGGACACCAACACACTGATCGTGACAGGTGTTGAACGTTTACATGGTTGCGAACATAGTGTCGTTCCTGACCGTATTGAAACAGGTTCATATCTGGCTGCTGCTGCGATCACGGGTGGAAAAATCAAAACCACACATACTAACCCTTATATTATGGAAAGTGTGTTGGACAAGTTTGAGGAAATGGGCGCAGAAGTCACGCGTGGTGAAGACTGGATTGAACTGGATATGCAAGGTAAACGCCCTAAGGCAGTGAGTTTTAGAACATTGCCTCATCCTGAGTTTCCAACGGATATGCAGGCGCAGATCATGGCAGTCAACGCAATTGGTCGTGGTTTTGCAACAATTTCAGAAACGATTTTCGAAAACCGTTTTATGCATGTACCTGAACTTTCACGTATGGGTGCCAACATTCAGGTTGATGGGCATGATGCGGTGGTCACAGGTGTGGAAAAACTGCAAGCTGCGCCTGTCATGGCAACGGATTTACGTGCCTCGTTTTCACTTGTTCTTGCTGCGCTGGTTGCAGAGGGTGAAACACTGGTTGATCGTATATACCATATTGATCGTGGCTACGAACGTGTGGAAGAAAAATTGCAAAGTTTAGGTGCGCAGATTAAGCGGGTAAAAGCATGAATGACTTAAGAAACGATGATCCGAATTTTGATGTGATGGGTAATTTTGATCATGGTTTAACTTTAGCACTCAGTAAAGGTCGTATTTTAAAGGAAACCTTGCCATTGCTGGAAAATGCAGGCATCAATTTACTTGAAGACCCAGATAAATCACGTAAGTTAATTTTTCCAACCACCCATAAAAAAGTACGCATCTTGATTCTGCGGGCTTCTGATGTGCCAACCTATGTGGAGAATGGTGCGGCAGATTTTGGTGTGGCAGGTAAAGATGTGCTGATGGAGCATGGTGCCCAGCACGTTTACGAACTGCTTGACCTGAAAATTGCCAATTGTAAGCTAATGACTGCGGGTAAAGTTGGCATGGAGCGCCCTAAAGGGCGTTTAAAGATTGCCACCAAATATGTCAATTTAACCCGACAATACTATGCAAGCTTGGGTGAGCAGGTTGATGTGATTAAGCTATATGGTTCAATGGAGCTTGCGCCTTTGGTTGGTCTGGGTGACTACATTGTTGATGTGGTGGATACAGGCAATACCTTGCGTGCCAATGGTCTGGAACCTTTGGAAGAAATTTGCAAAGTGTCTTCACGTTTAATTGTCAATAAAGCCAGCTTTAAACGTAAACAGGCTTTGTTAAATCCAATCCTGACCCAGCTTGAGCAGGCGATTAATAATCGTTAGTCGATAAATAGTTTAAATTTTGGAGGTCAACTTAGGTTGGCCTTTTTATTTGATTTTGGGGTTAGGGAAAATATAGGCAAACAAGAACGGGATGTTGATCAAGGGACTCTTTCTTTGTGATTGATTTTTTAGGCTGATATTGCATCCACAAGGACGATGAAAAAGAGTAAACTTAGCATTCTCTTTTTTATCTTGTGGGTAAATTGATGCGACGTTTATCGACTCAGGATCAGAATTTTAAACAGGCATTTGCTGAGCTTTTGGCATTTGAAACTGTCAATGATCCTCAACTAGTACAGACTGTAGACCAGATCATTGCTGATGTCCGTCAGCATGGTGATGATCATGTACTTAAATTAACCCAACAGTTCGATCGACATCCAGCGCATCAATTCTCCGATTTAGAACTTAGCCAGCAACAGCTTAAAACAGCATTTGAGGGGTTAAGTTCTGAAATCCGTGAAGCCCTGGAATTGGCGGCAAAACGGATTCGTTCATTCCATCAGGCTCAAAAGCAAGAGGGGTGGACTTATGTGGATGAGTTGGGGAATACCCTGGGACAGAAAGTTACGCCTCTTGATCGGGTTGGGATTTATGTGCCAGGTGGTTTGGCATCTTATCCATCCTCGGTATTGATGAATGCACTGCCAGCCCATGTGGCGGGTGTGCCTGAAATTATTATGGTGGTGCCTGCACCAAATGGTGAGCTCAATCCATTGGTCTTGGCCGCCGCATATCTAGGTGGGGTTAGCCGAGTATTTACGATTGGTGGTGCGCAGGCAGTAGCAGCCTTGGCCTATGGAACCCAAACTGTTCCAGCCGTGGATAAAATTACAGGTCCAGGTAACCGTTTCGTTGCTGCGGCAAAAAGGGCAGTGTTTGGTCAGGTGGGCATTGATATGATTGCTGGACCTTCAGAAATTTTGGTCTATGCCGAGGGCGAAAATAATGCAGAATGGCTGGCGATGGATGTACTGTCTCAGGCAGAACATGACACAGTTGCCCAAGCCATTTTCATTACACCAGATGAAGCACTTTTAAATGCTGTGGATGCAGCTATTGAAAAGCATCTTGCTGAATTGCCAAAAGCTGAGATTGCCCGTACTTCAATTCTAAACCGTGGCGCACTGGTTCTGGTTAAACACCGTGCAGAAGCGATTGAACTGATCAATCAGGTTGCGCCTGAGCATTTGGAACTATGTCTGGATGACGCTGAATTGATGAGCCAAGATATTCGTCATGCAGGTGCAATCTTTATGGGACGTTATACGCCAGAAGCGATTGGCGATTATTGTGCAGGGCCAAACCACGTCTTGCCAACGTCAGGAACCGCACGTTTTTCATCGCCACTGGGTGTTTATGATTTTCAGAAACGTTCAAGTCTGATCATGTGCTCACAGGGTGGTGTTAAAACGCTGGCAAAAACAGCCGATGTGCTTGCGGTGCAAGAAAACCTTGATGCCCATGCACGTTCAGCACGTTACCGTTATAAATTTTGAGCTAGTGTGTAACTGCGATTATTGCTACGTAAATATAAACCTCTCCCCCAACCCTCTCCTGAAAGGAGAGGGGGCTGGCCATAAATATATATGGAATCAGTGGAAGATTCCTCTCCCTGTGGGAGAGGTTAGGAGAGGGCTAAAAGAGAGAATAAAATGACGTTTACAACAGAACAAATGCGTTTTTGGAGCCCAGAAGTTCGTGAATTAGAGCCTTATGTGCCAGGTGAACAGCCTAAAATTCAGAACTTACTCAAACTCAATACCAATGAAAACCCATATCCACCATCACCAAAAGTTGTGGAAGCAGTACAGGCTGTGTTAGCAAATCAGGCTGATGCCTTGCGTTTATACCCTGACCCTGATGCAACCGCCCTAAAGCAAGCGATTGCCAATCAGCAAAAAGTTGAGCTTGATCAGGTTTTTGTGGGTAATGGTTCAGATGAAGTCCTAGCCCATATTTTTAAGGCATTCTTTATCCAGAAAGAACCTGTGCTTTATCCTGACATTACCTATAGCTTTTATCCAGTTTATAGTCAGTTCTTTGGAATCCAAACCAAGCAAATTCCTTTGAATGAAAATTTTGAAATTGATGTTTCAGATTATCAGCAGGAAAATGGCGGCATTATTATTACCAATCCTAATGCGCCAACCAGTATTGCATTGGGTTTGGATCAAATTGAACAAGTTTTGCAGGCCAATCCAGATCGTGTGATTGTCATTGATGAAGCCTATGTAGATTTTGGAGCAGAATCAGCAGTTCAGCTTGTGAATCAATACGATAATCTGGTGGTTTGTCAAACAACCTCCAAGTCACGTTCCCTTGCGGGTTTACGGGTTGGCTTTGCCATTGCACAAAGCCATTTGATTGCAGCACTGGAAGCAGTCAAAAATAGTTTTAACTCTTATCCAATAGATCGCTTTGCGATTGCAGCGGCAGTGGCTTCATTTGAAGATCAAGCCTACTTTGAAGCACAATGTGCAAAAGTGATAGAAAGCCGTAAAAAACTGGTTGGTGATTTGACTGCTTTAGGTTTTAAGGTATTGCCATCAAAAGCTAATTTTATTTTTGCCACTCATCCACAATATGAAGCCGCCAAGCTTGCAGAGCAACTCCGTGAGCAGGGCATTATTGTCCGTTATTTTAATAAACCAAGAATTGATCAATTCTTGCGAATTACGATTGGGACAGATGAACAAAATCAGCGTTTAGTCGATACATTCAAAACGGACATATTATCGTAGGGGAGTATCGCATACGCCCTATTTGTACCGATTATGAAGCCTCATTTTTCTGCCATGTGTTGAGCAAATCAAGCATGGCAGAGATTTTATCAAAACATTCCTGATATTCTGCTTCAGCATCAGAAGCGATGGTAATGCCACCACCTGCCCAGACCGATAATTGATCCTGATACTTTTGAATACTACGAATCAGGATATTCCAGCGTCCTGTACCATCAAAATTGAAATAACCCAAACTGCCACAATAGGCGCCCCGTGGTGCTCCCTCAAGCTCCTCAATAATCTGCATGGCACGAATTTTAGGTGCGCCCGTAATTGAACCACCAGGTAGGGCAGACAATAGCATCTGCATTGGATTGACATCTTGCTTTAAAGTTGCTGTGATTTCACTGACCATGTGATGCACTTGATTAAAGCTCTCAATTTCAAAGAGTTTACTTGTCTTTACCGAACCAGTTTCCGCATAAACACTGAGGTCATTACGTAATAAATCTACAATCATCACATTCTCAGCCTGATCTTTTTCAGAGTTACTGAGTTTGGCTTTGGAAGCTTGATCCTGTTTGGAATCATCAAAGCGTGGCATGGTTCCTTTAATTGGTCGGGTCTTGATTTTTCTCTCATGCTGAAATTCGATAAATAACTCAGGTGAACAACTGAGTAGCTCAAAATCATCAAGTTTTAGATAACCTGCATACGGTGCATGGGTCAATTGCCATAATTCTTCGGCTTTATCTAATAGCGTTCCTTGTACTGTTGCCTTAAATTCTTGTGTTAAATTGATTTGATAACAATCACCTGTCTTGATGTACTCCTGAACCTGATTGAATGCTTCAAAATATTGTGCTTTTGACCAACGGGAAGTGCATTTTTTTAAGAGTTGAAGTGTTGTTAATTCATTTTCTTGGGCTTGGTTGAGAAGTCTGGAAATAGTTTCATAAATATTCTGCGCTTGTTCCTCATCACTATAAAAATACCATGCACCATCCTGAAACTTTAAAAAGGTAGAATATTTACCTAGAAAAAAGCTGGGTTGTAGATGACTAGAGACATCAATAAATTGATCTGCACTATAGTCATAGCTAAAGAAGCCAATATAACCACCCTTGAAAGAAATATCGTGCCCTAAGGATTCTAGAGAATGATTAAAATTTGAGAACTCAATCACTGATGTGACATCTTGATTTATTTGATATTGATTAAATTGAATTTGATGAAACTGTGTCAGCGTTGACTGCTGAAATTTCAGAAAATTTTTGGGTAGAAATCCAATAACAGGAAAATTTTGGTCATTGAGATACACTAAACCAGTTAGATGATAAAGTTTCGAGAGAAGCGTAAATGCAGAAATGAGTTGCGTGTTAAGCTTTTGCTGGAAATAAGACATAAAACGAAAGTACATTCATATACATTTGGATAGATAAATTGTACTACAACGTTTCACATGTTACTGATCTTTATCTTGCCTTGAACTGGAAATTGATCAATATTTGAGAAATATGAGGTTTATAATTATTTTATGAAATAAAGTGTATTGAGTTTTGAATTAATACAAGTAAAAAGAGATTTTGTTTACATTTTGAAAACCAGAATTTTACTAATTAACAGACAAGTATTCAAACTACTTAAATTGATTTAAAAAAGAATTTTTATAAAAAATTATATTTATCTTTATCTTATGAAATAAAAAACTATAAATTTTAGATAAGAAGATAATGCCGTTTATCGGGTAGTCTATAAAAAGTGCTTAACAGGAGTTGAACATAAAATAACAAACAGGTAATTTAGTACTTGCTAAGCGAACTACTCAAGGATTGGAAGTTCAAGTTGTCATTAAGAAAAAAACGACCGCGAACAGTTTAGAGTAGTGAAAGTCAAAAAATAAATGCTCTTGGGAGAGTGCTCAATGAAAATGTTTACTAAACTTGCTTTAGTTTCTTCAGTGGCAATTAGCGCAAACGCTATGGCTATGCAGTCTATGGATGATGCTGCACTAAGCGCTGCAACAGGTCAAGACGGTATCAATATCGGTATCGGTATTTCTCGCGTTGAAATTGATAAAGTTTTAATTCACGATAATGATGGTTTGAGAGCAGATGGTGGTTTGCCAGCAGATCCTACTACTACTCCACCTACTGCAGTAACAGTTGGTTCTAAAGGTGGTACAGGTACTGCGGGTGCAATCGTATTGGGTAATGCGACAACTAAGGGTGTTGTAATTACTACAAATACTGCATCACTTTTAGCTAGCCATAACCTGGCTGATATTGTAATCGATACTGATGCGGGTACAGGTACAAATGGTGCGTTCCTTAATATCGCTGCTGAAGTTTCAGGTTTAAATATTGACATTGGTCCAATTGGTGTATCTGCTTCTAATGCTGCAGGTTCTACTGTTCGCCGTGGTAATGATGCTTCTAACTACAATGAAATTTTATCTGGTTTGTCTTTAAAAACGGGTAAAATGGATGCAAATATCCAGTTAGGTGCTGCTCCACAAGGTGCCATGATCGTATTAAGCACGACTATGCAAGGTGGTTTGGAAATCACAAATCTTGGTATTAATGATGCATCAACTAACGGCGCAACTATTGGTTACACTAATGCAACTCCTCCTGTTGCTATTACAACAACTGCGAATGGTGTAATCCAACTTGATAGCATTCGTGTTTCTGATAGAGCTGGTGCTGACTTAACGATCAATGCGAAAGTGGCTGTATATGGTGAAGATACTGCTGGTGGTAAAGGTTACCTGCAAATCGCAACTGGTTCTGGAGCAGCATACAGTGCTACTTCTGTAGCAGCTACTGACTCTCAAGATGTTTACATCAAGGGTGTTCATTTAGGTAGTGCAACAGCTGCTTCAATCGGTGATGTAGAAATCCAAGGTTTAGCAACTTACTATGGAGCTACTGGTAGCCAAAAAGCTGGTGCTTTGATCAAAATTTCTGGTCACTAATCAGTTACCAAACAAAAAAAGCGCATTATGCGCTTTTTTTGTTTTTATTTTAAAACTTTTTTGCTGATAATATCTCGGACTTAATGACTAAGATTCAGATGAAAAATGTTATGTAATAGGAGGTAAAAAGGAATTAAATAAATAATATTGTTTCTATATTGTAATATTTATCACATTAAACTATAAAAATGAGTCTAAAGTATAAAATAAGACAACATTTCGTCAAAAAAAACTAAAAAAAAGCTGTTTTTTTTTATAAAAGAAGGTATCTTCAACAAACAAGGATGGGGTGTTTACGGACACTAACAATAAAATGAATAAGGCAAGTTGTGCCATGGTTAGAAAAAGAGACTTATGTTAGAGATCGCTTTAGGCTCAGCATTGATGTATTACTTTACAACGCAAGCCTTCGAAATAGAAAAAAAGCCAGAGGGGACTGTGTATTACACAGAAACGTTGGATTCTCGTAACCCTTCATTTACTCGTAATCACCGTGAAGCTGTTACGATTAGACCTGCTGTGGAATATCAGTTCCGTGGAATTGTTCGCCAAGCATATGATTATAGCTGTGGATCTGCTGCATTAACCACACTTTTGAACGGTTATGGCGGTTTACGCTTAACAGAACAACAAACCATGAGTGGTCTTTTACAGTACGGTGAATATCAGCGAATTATCGAGCGACGTAGTTTCTCGTTATTAGATATGAAGCGTTTTGTTTCTGCGTTGGGTATTAATAGTGGGGGATATCGTGGTGAGTTTTCCGACCTTACAGCACTGAAACAACCTGCCATTGTGCCTATTACCTATGCTGGTTTTAAACATTTTGTGGTATATAAGGCATATAAGGATGGGAGAGTTTACGTTGCTGACCCATCATTGGGTAATATAAGTTTTGATGAGATCCGCTTTAAAGAGATATGGGATAACAATACGTTATTTATTGTTGATATCCCTGAACAATATAGAAAGAACTTTTTAGCTTTACAGGATTCGGATATGCGTCATGTAGAAGATGCAACAGTGAATCGATATGCATTTGCCGAAATTCAGTTCCCAACACAAAAGTTTGAACATAATGCAGATAAAGCCTCAACAATGCGTCGGGTATTAGATGCAGACCCTAACTCATCAACTTATAACAAACCGATTAACACTTATATGCGCTTATATTACAAGCGGAAGTAATTCTGGAAAATCAGCAAAATTAATGTATGAATAGGATGCAAAGTAAAATGAATAATACATGGATGAAAATGAGTGTATTGGCGTTAAGTTTAAGCGCAATTACATCTTCACTTTATGCTGAAGAGCAGGCATCACCTGATGTTGTAACTGAAGAACAATCGCAAGTGGGTACTGCAAGTAATCCAGAACCAGTGCCTGTAACTACGGATTCAAATGCCACGGCCACTGAAAGTGGGGCCAATCAAGCTGCAACTGCATTACAAAAAAAAGAAAGTGATGCAACCCAGGAAACAAATTTGCAAGAAGTGTTTACTTCTAATGAACGCCAATACTCATTAATTAAGAAAGGCATTTTCTCATCCTATTACGATCTAGATTATACCTATTACCGTGATAGTCGTCTTGATTTAGCAATGAATGATAGTAATAGTTCCTTGTCAAGATTACGTGTTGAAGAAGATGCCAACCATACTTTAACAAATACGTTTACAGTCCAATATGGCTTTCTCGATAATGTTACTTTATCTGCATCTTTACCCTTTGTTGCGAAGAATGACTTACTTCAAGATAAGACAACGGCAGGGCTAGGCGATTTAAGTTTCAGTGCACGTTGGGAACCATTCCCATTAAAACAGGGACGTCTTCCACTTGTTTTATTTGGTAGTTTATCAACAAAAACGGGTGATAGTCCCTATGATGTGGGTGTGGATGAACTGTCGACAGGTAAGGGGTATTATTCTGCTGGTTTTGGGGCGAGTACACGAAAATATATTGATCCTGTTGTGCTGTTTACCTCTGTGTCTGCCAGTTACGGTTTAAAAGAGTCTGGATTAAATCAGCTACGTGGTAGTCGTATTTTAGAAAGTTTTGATCCAGGGTTGAGTGGGGGCTTCTCTTTCGGTTTTGCATACTCCTTTAACTATGATGTGTCTTTGACAATGTCATATCAACAAAGCTTTAATACAGGTGCAAAATTCTACTTTAAAAATGATGAAAGTTATCAATCCGCTGATCAAAGTAGTTCCATGTTGTCTTTTGCGCTTGGGGTTAGGGTCTCACCTGAGACAATCGTCAATGGTTCAGTTGGTATTGGTTTAACTGAAGATGCACCAGATGTATCTTTGGGCTTATCTTTCCCGCTTGATATTATAGGCTTTGGTAAAAAGCTTCGTTAAGGAGAGATAATGGTGAAATACCTTAAATTATGTCCCTTAACTGTAGCAGTTTTTCTTGCAGGTCTATCTAATCTTGCAAATGCACAATTGGGACAGGACTTATCAGTTGACCTTCGATCACTTTCTTTAGGGAATGCTGTTACAGCGGATCCACCTGGGATTAGTGCAGTTCACTTTAATCCAGCAGCATTGGCAAAGCTTGATGGTTTACAAACCGATGTGCAAGGTATCTTGGCAAATTTTGCCATTAAACGGGACTATTCTGCACCAGCGGGTTATAACGTTTTTGGATATTCTGATGATCCGATAGTCTGTAATGATGGGCCTGAAGTGGATGCCAATATCTGTACAGACTTTAAAGGTACAGTAAGTGGTGATGTAGAATATGCCAGTCTTTACGTTCCAATTTTAAAGAAAATTGTCGATTTAGGACCTGGTTATCCAGTTGCAGCGCCAACTGCTGGTATTTCGTATAAGCCACCAGGTTCAAAAGTTACATATGCAACGGCTATTTATGCACCTTTGGTTGCAGGTTTTGGTGCTGAGGATGGTAATCCCAGTAACTATATGGGACAACAGGTTGCTTTAGAGCGTATTACGTATCTCTCACCATCTTTTGGTTACCAAGTTAATGATAACCTATATCTTGGGGCATCATTTGGGATGTCTTATCAAGCGATTGCCATGAAAACAGATCTACGTTTCCCTAATGAACTGGTTGGGGTGTTACGTATGGTGGATGAAGTCGTGTGTGGTCCATTTAAAGAGAATGGCGATATTATTACTGACCTGCTACTTTTTGGTATGTGTAATGCAAAAGAGGGAATGAATCCTTTTAGTAAAGTTGGGGCCTTGGATGTTTCACTCGAGCAGTCATTGAGCCCAAGCTATAATTTAGGATTATTGTGGGAACCAACGGATGATTTTAGTTTCGGGATGGTATACCAGAGTGAAGCCAAAATGCGTCTGCATGGTAAATACCTGATTAATGTTGCTGAAGCACCGCAACAGTTGATTGCGGGATTGAATTCATCTGCAACTGGTCAGATTCTTGCGGCGATTTTAGGCTTTCCAAGTTATGCACCAGCTGTGGAATCTGGTTTATTGGCAATGGACTTTAAATATCCTCAGCATTTTAAAGCAGGTATTAAATATAAAATATTCCCTGATCTACAAATGAATTTTGATTTGGGATGGACTGATTTTTCAGCATGGGATAAATTCAGATTTGAGTTTGATCGTCAAATTTCTCTCTTGAAAGTTGCTAAATTACTTTCTAGTGATGTGACTGATCGATCATTATCACTTCCATTAAAATTTCAGTCTTCATGGCGTTGGGGACTTGGTTTTGAATACTCTGCAACAGATCGTTTAAAGCTGCGTATAGGATATGAGCCACGTACCAGTTCAATTCCTGATGATAAGCGTAATACGATGGTGCCAATCAACAATGCTCAGTTATTTGGCTTAGGTGCAGGTTATCGTTTTGATCAGGATACTGATATAGACTTAACCTTGGGTTTTTTACGTAGCCGTGATGATATTCCTGCTAATACCAGTAGCCTCTCGAATAAGACAGGTGTGGATAATATTTTATTAAATCCTTATGCAGGGTTGGATGTTAAAACCAATACCAAAGTAACACTCCTTGGTATTAACTATAGAACAAGATGGTAATGCAAAAGAAAAGGATTCAATACTCGGCACTTGTAGTATCAGTGTTTTGCATAATGGGTACTACAAGTAGCTCTGCTGTATATGCAGATGGTTTTTACACAATTATTGGGCCAGATGGACGGCCAATGATTGTACCTAAAAAATTGGATTCCCAGCAGGCTAAGGCTGTAGGGCAGCCGAAAATGGTTAAACCATTAAAACAGGCTCAGGTCGAACAGACGCAAAATAACGATACCCAAGCTCAAATAGCGCCTCCATTGCAAAAAGCAGTGAAGATATCGGCTGGAAATGCCGAACGATCGACAGTGATACCTAAACTAGTGTTGGAAGAGCAAAAAAAGGGGGGCGGGAGCTTAAAACAGCAACCATCCACATTGTCCCAAATACAGTCCGCTACACAATCTGGTGAGGAACAAGATCAGGCAAATGCTTTTACCCAGATTGATGGTATTGAGTATGTGAATAGTGAGTATCTGGAAGACCAGGAATTTAACTTGGATAGTAAGAAGCGGTTTTATAGCATGCCTGATGGTACAGGACGTTTTGAAACAATTGAACGTAAAAAAGGAATAAGCCGTTCAGTTTTAGATAAAGTCATGAATCGCACACAGCAAACCAATGCACCAATTGTTTTGGCCACAAGTTATGTTCGATTGTCTGAGCAGGATTTGGCATCGGCATTTGAAAGTGATCGTTGTTTTTTGCAGAATTATACTAAGAAAATTAAAACACTGACACCTCAGAAAGAGGTAGGACTCTGGCCTCGCAAACCGTTAAAAGAAAAGTTTGAATATGAGTTGGTTCAGTTGGATTCTGCAATTCAATATATACAGGTTGAATCTTATTCATCAAGCAATGGCAAGCCTGTTTATTATTGGCCTCTGGTTATTTTTCTAGATGAAGCAGGTTGTATACAGGAGGGAGTGAGCGGGTTCAAAAATAACCTAACGGTTGCGACAGTATTACAACACTCAGCTATTCAAGGTGTGATAAAAGTACCAGCGCGAGCAAGTTATTTGATGATGACACCCTTGGCATCAGCAGTAGATGTTCCTGAACAGGAACTTTCGAATCAAGGACAGATAAAACTTTCCGTTTTACAATAAACAAGGATAGGATGACCCAATGATAAACAAAAAAATTTTATTGCCATTTGCACTTTCAACATTGGCTATTCTTATGCATGGTTGTGGTGGTGAAAGTGCTAAAATTAATGAGGATCCAACTACTGGGGTTAAAGGTGTAACTTCAAGTACCAGTTGTGATATCACGGCAGATGATTGTTTACAATTCGCATTGGATTATCCTGTGGCAGGCCTAAATTTTGATTGTAGCAGTGATACAGCTAACCATTTTGCCACAAAGTTAGACAGTAATATTGTTACAGGTGCTTGTAAGCTAGGTGACACAGCAACTTTTTATATTCAGGGAGCTTCAAGTGCCCGAAAGATTAATTTGGGTACTGTTAAACTGAATGATATTTCCAAGTTAAAACTTTCTACCTTGCCACGTATTCGTATCATTGATTTTGCGACAGCATTGACAGGAATAGCTCCATCTTCATTAAGTGAAAGTGATGACACCATACGTGTTGCAATGGCTCTGGTCAAAATTTTACAGAGTGTAAGTACAACTCAAGATAATGTGGTTGGTGATTTACAGCAAATTACATTAACTAATGAGAAAAAGGATCAATTAGGTGAAATTAGTAAGGATATTGGTGTATCTGAGTTAAAAAGTGGTGAATATGCTGAGATATTAAAACCCTGGGTTGATATTGCGCAAGTAACGGATCAACAGGCATTCGCCATGTTGAAGCAGCTTTTAAATATTAGTAATTCAGGTGTATGGCAAGCTGAGCTGCCAATTTATAAACCAAGTACTGGTATGACTGCATCTGATGGTGGGGTTACTCCTGATGGTTTCTTTGGCTGTAATAAAGCTAAATATGATGATTGCATGAATGCGGGTTCAAATAACTTACTGCATTCAATGGGAAGCTTTCTATTACTATCAGATCGCCAAGGTTACACTTTGGGTTATGGGGAACAATGGCGCGGTAATGCAAGTATTTCCAGTGGTTTAGTTCTTACCCCTTATATATTGACGACCTTGGTAAAACCTACAAAAATACAGCTAAATGCTCAAAATACCTGGTTAAATCTTATTAGTCGAGAAATTAATGGTAGTCAACCGCTGCGATTTAATGCAACTAATGAGTCAACAGAAGATTTACTATTAACACAAGGTAAATTGATGAATGGCGCAACGATTGCAGGAACAGAAGCGATTTATAGACAATTAATTAAAGATTGGGATATTTCAATCGATACAAAACACTTAGGTTTATGGCAACAAACCATTGGCGGTGAAGCGTATAGAGGTGTAATAGATATCTATAAAGTCAATCCATCAAGTTATCTTGATAAAAAGATTTTTACAACCGAAGCGAATGTAAAGTCTGGAAAAGCCTATGTATTCCCATTATATGCAACCCTAACTTTTAAATTTGCTGATTCTTCTATAACTCCAAAAGAAGTTAATGTTGGTATCGTGATTAATGAAAATGGTGATATCCGTACTGATATCAAGAAAGATCCGACAACTACGGATATGTCAGGGAATTGTTTAACAGCCTTTGCAAAAGATGATGGGACTTATTTGGATACAGATGGGGTTACACAATATCGTATTGGAACAACGGGAGCAACTTTGTTTTCTACCAATGATAAATCTGTGACTGTTCGTATGATTTTATCCAATCCTAAATTTGGTTTAGTTGATGGTGCACTGTTTGGCTTGAATATAAGTGATGGGACGGGCGCAAAAATAAATATCCATAATTTATTGGATGGGCAGGCAACGGGGATCACCCTAACAAACTTTGCAAATAATGCTGTGACTTGGTCAAATAGTTAT
The DNA here is from genome assembly GCF_030385805.1 of Acinetobacter thutiue. NCBI lineage: Bacteria > Pseudomonadati > Pseudomonadota > Gammaproteobacteria > Moraxellales > Moraxellaceae > Acinetobacter > Acinetobacter thutiue. The sequence continues at coordinate 17,383 of NZ_JAUDZE010000002.1, forward strand.
GCGTATTATCAGAACACATATATTCGTATATATGATGATGAAAACACCAATAAGAATCAGTATGTTAAACCGACAGATGAAGAGCGTGAGCTGGCGAAACGTTATTCAGGTACGGTAAGTATTAATATTGCTGACCAGAACATTCCAGCTTGTAATGCAATTAAGATAAAATCTTAATCTGAAAGAGATCACGAAAGACCGCAAAAGCGGTCTTTTTTATTTTAACCTGTATGATCTAAACGGGTTCCCAATGTTTCTAAATGAGATGGGAATAGCCCATCTTTACGATCGGCAAAATAATGTTTTAGTGTTTGTTCTACGCTCGGAAAGGCAAGTTCTGTCCATGGAATCTCATGTTCTTCAAATAAGTGACATTCTAGACTTTCCTCACCAGCACCAAACAGTCCCTGTTTTAATTGTGCCTTGAACAATACATAGATCTGTCCAATACGGGGAATATTATACATACAGTATAGCTGTTCAATCTCAACTTCTGCCTCGGCTTCTTCGCGGGTTTCACGCGCTGCGCCCTGTTCCATGGTTTCAAACAGCTCCATATAACCAGCGGGTAAGGTCCACAATCCATAGCGAGGTTCAATTGCCCGACGGCAAAGTAGAACCTTGTTGTCCCAAAGCGCTAATGCCCCACAGATCACTTTGGGATTTTCATAATGAATATTGCCGCAATTTGTGCAAACCAAACGTGATTTATGATCACCAAGGGGAATTTTTGCCTCAGTTTGATGTCCGCATGCAACACAAAAGCTCATAATTATCATCAGCCGTAGAGATAGCCCAGCATAACTGAATTTTTATCTGTTCGCATCATCATCTATACTGACAACTCAAATTTCAGCTATGATGATTTATCAGGAACGTAAGAAGAAGAGATGAGCGATATGGAACAGCCGTCGTTAATACAGCTTTTACAACAACGGTTGCGTTTTTCCAAACGAATCCAGCAGGCAGATGCCGCAGTCTTAATTGCGATTACTCAGGAAGTCCAACCTAAAGTTTTGCTGACACGTCGTTCCATGCAGTTGTCACAACATGCTGGTGAAGTATCTTTTCCAGGTGGCAAGCGTGATCCAAGTGATACCAGTAATATTGTGGTTGCCTTACGTGAGGCGCAGGAAGAAACTGCGCTCAATCCATTTGATGTCAAGCTTTTGGGTGACCTACCTATTCAGCGTGCGCGCAGTGGCATCTCGGTGAAGCCGATTGTGGGATTGATTCCTGCTGAGGTCGAACTGATTGCCCAGCCTACAGAAATAGATCGCATTTTTTTTGTGCCATTGCAACAGTTAATAGAAGCGCCGCCTTTACCTTATGAAGTTCGTCTGGCACGTCAATCCCTTTATTTTCCAAGTATGCAGGTGGAAAGTGAAATCGTGTGGGGCTTAACGGCGCGTATGCTGGTTTCTTTGTTTCAGTATGGTCTGGGTTATCAAAAAAATTGGCCTTTTCTGGTCAATCCACCGCATTTTGGATTATCCAAGTTTTAAATCGTATTTAACCAAGTCGAGTATTCATCATGATGTATCGCTATCAGGGATTGAGTCCAAAAGCATTGCATGAGCCTTGGGATGGCTGGGTTGCACCAACCGCAACAGTCATTGGTCAGATTGAGCTGGGTCGTCAGGTCAGTATCTGGTTTGGTGCTGTGGTGCGTGCCGATAATTGTGTGATTCGGATTGGTAATTTTTCCAATATTCAGGAAAATGCGGTGTTGCATACTGATGCAGGCATTGAAATGGACATTGGCGAATATGTAACAGTTGGACATAAAGTCATGTTACATGGCTGTAGCATTGGTGATAATTCATTGATTGGCATGAATGCGGTCATTTTAAATCATGCTGTAATTGGCAAGAACTGTATTATTGGAGCTAATGCTCTTATACCAGAGGGTAAGGTGATTCCAGACAATTCTGTGGTGATGGGTTCACCTGGCAAAGTTGTGAAAACTCTGGATGAACAGGGAGCTGCCCGTTTACGTTTAAGCGCTTTGCATTATGCAGAACATTATAAGAATTTCCTAAATCTGGAAGAGTTTCATTTTTAATTTTTGATCTAAACTTAAAGCTATAAACGCCAGGCAAACGCTTGGCTTTTTTGTATCTATAAAAAGTGAATAACTCGCTTGGCACGTTAGAGTGGAGTATGATACTCGACGTTTTTTCTCTTTCTGGCACTCAGGGTTTTTGCATGAAATTGCTTGCACTGGAAACTGCAAATGAGCAGTGTTCTGTTTCATTGGTGGATGATACCCAAGAACTGTTTTTTCAACTGGATGAACGAACCAAGGCACAAACGCAAACCATTTTGCCATTAACTGAACAGGCCTTGTTGCAAACTCAGACCCAACTTACTGACTTAACTGTAATCGCCTTTAGCCGTGGCCCTGGTTCATTTAGTGGGGTACGCATTAATGCCGCGGTTGCACAGGCTTTGGCCTGGTCACATGACTTGCCTGTAATCCCTGTATCCAGTTTGCAGGCCTTGGCTCAGGCAGCCTATCGTTTAATGGGTTTGCAGCAGGTCAGCGCTGTGCTGGATGCACGAATGCAGGAAGTTTATATTGCCAACTTTAGTCTGGATCAACATGGCATTATGCAGGCCGTGGATGAAGAAAGATTATTAAATTATCAGCAGGCAGCCGAATATTGCCAGTTTACTGTGATTGGTTCGGGTTCAGGCTTGATTAAGCCAGAGCAAATAGACTCATCTGAGGCTTCCACGCTGAAGATCATGGCGACTGCACAGGATATCGCAACAATTGCCCGTGTCTATGCGAAACAACAACAATGGGTTGATGCTGAACATGCACTGCCTGTGTATCTACGTGATGATGCATGGAAGAAAATTCCAGAACAAGGCAAAGCAAATTAATACGAATTAAGGTTGAGTATGGATCTTTTATTGCTATTTAAAGCAGCGATTATGGGCTTGGTAGAGGGGATTACTGAATTTCTACCCATCTCAAGTACAGGGCATTTAATTTTGGCGGGGCAACTGCTGGATTTCTGGACGGTTGAAAAGCGTGATATGTTCGCGGTTGCTGTGCAGATTGGTGCGATTGCCGCTGTGATCTATGAGTATTGGGGCAAGTTGTGGGGGGCCTTGATCGGAGCGCTCACAGGGCAGGAACAGGGCCGCCGTTTAAGCCTTAACCTGATTATTGCCTCAATTCCAATCGTGATCATTGGGTTGAGCTTTGGTGATGTGGTAAAAGCCTATTTATTTAATGCCATCACCGTTGCAATCGCGTTGATTGTGGGTGGTTTTATTATTTTATGGGCAGAACGCCGTCCGCATCAGATCGTAACTCAGGAAGTGGATGATCTAAGCTTTAAGCAGGCAACCTTAATTGGTTTGATTCAGTGTCTTGCCTTGATTCCAGGCACTTCCCGTTCTGGTTCAACCATTATTGGTTCATTGTTCCTGGGCGTTTCACGTAAAGCTGCGGCTGAATTTTCATTCTTCCTGGGCATTCCTGTACTGATGGGCGCAGGTCTGCTGGATATGTATAAGATGCGTCATGAATTGCATAGTAACGATATGGCAGTCTTGGCTGTTGGAATTATCGTAGCCTTTATTTCAGCGCTGATTGTGATTCGTGCCCTGATTCGTTATGTCTCCAAGCATGATTTTACCGCATTTGCCTACTACCGCATTATATTTGGGCTGTTCATCTTGGCGACGTGGTGGACAGGTTGGGTGCATTGGTAATGCAGATGATCTGTTGGTATCAAGCTGAATATCAACACCAATTTCAGCAACTGCAAACACGTTTGGCTGAATTGCATGTTCAGCTTGATGGGCAAGTGGTTGAGAAGATCAATGCACGTTTTTTACGCCTGAATCCAGAGATGGCACTGGTGCTGGATGAGGATGGTATAAGCCTTGCCGCCAATGGCATGAAAATGCAGCCTGACTGGCGTGCTGAAATACCACGATTAAAAAGGGCAAGTTTAAAATCCGAGATGATTGCCAGAGCGTGTCAGCTTGGAGAGAAGCCAACACTAGTTGATGCGACCGCAGGTTTAGGACATGACAGTTTGCTCATGGCCTACCTGGGTGCGGAAGTTCGTCTGGTTGAACGGCATCCAATCTTGTTTGTGTTGTTGGAATATGCTAGAACACAGGCTGAACTGGATCCATTTTTACAGACTTTTGTGTCACGGATTCAGTTGGTCTTTGCTGACTCCAATCTATATTTGCAGCAATTGGCTGAGCAAAATCAGCAGGTGGATGTGGTCTATCTGGACCCGATGTTTCCACAGCGAGATCAGAATCACCAAGCACAAAAGAAACAGGCACAGGTGAAGAAACACATGCAGTTGTTACACTTGTTGTTGCCTCAAGATGGCGAGATGGACTTGGGCGATCAGTTATTGGATTTAGCGCGGAAAATTGCCAAACGTGTGGTGGTCAAGCGTCCACGTCATGCCATTTATCTGGCAGATCAAAATCCTGATCATCAATGGCTGGGAGATACCTGTCGTTTTGATGCATATTTTGCCAAAGTTTAAGTTTAAATCCACATCGGATTCAGTTGATTGTTTGGCTTGCGTCAATGCTCAGTAAAGATTTGTGATATAGTGCAAAAGCATGATTGCTAAAAAATTCTTGTCAAGCTTACACTAAGGGTCTGTTGACATTTCAGCTATGCCTTGCGTTATAGGCTAAAACAACTCAAACAAGGTATGAAACGCAGGCAATGGCGACCCCCTTGTCAAGTTTCATAACGAAGTTTGGGGCAGTTTTAGCCATAACCCTGTGGGACAGGGACATTTTTTGCCGTTACTGTGTTATGCCTTATTCATTTAGAATAGCTAAATTTCATAAGTCATGCCTTGTACCGTCTAAAAAATGTCCTCTGTCGCAATGAGAGCTGAAAGCTCGCAAGGTGGAATGTCAACAGACCCTAAAGTTGTGCATCACACTTTTTGAAAAAGTAGATTTTCAGTTTAGTCTTGAAAAGAGAAATACCTAAAGAATTTTATGATAGACCTCAAGCCCTCCATTAATATCTGGCACGATTTTAAAAGTAACCAAATTGCTGGAATGTGGTTGTTTCTGGGGTCACGCCGTTCCCTACAGGTGGTGCATCCTTCAATAACCCAACTGATTCTGTGGGGCATTCTGGGGGGATGTACCAACTCGCTTTATGGCTGGCTGGTTGCTGGGCAAATGGGGGACTTTAATCCCCAGGGTTTGATTGGATATGCACTGTGGCCATTTATTGCCTTAATTGTCGGTATTTTTCTTTCCCAGCGCATGAACCAGCCCCGCTTGATGCTGGTGCCTGCGTTGCTGTGGTTGGTGCTTGATACTAATATCCTGTTGTTACAATGCCTGATTCAGTATTTGGGATCAAATGGTTACCTGAACTTTATCCCTGACAGTATTTATAATGGTTTTTTACCCCCATTTTTTGTTGGCTTGTTTGTCTGGCAAAGCTTGGCAGTCATCTGGGTTTTTTCTCGTGCATTAAAATGGCCGTGGTGGGAGCGTGTACTGGTGATTGTGGCAACTATTGCCACAATGGTGGTATGGCAATTATCCGTTAAGGACCAGCCGATCTGGAAAGTGGAGGAAACACCGCCAAGTTTCAGTGAAGAGGCATTTTATGCGCAGGGCCATTTGCTTGAGACGGCACTGGATCAAATACAATATGGTGATATTGCCCAAAGCCACTGGTATTTTATGGGGGTGGCGGGAGATAGTTATGCCGATGTGTTCAAGTCGGAAATTGAACGGATAAAAGAGCAGTTTGATACCCGTTTTGGAACCTTTGGCCGTTCGCTGATGTTGATCAATAATCCTGCCACACGTCTGGATGTGCCAATTGCCTCTAAAACCAGTATGGAACTGGCTTTGCGCCGTATTGGCCAGCAAATGAACCGTGACAGTGATGTGCTATTCCTGTATATGACCTCACATGGTGAACGGAACCATTTTGAAATTGAAAATGCACCGCTAGAGCTTGGGCAGGTTGACCCAAAATGGCTGCGTGAAACACTGGATAAGTCAGGAATTCGCTGGCGTGTGATCGTAATTTCGGCTTGTTATTCGGGTAGCTTTATTCCTGCCTTGCAGTCACCTGAAACATTGATCATTACCGCATCAGCAGCAGATAAGACTTCATTTGGCTGTAATAGTGAGGCCGACTATACCTATTTTGGTCGGGCATTTTTTGATTTGGCAATGCGTGAGCAGTCTTCAATCAAACAGGCATTTGAGCAGGCCAGACAAACAGTGACCAAATGGGAAACGGCCCAAGGCTTTGAACCATCAGAACCACAATGGTCAATTGGGCGTAACATGGAATTGATGCTGCCACAACTGGAGCCTTATTTGTTTCCTACACAAAATATGACAACAACAGATACTACAAAAACACAGGATAATGAACATGCAACTACTGCAAAAAAATCGTTGTTTTGAGGGTGAGCAACGGATTTACCAGATTGATTCCCAACATCTCAAAGGGCTGAGCAAGGTTGGAGTTTATCTGCCACCCGCTGCTTTAGAGGGCAAGCCATGTTCAGCCTTATTCTATCTTGCTGGCCTGACCTGTACGGAAGAGACCTTTGCAATCAAGGCACATGCACAACGTATGGCTGCGCGTTTAAGCCTGATTTTAATTACACCAGATACCTCGCCACGTGGAGAGGATGTGGCGCAAGGAGATCATTGGGATATTGGGCAGGGTGCAGGTTTCTACATCAATGCGATACAGCAACCGTGGGCTGAACATTATCAAATGGAATCCTATATTGTTGATGAGCTGTATGCGCACGTATTGCAGGAGTTTCCAGTTATTGAAAATCAAGTTGGAATCTTTGGTCATTCCATGGGTGGACATGGTGCATTGACACTGGCATTTAAATATCCTGAGCAATTTAAGTCTGTTTCCGCCTTTGCGCCCATTTGCGCACCAAGTCTCTGTCCTTGGGGAGAAAAGGCATTTAGCCAATATTTAGGCACTGATCAACAACAGTGGTCAGCACACGATGCGACTGCTCTGGTCCAGCAAAAGGGTGGCGTTTTTGAAGAAATCCTGATTGATCAGGGACTGGATGACCAGTTCTATGCGCAGTTGAATCCTGAGAAATTTAAGCAGGCCTGTCTTGATGCTGGTCAGCATCTCACCCTACGTCTGCACAAAGGCTATGATCATGGCTATTACTTTATTCAAAGTTTTATTGATGACCATCTACAGTTTCATGCCATTCAGTTAGAAAAGGCATTAAGCTAAATATAGGAAGCTCATATGAGCTTCTTTTTAATGATGTGTCCAATCCACACTAAATTCCTGTCCTGCCATTCGATTTAAATGGACAAGTACAACCTGCTCCAAATGAGCAACATCTTCCTGCTGGTTTTCGATCAGGACATCCAGATGCTGTTCATGTGGGCTAAGCGTGACTGTTGCAGTTGGCATAAAAATCTTGGAATTAATTTCTGTTTCTGCCACTTCAAATTTGTGTTTCCAGTGATTGATTAAACGTTTGCTAATGCGTCTTGCTTCAGTGGTATTGATCTGTGTGGTGCTGTTCATCTTGTATTTCATCCTGTTGTTGCTTGCATAAACATAGCAAGGCCAGTTGTAAATGAAAATAGTTCTCATGAAACGGGCTGTTGCAAGTTTGCAATGCCAGCAGGCTAACTACAGACGGAAGTGTTATGAATTTGCTATAATTTCCCATCATTTTCTCAGTATTCGTCAGGTTATCCATGTCCAAGCCCTATTTAATTGCACCGTCAATTTTATCTGCTGATTTTGCACGTTTAGGTGAAGACGTGGAAAAAGTGTTGGCGGCAGGCGCAGATGTTGTGCATTTCGATGTGATGGATAACCACTATGTACCCAACCTGACCTTTGGTGCAGGTATATGCAAGGCACTGAAAAACTATGGTATCAAGGCGCCGATTGACGTGCATCTAATGGTTTCGCCTGTGGACCGTATGATTGGCGATTTTCTGGAAGCGGGTGCTGACATTATTACCTTTCACCCAGAAGCATCAGACCATATTGATCGCTCCCTACAACTGATCAAGTCGGGTGGGGCAAAAGCAGGACTGGTGTTTAACCCAGCCACGCCGTTGCACTATCTGGATTATGTGCTTGATAAAGTGGATCAAATCCTATTGATGAGTGTAAACCCTGGTTTTGGTGGGCAGAAATTCATTCCAATGACTTTGGAAAAATTACGTCAGGCACGTCAGATTATTGATGCCAGTGGTCGTGATATCCGTTTGGAAGTTGATGGCGGTGTTGGCCCAGCAAATATTCGTGAGATTGCAGCAGCGGGTGCGGATATGTTTGTGGCGGGTTCAGCGATTTTTGGTCAACCAGATTATAAAACAGTGATTGATCAAATGCGTGCGGAGTTGGCAAAAGTGAATCAGGTAGAGATTTAATTTGTGGATAACTTTGTTTATAACTGGGTGGATAACCGTGTTGATAAGCAAGTGAATAAGGTGTTGTTAAAATAAACAAAATGATTTCAGTTGTTTATATTCACAGCAAAATAATGGAAAAAGGATAGATATCTGTCCTTTTTTGTGCGCTAACCTATTTATTTTGCTTTATTTTTATCCAGTTTTTATTTGGTGGGAAATTGTGTGATAAATCAGCAGATTTTCTTTAAACTGAGTCTGAATTATCAGAATTTAAACATGAAGATGATTGTGCATAAGTATGAAAGAAATTATGCTAAGTACATTGACTTGGCTTGATTATTGAAACAGGGAACCTAACGTGCAATTGTGCCGAAAATACAAACATCTGTGGTTTGTATTCCTGATGATATTCTTCATCGGGGGAAGTGGTGTGGCTGTTGCAGTAGTTCAGGCTATTCAATCTGATCAAAAATCTTATATAACAACCCAGAAAATGCCTTGCCATGAGCAACATATGATGGATCAACATCATCATATGTCTAATTCACATGTTGATATGAAGAGTTTGACAAAATGTCATGATGGAAAAATGCATAATGACCAGTATTGTCAGGACTGCAATAGTCCCTCACATTGTCAGGCAGTCAATCTTGCACTTGATCAGCAGGCACCCAGTTTATCCTATTCCCCATTTTTAGAGCCTGATTCATATAAAAATACCGATTATCAAGCTCGACATCTTGCTGGCTATTGGCAGGAAATTTTACGCCCTCCTAGAACCTGATCTATTAAATTCCGTTGAAATTCCCCTCTTTTTAAAGAGGGGCTAGGCGATATTTAACAGATTGGGATTATTTTATGTCTTCAAAATTATATGCTGGTGTTGTGGCCAGCCTAAGCTTATTGTTTGCGCCCGAGAGTTGGGCTGCAATTAAGGAATATCACCTGAATATCAATCAGGGCATGGTCAACGTAACAGGGAAACCTGTCAAACGAATGACAGTCAATGGCAAGTTTATTGCCCCGCTTCTGGAGTTTGAAGAGGGTGACGAGGCGGTAATCCATGTGCATAACCAACTCAAGGATCAGGACACATCCCTGCATTGGCATGGACTGCTTTTACCTGGATTGATGGATGGTGTGCCTGGTTTTAATGGCTTTCAGGGCATTAAGCCAAAGGGTGATTTTACCTATCGTTTCAAGGTGCGTCAAAACGGAACCTACTGGTATCACGCCCATAGTAAAGGACAGGAACAGGATGGTTTATATGGTCCTCTGGTGATTTATCCAAAAGGAAAACAGCCTGTTGCCGCACATGAAAAAGCAGAGCGTGACTATGTGGTGATGCTGTCGGATTTTCATGAGTCTGATAGTGCCCAGATCATGGCAAACCTGAAAAAGTCCGCCGAATATTATCAGAACCAGCGTGAAACAGTAGGCGATGTCTGGAAACAGGTGAAACAGCAAGGTTTAAAGGCAAGCTGGCAAGACCGTGCAATGTGGAACCAGATGCGGATGCTAAAAACTGATTTGTCTGATGTTACGGGTTATACCTTTTTAGTTAATGGTCAGACACCACAGCAGAACTGGACAGGTGCATTTAAAACAGGTGAGAAAGTCCGCCTGCGTTTTATCAATGCTTCAGCCATGTCTTTTTTTGATGTACGTATTCCAGATTTAAAAATGACCGTGGTCAGTGCTGATGGTCAGCCTGTGCAACCTGTACCAGTAGATGAATTTCGTATTGGTGCGGCAGAAACCTATGATGTGATGGTCGAGCCAACGCAGGCACATTATCAAATTCAGGCAGAGTCGATTGACCGTGCTGGTTTTGCGATTGCATCACTGCAAAACGAAATTCGACCAAAACAGCAAAAGCTTGAAATGCCGAAAGCCCGTCCGCGTGCATTATTGACCATGGATGATATGGGACATGGACAAATGGATATGGGCAAAATGGATCATGGCTCACATCAGCAAATGAACATGGCAAATATGGATCATGATGCACATGCCCAACATCAGATGTCGCAGGAAAAACTGGTTTCCACAGCAATGCAGCATGAGGGGATGGATCACGGCTCGCATCAGCAAATGAACATGGAACATCATTCACATGACCAGATGCAGATGTCAGCATCGGCAATGTCTGAGCATAGCCAGCACAAAACTATAGCATTTTCTGAAAAAGATCAGCCTGATACCGTACAGGGTTGGGCCAATGCCTCCACACCAGCAGGGCATAAGGCGTTGCAGTATGCCGACCTGAAATCATTAACACCCCAAGCTGATACCCGTCCTGCTGAAAGAGAGTTGGTGATCCGTCTTGGCGGTACGATGGAGCGTTATATCTGGACGATTGATGGCAAGAAGTTCAGTGACAAGGACTTTGCTCCTTTAAAGGTGAAATATAGCGAACGTATCCGCCTGAAATTTGTCAATGACAGCATGATGGCACACCCAATGCATCTGCATGGCATGTTTATGCAACTGGAAAATGGCCAGTCTGCACAGGACATGCCAAACAAGCACACAATAATCGTACCGCCAGGCAAGACAGTGACCGCCATGCTGACTGCGGATGAGTTGGGCGAATGGGCAATTCATTGCCACCTGCTATACCATATGAGTGCAGGTATGATGAGCAAGCTGATCGTGGCAAATGTTGATGGCTCGAAAGCGCCAATTAAAAATAACGTACCTGTCCAGCCAGCTCAGGGAGAAAGCCATGCACATCATTAAGCCAACTCCTGAAATGAAACGCCATGTCCGCTTATTGCTGATGGGTGGAATGATGTGCTGCCTGAGTGTCGTGACTTATGCACATAAAGAGCATAATCACATGACAGATGAACAACCCGTTATGCAGATGGGTGCATCATCAGCGATGCAACATGAACAACATCAGGTCGCGTCTCCTGTAAAGGTAGAAGTTGACCATGCACAGCATGATCACCACCGTGAACATGGTGGGCAGATTTATCAGGCCACCAGTCTGGAAAATGCGTGGACGGTGGATGATCATGGTCGGGGCAGTGCCAGCAGCAAACTGAAAACTTGGATAGGCACAGATGAAAACAAGATTTTCATTAAGGCCCATGTGGAAAAGGCGGAATCTGAACGGACACAAACCGATGCAATGGCTTTATATAGCCGTAATATTTCTGACTTTTGGGATGTACAGGTGGGTGCTCGCTATCAATATCACCCAGAACAGCAGCAGGATAAAAGTCAGTGGAGTGCTGTAGTCGGCTTACATGGTTTGGCCCCCTATTTCTTTGAAACCGAAGCCTATCTCTATGCAGGGCAGGATCAACGCTGGCAGTTTAGTCTGGAAACCAGCCGTGATGTACTGTTTACCCAGAAATTGATTGCACAGCCTTATTTCAATGCGGATCTGGTTTTAAATGATCAATCAAAATATGCAAAAAAATCAGGTGTGTCCAAACTGCAAACGGGCGTGCAGATTCGCTATGAAATCAATAAAAAAGTGATGCCGTTCATTGACCTTGCCTATGCCTACCATAAAGGTAATAAGCAAACTGCATGGCAAATGGCTTCAGGGCGCGAGCAAGGTGGACTATATGGTGCGGGGCTTACTTTAAAGTTCTGATACTCTGTCTAAAATGTCACTTCACTGAGATACTGTTGGTTTATACTGGCAGTATCTTTTTTGAGTCATTCATGGTGCATAAATGGCTTTAGAACAACAAGACAGACAAATAACAGATCATGCAAATCAAGGGGGAAATTCAAGAGAAAGGCCCCAGGCTTCTTTTCAGTCTCAAGCAGGATTCATTTCAGCAAATGGCAGCATGAATGTCAGTTTTTACTATATTCCCCATATGAGCAGTGTTGTGGAAGTAACACGTGTACGCAAGGCATTAGTTCCGTTTGTTGACTTATTGGTTGAGCACAGTATTGACCTGGATGCACGTCATTTAACCCTCTACCATCATCTACCGATTGATGAGGTTACCGCCGCCTTGCAGCGCTTGAGTCTGGGGGCTGAACTACAACAAACCATGTCCCATTATGAACCTGTGGAAATCGCGTCATTTCAGCAGGAAAAGACAGATTCATTCAATCAGAACAAGACCTTTACAAAAAACCAGCTTAACCTTATTCAACAATTTTTGTATTCCGCTTTAGAAAAGCTCAGGCAATGGATCAAGGTATTACAACGCAAAAAGGATGAATAATATGCCAAGATGGATGTATGGCTTGCTGGGATTGGCACTGGCATGGCTGGTCTGGACCAATCTGCTTAAACCCGCTCCAAATGTGAGTCAAATTACGACCCAGCAAGGTGTACAGGTGATGGCACTGGAAAACTATGAGGGTTCATTTCGTGTACTGGGACGGGAAGACTATAATCTAGGCCGTGAAGCAGAATTTTCCCCAATGGACATTGCAGTGGGCTGGGGTGAAATGGCAAATCCACAGGTGTATAAACAGATTGATATTTCCCAGAGTAACCGTTGGTATCACTGGCGTGTTGACCATGAACCACCGATTTCGTTTAGGGAAATTGAAACACACAGTGCCAACATGCATCTGGTTCCAGCAGATGCCTATGTGGCATCGCAAATGAAGAAAATTAAAAAGGATGATTTGGTCTACCTCAAAGGTGCATTAATCGAAATTCAGGCCCCTGACGGATGGCGCTGGAAAAGCTCCTTGTCCCGTGAGGATACAGGCAATGGTGCCTGTGAATTGATGCGTGTGGACAGCATCATTTGGCAATAGAATATACAGAATAACAGTCCATGCTTTTCAAAAGCTTAGGTAATATAGATACATAACAATTCACATAACTACCCATTTTAAAGTAAACTTCTGGGCTGGGAGGACGACCTCCCCAAAAAAGAATCACGTTGGGACGACCCAACCATTAAACAAGATGAATGTAAAAATGGCGTGGGCAATTTTAATTTTGGCAGGTGTTTTTGAAGTCATTTGGGCATACTCAATGAAAATGTCTGAGGGCTTCACACGTCTCACCCCAAGTGTGGTTACGATTGTTTTTATGATTTTAAGTGTGGTGTTGCTCTCCATATCAATGCGTACACTTCCTTTGGGAACAGCCTATACGGTGTGGACGGGGATTGGTGCGATTGGTTCCTTTATTCTGGGCATTATGGTGCTGAATGAACCCATGACCGCAATGCGTATGATCGCAGCCGTTCTGATCGTATCTGGTTTGGTTTTGATGAAACTGTCATCACATTAAAAGATTTAAGGAGAGAAATAATGCAACTGGTTTATATGTATATGGACTCTCCTGTAGGCGCATTAAAACTGGTTGCTCATGACCAGGCCTTGGTCGCCGTGATGTGGGACAATGAAGACCATAAACGGGTACGCTTGGCGGAACTGATTGAGAATATCCAGCATCCGATGCTGCTAAAAGTAAAACAAAAATTAGAACAATACTTTGCAGGGCAACGCCAGCAGTTCGATCTACCACTGGATTTTCAGGGAACAGATTTTCAGCAACAGGTATGGCAGGCTTTATTGACCATTCCTTATGGGGAAACTCGTAGTTATAAGGACATTGCACTCCAGATTGGCAATGAAAAGGCAGTGCGTGCGGTTGGTGCCGCCAATGGTAGAAACCCAATTTCAATTATTGCACCATGCCATCGGGTGATTGGTTCTGGTGGGGCTTTGGTGGGTTTTGCAGGTGGTCTGGATAAGAAGCAGATTTTATTGAGTTTGGAACAGGGTCAAATTCAATAAACTATATCGCTGATACTCGATTTTAATTGCCTTTTGGAATAAGCTTAAGTCTTTCATAACAAGTTGAATGGGTATTTAAAAATGGCTGTTGGTGACGTAACGATGCCGCGGATGCATGTGGTGCAGGGTGTGAAAATTGGCTCAACTGAGGCGTATGTACGTTATCCAAACCGACGCGATCTGGTCATTTTTGAATTTGCCGAGGGTTCAAATGTTGCGGGTGTGTTTACCCAAAGCGCATTTGCTGCTGCACCTGTTCTACTTAGTAAAAAACATCTGGCTGAAAGTGCTTCACAAAAACAGCCACGTTACCTGATTATTAATACAGGCAACGCCAATGCCGCCACAGGTACAATCGGTTATAAAAATGCGGAGGCAACCTGTGCCAAACTGGCTGAACTGACAGGTGTGCAAAGCAGTCAAATCCTGCCATTTTCAACAGGCGTAATTGGTGAGCAACTTCCAATTGAACGTTTGCTGCAAGGCATTCAACCAGCATTAAATGACTTAAATGCCGATCGTTGGGCTGATGCCGCATCAGGTATTATGACCACAGACACCACACCAAAAGGTGCATCTGAGCAGTTTGAGCTGGATGGTGTGACCTATACCATGACAGGGATTAGCAAAGGTGCAGGCATGATTCGCCCGAACATGGCGACCATGTTGAGTTTTGTGGCAACTGATGCGCCGATTAGCCGTGAACGGGTACAAAGCCTACTCCAAACCACAGTTGAGCATTCATTTAACCGCATTACCATTGATGGTGATACCTCCACCAATGACTCCTGTATCTTTGTGGCGACAGGTTTGGCAGGCGGTGCGGAAATTACCTCTCAGGATGACCCACGTTACCAACAGGTACTGGATGTGCTTGCTCGGATCATGAATCGTCTTGCACAATTAATCGTTCGTGATGGTGAGGGCGCAACCAAGTTCATCACAGTTCAGGTTGAGGGCGGGGCAAATATCCAGGAATGTTGTGATGTTGCCTATAGTGTGGCTGAGTCACCGTTAATTAAAACAGCATTGTTCGCCTCTGATCCAAACTGGGGCCGTATTGTGATGGCGATTGGCAAGGCGGGTGTACCCAATCTGGACAGCAGCAAGGTGCAGGTCTGGCTGGGTGATGTGCAAATCTGTCTGGATGGTGGGGCCAACCCTGACTATACCGAAGAGGCAGGTGCTGCGGTGATGGCGGAAAAGGAAATTACCATCCGTATAGACCTTGGTCGTGGTACAGCCAAAGACACAGTATATACCTGTGACTTTTCTTATGACTATGTAAAAATTAATGCCGATTATCGCTCGTAAATATGCGGTATAATAAAGCCTCCACAGTGGGGCTTTTTTTATATCACCCATTTGTGGACAATATGATTGATCCCGAAAGATCAGCATAGACCCACGTTATAAGTTTGCAGTGATGCAGGCGCGCAGGATAGAGAAGACGTTTTATGAATGATACGAATTTAATTGCGAACGAAGCCAAAAATATTGTGCAGGCGCATTTAGATCGTTTGGGTGAGCCAAAAGACAACAGTCTTAGCCCAGAAGTGAAACAAGAAAAGTTTGCCCAGATTGCAGCGGAACTGAAAAAACGAAATGCTGTGCTGGTGGCGCACTATTACTGTGATCCTGAAGTGCAGGAGCTTGCAGAACTGACAGGTGGCTGTGTTTCCGACTCACTGGAAATGGCACGTTTTGGCCGAGACCATCCTGCTACAACACTGGTGGTGGCAGGGGTGAAATTTATGGGCGAAACCTCCAAGATTCTCTCACCAGAGAAAACAGTGTTGATGCCAACTTTGGAAGCAACCTGTTCACTGGATTTGGGTTGTCCTGTGGATGAGTTCACCGCATTCTGTGACCAGCATCCTGACCATACCGTGGTGGTGTATGCCAACACTTCAGCGGCAGTGAAAGCGCGTGCCGATTGGGTAGTGACTTCAAGCTGTGCGGTGGAGATTATTGAACATCTGGATAGCTTGGGTGAAAAGATTATCTGGGCACCTGACCAGCATTTAGGTCGTTATATCCAGAAGAAAACAGGCGCTGATATGCTGCTTTGGGATGGTGCCTGTATCGTGCATGAAGAATTTCGTGCCCGTGGTATCGCGCAAATGAAAGCACTTTATCCCGATGCGGCGGTTTTGGTACATCCTGAATCACCTGAATCGGTGGTGGAAATTGCTGATGCGGTGGGGAGCACCTCGCAATTGATTAAAGCGGCGCAAACTTTACCGCATAAACAAATGATCGTGGCAACCGACCGTGGCATTTTCTATAAAATGCAGCAGGCCGCACCTGATAAGGAATTATTTGAAGCACCGACCGCAGGCGAGGGTGCAACCTGTCGTTCATGTGCGCATTGTCCGTGGATGGCAATGAACGAACTGGATGGGATTTTGCATGTGTTACAGCATGGTGATCAGGAAATACACGTTGATCCAGCCCTAGCTGAACGTGCCAAATTACCTTTAGATCGAATGTTGAACTTTAGCGCTTCGCTAAAGCGTTAAAATGCTTGTTAAATATACATTTGATAAGGAAAAATCATTTTTTTTAAAACTAGGTGTTGACGTGATGCAACGTCAAGCCTAGAATGCACACCGTACCGCACGATGTGCGATACAATAAAAGCTGAGAAATCGGAGCATAGCACAGCCTGGTAGTGCACCTGGTTTGGGACCAGGGGGTCGTAGGTTCGAATCCTACTGCTCCGACCATTTAAAAGATGTTGAAAAACATTATTTTAAGATCGGCGAAGTATCGCTTGATAATATTATCATCGTTATGCGCCTGTAGCTCAGTTGGATAGAGCATCCGCCTTCTAAGCGGATGGTCACAGGTTCGAATCCTGTCAGGCGCGCCATTTGGCAGTTTGGTATATAGAATCAAAAATATGTTATGGTGGATGTAGCTCAGTTGGTAGAGCCCTGGATTGTGATTCCAGTTGTCGCGGGTTCGAATCCCGTCATTCACCCCACATTCGGAGCATAGCACAGCCTGGTAGTGCACCTGGTTTGGGACCAGGGGGTCGTAGGTTCGAATCCTACTGCTCCGACCATCATCCTAGAGATGAGATAAAATACCGCTAATGAAGCGGTTTTTTTACGTCTGAATTTTATTATTTAAAACTTTCAAAATTATAAATTGAATGGGGCAATATGTTTTTCTATATCATCTTTTTTATCATTGTTATTGTTGCACTCGCTTATCTTACTTCACCTAAATTTAAGGGGAAAATGGGTGAAATGATGGTCATTGGTCATGCCGAAAAATTAGGTGAAGAATATGTTTTATTGAATAATTGTACTCTTCCTGATGGTGAGCAGGGTACAACACAAGTTGATCATATTCTTATTAGTCCGTATGGCGTGTTTATTATTGAAACTAAAAACTATACGGGTTGGATTTTTGGAAATGCCAGACAAAAGCAATGGACGCAGAAAATTTATAAAAAAAGCTATAAATTTCAAAATCCATTACACCAAAATTATAAACATAGCAAAGTGTTGGAAGCGATTTTAGCAGACGTACTTGAACCGCAATATTTACACTCAGTGATAGTATTTACGCCAAGATGTGAATTTAAGACAGAAATGCCAGAGAATGTTTTACGAGGTAAGGTTTGGCTTGATTATGTAAAAGGTTTTCGTGATGAAGCGATTAGTCCAATGAAGCAGAAACGTATTCGTTATCGTATTGAGAAAGAAGTTCTGGAACCATCATGGAGAACAGATCGTCAACATGTTGAACATTTAAAACAAAAGCATCTGAATCAGTCTTAAATTCCTAAAGCAACTTTTTATAAGGTTTATTCTTTAAGATACTGTTTAAAATTAAATTTTTATTTTTATAAAATAAGGGATATGGTTAGACAGTGAATACTGTTTTTTAGCCAAATTTTAGGCATAATGGCTCAAATTTTATAAAGAAAATAACAGGGATAGAAATGACGCAAACAGCTTATGATTTTGTGATTATTGGTGGGGGGTCAGCAGGTTGTGTGCTGGCAGGAAGATTGACAGAAAACCCGAATGTTTCCGTGTGCCTGCTGGAAGCTGGCGGAGATGGCAACAACTGGCTGGTGAATACGCCCGCCGCCGCCGTAATCAGTATCCCAACCAAGCTGAACAACTGGGCTTTGGAAACCATTCCACAAAAGGGCCTGAACCAGCGTAAAGGCTATCAACCACGCGGCAAGGGGCTGGGTGGAAGTTCAGCGATTAATGCGATGGTGTATATTCGTGGCCATCGTGATGACTATGACCACTGGGCGGCACTGGGTAATAAGGGCTGGTCGTATGATGAAGTTTTGCCTTATTTCATCAAGTCTGAACACAATGAAAGAATCAAGAATGAATATCACGGACAGCATGGCCCACTCAATGTCAGTGAACTACATTCAGACAATCCTTACCAAAAAACCTTTATTGAAGCGGCTAAACAGGTGGGCTATCCACTCAATGACGATTTTAATGGGGCTGAGCAGGAAGGGTTGGGGGTTTATCAGGTCACCCAGAAAAATGGCGAGCGCTGGAGTGCTGCACGTGGCTACTTATTGCCGCACATTGGCAAACGCCCGAACCTGCATGTTATTACCCATGCGATGGTGTCACATATTGTGATTGAAAATGGTCGTGCGGTCGGGGTGGAATATAAGCATAAGAGTCAAAGCCATACGGTAAGGGCGAATAAGGAAGTGCTGCTTTCGGCCGGCGCGTTCCAGTCACCGCAAATCTTGATGCTGTCTGGTATTGGCCCGAGTCAGGAACTGGAAAAACATGGTATTCCTGTCGTTAAGGACCTGCCTGGCGTGGGGGAAAACCTGCACGACCACCCCGACTTTATTTTTGCCTATAAAACCAAGCTCACTGATGGAACGTTTGGGGTGTCGGTCGGGGGCAGTTTTGACCTGTTTAAGCAGATTGGACGTTACCGCAAGGAACGCCGTGGCCTGATCACCACCAATTATGCCGAATGTGGTGGTTTCCTAAAAACCCGTCCTGAACTGGATAAACCGAATTTACAGTTGCATTTTGTGATTGCAGTGGTGGATAACCATGCCAGAACCATGCATACGGGACATGGGATTTCCTGTCACGTGTGCCTGCTCAATCCGCGTGCCCGTGGTTCAGTCAAGCTAAGTGGTAAAAATGCCAATGATCCACTGTTGATTGACTTTAAATTTCTGGAAGATGAACAGGATTTGCAGGATATGGTGGATGGCTTCAAGATCACCCAGAAGTTGATGCAGGCGCCCGCTTTAAACGAAAAAATCAAGGAAGATATGTTCACCGCAAATGTAAAAACGGATGAGGATATTCGCAAGGTGTTATGCCAGCGTGTCGATACCGTTTACCATCCAGTGGGAAGCTGCAAGATGGGTGTGGATGACATGGCGGTGGTTGACCCAGAACTGAAAGTCTATGGGGTGGAGGGACTTCGCGTGATTGATGCTTCAGTCATGCCAACTGTAGTCAATGGCAACACCAATGCGCCAACGATTATGATTGCCGAAAAAGCTGTCGATATGATTCGCCAGACTTGGCGATAAGATAAATTTTATTCTTTAGGTGGGAAATATTTCTTATATTGAATCTCACTAATAACATGGGCAGATGATTATCTGCCCATGTTACTTACTCATCCTCATTAGAGTTTCTTGGTGTTTCCAGCATTCTTGGAAAGGTAAAGTTAAAATCATCCAGTGCATAACGAAATAGTTGGGCTGGGCGTTTGCCAACAATTTTATGCTGCCCTGTTTCCTCAACCACACCTGCTTCTTGCATCCGACGGCGAAAAGCCTTTTTTTCCAGACTATGCCCAAGAATAATTTCATAAATAGTCTGTAGTTCAGTCAGGGTAAACCGTTCAGGCATTAAGCTGGCAGGTAGGGCGGTGTAGCGTGTTTTACTGCTGAGGCGATCAACTGCCATATTTAATAATTTTTGGTGGTCAAAGGCCAGTTCAAGTTGTAGTGCTTCATGGATGGGAAACCATGTACTGTGTTCAATTTGTGCGGTTTCCTCGATCTGGAATTTTTGAAAATCAATCAATGCAAAATAGAGAGAGGTAATTGACCAGCCGCGCGGGTCACGTTGGCGATTGCCGATTGTTTCCACCTGTTCCAGATAAGGGGTGTGAATCCCTGTTTTTTCCAGTAGTTTACGGTGGGCGGTTGTCATTAAATCCTGATCGTTGTTTAAATCAACAAAACCGCCAGGTAAAGCCCATTTGCTTTTCTCAGGAAAGTTGGAACGCTGAATCAGCAAAACCTGTAACTGACCTTTTGAAATCGAAAAAATTGCCATATCCACGGTAAACAAAGGACTGTCATAGTCACGTTTTTGATAGTGGGCAAGGTATTCTTGTTCAGAGGTGTAGGTCACAGTTTTGATTTCTCATAAATTGATCAATAACAATTATAAATGATTTTGTATTGTTGGAAGCATTTGCTTATAAGGCATTGATGTTAATTTGAAAAATTTTAGGCTTTTTCTCTTTATTTGCTATCGTGGTTGGCGGCATGGATGCCACCCTGTAGGACTGCCTTGCGCTGCTTTCAAAGCGTTGCTTTGAAATTGCTCAGGATGTACCGCCAGTCCTACAAAGGATTTTTACTTACCTTGCGGAGTATACTCCTTACCTATGAAAAGTAAGAGAATGCTTATATAAATGTCATGCGATCATACATGGTTTATGAGGCAGGGTAGAATGGTGAAAAGTTTTCAATTGAATATTTATAGGGTAAGCCTCCCCCTCACTTCATCCAATGTACACTCTCTCAACAATTTCCCATTTTCAAATACAGGTGTTAATGCGCCCATATTTTCCTGTTCAAGACTTTGTTGATCAAACAGCTCAAAACCATTGGCAGTCTGTTCTACCCGTAACAAACCTTTGGCAGATTTCTTGGTGCCTGAATCAGTAATCGGGTCTTTAAACAGCTCCCGACCAACCCCATTGACCTGTCCCCAAGTTGCCTTGACTGCAAAGCCAAAAGTATCCCGAGTCAGATAGTTATAGGTATAACTGCCAATCCCAAACACTAAATTATTAGATGCAAAGCCTTTCGCTTCCAATCCTTTTAGAATATTTTGTGCTCGTTCAAGGGTAATCGAGTCACCATAGATCAAACCCACACGCTCATTCAGCACCTTATAGCCTTTATCGGTGACTGTACCGCCAAAGATTTCCCATAAACATTCCACCGCACCTTTATAGGCTGGGCTACCGATTTCAGCATCAGGATCACCACAGATGATTTTGACAGGATCACCCGAATCTGGACGGAACACCACTTTGGCAAGACCTAAAGCATTGGGTTGTCGATTGAGGATTTCAGCTTTGAGTTCAACGCTAAATTCGGTAATCACACGCCAGAAATCCCATGTATCCGACACAATGCTGACCACACCAGCAGGATAAAGCTCGCAGATCAAACGTCTAAAGGTTTCCAACTCGCTTTCCTCACTGCCCATACACATCACGCTGTGTTCAGTTGCAGGCACTGAAACACCAATCACACCTGTCGCATTATAATATTCTTCAGCATAATCAATCGAAGCCACTGAATCTGTGCCAATAAAACTGGTCAAGTGCCCAACACTGGATTGAGCTGCATCATAAATACCACTCATCCCACGGCTACTAAAATCATGCCCCTGCACAGGGACAAAATCCAAAGGCGCACCTGTTTTTTGTGCATATTGATTTAGCAGGCGTTTATATTCATAAGCAATGGTGGCTGTAGTGCAACTCTTCCACAGTTCAGCACTGAGTACGGTTTCAATATAGTTGGTCAACCAAAAGAAATCTGGATCAGTATTGATAATGGTCAATACAGGTACTTTGATATTGACGCGGCTTCCTTCTTGCAAAGCTTTAATTCTTAAAGGTAAATAGCCTAAGTCATGTAACGCTTCGATGTGTTCCACAGGTACAGCACCCTCACCCAATGAACTGTCCATACGGCGTTTATAGGCTGCGACCACCTTGTCTTTCGGCTGGTTAAAAAAGCCCTCATTCCATGTTTCAATTAAAAAGTGTTTGATAAATCCCTGTAGGCCAAAGAACACCACTTTGTCATCAAAATCAGGCAGCATTTTTGCCAAACGTGAGGAGCGAGGTGTGAAGTTGGCATAAACGTACTCCGTACCAACGGGGTACTGGCGACGGTGATCTGCCTTATAAAAGTCGATGGCATTTAGTGGGTTGATTTTAAGACTCATTTTTTATACTCCTATTTATGTAAATTAGTTTTGAAAATCAATAATCTTGAGTTTTGCATGAGGTTGTTGCGGGCGGCTATTGCTGGTAAAAATCTGGTCAACCAAGCCATCGAAAACATTAAGTCCTTTGCTAAAAATGCCGTGTGTGACATACAGGATGATGTTCTGGCAATTGAGATGACGTAATTGCTGGGCAATGCCAATAAAGGTTGCACCACCGTCACAAATGTCATCTGTAATCACTGCGGTTTTGCCTGTTAAGTCTGCACTGTGGACTTGTGTTGCCCTGATTTTTCCTGTGCTTGCATCTCTTACTTTTTCACAGTGAATAATGTTGATTGCCTGTTGGCGTTGTGCATTAATGCCATTGGCAATCGCCTGAGTACGTTGTGTTGCACCTACATCGGGGCAGACCAGTACGGTATGTTCAGCCAGCAAAATTTGCATTAATGCTTCACTCTGCTGAATGATCTGAATCGGTTCAATATTGACCACATTTTGAAAAGTGGTATTTGCTCGCAGTAACTCAAGCGTTGCCTGACTATGGCAATCCCACACCATAATTTCCTGGCGCTGACCTACATATTGTTCTGTATTGCTATTCAGCAGTTTAGTCATCAGGTCAAGTGAAAAGGCCTGACCCTGTGCACAGATACGATCCTGACGTGCATAAGGAAAATAGGGGATTTCAACTGCAAGCTGGATGCCCTGTTGCAGTAGCACATTTTCCAGTAACAGGTAGTCCATTACATCGGTGCTGTTGCTGAGTAAAGCCTTGATCTGCACTGAATTTTCAGATGGATTGAGCAGGCTCGGATTCAGTTGAATATGACGTTCACCACCTGAAAACTGTAAAAATTCGATGGGAACATTCACGTTGCTTGTCTTGAGTTGAATCGCCATTTTTTGCTTTCCTTATATAGTGGCTTATAGCCATTAAATATATATTGGCATAATGACACTATAAATTGCAACAGCTCATTTTGTGTTTTTTAAAAAATATTGGATTGCTGGGGAGGTAAGTTATCTATCTATTTGAATATAATTGGAATTTATTTTTTAAAACTTTTAATTCTTCAGCCTTTATTTTATAAACAGCTCTAAATCTTCTGGTATGCTGACTTTATTCATTTAAGATATTTATATTTGGGTCATAGATTTTGACAATATGGTTTGTCAGTATTGTGGCAAGCTTTGTTGATGCGATGATTCCAGTCACTTAAAAAACTGAAACGCTAACAAATGGAATAAAACAAAAAAGGAAAACATCCTATGAAATCTCTTGTTTGCCAGAATGCCCAGCTTCAAATTGAAGACAGTCCAAAACTGATTCCAGCCAAAGGTCAGGTGTTGCTTGAGGTGGTACGTTGTGGAATCTGTGGTTCGGATTTGCACATGCAACACCACTGTGACCACATGCATGATTTGGCAGAAAGGGTAGGATTTAATGGCGTGGCGAAATCCTCAGATAAATTGGTTTTCGGTCATGAGTTTTGTGGTAAGGTCCTAGATTATGGTCCAAAAACACGCCGTAAACTGAAAGCGGATACTTTGGTTTGTGCGATGCCATTGTTAAATGTTGATCTACAGGGTTATGTACCCACTGGACTTTCACCAAGTGCATCAGGTGGTTATGCAGAGCAGGTTCTGGTTCAATCGAGCCTGATGTTTGAAGTTCCAAATGGACTCGATGCGGATAGTGCGGCGCTGACTGAACCTATGGCTGTTGCCTTGCATGCGGTACGCCGTAGCCGAATCAAGAAAAGTGAACCTGCGATTGTGGTGGGCTGTGGTCCAGTCGGTTTGGGTGTGATTTTGATGCTCAAGGCGGCGGGGGTTAAAACAGTGGTTGCCAGTGATTTTTCACCGAATCGTCGTCGCTTGGCTGAACAATGTGGTGCAGATATCTTGATTGACCCTAAACAGCAATCTCCATTTAGCAGCTGGAAAGAGCTTGGGTTGCTGGGGAATGTCTCTGAAGCGATTAATATGGGAATGGGCATTTTTGACAAGGTCCAGACGTTCTCATTGCCTTGGGTCAACGCAATGCGGGTCGGTGACAAACTCGGTCTATTGCCTAAACGTCCAGTAATCTTTGAGTGTGTAGGCGTGGCAGGGATCATGCAGCAGATTCTTGAGGGTGCGCCACTGTTCTCGCGTATTGTTGGTGTTGGCGTTTGTATGCAAAGCGATAAGATCGAACCTGCATTGGCCATCAATAAGGAATTGGAAATCCAGTATGTACTGGGCTATACACCACTGGAGTTCCGTGACACCCTGCATATGATTGCTGAGGGTAAGGTAAACTGTTCACCATTGCTTACAGGTATTGTCGGACTGGATGGGGTCAATAATGCCTTTGCTGCATTACGGGATCCAGAGCAACATGCCAAAATCCTGATTGATCCGAAACGTACGGGTTCTGATATTCAGTTGATTAAAGCTTAATCTGATTCCAACTTAAATTATTGAAAAATAATTATATTATAGGAGTCTTGCCGAGTTCTCATCCAGTTTCAGGATATGTCTTCGACGACCTACTTTTGTTTTGGCAAAAGTAGGCAAAACCATTGTCATCCGCAAAACTCGTTAACTACTGTCAGCTAGTTTACTGAATCGCAGAAACAACACTTTATTAATAAAGTCCTGCCTCGAACAATTGCGGATGACGTTTCCGAGTATCATATTTCATCAAGAACTTTATATCGAACTCAGATTAATTAAATAGGGGCTACAACAGAACATCTACCAAAGCTTGGTTTTGTTCTGGATACTGATAATACGCGGCGATTTTGTATCACCGCCCAGCGCAATTTGTAGCTCATTCTGCTGTCCCGCTTTCTTACCAAAAAGCGTCCGATTTTCTGTCTCTTGCAAACTGACTGTCGTGACATTATCAACCAGACTAACCTTGATGTTCTTGATTTCATAACTTTCATTGGTGGCAAAATGCCAGGTTGCCTTGAGTTGCTGCAAATAATCGGCTTTGCTGATGGTAAAGCTTTGTGGTGGATCAGCCTGTGTCCATAACACCTTAATCGTGGCTTTATTGTCAATCATATTACCAACTGCCTTGAGGTCGTGTTTTTGTATGGCTTGATAAAAGTTGTTAATAAAACGGGTTGCCGTGTCTTTATCAATGTCACTGGCATGAAGTTGTGGACTAAGCAAACTGATGATCAGCAATGGAGCGAAAGCGATTTTCATGATGACTCCAGATATTGTTATAGGGTGTAAATTAAAAGTACGTGCCTAAAAGCGGCTTGATCTTGGCAATCTGTGATTAGTGTGCGCTATTCAAGATTGTCACTACATTCCGCTTGGGTGGGTTCGGCACGGCAGCGGATTTTTTTCATCAGGTTCATCATTTTTGGATGATAAATTCCCTGTTTGGTCATGCTGATTCGTGCCTGACGCATCATTTCCCGATATTGTGGTGCGGTTCCATCGGCAGGTGGAAAGAAAAACAGGATGTCATCTTCGGCTGCCGATATGGTTTTCATGGCGGTATCATACTGACCATAAAAATATTCACGGGAACGTTGCCCGAATCCTGCTGGGAATTTATCTGGGCGAATCAACATTTGAAAGGTCAGTTGTGCCACAGGCAGTTTTAGCACTGCACCCTGACTGCCCACACCCTTGTAAAGCTCAAGCGGCATATAGGCAACCGCAGGGGCAGCGGTGGCATCCACCTGACCATTATTGAATTTTCCTGCAAAATTGGAGACATCACTCATCACGGCCTGTGCGCCAATGCGTTCCGCCATTACCAGTTGCGCCTTGTCGTAGTCCAGCACGGCAATTTTGCGTCCCGCCATTTTGGTAACGGTATTGATATTGCGATCACGCAGAAAAATGTAGGCTGCGCCCAAAGGCATTAACCCAGCCACCTCATATTGTCCACTGCTCATCATCTTGCTGGCATCGGGACGCAGCAAGGCTGCCATGAGTAGCTTGAGTTGGGTGTAGTTTGGCAAGCCGCCAATTGAGTCAATGCTGCCTGTAAAATGGTTAAACTGGCGTGCACGCATCCCTGTCAGCAAAACCGCATCACATTGACCTGCCTTAAAGTCTTCGGCAGCGACCCGTTCAGAAGTATAGGAGCGCAGTTCAAGCTGTGCGCCCCATGCCCTTGATTGCGTGGCATATTCACGCATACCCGAAATGACAGGGCCTTGTGCGCCGACCATATCAAAAACACAGAACGTTTGCGCCTGTGTTTGCTGAGAAAGCAGTACGCCCAACACAAGCAGGCTAAACCCAAGTTTCATACCAATCATTCCTTTTGGTTGGGATATGGAATGCGTTCAGGTTAGCAAAGATTTTTTAAATACTCAACATGATGAATATTAAATTTGATGAGTTATGTTTCTGGCTGATTCAACTGCAATGCCTCAGTAAATAGCTGAAGATCCTCTGCGGTGGTTTCTCGCCATTTCTGCTTCTGTAAAAACACCTCCACCTGTTTTGCCCATTCCAGCCAGCATTGAATCTGACTGATCCCATGTGTCAGGGTCAGGTAAATGCCCTCAAACTTTTCCAGTACGTTTGGTGGAAGTGACTGGAAGACCGCCTGCATACGAAATAAATCATCCAGACTTTGCTGGTAAGCCTGTCGGTATTGCTGAAATTCCTGCATAAACTGATCTGCGTCCAGCAGGTGAACCGAAGACAGTTTGACTAAAAACTCGCTGTTGAGATGCGGTGGCTTGATGGGGGTTGCCAGCCATTTTTGCATAGCGGCATAACCCTCTGGATTGAGCCGATAGACTTTTCTGGGTGGGCGGGGCGCATTTTCAACAATGTCGCAGTCAATGAGTCCATCACTGTGCAACTTACCCAGATCACGGTAGATTTGCTGAAAGCTGGCATTCCATAAATAGCCGTAAGTATGTTGAAAACCCTTGATAATATCGTAGCCACTGGCAGCCCCCGTACCTAAATACACCAGTAAGACATGGCGAAGTGACATGATATTGACTCCTCAATAAATAATTTATCTTAGCATCCAATAATCAAATTTAATATTCAACAAGTTGAGTATTTAAAAAATCTTTGCTAGGCTGAATATTATTTGCCCGATTTGACAGGTTGAACCATGAATATGCTTGCTGATGTACCTGCTACATTTTCACCTGATGCACCCACCAGTCCATTGCCAGCAATATCGCGCAAGTCATGGTTATGGGCGATGCCACTTGCGCCGTGGTTAAATCTGGGAGATGAGCTGGCGGAGAATGTGGTTAAGACTTTGAGAGCGCATAAAAAACCGCTTGCCCAGCCATTGCCAGCCATTCAGCAACTTGCCCGTGAGGGCAATGTGGCGTGTCAGGATTTTTTAGCCGATATGGAAATGATTCCCGACTGGGTGGATTTTGAGTTGATGGCTAAGGGTGGGGCAATGGCCTATCGACACTTTCCGCAGTTGATCATTGCCCTGATTCATGGTGGTTTAATGACCACTTTTTCCAATGCTGCCTCAGCCCATATTTTGTCAGGTACGCAACGTCTGGAACAAAATGTGGTACGCCGCCTGTTTGAATCATCCACCCTGTTTTTTGGGGTGCTGGATACCGAAGCACTACGACCTTATGGGGCGGTTTGGGAAATCTGTATGCGTGTCCGCTTGATGCACGCGATGGTGCGTTTACGTTTAATGGCATCTGAGCGTTGGGATATGGCAACAGGTCTGCCGATCAACCAATTACATACCGCCGCAGGCCCGTTATTTTTTGGCACGATGGTGCTAGAGAGTTTACAGGCACTGGGTGCAAAAATTCGTCCAGAAGAACATGAGGGCTATTACCTGATCTGGCGATATGTCACACGCCTGTTGGGTGTTCCACTGGGCTTGCTGGGCAATACGGTGGCAGAGCAGCAGGCGATTGACCAGCGTATTATGCCTCTATGCTTTGACCCGAATGATAGCTCACGCCAGTTGGCGCAAGCCTTGTTTGAGGGTTTAAAAAACTTGCCTGATGCACACATGATTCCAAAAACTGTACATGAAGTCCTGTCCCGTTATCTTTTGGGAAATGAAAGGGCAGATGGGATGGGGGTTGCCCAGCATCAAATGGCAATGCGCTGGATTGCACCTTTGGCATTTGGGCTACGAATCTATAGTTGGACATTGCTTATTCCTCAAGTGGGACGTTCTGCTGAGAAGTTTGGCAAACGTTATCTACATAACTTGGTACAACGTGGTTTGGCGGGTGTGGCGGCAGATTATCAGCCACATGGCCATGCGTAAAAGGAGTATAACAATGACTTTAGATCAGCGTGTACTGTATCAATTTCCCCTGTCACTTTACTGTGAGAAAACCCGCTGGAATCTGGATGCCAAAGGCTTGGACTATACCTGCCGTGACTTGGTGCCAGGTTTGCATGCGCCAACGGCATGGCGTTTGGCTGGTCAGCGTTGCCTACCTATTTTGGTGGATGGGCAGCACAGGATTGGGGATTCAACCAAAATCGCCCTGTATCTTGAAAATACTTATCCTAAACGATCACTTTTACCTGTAGATGAACTGGCAAGAAAACGGGTGATGCAACTGGAAGATTTCTTTGATGAATTGGGCGATCATGTTCGCCGCTATTGCTGGAGTCTGGCGGTTGAGCGTGATGAAGTCAGCGATATTTTCTTTAATTTTTCTGGATATTCACGCTGGCAACGTATGCTGGCAGATAGTAGCAAACCACTGCTCAGACAAATGATTCGCCGTACCTTTCAGGTCTATGAACCACGTGTGGCAGACTCTTGGGAAAAAATTCAGAACACGCTGCTGCAAATGGAAGATTGGTTGCAGGGCAATGTTAATCATTATCTGGTCGGGGATCGTTTTACTTTGGCAGACCTGACTGCGGCAAGTATGCTCGCCCCATTGTTCGGCCCAGAGAATAGCCCGTGGACTGATACCAGAATGCCGCCACTGACTCAGCAGCTTCGCGCGGAATCACGTAACACATTGGCAGGGCAATGGGTGCTCAGGCTTTATCGGGATTATCGTGTGTGTGGGTGATTATTGAATCCATATCTTTTTAAAACTCAAAAGTAGAATAATGTCTCAACAACTTAGAATTAAGTTGATATTTGATTCATATATTAAGAAATAATAGTAACTTTAATGACTTGCTATTACCTACATTGACACTTGCAAAATCACAGATTATTTTGTGACTGCTTACCTATATTTTGATAATAATTTTGTTTCTCGTAATGGTAGAACGGAAGAGGGGCGCGTCCGCGCGTGCTGGTTCTAGATGTCCAGTCCGTCAACCCTCTTTCGTTTTGCCACCATATTTTAAAGTTAATTTGAGTTTGACTTAAATATTTTTTAATTTATTGAAAAAATATTTTTCGGAGTCTTGCCGAGTTCTCATCCAATTTCAGGATATGTCTTCGACGACCTACTTTTGTTTCGGCAAAAGTAGGCAAAACCATTGTCATCCGCAAAACTCGTTGACTACCGCTAACTCATTTAATAAATCGCAGAAACAGCACTTTATTAATGAAGTCCTGTCTCAAACAATTGCGGATGGCGTTTCCGAGTATCATATTTCATCGAAAATTTTATATTGAATTCAGGTTAAAGTTAATAAATTTAATGGCTTGCCATTAGCCTTACATTGACACCCGCCACCTCACAGATTATCCTTTATATGCTGACCCACATGGTCAGTCGGTTTTAGCAGACCGTTTTTTCAACTACATCAGAACTATTTCTTCTGAGGAATAGTTTTGTGTATAAACTCCTCGGCCCCTCCCGTAGCGGTAGGACGGGAGTGGGACACCTTCGGGTGTGCTGGAGTTGAAACCAGTCTGCTAACCCTCTTTCGTTCTGCCACCATAATTCTTCATGAGTGCATTGGCAGAATTCCGAATTTTAGGAGTTGGCTATGTATTTTATTCTTATACCTCCAGATTAGTCTTTTACACAGCTTGATCGCTTTTGAGCTTTCAGGCCTTGGTTCATTGCGACTAGAAAAACTGATCAACAATAAAACTGAGATGCGATAGGGCAGTCTTTCAGAGCCTCTGCATGCCTTTTTTTCGCCCGCCATAAGGGCAAAGGTAGTTTGATCTCATTTAAATACAACAAAAAAAGATGAGTGGATGGTATCTATATGTCAAATTTAAAAATTTCTCCAAGAGCATTACAGGTGGTGCATACCTCCATCCAGCTATTTGATACCTATGGATTTCACAAGGCAGGCATAGACTTTATTTTGCAGCAAACCAAAATCGCCAAAATGACGTTTTATAATAATTTTCAGTCTAAAGAACGATTTATTGAAATATGCATGACCGTGCAAAAAGAGCGGCTCAAACAAGAGGTGCTGGCAATTATTTATTCATGCCAACACCTTACGGCAGCCAATAAACTCAGGGAAATTTATCTTTTACATGCAGACCTGAATAGCCCTTATCATCTTCTGTTCAAGGCCATTTTTGAAATTGAACAGCTTTATCCTCATGCCTATCAGGTAGTGATTGAATATCGGGAATGGCTAGTTCAGGAAATTCTTGAATTGTTGTCAGGTATGGAAATGAGCCTGTTAAAACCCGATGTTGATCTGTTCTTATTTATGATTGATGGGGCAATGGTTCAGTTATTGAGTGGGTTTGAGGTGGATCGGGAGAGGTTAGTTGAGGGGTTTTTTGGAAAAAAACAGAAAATTAAAGTATAAGAAATATTATATAGGTATTTTATTTTTATAAATTTAATTGCCTGAAATTATGTATTTATATTTTATTAAATAATTTTAAATGGACTTTAACTATGTTAAATATAATGGTCTTATTTATAATTAAAATGAGTTTTTTATCTGTGAAATAATTTTAAAAATATATTGGTGTTGTTTTTATGAATATTTATATGTCAGTTATTCATTCTTATTTGTTGTGAATGGAATTTTGAAAGGTAAATCTATTTTGACAAATTTAATATCCTTATTTTTTTCTTCCTTGTCAATAAATATTTGATATCTATTGAATTCTGAATTTAAAAACTCTCTTATTAATTTCATTTTACGATCAATACGTAATTTTTGAATTGCTTCTTCATCTAGAGAGCTGTGTTCACTATCTGAAACATCACGAGCAAGCATACTAATTTTTGATAGATTCAATTCTTGCTGTTGAATTTCTGTTAAATGACGAACCATTTTATATAGAAATGCTAAACACATTGAAGCTAAAGTAATTATGAGTAAAGTAAACGGTAATCTTTGAATTAAAATAATCCATGCTTTTTCGAAAGTATCTACTGTTGTTATTGCTGTAAAGTCTTTTAAAGTTTCCCAAGAAAGATTTACAATAAATCCTAGAATAAGTAGAGGGATGAATGCTAGAAAACCATAAGTCCATTTAGTTCTAGTTGCTCGAGTAACAAAACCCTCAAGGTTATCTGGAAATAGATTTACAGACTTTTCTAAATCTTTTCTCCGTTGTTCTAAACGTTCATTACCATCATTTAAATATTTTGAACGTTTTTGTAGCTCCAAAAAATCTTCATTTAATTTTGATAATTGATTATCTTTTGCAGTAATTTGTGAACTAAGTGATTCAATTTCTGTATTTTGCTGGTTTATATTGTTTTGTAGATTCTTCTTCTGTTCTTTTAATTCTTCTATATTTTTTTCCAATTCAGATTCGTGTTCTTCTTGTGTCGCTAAATATTCTTGATATTCATTCAATTTATTAACTATTTCCTCAACTTTGTTGGTTAACTCTATTTTCTTTGTTGAAATAGTTTCTTCATATTCATTTCGATCTTCCTTAATCTGATAAAAATTATTTAGTTGAGTAATTGCATCATTAAACTTCATCCCATAAAGTTGAAATCTTTCTAGGGTAGACCTCTTTTTTGCAAAGAGTTTTTCATTATTAAATTTTATAGATATTTGTTTAACACAGTCATTTGTCCAAAAAATAATTTTTCCTTCTTTATTTAATTTATCTTGTCGTAATGTTCTCTTTATATTGAATAAATTTGTATAGGTAAGTTCAAATACACCCTCTTCTTCAGGTTTAAATAATATTGCAGATACAAAAAAATTATCTAAAAGTGTAACTATAGAACTAGCTTTATTTAGTGAATAACTTAATTGAGAATTTTCAATAAATTGTGCAAATCTGCTTGTTTCAAGTGTTTCTGTTGGGGATAAAATAGTATTTTTATATAGAGTAATAAATAGATTTGGACTTATGTCCTCTTCTTGTAGTTGATTGATATCTTCATTTATTTTTTCTAAATCGATACCGAGTTCTTTATCCATATATATTCTCAGGCATAAAAAGGTCGAGAAAGCTCGACCTTTTAAGTTTATTACCAGCTTAACGCACCACCAGTCTGATAATCCGTTACACGCGTTTCAAAGAAGTTCTTCTCTTTACGCAAGTCCATCATCTCAGACATCCACGCAAATGGATTGGTCACGCCAGCAAACTGCTCTGGTAAACCAAGCTGAGACAAACGACGGTTACAGATGAACTTCAAGTATTCTTCCATCATGCTGGCATTCATGCCCAATACACCACGCGGCATAGTGTCACGCGCATACTCGATTTCAAGCATGGTACCTTCAAGAATCATTTGAATCACTTCCTGTTGGAACTCATTTGTCCAAAGGTGAGGGTTCTCAATCTTGATCTGGTTGATCATGTCGATACCAAAGTTCAGGTGCATCGACTCATCACGCAAAATATACTGGAACTGCTCAGCAACACCATTCATCTTGTTACGGCGGCCCATACTCAAAATCTGGGTAAAGCCACAGTAGAAGAAAATGCCTTCAAGTACGCAGTAGAATGCGATCAGGTTACGCAATAAACGCTGGTCATTTTCAGGTGTGCCTGTGTGGAACGTTGGGTCGCTTAAAGACTGCGTATATTTCAGGCCCCACGATGCCTTGCGTGCAACGCTTGGTACTTCACGGTACATATTGAAGACTTCGCCTTCATCCATACCCAAAGACTCAATACAGTATTGGTAGGCATGGGTATGAATCGCTTCCTCAAACGCCTGACGCAGGATGTACTGGCGGCATTCAGGATTGGTGATGTGGCGGTAGATGGCCAATACCAGATTGTTTGCAACTAATGAGTCCGCAGTCGAGAAGAAACCTAAAGAACGCATGACAATGGTACGTTCATCTTCGGTCAAGCCATTTTCAGACTTCCAAAGCGCGATGTCATGGTTCATGTTGATTTCTTGTGGCATCCAGTGGTTGGCACACCCGTCAAGGTATTTCTGCCAAGCCCACTCATACTTAAATGGTACAAGCTGGTTCAAGTCCGCGCGGCAGTTGATCATGGCCTTGTCATCAACCTGTACACGCTGTGCGCCCATTTCCAGTTCTTCCAGACCTGGCGCAACGTCAAGATGTTCTAGGGCTTCAGATGCTCTAGCCAGCGAATCGGTTGGATTTGTTGATCGCACGGTACTGGCTCCAGCGGATTGTGGAGCTGCCACACGCGGCGATGATGGCTCTGCATCAGATACCACTTGCGTATCAACCGTTTTTTGCGATTCGAGGGACGCAGACTTGTGTTCAGGTGCAGTCGGTTTTTGCGTATCATCTTCAAAATCGTCCCAGCTAAGGATAGACATAATTTATCTCACTCTAATCTTAATTTATTTATGTGACAGTTTTAAACACTAAAACATAGATCAGACACAGCAATACCATCACTCCAACCGTTAATCCCAACATGCTTTTTAAACGTTTAAGATTGACTGGAGAGGGAAGTGAATTGGGTGTCAATAATTTGCCTGTTTCATCATAAACAGCCACAGCCCTTGCGCCACTCGCTAACCCTAATTCCTGCAATGCCCGTATTTCCACCTGTGTTAAGCCTGCTTCTGTTCGTTCCATAGCCTGAATAAACATAATGGGTGCTGAATCTAAAAAGCTAAATTTGCCTTGTTTTATCAGCTTGGTCAGTGTCTCTTCAGCTATGCTGTAGTTGCCCAATAAAGAACGTGGATGTGAAAAGGAAGCGGACCCAGCCATTTGCCCTGTAACAGAGGAAGCACCAAGTACCATACGATTTATATAAATCTGGATGAGCACTGCATTTGAATTAGCATATTTTTCTAAATCAAGTTGAAGTGTCATCTTATCTTCCTAAGCAATCACTTTATTGATCTTGCTTTTGCTGCTGTTTACGAATTTTAAAAAATGCGTAAACCATAGGAATATAAAAAACTAAAAAGGCAAGAATCAGGACAATCACACCAAATTGATAATTATGACTGAGATGGAACATGATCTTTGCCTCTATTTATCTTCTTTTCAACCTCTCCCTGACCCTCTCCTTTTAGGAGAGGGGATAGCATGAATCATATTCAGCATTAGATTCATGGCAAGTCCCCCTCCTTTTAGGAGGGGCTAGGGGCGGTCTTACTGACAAGCTTCGCAGTCTGGATTGTCAATTGAACACGCCAATGGTACAGGCGCAGCCGTAGCAAAATCCTCTTCAACTTGTACATCAGGTTTTTTCTCTACAACCACTGCCTGTGCCGCAACAACGGGTGCTTCAACAGCCGCTGGTTTAACCGCATTAAGTGCGCCAGTATTGATTGTTGATTTCTCGGCAGAGGTTGCACCCAAAGCTCGGAGGTAATAGGTGGTTTTTAGGCCACGCAACCACGCCATTTTGTAGGTGATGTCCAGTTTCTTACCATTTGCACCAGAGATGTAAAGGTTAAGTGACTGTGCCTGATCAATCCATTTTTGACGACGGGATGCAGCATCCACAATCCAGCGTGGCTCAACTTCAAATGCAGTGGCAAAAATCGCTTTCAATTCTTCAGGAATACGGGCAATTTTCTGTACAGAACCTTCAAAATGTTTCAGGTCATTCACCATTACGGTATCCCACAGACCACGTTCTTTTAATGCACGAACAAGGTAAGGGTTGATGACAGTGAACTCACCAGAAAGGTTTGATTTCACATACAGGTTCTGGAATGTTGGCTCGATTGACTGAGACACACCACAAATGTTTGAAATGGTTGCGGTTGGTGCAATCGCCATCACATTTGAGTTACGCATACCATCTTTTTGAACTTTGGCACGTAAAGTATTCCAGTCCAGACGTTGGGTACGGTCAACCTCAAACATACGCTCAGGACGGGTTTTACCAACAAGGTCTAAAGAATCGATTGGCAAGATGCCCTGATCCCACAGTGAACCCTTGAATGTTGAATAGGCACCCCGTTCAATCGCAAGGTCGCTAGAGGTTTGGATTGCATAGTAGCTGATCACTTCCATTGATTCATCGGCAAAGTCAACCGCTTCATCTGAACCGTAAGCGATGCCCATTTCATAAAGCGCATCCTGGAAGCCCATGATCCCCATACCCACAGGGCGGTGTTTCAGGTTCGAGTTCTTCGCCTGTGGCACTGCATAGTAGTTAATGTCGATCACGTTATCGAGCATACGCACTGCTGTTTTGATGGTACGGGCAAGTTTCTCACGATCCAGCACACCACCTTGAACGTGTTGTACAAGGTTGATTGAACCCAGGTTACATACTGCGATTTCATCCTGATTGGTATTCAGGGTGATTTCTGTACACAGGTTGGATGAGTGAACCACGCCCACGTGTTGTTGTGGTGAACGCAGGTTACATACATCCTTGAATGTGATCCACGGATGGCCTGTTTCAAACAGCATGGAAAGCATTTTGCGCCATAAGTCTTTGGCACGTACTTTCTTGTGCAGCAAGTTTTGTTCTTTGGCTACAGCTTCGTAGTGTGCATAACGCTCAGCAAATTCAGCACCAGTCAGGTCATGCAGGTCGGGTACTTCAGATGGTGTGAACAGTGTCCATTCAGCATCTTCAAATACACGTTGCATGAACAGGTCAGGCACCCAGTTTGCTGTGTTCATGTCGTGGGTACGACGACGGTCATCACCTGTGTTCTTACGCAGCTCAAGGAATTCTTCAACGTCTAAGTGCCAGGTTTCAAGATAGGCACAGACCGCACCTTTACGCTTACCGCCCTGATTCACCGCAACAGCGGTATCGTTCGCCACTTTCAGGAATGGCACCACACCCTGAGACTTACCATTTGTACCCTTGATATAAGAGTTCAAGGCACGTACAGGTGTCCAGTCATTGCCTAAACCGCCTGCCCATTTAGACAGCATGGCATTGTCACGCATTGCCCCATAAATGTCATACAGGTCATCACCAATGGTGGTGAGGTAGCAGCTTGAAAGTTGCGGACGCAATGTACCAGAGTTAAACAGGGTAGGCGTAGAGGCCATGTAGTCGAAGCTTGACAACAGGTTATAGAACTCAATTGCGCGTTCTTCCTTATTGTCTTCATTGAGCGCAAGACCCATCGACACACGCATAAAGAACAATTGCGGTAATTCAAAACGCACGCCATTTGAATGGATAAAATAACGGTCAAATAATGTCTGTAGGCCTAAATAGGTAAACTGGTTTGAACGTTCTGGCTGAATCGCCGCCGCCAGTTTGGCAAGGTCAAAATCAAGCAGTTCTGGAGATAAAAGATCAAGCTCGATCCCTTTCTTTAGGAATGTTTCTAAAGCATCGCCTTCCAGCGTATCGGTTGCTAAACCTAAAAACTCAAGACCTGTGCTCACCAGTTCATTACGCAATAAACGCGCAGTCACATAGGTGTAGTTTGGTTCCTGTTCAATACGGGTACGTGTCGCCATCATCATGGTGGTGGCAATGTCGCTTTCCTTTACACCGTTATAGAGGTTCTTAACGGTTTCATCGACAATGGCCTGAACATCAATCCCTTCAAGACCCGCACTTGCAGTTTCAATGTTGGCTGTAAGCGCACCTAGGTCCAATGGCTGGAGCTGACCATTGGCATCGGTAATCTGTAGGGTAGGGTGATGGTTCGCACCTGCCTGCTGACGGGCGGTGGCACGCTGTTCACGGTAAATCACGTAGGCACGGGCAACCTTTTGCTCGCCTGTGCGCATCAACGCCAATTCAACCTGGTCCTGAATCTCTTCAATATGAATCGTGCCACCTGACGGTAAACGACGATTAAAGGTATTCAGCACCATCTCTGTGAGTTGCTCAATACGGTCATGGATACGACTTGAGTCGGCTCCCTGCTGACCTTCAACAGCTAAAAAGGCTTTTCCAATCGCAACAGAAATCTTCTCGGCATTAAATGTCGCGATTTCTCCAGTGCGCTTAATAACCTGAATTTGGCCAGGTGCGGAAGTGATGATGCTCATGTCAGCATAGCTCCATTATCATCTATTTTTATGTTCATAGACCGTTTGAACCGTGCACAAAATATGCCACGATGTTTGAGGGATAAACACAATACTTAGTGGTTAAAGTTTATTTTCAACACAAGATACGGGATTTTTAACAGCAGATCAATCTTGACATTTTACTAAAGTTTTTTTCGTGTTTTAACTGCTGTATTCACAGGCACATAGCATAGCAAAGGGCTTTAAAAAGACGTATAGATAACTCTGTGGATAACTCAAAAAACAGACACTTAAATTATTTCGGAAGCGCAAAGAAACAAATTGTTTAATACTGGTACAAAATTTATACTCAATATCCATGTTGTTTATAACAAGCATGTAATTCTGAAAAAGACATTAAAATTCATCATATTAATAAAAATATAACAAAACTGGGTGGACGTGTATCAGTTTGGTGAACGACCACTTGTTTACAATGTAAACGTGTGTATATTGCAAATCATAAACCAATGTATCTGTAAGATTATTAGGGGCAAATAAATGAGCCAAGAAGAAAAGTTACCAAAGATTCTGATCGTTGAAGATGACGAACGTTTAGCACGCTTAACCCAGGAGTATTTAATCCGTAACGGTTTGGAAGTTGGGGTTGAAACTGATGGTAACCGTGCCATTCGTCGTATTATCAGTGAACAGCCTGATTTAGTGGTGCTGGATGTAATGTTGCCTGGGGCGGATGGTCTAACCGTTTGTCGCGAAGTGCGTCCACACTACCATCAACCAATCCTGATGCTGACCGCACGTACTGAAGATATGGATCAGGTGCTTGGTCTGGAAATGGGTGCGGATGACTATGTTGCCAAACCTGTGCAGCCACGTGTCTTGCTTGCACGTATCCGCGCGTTATTACGCCGTACCGACAAGACGGTTGAGGATGAAGTGGCGCAACGTATCGAGTTTGATGATCTGGTGATTGATAACGGTGGCCGTTCAGTGACACTCAATGGTGAGTTGGTTGATTTCACCAGCGCGGAATATGACCTGTTATGGCTGCTGGCTTCAAACGCGGGCCGTATCCTTTCTCGTGAAGACATCTTTGAGCGTTTGCGTGGCATTGAATACGATGGTCAGGACCGTTCAATCGACGTGCGTATTTCCCGTATCCGTCCGAAAATTGGTGATGACCCAGAGAATCCAAAACGTATTAAGACGGTGCGCAGCAAGGGTTATTTATTCGTCAAAGAAACCAACGGGATATAAATCCCTTTCTTGCAGAGTTTTAGCCACCCCCTACCTTTAAGAACAGAGGTGACCCCTCCCTGATGAGAGGGAGGTGGGGAGGGAGGCTAAATTAGCTGGGAATTATTTACCCTATGGTGAGTCGAGTACTGAAAAACAGCATATTCTTGCGTATTTATGCTGGGCTGGTGGTTTTGGTCGTTGTTGTGGCGGCATTCTGTTATTTGCTGGTGCAGATCATTAACTACCAACGGGCGCAGGAATATCGTGAATCCCTGACAGATGGTATTTCCTATGTCATCAGTGAGGGCGTGGCTCGCCAACCAGAAAAACAGCAAAAGCTGGACTGGATTTCAGATGCTTCCGATTTGCTGGAGCTTCCCATCTACTATGTTGATGCGGCGCGGGTGGAGCTTTCCCGTACTGAGCGAAAGCGGATCGCAGAGCAACAGTCTGTGGTTCGTTACGATGCCAATAATGGGATTGGTTATGTCATTATTGGACTGAAAGACGATCCCAAACATTTTCTCTATATTAAGGTGGATAAAATCGGCGAGCGGCAGATGAAAGCGTTGCCAATTTTCGTGCTGGACTACCTGATCTTTTATCCAGGCCAAGAGCGCGAATATCTGGAAAAAATTAAAAAGCACTTCTATTATCCCATTGAAATTGCCGATATCCGAGACATTAACCTCGACTCTGAACAGATTGGCCGTTTGCGTCAGGACCAGAGTGTGCTGATGTATAAAGACAGTGCCAGCATACGTGGCACCACCATCTCCATTGTATCTCCAATGCCCAACCATCCTGCACAGGTGTTGGTTCTGGGACCAGTCCCGATGTTCAACTGGATGCCTTTCCAGCTTGCGGCTGGTATTACCTTATTTAGCTTGTTCTTGCTGAGCCTTGGTGTATATGGACTGATTCTGCCTTTGGAGCGTAAAGTTCGTCAGGTTCGTCATGCCCTGAATAAAATGAAGTCAGGCGACCTGTCATTGCGTGTCCCGATTGAGGGAACTGATGAAATGGCGAATCTGGCATCAAGTTATAACAATATGTCAGACCATATCCAGCGCCTGATTGAGGCACAGCGGGAATTGATGCGTGCAGTTTCGCATGAGCTGAGAACGCCTGTGGCCCGTATCCGTTTTGGCATGGAGATGCTGGCGGAAGAGGACGACTACAGTTACCGTATTCAGCAGGTGGACATGATTGACAAGGATATTGAGGCGCTCAATACCCTGATTGATGAGATCATGACCTATGCCAAACTGGAGCAGGGCACACCATCGCTTGATTTTGAAGACCTTGTGCTGGTCGAGGTGCTGGATCAGGTCGCAATGGAGACCGAGGCGCTCAAAACCCAGAAAGAAATTGAACTGATTGCTCCACCTCTGGCCTTGCGTGTTGATGCCGAGCGCCGTTATCTGCATCGTGTGGTACAGAACCTTGTGGGTAATGCAGTGCGCTACTGTGACAACAAGGTGCGTATCAGTGGCGGTGTGCGTGCTGATGGCAAGGCTTATGTGTGCGTGGAGGATGATGGTCCTGGGATTCCAGAGCAGGAGCGCTCACGTATTTTTGAGGCATTTGCGCGTCTGGACGATAGCCGTACCCGTGCATCGGGTGGCTACGGTTTAGGCCTTTCAATTGTGAGCCGTATCGCCTACTGGTTTGGTGGTGAGATTCAGGTTGACCAAAGTCCAAATTTGGGTGGGGCACGTTTTGTCATGACCTGGCCAGCCAAACGTTATAAACAAAGCGGTAAAAATAAAATCTAGGCTTCAAGCATTAGGATTTTATAAGAAACCAAAGCCATTATGGCTTTGGTAAAGTGTATGGCTTAAAACTTGGATAGATTGACTTATCTTTATTCATGCACAGATGGGTCAGGTTCAATCAATGGCTGTCCTGACCGTAGACCATTGAGCGCATCCGTATTAAAGTCAATCAACAGTGAATTGTTCTTAACATCAATTTTATAGCTTTTGATGAGTGCCTGATCTCCATTGAGGGTTTCTACCTTGTAACTATCGGCAATATTGAGAATACTTTCTAGATTGGTTGTGGTCGCCGCAAAATCCTCTCTAAATACTTCGTATATGTCTCTTAAATCAAAAATCGCGTTGTCAGCATCTGGATGTTTTCGAACATAACTTTCTATATGGCGCATCAGTAGTTGTGAAAAAAAGAAATAATCCGAGTCGTGGGTGTATTCTAGATGCATATTTTTCTCCTTGTTTGCTTCTTTTAGAATACTCATCTATTGCGTCGGCTGTGTATAAAGATAATTAAAGTATTTTGCTGAATTGCAACATATTATGTCGAAATGACCACCTGATTTCGGCCCTGTCTTTTTGCCTGATAAAGTGCATCATCCGCCTGCTTGAATAAATGCTCAATCGGCTGGTGGTTCTCAGGCGTGCAAATACACAGGCCAATGCTGAGCTGGATGAAAAAATGCCGTTGTTGATCAATTGAAATAGCGGTTTGGCTCATGTGCTGGCGAATCTGTTCAGCACAGGCATGGGCAGCCTCAAGGCTGGTGTCTGCCATAAAGATGGCGAACTCCTCGCCACCCAAACGTCCGAGCAGGTCATTCGGTCTAAGCTGTGCCTGAATGGTTTGCACGCAGCTTTGCAATGCGCGGTCTCCCATCTGGTGTCCATAGCTGTCATTGACCTGCTTGAAATGGTCCACATCCAGCATCAGGAATGCTGTGGTTTGTCCCTGTTGGGTTGCCTGTTGCTGGATTAACTGTACGGACTGGAGAAATTGACGTCGGGTCAGGCTGGAGGTGAGTTCATCGTGTGCAATGGTGTGCTGTAATTCCTGAATCAGTTTGGATCTCACCAGATTGATGCTGGAGACGGTCAAGGGTGCAATCGTCATCATGATCAATCCAATGCGAATGGAAATGGTGTTGTGGAGATACTGGTCTGGATACAGCAATAAATAGCTTTGCGACACATGGTAAATGATAAAGGCACAACTGATAGCGGTAATCATCGCCACTGAAAAATGTCGGTAACGCAGTGCGCACCAGATTAAGGCCGCAATTGGATAGAGCAGGGAACCAGGCCCTGCATCGTAGTAGCCAATTGCGATGGAAAGAATCACGGCGAATAAAGGTAGGATTTCCTGAATGGTTTGGGTCTTAAATTCTTTGAGTTGTTGCCTGAATTCTGTAAGGGCGGGTGCGCTCAGCATTGCAGGCAACAGCAATAAGGCATTCTGAATTTCTGCGGTAAACCAGTAGCCGAAGTCAGTCACAAACGAACCCAGGGCAAACTTGGTGTTAAAGAAAGGCAGGGTAATGGCTGCAAACAGGGAGCTGGATAGACCGCCCACACAACAAAAACTAAACAAAAAAAGATAAAAATAACCGTGATGTATGGAACGGATCAAGGCATTGAACCGAATGTACAGGGCGAGTGCCGTGAGCACATAGAGTAGGTTGGCGGTCGTGAGGCAGACATTGAGTAGAAACGGCGTATCCTGCAATGTATCGGCAAGTAGGTAGCCAACAATCGCACCAATAAAGCTGATGGGGTGCCGCGTTTGTGGAAAGCGAATCAGCAAACCCAGCAAAACCGAGTTGGCAGGCCAAAATGAAGCCAGAAAGGTGAGGTGTCGGGTTGCAATGCCCAACAGGCAGCAGCAAAAGATAACCGCAGTAAACAGCAGGAAGAGCTGGAAAAGCGAGAGCGGCTTTAATGCTACTGTAGACTGAGGCATGCTGACGCGTTCCCTTGGGGAAATTTGGTGGCGCTATTATATAAATTTTGTTTAAATTTTCATCATAAATTTGTATCAATGCAATGATTTAGTTCGTGCTGCCATGTTTTTGGGCATGGGGAGTGGAATTCGAATGTTTTTGGCGCATGGATAAAGAAAAAAATGATCGATATGTAATACTTGATTTAATAATTCGATTTTTAAGGGTGAATTCGTGGTGATCTGGGAGAGAAGCGTAAATTTATGGACAAAATCATCCGAAAGACTAAAGCGCATCAACTAGCATGCGAAATTAGAAATCAGGTACAATTGGCGGGATTAATTTTGTGTTTGGTGTATTTGAAGGCCAATACATACATTCTTTGTTAAAAATAGGCCTGCCAGGAGTTATCCCCGCATGAGTGCCATTACTCCATACGATTGGGCGATTATCGCTTTCGTGATCGGCGTTACATTTCTTTGCGTTTTTATGCTTACCGTTCCTCTACTCCTTGGGGGAAAAGCATGGGGACGTGCAAAGCAAGAGCAGTTTGAATCAGGTGTAGTTAGTGCGGGCGGTGCTCGTATTCGCTTGTCAGCCAAGT
Organism: Acinetobacter thutiue; assembly: GCF_030385805.1. NCBI lineage: Bacteria > Pseudomonadati > Pseudomonadota > Gammaproteobacteria > Moraxellales > Moraxellaceae > Acinetobacter > Acinetobacter thutiue. The sequence goes on from NZ_JAUDZE010000002.1 coordinate 60,563, forward strand.
TCTATTTAGTTGCAATTTTCTTCGTTGTTTTTGACCTGGAAGCCCTTTACCTCTACGCATGGTCAACCTCTGTCCGTGAAGTGGGCTGGTTCGGGTTCACCACAGTGGTTATTTTTGTGGTGGATCTATTGATTGCCCTGATTTACGCCATTGCGGTTGGCGCATTGAACTGGGCTCCAACAGACCGTCGTAAGGCAGCGGGTGTAAAAACCCATATTGGTTCGCCAAATATGAACATTGCTGACATTACCCGATTCAACAACATCGAAGAATTGGTTGTCGATCCTACTGGTCATATTCCAGCACAGTCTTCTGGTCGTGTTAAATCCAAGACACCGACCACCTCAATAACTGAACAGGAGTAAGTCGGGATGAAATATACTTTAACCCGTGCGAATCCAGATGCCGATCAATATCCTTTACAAGATCGTCAAATCGTCACTGACCCACTTGAGGAAGAAGTGAATAAAAGCGTGATGATGACGCGTCTTGAGGATGTGTTGCATACCGCAGTGAACTGGGGGCGTAAAAACTCGTTGTGGCCATTTAACTTTGGTACTTCATGCTGCTACGTTGAGTATGCGACCACGTTGACGGGGGTGCATGACCTGTCACGTTTTGGTGCCGAGGTCATCCGTGCTTCACCGCGTCAGGCGGACTTGATGATTGTTGCAGGAACCTGCTTTGTTAAGATGGCGCCTGTAATCCAGCGTTTGTATGAACAGATGCTTGAGCCTAAATGGGTGATCTCAATGGGTGCCTGTGCCAACTCAGGTGGTATGTACGACATCTATTCCGTGGTTCAGGGCGTAGACAAAATTATTCCTGTTGATGTGTACATCCCAGGTTGTCCTCCTCGTCCAGAAGCACTTATTCAAGCATTGATGTTGCTTCAAGACCAAATTCAATTAGAGCGCCGTCCACTTTCAGCGGTGATTGGTGATGATCTTCAGCCTGTGTATAAGCCAAAGATGATGCCAGAACGTGACCGTAAAAACGCTGAACGTATTGCGGTGAAAAACCTGCGCTCTATGGATGAAATTAAATAATTTTTTGACGATGAGTTTTGACATGTCCGTGATGGATATGGTCATCGAAAAAGAATTGCCAGAATTTGTATTAAATAGGAAGCCAAGCCAATGGCTGAAACTGACATTGCTATGCCAGAATCAACGCCAGTTGATTCACGCCCAGCATTTGCAATTGTGGAAGAACTCAAAACCAAGTTTGGTGAGAACTTCTACGTGCAGGCGACTCGTGAAGAGTTTCCAACAGTCTGGGTTGAGCGCGCACGCGTGCAAGAAGTCCTTATGTTCCTCCGTAAAGTGGAACGTCCCTATGTGATGTTGTTTGACCTGTCAGCGGTAGATGAGCGTTTACGTGTTCACCGTGACGGTTTGCCACCATCAGACTTCACTGTGTTCTATCACTTGTTGTCGCTTGAGCGTAATACTGATATTCGTATCAAGGTTGCGTTGAATGAGAGCGACCTCAATATTCCAACGGCGACCAATATCTGGCCAAATGCCAACTGGTATGAGCGTGAAGCCTACGATATGTTTGGGATCAATTTCGAGGGGCATCCTATGCTCCGTCGTATCTTGTTGCCAACCTATTGGGAAGGTCATCCATTGCGTAAGGAATATTCTGCCCGTGCGACGGAATATACCCCGTATATGCAAGACCAGGCCAAGCAGGATTTCGAACAGGAACACCTGCGCTTTGTGCCTGAAGATTGGGGTCTAAAACGCGGCAATGCCGATGAAGACTTCATGTTCCTGAACCTGGGTCCAAACCACCCATCTGCACACGGTGCGTTCCGTATTGTTTTGCAGTTGGATGGTGAAGAAGTCAAAGACTGCGTGCCTGACATCGGTTATCACCACCGTGGTGTGGAAAAGATGGCTGAGCGTCAGACCTGGCATTCATTCATTCCTTATACTGATCGTGTTGACTACCTCGGTGGCTGTGCGCAAAACATGCCATATGTGATGGCGGTTGAGCAGCTTGCAGGGATTAAGGTGCCTGAGCGTGCGCAGGTGATTCGTGTCATGTTGAACGAATTGTTCCGTATCAATAACCACTTGCTTTACTGTGGTACTGCAATTCAGGATGCGGGTGGTATGACCCCTGTATTCTATATGTTCGCAGACCGTCAAAAAGTCTATGACATCGTTGAGGCGATTACGGGCTACCGTATGCACCCAGCGTGGTTCCGTATCGGTGGTACAGCGCATGATCTTCCAAACAACTGGCAGAAGCTTGTTAAAGAGTTGCTGGAATGGATGCCGAAACGTTTGAATGAGTACTACACAGCCGCCCTGAAAAACTCAGTATTTATTGGCCGTACGCGTAATGTAGCGCAATACGATGCCAAATCTGCGTTGGCGTGGGGTGTAACAGGTACGGGTTTACGTGCGACAGGTATTGACTTTGATGTGCGTAAATATCGTCCATACAGTGGCTATGAAAACTTTGACTTTGATGTGCCAGTGGAGTACGAGGGTGATGCTTACGCACGTGTGCTGGTGCATTTCCGTGAAATCACCGAGTCGTTGAAAATTATTCAGCAGTGTCTGGACAACATGCCATCTGGTCCATATAAAGCGGATCATCCATTGGCAGTTCCACCGCCGAAAGATAAGACATTGCAGGATATTGAAACCTTGATTACGCACTTCCTGAGTGTGTCATGGGGACCTGTCATGCCAGCGGGTGAGGCATCATTTATGACTGAAGTGGTGAAAGGTGCGAGTACCTATTACCTTACTTCTGATAAGTCCACCATGAGCTACCGTACCCGTATTCGTACGCCAACGTTCACACACTTGCAGCAAATTCCATCCGTGATTAACGGCAGTCTGGTATCTGACTTGATCATTTACTTGGCGACCATTGACGTGGTTATGGCTGACGTGGATCGCTAGGGGTAAACGATTATGATGATTTTGACTGATAAAAAACCACGTGTGAATGTTGAAGGGATTTTGACTGCTGACGAAATCCATGACATTGAACATCACATTGATCACTATCCATACCCGCGTGCAGCCTCTCTGGATGCCTTAAAGTGTGTACAACGCCGTAATGGCTGGGTAGATGACGCGCAAATGAACGCAATTGCACAATTGCTGACCATCAGTGTGGCAGATCTGGAAGGTGTGGCAACATTCTATAACCGTATCTACCGCCAGCCTGTGGGTCGTCACGTGATTTTATTGTGTGACTCGATTGCATGCTTCCTGATGGGGGCGGAAACACTGGCAGAAGCGTTCCAGCGCGAGTTGGGTATCCAGTATGGACAAACCACGGCAGATGGCCGTTTCACCTTGCTGCCAATTTGCTGTCTCGGCAACTGTGACAAGGGACCAACTTTAATGATTGATGAAGATACCCATGGTTTGGTGGAAACCTCTTCAATCAAACAGTTATTGGAGAAGTATGTATGAATACTGAACCAAAACCAATTTATGGCGACGGTAACCCAGAAACGCATCCACTGACCTGGCGTTTGAGCAAACAAGAGTTTGTTCGTGCAGCAGATGAGTACGAAGCGCTTGAAGGTTATGCGGGCTTTAAAAAGGCCTTGGGCATGCCACCAAAGGATGTACTTGAAGTTATTAAGGCCGCAACTGTAAAAGGTCGTGGTGGTGCAGGCTTCCCAGCAGGGATTAAATGGTCATTGATGGCACCGAATGATGGTGGTCCACGCTATTTGATCTGTAATGCCGATGAAATGGAGCCAGGTACCTTTAAAGACCGCTTGTTGATGGAAAAACTTCCACATCAACTGATTGAAGGCATGCTGATTGCAGGTTATACCCTTGAAGCAACGCACGGTTATATCTTCATTCGTGGTGAATACATTGAGGCAGCGCAATACTTAAATGAAGCGCTGGAGCAAATCCGTGCCAAAGGTTATCTGGGTGAAAACATCCTTGGAACTGGCTGGAACTTTGAAATGTACGTTCACACAGGCGCAGGACGTTATATCTGTGGTGAAGAAACCGCATTGATCAACTCGCTTGAAGGTCGTCGTGCCAATCCGCGGACCAAGCCACCATTTCCACAGGTGGCAGGGGCATGGGGCCGTCCAACGATTGTCAACAACGTTGAAACCTACAATAACCTACCTGCGATTATGCTGCGTGGTCCTGAATGGTATATCAACCTGTCAGCGCACAAGTCCAAAGACCCAGGCACCAAGATTTATGGTGCGTCAGGCAAGGTCAAGTTCCCAGGTCTTTGGGAATTGCCATTTGGTACCACTGCGCGTGAAGTGATTGAAGACCATGCAGGTGGTATGCGTGATGGCTTGAAGCTTAAGGCATGGTTGCCAGGTGGTGCGTCAACTGACTTTCTGGCTGCCGAGCATATTGACTTGCCAATGGATGCTGAAAGCATCATGAAGGCGGGTTCACGTTTGGGGACCTGTTTGTTGATGGTGGTGGATGAAACCCAGTGTATGGTGTCTGCGACCCGTAATCTGGAAGAATTCTTTGCGCGTGAGTCCTGTGGCTGGTGTACCCCTTGCCGTGATGGTTTACCTTGGGCTGTGAAAGCACTGAAAGCACTTGAAAGTGGTGAAGGCAAGATGGAAGACATCCAGCATTTGTCTGAACTCACTAAAAAGTTGTGGATTGGTAAGACGTTCTGTGCTCACGCACCAGGTGCGATGGAGCCACTGATGGGCGCATTAAAATATTTCCGTCATGAGTTTGAGGCAAAGGTAAATACCCATGTCGCGGCTCGTGATGTAGAACAGGTTTAAGGAATTCGACTATGGCTACAATTCATGTCGATGGAAAATCGTATGAAGTCAACGGCTCAGAAAACTTGCTTCAGGCATGTTTAAGCCTTGGCATCGATATCCCGTATTTTTGTTGGCACCCATCCTTAGGTTCTGTTGGTTCTTGTCGTCAATGTGCCGTTACCCAGTACAACAATGCGGAAGACACGCGTGGACGTCTGGTGATGTCATGTATGACACCTGCTGCTGACAACACCTACATTTCGATTGAAGACAAGGAAGCAACCGATTTTCGTGCGTCGATTGTCGAATTCTTGATGACCAACCACCCACACGACTGTCCAGTCTGTGAAGAGGGTGGCCATTGTCATTTACAAGATATGACGGTGATGACCCAGCACGACCGTCGTCGCTACCGCTTTACCAAACGTACCCACTACAATCAGGAGTTAGGTTCGTTTATTGCACATGAGATGAACCGTTGTATCGCTTGCTACCGTTGTGTGCGTTACTACAAGGATTATGCAGGTGGTACAGACTTTGGCGTGTATGCCAATGCGTCACGTGTGTATTTCGGTCGTCCAGAATCAGGGACTTTAGAATCTGAATTCTCTGGTAACCTGACTGAAGTCTGCCCAACAGGTGTATTCACCGACAAGACCCATTCTGCACGCTATAATCGTAAATGGGACATGCAGTATGCGCCAAGCGTATGCTTTGGCTGTTCTTCTGGTTGTAACATCTCTCCAGGTGAGCGCTATGGTGAAATCCGTCGTGTTGAAAACCGTTTCAATGGTTCGGTAAACCAATATTTCCTATGCGATAAAGGTCGTTTTGGTGTCGGTTATGTGAATCGTGCAGACCGTCCGCGCCAGCCACAGTTCCGCAATGCTGAAACTGTTTCAACCGTAAGTGTGGATCAGGCCTTGGATCAGGTGATTGCCCAACTCAAGGGCAAGAAAGTGCTGGGTATTGGTTCTCCACGCGCAAGCCTGGAATCAAACTACGCACTTCGTGAACTGGTTGGACAGGACAACTATTCAACTGGTATGTCTCAAAAAGACCAGAATCTGGTTGAGCTGGCGGCATCCATCATGCAAACCCAGGGTATTTACAACCCGAACATGCGTGAAATTGAAAGCTATGATGCGGTGTTGATCTTGGGTGAAGACTTAACCCAGACTGCGCCACGTATGGCATTGTCTGTTCGTCAGGCTGCGAAAAACAAAGCCAAAGAAATGGCTGCTGCAACACGTACCCCAGACTGGTTGGCTGAACCTGTACAGCGTATCGGTCAGGATGCAAAATCACCAATCTATATCCTTGCTGCAACCCAAACCCGATTAGCGGATGTTGCAACAGGTGAAGTAGTCGCATCTCCAAATGACATCGCACGTTTAGGTTTCGCGGTTGCTGCTGCGGTGAAAGGCGAAGCATTGACTGGTTTAGCAGATGATGCAAAAGCATTTGCACAAACTATTGCGGATACCTTAAAAGCTGCGAAAAAGCCATTGATTATCTCTGGTACTAGCTTGCAAGATCCTGCAATCATGGAAGCTGCGGCTCAAGTTGTGCAAAACCTCGGTGAACATGCAGGCTTGTCATTGACAGTTCCTGAAGTGAACTCAATGGGCTTGGCACTATTTGGCGGATTAAGCTTGGAGCAAGCATTTGCCCAGGATTATGAGGCTATCGTTGTCATTGAAAATGACTTGACTCGTCGTTTACCAGTGGCGCAAGTGAAAGCTGCATTTGATAAGGCTGAAACTGTGATCGTACTCGATCATAGCGAAACTGAAACCTTGAAACTTGCAGATATCGTACTTTCAGCAGCAAGCTTTGCTGAGGGTGATGGTACTGTAGTGAGCCAAGAAGGCCGTGCACAACGTTTCTATCAAGTGTATGACCCAAGCTACTACAAGCCTGAATATGCGATCAAGGAATCTTGGCGCTGGTTACATGCCATTGAGACGGGTCTTAAAGGCAAAGCTGTGGACTGGACACTTCTTGATGATGTGATTGATGACATCGTCAAGAATGTTCCTGTGCTTGAAGCCATTCAAGATGTTGCGCCTGATGCGGGCTATCGTATTCATGGCTTGAAGATTGCGCGTGAACCACGTCGTTACTCTGGCCGTACAGCAATGCGTGCGCCGTTGTCGATTCACGAACCAAAACAGCCGACTGATCCAGACTCAGCATTAACTTTCTCGATGGAAGGTTATGTGGGCAACCAGACCAATTCATCTTTGGTGCCTTTCGCATGGTCTGCGGGTTGGAACTCACCACAAGCCTGGAACAAATACCAGGATGAAGTGGGTGGTCACTTAAAAGGTGGTGATTCAGGTATTCGTCTATTCGATCGCTTGGCAAAACGTCCTGCACGTAGCTATGTGGCGCCGTCAGCGGTTGTTGTGAATCCTGAAAGCTTCCGTCTTGTGCCAATGCACCATATCTTTGGTTCTGGCGAATTCACCATTAAAACACCTGCGATGGAGTCTCGTATTCCTGAAGCAATGTTTGCGGTGGGTGAACAGGATGCGACCCGTTTAAATGTTCAGGATGGTCAGCGTATTACCGTGAAAACAGGTGAAACCAGCATCAGCTTACCTGTACAGGTCATTGAATATTTACCAACAGGCTATATCGGTTATCCAATTGGTCTAGCACCAACAGTTTCATTGGCAGAGCCTGTGTCTGTGGCGGTAGGAGTGTAATTCATGAATCAAGAAATTATACGTCAAACGCCACTCTGGGCTGAGAACTGGCCAATCGCCTACTCAGTGATTCAGGCGGTAGTGATCTTGCTGGTGGTGGTTCTGGTGGCTGCCTTGATGTCGTTTATTGAGCGTCGTCTGTTGGCATTATGGCAAGACCGTTACGGTCCAAACCGTGTTGGCCCTGGGGGGATGTTCCAGATTGTTGCCGACATGCTCAAGATCATGTTCAAGGAAGACTGGACACCTAAGTTTGCCGACAAGCTGACTTTCCGTCTGGCACCAGCGGTTGCGATGGCAACTGCGGTACTTTCATTCATGGTCATTCCAGTAAGCCCATATTTGGGTGTTGCTGACATGAGTATTGGCCTGTTGTTCTTTATGGCAATGGCGGGTATCGCTGTTTATGCGGTGCTGTTTGGTGGTTGGGCGTCCAACAACAAATACTCATTACTCGGTGGTCTGCGTTCTGCGGCTCAAACCATTTCTTATGAAGTGTTTCTGGGTATCTCATTGATGGGTGTGGTTGCGATTGCAGGTTCATTCAATCTACGTGAGATTGTGGAAGCTCAGCGTGATGTCTGGTTTGTGATTCCCCAGTTCATTGGCTTCCTGATCTTTGTGGTTGCGGGTGTCGCGGTGACTCACCGTCATCCATTTGACCAGCCAGAAGCTGAGCAGGAATTGGCGGAAGGCTATCACGTTGAATATGGTGGGATGAAGTGGGGGATGTTCTTCGTTGCGGAATATGTCAACGTGGTTCTGATCTCAGCATTGATCGTCACCTTATTTTTCGGTGGATGGCTTGCACCATTTAACCTGGAAATTCCATTTGTTCCACCCGTTTTCTGGTTCGTGATTAAAACAGCATTCTTTGTGATGATGTTTGTCCTGGCACGTGGCTCATTGATGCGTCCACGTTATGACCAGGTCATGAACTTTGGTTGGAAAGTTTGTTTGCCATTGGCGTTGGTCAACTTGTTGGTGACTGGTGCTGTGATTCTGATGAATCAGGCCTAGGACAGCAGGGAGTACAAAATGTATAAAATTCTAGCTGGATTTGGATCGATTGTACGTTCGTTGTGGATGGTGTTCAGCCATGTCACACGTAAGCGTGACACGATTTTATATCCAGAAGTACCAGCAGAGCAGATTGTACCGCCACGCTTTCGTGGTCGTATCGTCTTGACACGTGATCCTGATGGTGAAGAGCGTTGTGTGGCATGTAACCTGTGTGCGGTTGCGTGTCCTGTGGGCTGTATTTCATTGCAGAAAGCGGAAAAGGAAGATGGACGTTGGTATCCAGAATTTTTCCGCATCAACTTCTCACGCTGCATTTTCTGCGGTATGTGTGAAGAGGCCTGCCCAACCACTGCCATCCAGATGACACCTGATTTCGAGTTGTGTGAATATGTGCGTCAGGACCTGGTCTACGAAAAAGAAAACCTGTTGATTTCTGGAACAGGTAAATATCCTGACTATAACTTCTACCGTGTAACGGGTATGGCAGTGACAGGCAAGGATAAAGGTCAGGCGCAGAAAGAAAGTGCACCAGTTGATGTACGGAGTTTATTACCATGATGTGGCCATTTTATTTAATGGCTCTCGTGGCCATTGTTTCGACGATTCGTGTGGTAACCAATACCAATCCTGTGCATGCATTACTGAGCCTGATTGTGTCATTGCTAGCGGTTGCAGGTATTTTCATGATTGTGGGCGCGCCATTTGCAGGTGCACTTGAAATCATCGTCTATGCTGGCGCAATCATGGTGCTGTTCGTGTTTGTGGTGATGATGCTCAATCTTGGGCAGGAAACCGTTGAACAGGAAAGCAGATGGTTGACTTCTGATGCCTGGGCCTATCCAGCCATGCTGAGCTTTATTTTGGGCTTGATTCTGGTGTGGATGCTGGGTGGAGAATACACCACGATTTCTGCGCCAATGGGTACGGAAATTGTAGGGCCAAAGGCTGTGGGTCAGGCGTTATTTACCCACTATCTATTATTGGTGGAAGTTGCCGCAATGTTATTGCTTGCAGCCCTTGTTGCTGCATATCACCTCGGCAAACGTGAACCAGGTGCGGAAGAGGATAAACAATAATGGGACACATCCCTTTAGAACATGGTTTGATCGTTGCAACCATCCTTTTTGCACTGGGCTTTTACGGTGTGATGGTAAGACGTAACCTTTTATTTATGTTAATGAGCCTTGAAGTCATGATGAATGCCGCCGCGTTGGCATTTGTTTTGGCAGGCAGCGTCTGGGCACAGCCAGATGGACAGGTGATGTTCATCCTGATCCTGACGCTTGCCGCAGCCGAGGCATGTATTGGTCTTGCGATCGTCCTTCAGTTTTATCATCGCTTCCATCATCTGGATGTGGATGCTGCTAGTGAGATGCGCGGATGAGTACATTATATTTAACCGTTTTATTCCCGCTGATTGGCTTTATCCTGTTGGCGGCAGGGCGTGACAAGCTTTCTGAAAATGTGGCTGCCATTATTGGTGTTGGTTCAGTCGGCTTGTCTGCATTATTTGCTTTAATTGCTGGTCTTGCATTTACCAGCAGCGGTCAGGCCGTTTTTGTTCAACATTTATGGACTTGGTTCAGTGTTGGCGGTTTTGAGCCAGGTATCAGCTTGCACCTGGATGGTTTGTCATTACTGATGACAGGTATGATCACGGGTGTCGGTTTCCTGATTCACATCTTCGCATCTTGGTATATGCGTGGTGAAGAAGGCTATGCGCGTTTCTTCTCCTATTTCAACCTGTTCGTTGCCAGCATGCTGTTGTTGGTACTCGGTGATAACCTGGCGTTATTGTTCTTGGGTTGGGAAGGTGTAGGTCTGTGCTCATACCTGTTGATTGGTTTCTACTACTCAAACCCTGCCAATGGCTGGGCGGCAATCAAGGCATTTACAGTAACACGTGTGGGTGACGTATTTTTACTCATCGCATTGTTCTTGCTCTATCAGCAGTTTGGTACGTTGAATACACAGTACATCGTTGAAAATGCAGCGACTGTCATGACGCAAAGCTCATCATTGTCAATCTGGACAGCATTGATGTTGTTCCTGGGTGCGGCAGGTAAGTCAGCGCAAATTCCATTACAAACCTGGTTGGCCGATGCGATGGCTGGTCCTACGCCAGTATCAGCATTGATCCACGCTGCAACAATGGTTACAGCGGGTGTTTATCTGTGCTGCCGTATGTTCTCTGTGATGGAAATGGCGCCAGAAGTGATGCAGTTCATTTCGATTACGGGTGCAGTGACGTTGCTGGTGGCTGGTTTTGCAGCATTGGTTCAAACCGACATCAAGCGTATCTTGGCTTACTCAACTATGAGCCAGCTCGGTTATATGTTTATGGCTGTGGGTGCTGAGGCGTATCAGGCTGGTTTATTCCATATGCTTGCCCACGCATTCTTCAAGGCGTTATTGTTCCTTTCTTCAGGTGCAGTGATTCTTGCATGTCATCACGAACAGAACATTTTTAAAATGGGTGGATTACGTAAAAAGATTCCATTCGTATTCTGGTGTTTTGTGATCGGTGGTGGCGCATTGGCAGCACTTCCAATCGTGACAGTGGGCTTCTTCTCTAAAGATGCGATTTTGGGTGCTGTATATGCACAGTCTACAATTGCAAACATTCCGCTTTACCATACCTTGTACTGGGTGGGTGTCGTTGGTGCATTCTTAACGTCAATCTATACGTTCCGCCTAATCTGGGTGGTATTCTTCGGTGAAGAAAAAACCCATGCACATGCCATTCATGGTGTGACCTACTGGGGACCACTGGCAATTCTTGCTACGTTATCAACAGGGATTGGTTATTTTCTTCAAGCGCCAGTTGCAAACTTGTTAACTCATGCAAAAATTCCAAGCTTTGTTGTTCCTGAAGCTTTAGAAGAAGCGGTTTCACATGCTGAGCATTTAGCGAGTGGTATTGCACTTGCTGGTTTAGCTGTTGGTATCTTCTTGTTTGCCTTTGCCTACGGTGCGGTTAAATCTTTTGCCCAAAGCTCTTTGGGTGCAGGTTTGGCGCATATCTGCCGTACCGCATTTGGTTTTGATGCCTTGTATGACATCGTATTTGTAAAACCTTATTTGTTGATTGCGAAAATTCTAGGTCGTGATCCAGTTGATGGCTTATGGCTGGTGCTTCCTGCGATTGTGAAAAGTGGTAATAGCTTTACAAGTTCGCGTCAAACAGGTTCATTGCGTGAATACGCATCAAGCATGTCACTCGGTGTAGTGGTGTTATTGATGATCTTGATCGTGATTCAGGTTGTGGGGAAATAAAATGGAAAACAATTTAATTTTACCCGCACTGATTTTGGTTCCTTTCATTGCTGGTTTTATTTGTTGGTTGGTTGATAAGTTCGACCAACATCTACCTCGCTGGATTGCCTTGATTGGCATGCTCATTACCTTTGGTCTGGGCATCGCACTCTGGCAAAGTGGTACATATAGCTACGAGTTGGGCGGAAAGGTTCCAACCTGGGCGGCTGAATTTCATCTCCCTTGGATTCAGACCCTCGGTATTAGCATCCACCTGGCTGTGGATGGCTTGTCTCTGCTCATGGTATTGCTTACTGCATTACTGGGTGTGCTTGCAGTGGGCTGTTCATGGGGTGAGATTCAAAAGAACGTTGGTTTCTTCCATTTAAACTTACTTTGGAGTTTGGGTGGGGTCATCGGTGTATTCTTGGCGATTGACTTATTCTTGTTCTTCTTCTTCTGGGAGATGATGCTCGTACCAATCTACTTCTTGATTGCGTTATGGGGACACTCTGGGTCGAATGGTCGTTCGCGTGTTTACGCTGCAACCAAGTTCTTCCTGTATACGCAAATTGCTGGCTTGATCATGTTGATTGGTATTCTGGGCCTAGTGGTCTATGGATACATGATGACAGGCATGATCGGTTTCGATTACAACTATTTATTGGCTGTTGCGAACCACTTGCCACCTGAAGTTGCCTATGCATTCATGCTGTGTTTCTTCATTGGTTTTGCGGTGAAATTACCAGTATTCCCATTACACGGCTGGTTACCTGATGCGCATGCTCAGGCACCAACAGCGGGTTCTGTGGACTTGGCGGGTATCCTGATTAAAACCGCAGCATATGGTCTGCTTCGTTTTGTGATTCCATTCTTCCCAGCAGCATCAGCACAGTTTGCTGATATCGCGATTATTCTGGGCTTGATTGGTATTTTCTACGGTGCATTCCTTGCGTACCAGCAAACCGACATGAAACGTCTGCTTGCCTATACCTCCATTTCGCATATGGGTTTCATCCTACTTGCAATTTATGCAGGTAATATCCTGACATTCCAGGGCTTAATGATCATGATGCTGGCACATGGCTTGTCATCTGCTGCATTGTTCATTATGTCTGGTCAGGTATATGAGCGTTTACATACCCGTGACCTGCGCCTGATGGGTGGTCTGCGTGGTCAGTTGCAATACCTGCCATTCTTCCTGATGTTCTTTGTTGCAGCGCTTGTTGGTGTACCAGGTCTAGGTAACTTTATTGGTGAATTCCTGATCCTGATGGGTTCATTCAAGGCCTATCCTGCGTTTACCATCATTGCCGCAGTCAGTCTGGTGTTTGCTGGCCTCTATGGTTTGATCCTGATTCACAAGGCACTGTTTGGTGAACCAAATCCAGAACAGCAAAAACACTACACGACACCGCTTAAAGATCTATCTACGCGTGAAGTCAGCATCTTGATGATCTGTGTGATTGGTTTGCTTTGGTTGGGACTTTACCCACAGACATTCCTGGATATGTCCCATTCAAGTATGCAGTGGTTAGTCAATAGTTATATGCCAGTACAAGAAGTTGTTGAAACTGTTCAACAGGCTGCAACTCAACTTGAACATGTGGAGATGCAATAAACCATGAACTTCACAATTTCTTTTTCTGAGCTTATGCCACTGGTCCCAGTGATGATTGTGGCGTTGACCGCAGTGGTGGTCATGCTGCTGATTGCAATTAAACGTAATCACAACCTGATCGCGACAACCTCGGTTGTGGGTCTTAACCTGTCTGCAATTTATATTGTGTACACCATGTTCAGTGGCCACTTTGCGCCAGTGAACATCATGGGCATGTTTATGGTTGATCCATTCACCATGCTCTACCAATTCCTGATTCTGATCGCTTCCTTGGCGTGCTGTACCTTGTCTCATGCCTACATCGAGACCTATAAGGACAACCGTGAAGAGCTTTACATCCTGTTGCTATGTTCAGTTGCGGGTGCCATGCTGTTGGTTGCAAGCTCACACTATGCTGCGTTCTTTATCAGCCTTGAGTTGATGTCAATTCCAGTATACGGCATGTTGGCGTATACTTATCAACGTAGTCAGTCTTTGGAAGCGGGGATTAAGTACCTTGTGCTTTCTGCGACTGCGTCTGCCATGTTGTTGATGGGTATGGCATATATCTATGCCTATACAGGCTCATTGTCATTCTATGATTCTGTTCAGGCATTATTTACCGCCATCAAACAGCCAATGGTGTTGTTGGGCCTAGGTTTAATCATCTTTGCCGTTGCATTCAAACTCTCGCTTGCACCATTCCATAAATGGACGCCAGACGTGTATGCAGGTGCGCCAGCACCAATGGCAACATTCCTGGCAACCGCAGCAAAAGTTGCAACCATTGGCCTGTTTGTTCGTTACCTGTTGACTTCAGGCGCGATTCTGGTTGAATCATTGGTTACCGTTTTAACGGTGATTGCTGTGCTGTCGATCTTGGTAGGTAACTTGCTGGCTGTGCGTCAAGTCAACTTGAAACGTATTCTGGGTTATTCTTCGATTGCGCATTTTGGTTACTTGCTTATCGCACTGATTAGCATGACCTATGCAAGTCTGGGCAGTGTCACCGTTTATGTGATCACCTATGTATTGACCACAATCGGTGCGTTCGGTGCGGTGGCGTTGATGTCCAGTCCATACAACAATGTGGATGAAGCGCAAAGCCTCGCTGACTACCGTGGTTTGTTCTGGCGCCGTCCGATCCTGACAGCGACCTTAACTGTGATGATGCTGTCCTTGGCTGGTATTCCATTAACAGCGGGCTTTATTGGTAAGTTCCTTGTGGTGATGGCAGCGGTGACAACCCAGCACTGGTTCCTGGCTGCAATGATTGTGGTGGGTAGTGGTATCGGTTTGTATTACTATTTACGTGTGATGGTGGTGATGTATATGACTCCACCAGATGTTCCACGTATTGATGCCGATGCACACTGGGGAACCAAGGTGGGTGGTATTATGGTACTCGGTGCCGCATTACTTGTATTACTCCTGGGCATCTATCCAGACCCAATGATCAACCTTGCATTGAAGTCTGAGATTCTTTCTCCATTGCATTTCATGTTGTCACAACAGCAGTAATACTCTGATTTGTACAAAAAAGCCTCCAAAAATTGGGGGCTTTTTTATTGAAGAGTAAAAAAACGTTTTATAATAGATAAAGATTAATATTTATTTAGGTACTCACTCGTGTCTATTCAGGAAATTCGCCATCCGTTGATTCGCCATAAACTTGGTCTGCTCCGCCGTTCAGACATCAGCACCAAGAATTTCCGTGAGTTGGCGCAAGAAGTCACGATGTTGCTGACCTATGAGGCAACCAAGGACTTGCCGATGTCGGATGATGAAATTGATGGCTGGACAGGCAAGGTCACAACCCAACGCATTGCAGGAAAAAAGATTACCATTGTTCCAATCCTGCGTGCTGGAATTGGGATGCTGGAGGGCGTGCTTAACCTGATTCCAAGTGCTAAGGTGAGTGTGTTGGGCCTGGAACGGAATGAGGAAACTTTGGAGGTTCGTACCTATTATAAAAAACTGGTGCCTGATGTTGCTAACCGTTTGGCCATGATTATTGACCCGATGCTTGCGACAGGGAATTCGTTGATTGCTGCAATTGATGTGCTAAAGGCAAGTGGTTGCAAGGACATTCGGGTGATGGTGCTGGTTGCCGCACCTGAAGGCATCTCTAAAGTTGAGGCGGTTCATCCAGATGTGCGTATTTATACCGCTTCGATTGATCAGGGCTTAAATGAAGAAGGCTATATTGTCCCTGGTCTGGGTGATGCGGGCGACAAGATTTTTGGTAGTGTCCAGAAAGACTAATTTTTAAAATAGATTGAAAAGAGACGTAATCTATCCATAAATTTTTAAGGAAAGATCGAACGTCTCTTTTTAATTTTTATATACTATTCCCATCGTCTTTATAAAATTGGGTGCAGGCCATGAAGCAAGAATTCTATCAGGGAAAAATTAAACAATATAATCCAGACAAGGGATTTGGTTTTATTGCCACTGCTGAAGGAGACGTGTTTTTTCATATCTCAGACTATCCTGCATCAGAGGGTGAGCCAAAGAGAAATGAAAAAGTTAAGTTTTTAGTGCAGGAAAATGAGGGAAAGTTTAAGGCGGTCAAGATTGAGTGTGTCGATTCAAACCCTGCGAAAACCAAGAAAAACAAAATCATGGCTCATAATAAGGCCATCACCAGCGAATTACTGTCAAATTTCCGACGTTAGTTATCTTGAATTGTTTTATTGGTAGTTAATTATTCGCCTTTAATTTTGTGAAAGGATTTTTTTTGTCTTTCATAATTAGGGTACAAGATAAGCAGTATTGTAAGCCTGTGTAATCACATGCTAGCATAACTCCTTTATTCTTTAAAAAATAAAAGGTTATATATGCTTAAAAAATGTTTGGAATGTGATAAGGAATATAGTGATCGTTCAGAAGCATGTATCCATTGTGGGGCGCCAAATGACGAGTTATTGCAGAAAAAACAGCAAGCAGTAGAAAAAGAAAATGAGAGTGAGGCTTATACGAATCTGATAATTGTCATTATTCTTGCTGTAATAGGCTATATATATTTTGATCCAATAAGAAATTACTTTTTGGATTTATTCGATGTGGGTATCGTTTCAAAATATGATTTAAAAGATTGCTCAAGTGACCGTGTTAAAAAATCAATTATGCAAATGTTTAATGACGGGACTTATGCTCAAACTTATCATATAAAATCAATTTCAGTTGACACAGCAGTAATTGATACGAATAAGGATGCAATATTGTCTTGTCAGGCAAATCTAGCCTTAAATAATCAAGAACATATAAGCTATATCATTAATTTTAAGGAACAAGGCGATCAAATTATGATTGAAGGGAATCCTGTACAATAAATATTAGTATTAATTCATGCTGTAAAAATACACCAAAGCTAAAATATTTGGCTTTGGTGTTTTATTTACACCTGATCTTCACAAAATTGTAAGAATGCCTTTAAACCAGGACCCTGATACTTCTGACGATGTACCAACATAAACAGGGGACGGGTGAGTTCCCAGAAAGGTGTATCCAGAATGACCAATTGCCCTTTTTCCTGAAGCGGTTCAATCGCAAGCCGTGATACACAGGTCATCCCCAGACCATTGGCAACAATTTTTAGGATGGCCTCATTATGACCTAGGGTAAGGCGAATGTTGGCATCAGGTAGGTCTTTTAAAATTGCGTTGTCAAAGACTTCACGTGTGCCTGAACCCTCTTCACGTAAGATCCATTCCACATCATTAAAGTCTGTTGGGGTGAGTGGACGGTTTAACTGCGTTAAGGGATGCTGTGGAGCACAACACACTGCTAATTCATCATCACGCCAATGGATGCACTGTAACTGGGGCAAATGGCATGAGCCCTCAATCAGAGCCAGATCAAGCTGAAACTGGTTCACCGCTTCAATCATTTGACGAGTATTGCCCACCTGTAACTGTAAATGTGCCTGTGGATGGCGCTGTAAAAAATCTGCCATAAGGTCAGGCATCAGGTAGTCACTGATGGTCAGGGTCGCACCCAAACGTAGGTCAATACTTTGTAACTCACCCTTGGCGGCCTGTTCAAACGATTCACAACGACCTAAAATTTCCAGGGCCTGCGGCAACAAAAAACGGCCCAGATCATTTAACTGCAAGCGCTTGCCCAAGCGGTCAAATAATGGTGCGCCAAGACCATCTTCCAAATCGGCCAGGGCCATGCTTGCCGCACTTTGGGTGAGTCGGACAGCATCACTCGCCTTGGTTACAGTTCCCTCTTGAGCGACCGCCACGAAAACAGCCAATTGGCGTAATGTCATGCGCATGTTAAAAGCCTTACCGTTTGAGTTTAAAAGTATTCATGAATTATCTGATCATGCTAACATGAGCTCACTGTTTCGTGCCACGTTCAAATCATGTCAATTGAAAAATTTAGCGTAGAAAAGGTTTTATCTGTACATCGCTGGACCCACAATCTGTTTAGTTTCACCATGACCCGACCAGCGCATTTTAAATTTACCGCAGGGCAGTTTGCCCGTATTGGTTTAATGGTTGGTGATGAACTGGTAGTGCGTGCTTACTCAGTGGTGTCTTCGCCATTTGATGAAACGCTGGAATTTTTTTCAATTGTCGTTCCCGATGGGGCTTTTACCTCAAACCTGCAACATTTAAAGGTTGGTGATGAGCTGTATCTTGAAAAAATATCTTATGGCTATTTAACTCTGGCACGTTATCAGCAGCCTTTACCACAGGATTTATGGCTGTTGGCAACGGGAACGGGTTTGGCACCATTTTTATCAATGTTGCAAGACTTTGAAACCTGGAATAAATATCAACAAATCAATTTGGTCTACAGTGTTCGTACCGCATCCGAACTGGCCTATGTTGACCGTATTCAGGAAATCGCCAACCTTTTTGGTGAGGGGCACTCAGGCTTTAGGTTTATTCCAATTATCACCCGTGATCCAGATGCGGCTTTACATGACCGTTTACCAGTTCTGATTGCAAATGGTGAGCTGGAAAAGGCGGCGGGATCAGAATTGAGTCCAGCAAGCAGCCATGTCATGTTGTGTGGCAATCCACAAATGGTGGAAGATACCAAGGAAGCCTTAAAACAGCGTGGCTTGACTATGAACCGCCGTGGTGAGGGAAATATTGCGGTGGAGAATTATTGGTAATCTTGGGCGGACTGGATATGTCTTAATGTACAAACATATCCATAAATTCACGGATTTCCTGAATGGCGGTATCGACATCGGTTGTGAGCCATGTGGGTTCAAACAGTCCTGCATAGTGTTCCAAACGTTCCTGTGGCACCACAAGGCGAACAGGGCATTCTTCCTCAAGCAAACGCCACGGCAAGATTGGAACCTCATTGTCCAGAAAAGCCTGAACATTACGGATATCCACAATCATTGCATTGATGCATTCAGGAAAAGGCATCACTGAAAGTTCTTCGGTACGGCGGCGGAAATATTCAAGGTCGCCCCATTTCATGATATAGCTGGGTTTGTTGAACTCAATCAGTCCAATCAAATGCTCATCTCGTGTGTAATGTAGAAAACACTGATGGGTTACATCCGTATCTAGATCAAGTGAGACACTTTGCTGTTGGTAGGACATAAAGCAGAACATTTAGGAAATGAGGGCGCGTAGTATAGCCTATTTTTAGCGTTTTCTAAACCGCCTATATTTTAAACAAAAAACAAAGAAGAAACAGTAGAGTTTTGCAACAGCAACAACGATAGTCCGAAGCTTTTTCACACAATGCAACATAAGCAGTTGCTAAGATAAAAGCCTGAGAAATAAAAAGGATGAGGGCTAGCTATCATGCATGATTTTAGTAAGCCACAACCTCATGTGGCGAGTCGAGAGGAAATTGCAAAGAAAAGGAAACTACCCGTTTATATGTTGATCATTGTGGGGATTTTCCTGATTGCACTTCTTGTTTATATGGTCGCGGATCATTCAGCGAATCCAACTGCACAGGCAATGCTGTCTCATATGCAGTCGGTACTTTTGGATGCCTAGATCGTTTATTTTTAGACCAAAACCTGTTGAATTGAAAAAGCTCATTGGTGTGAATCAATGAGCTTTTTTGCAAAATTATGCGGACTTTTTGTTGTATTAGTGCTGCCGTTTGTTGATTGGAAAATAGACAAAAATTAAGGTTGAGACATCCATAAGTTATGTTCTTGGTTATAGAGCGATCATGGGTGGTTTGATTAATTTTAAAACACAACATAAGGATAACAACACATGAATGAATATTTTAATGATCCCTCCCAGAGAGGAGGATTCGACGCAATGTATTATTGGGACCAGTTTCACCCAATTTTAGCGGCAATTGTTATCTTACTTTTAGGTTGGATTATTGCATTGATTGTTGCCGCTGGCGTGAAAAAGTTACTCCAGAAACTAAACACCAATCATAGATTGTCTTCTGCCACTGGTCATACACCAAATATTGAAAACCTGATTTCCAAACTGGTTTTCTGGTTTGTGATTATCCTTGCTGTTGTCGGTGCATTGAATGTGCTGAACATCAGTGGCGTGAGTGATCCATTCAGCAATATGGTTGGTCGGATTCTGGCCTTTATTCCAAACCTGCTGGCGGCCGTTGCAGTCGGTTTTATTGGCTGGATTGTGGCAGGGCTGGTCAAGGCAGGACTAACCAATGTGCTTGCCAGAACGGAAATGGACGAGAAGCTCAGCAATGAGGTGGGTGTAGGCTCACTCAGCAGTAATATTGGTGAAATCTTCTACTGGCTGGTCTTGTTGCTGTTCTTGCCGATTGTGCTGTCTATTCTAGGCCTGACAGGCCTGTTGATTCCTGTACAGAATATGGTGAATGAGGCGGTTGCTTATTTGCCGAACCTGTTTATTGCGGGTGTCATCATTTTTGTGGGCTACATTCTGGCAAAAATTGTGCGTGGTATTGTTGAGGGCTTGAGTAATAGCCTTGGCTTGCAGACACAGGCAGAAAAAATAGGTTTGTTTAAGAACTCCAATGTATCCAAATTCCTGGGTTCATTTGTTTTTGCCATTATTATTATCACGGCCTTGATCGTGGCATTTGAAGCACTGGGTATAGAGGCAATTTCCCAACCTGCCACCGCAATGCTCAATCAAATCATGTATGCGATTCCACAAATTATTGCTGCTGGTCTGATCCTGATCGTGGCATATGTGGTTTCCCGTTTTGTTGGACGTTTGGTGGCTGAACTGGTTTCAGGAGCGGGTGTTGATGAAATTCCAATGAAGCTGGATGTACAACGCTTCCTTGGACAAACCCGTGTTTCAGATATCATCGGTTGTTTGATTGTGTTCTTTACCATGTTGTTCGCGGTTTCAGAGGCTGCTGACCGACTTGGTTTGGAACAGGTCAGTGTGCTGATCGCGATGTTTATCCAGTTTGGTGCCAGTATCCTGCTTGGTGCGGTAATTCTGGTTGTCGGCTTCTGGCTGGCCAATGTGGTCGCCAATGTGGTTCAACGTGGTGAATACAATAGCTCACGCTGGTTGGGCAATCTGGTCCGTATTCTAATTATGGGCTTGGTGATTGCGATGGGCTTAAGGGCAATGGGTATTGCTGACTCTATTGTGAACCTCGCATTTGGCTTAACCCTCGGTTCAGTTGCTGTCGCGTTTGCTCTGGCTTTTGGTCTAGGTGGTCGTCAACCTGCGGAACGTTTGCTCAGTGATCTGTTGGATAAAGCAAAAACTGAGGCAAAACATCCAAATCCGTTGCGTCAAAATGAGATGACGCCAAACAACCCAGTGAGTCCAGCGACTCCTGCTACAGCCAATCCAGTGAATCCGATAGCGCCAACACCAATCAATCCAGAGAATCCAAAACCACCGATTCCTCCATATTCGGATGAATAGTAAAAATAATCTTTGATTTTTTTGATCAATTCGACCACTCTAGGCAGGGTGGTCGTTTTGTTTGTATAGGGGCTGATGATACTTTATCTATGATTGCGACAGAGGAAATTTTTTAGGTGATACAAGGCATGAAACATGAAATTTAGTCATTCTAAATGAATGTTTCATAACGTAGTATGAGGAACAACGTTCCGCAAGTAAAATATCCCTGTCCCGTAGGGTTGTGGCTAAAATCCCCTCATACTTCGTTATGAAACTTGGCAATAGGTTTGCTATTACCTACGTTTCATGCCTAGTCTGATGAAATTTTAGCCTACAACGCAATTCATTTATAAAATATCAACAGCCCCAAAATAAAAAGTCTATAGGAGGATAAAATGAAGAGGCCAAATCGCGTATTCGCACCCATTATTATTGCAGGCATCACTGTAGGCTTTTTGGCCAGTGCGTATAAGTTTGTGGTTGCCAAGTCGGGTTCAGTGAAAGAGAAACCGATTGAAAATACTCAGCAGGCATCTTCCTCAGAGGCAGCAAACTCTTCAGACGAACGAAGTTAAAATATTTCAATGGTAGTGCAAAACACTGTGGTGTACTGAAAAACAGCTAGACAAATTGGGCTGCGGCTTGGGCAGATGACCATGCCCACTGGAAGTTATACCCCCCTAGATGGCCTGTCACGTCAAGTACTTCACCAATAAAATACAAGCCTTTCTGCTTCTTGCTTTCCATGGTTTTTGAGGATACTTCGCTGGTGTCCACACCACCAAGCGTGACCTCGGCAGTACGATAACCCTCCGTTCCCGATGGCTTCACCGTAAATGCATGCAGTTGCGCCGCAATCTGTTCAAGTTGCAGGTCACTGATGTTTCCAATTGCCGTTTCACTTTGCTCAGCCCAAATCAGCTGCTGTAATTCCAGCACGATACTTTTTGCAGTGAATTCATTTAACAGGGTACGGAGTAATACTTTAGGCTGTACTTTTTTCCTTTCCTTAAAAAATTGCACGAAATCCTGGCCTGGAAAGAAATCAATGTTGAAGCTTTCCCCTACATGCCAGTAGTTTGAAAGCTGCAATGAGCTTGGGCCACTTAAACCACGATGGGTGAACAGCAGGGCTTCGGTAAATTGATGACGACCATTGATTAAGGTGGCATCTAGTGCATTACCGCTTAAGCGTGTTGTAACTTCCTTAAAATGGTCTGAAAAGGTAAAGGGGACCAGACCTGCACGGGTAGGGAAAACATGATGTCCAAACTGCTGTGCAAGTTCATAGCCAAATCCAGAACCGCCCAGTGTTGGGATTGATAACCCACCTGTTGCAACAACCAGCGATTCGCACTGATAAGTTCCCTGGTTGGTCTCAATGACAAAACCTGAATTTGCCAGAGCTTTTACCTGCTGAACTTCGCAGTGGGTTTGAATTTTGATCTGTTTGGCTTTGTCACATTCTGAAAGCAACAGTTCCAGAATTTCCTTGGCGCCATTCAGGGTAAACAGTTTGCCATGCTTGCGTTCTTCGTATTCAATGCCATATTCGCAGACCAAGCCAATAAAGTCCCAGTTGGTGTAACGACTCAGGGCTGAAATCACGAAGTGTGGATTTTCTGAAAGATAGTTGGAGGGTTCAACATCCAGATTGGTAAAGTTGCATTTACCACCTCCCGACATCAGAATTTTTTTACCGACCTTGTTGGCTTTTTCCAGTACCACAACTGAACGTCCACGTTTGCCTGCTTCAGCAGCCAACATCAAGCCTGATGCACCCGCACCTAAAACAACAACATCAACTTGATGAACCATGAGTATTACTCAGTAGACGAAAAGCGGGCAATTATAAAAGATTTGTGGAGGTTTTAATATGCTTTAAGCTTTCCCTGCAACCCTCCTGTATGAATCGCCAAGATTCGAGTGTGGGCAGGGAAATGATTGTGCTGGATTAAATCAAGAAGTCCCATCATCATTTTAGCGGTATACACCTGTTCCAATGGGATATCATATTGTTTTTCGAATTGCTGTATAAATTGCAGCAGTTCAGGTGTGGTTTTGGCATAACCACCACAACAATAGGCATCGGTTAAAGACCAATTGCTTTTATCAGTCCATTGTTGAATGTCCTGTTTGAGAAAATCACCTTTCAAGGCTGAAAAGCCTAAAATATGCTGTTGTTCCGAGCTGCTTTCAATGATGCCTGCAAGGGTTCCGCCTGTACCAACCGCACAACAAATCACGTCATAATTTTCCATATCATCAGGGGAGAGAATTTCCTGTGTCCCTTGAATGGCAAGTGCATTACTTCCACCCTCTGGAATAATAAAGGCCTGCGGGTATTGTTGCTGCAACTTTTGCAGATACTCCGTTTGATGGCGTAAACGATATTCAGCCCGACTGAAAAAATGCAGTTGCATACCCAAATCATGTGCTGTTTGTAGCGTTGGATTGAATGGTTGCGAAGCCAGTTCTTCACCACGAATCATGCCAATACTTTGAAAACCAAAATGCTGTGCTGCAAAGGCTGTTGCGGCAATATGATTGGAAAATGCACCGCCAAAGGTAAGGACTTGGGTAAAACCTTGCTGTTGTGCTGCCAAGAGGTTGTATTTCAGTTTAAAAAACTTGTTGCCCGAAATCTGGGGATGAATCTGGTCAAGGCGTTTGATGGTCAGTTGAACAGGCTGGGGAAGTTGCAATGTTTGATAAGGGATGGGAAAAGCAATGTGATCAAACATTTTTTGCGAACGAGAAATGAATTTGACCACATTGTAAATGCATTTGATTGAGAATGTCAGTGTTGGTTTATGAGTCGGTATCCACCGACGTGATCACCGACATACCAGGACGTAGGTTTTCCATGCCTTTTTGTTCTGGATCAATGGCGATGCGTACCGCAATACGTTGCACCACTTTGGTAAAGTTGCCTGTGGCATTATCAGGTTTGAGTACACTGAATTCTGAACCCGCAGCAGGGGAAATCTGTTCCACATGACCTGTAAACTTCTGGTGATTCATGGCATCAACGGTGAAATAGGCTTTTTGCCCAACTTTCATATTGGCAATCTGGGTTTCCTTAAAGTTGGCAATCACCCAGGTTTGTTTGGGAATCAGGTAAAGCAACTGTGTTCCCGCAGCCACGTATTGACCGACACGTGGATTCACTTCACCCAACTGACCATCCAGCGGAGCAACAATGGTGCTGTAATCCTTGGTGGTGTTGGCCTGATCGAGCTGTGCCTGGGCACTGTTCACTTGTGCCTTTAAACCTGCTTCTGCCACTTGTGCGGTTTTTAACGCCTCTTGCGCCACCAGAATATTGGCTTGGGCCTGCTTGAGCAAGGCGAGGTTGTTTTGGGCATCGGCAGCAGCCTTGTCCTGTTCCGATTTTGATGCCGCACCGCTGTCTCCCAGTTGCT
The DNA here is from genome assembly GCF_030385805.1 of Acinetobacter thutiue. Classification (NCBI taxonomy): domain Bacteria; kingdom Pseudomonadati; phylum Pseudomonadota; class Gammaproteobacteria; order Moraxellales; family Moraxellaceae; genus Acinetobacter; species Acinetobacter thutiue. Next base: position 85,162 of record NZ_JAUDZE010000002.1, read on the forward strand.
GATAGCGTTTGAGCTGTGCAACGGATAAATCATACTGTGCCTTGACCTGATCCAGTTTGGCCTGTGCCGCCACCACATCGGCCTGACGTTGGGCAATGGCCTGGCTTTGATTGGCAAGGCTATTCTGTGCCTGCTCGACTCCTGAAACTGCCTGTGTCACCTTTTGGTCATAGGTGGTGGCATCAATGTGCATCAAGACCTGACCCTGCTTGACCTGATCGAAGTCCTTGACCCTTACATCCTTGATATAGCCATTGATCTGTGAGGAAAGAATGGTGGTTTTACCTTTGACATAGCTATTGTCGGTTTGTTCAATCGCTGTATGAAATGGGCCAATGCGCCATGCCCATAAAATAATGGTAATCCCGACAATTAAAACCAGCAGCATCCACCATAGGGTAGAGCGTTTGGTTTTGATGAGCTTGCTGGTGGGCGGTGGTGGAGGCGGTGGTATTTGAGGCACAGTTTCCTGTACCTTTACGGGTTGTGGCGTTTCGTTCTGCTCAGCATTTTGAGCACTATTATTTTCTGGTTTATCTTGTTCAGACATCATGTTTTCTCAATCAAATACGATTAGGCGTTAACTGGCTGCTTGCAGATTCTTTCGGGTCAGGTATTTATTGCGTACATATTTAAATAACCCCCATAGCAGTAAAACAACGGCAAAAATGCCATTCAGTACAATCACATCGTTATAGGCACGCACCTGTGCCTCACGGGTAACCACTTTATTCAGGTTTTGTAGCGCCTGATTGTTTTGCAAGACAGGATCGTTGCTACTCACCATTGCACTATGCTGATAAGCCTGTAGACGTTGCGTGACCAATGGATCGGTTGGATCTAATTCACTGTTTATTTCAACCTTATAATTATTGGTCTGATGCTGTTGATAGGTGTTAAAGAATGATGATCCGACCAAGCCACCAAAGTTTTGCGTGGCTGAGAACAGTACAATAAAGGTCACTACATATTGTGGACCACGCTGTAGGGTACGCATAAAGCCCAATAATAGCAGGGGACCAATAAACACACCGCCAGCAAAGCTCACCAAAAACTGGCTACGATAGAAATTGGCAGGACGCACATCACTGGTGAGATGATAATCTAGCGCACAGGCGATCAGGATCAGGATTTCGGCTAGGAATAAGTTCAGGATCAAACGTTCACGATGAAAGGTTAGCGCGCTAAACACCGAACCTGCAATGGTGCCGCAGAAGATCACTACATACAGTGGCACAAACTGGTCTGGTCCCATGCCCATGGTTTTGAGGAAATTCACAGCGGCGTAGCTCTGTTCTGACATCAGCAGGCGTAAGGCAAAGGCACTCACCACGAAACTGAGCAAATCACCTGTCGCCAGCCAGCGGGTCATGATCAATGGGTTTCTACGATAATGCTCATAGGTCAATCCCAGAACAACCAGACAGAAACCAACAATCAAGGTATAGGCCAGCCAAGGACTGTTAAACCACCACAGGATTGGCCCTTGAGTCAGTACAATACACAGGCAGGCAAACCCAGGGGCGAGTAGGGCAAAGGTAAAGAAATCCTGCTTTTCAAAGACCTCTAAACGCAGGCTGCGTGGCAGTTTAAGTGACACCACCATCGCCAGGCAGCAAATTGCCAGACCCAGCTCAAAGGTGTAAATCACATCCCATTGATTGGCACTGAGCAGATAGGGCGAAATGATCCATGCCAAAGGCAAACCAAGTTGCTGGAATCCAAAAGCCAGATAAATCCCTTTTGGCATATCAGCCTTGCTAAAGGCCTGCATGGTGTAATACATACCCAGCGAACTAAGCGGAGCAGCGGCCAGCCCTGCAATAAAACGTACAAACAGCGCCATTTCATAGGTTTTAACAAAGATGTGCAGAATCAGTACGCCAATAAACACCAGCAAACCAATTTCTGAAAACAGGCGTAAACCATATTGCTGACGGGCTTTAAACAGGATCAGGTTGGAACTGACATTTGCCATGACATAGGCTGCGGGCAGCCATGCCGCCTGAGAGGGCGTTAAACCATACTCACCCTGAAAAATTGGTAAATTGGCTACAATAAAGCCATTACTTAAACTGGCGGCAACCGCAATAAATAGACCAATAATAAAATAGGCCAGACGTTTCGGGGTTGCATGGGCAATTGCCGCAGGCGAACCAGGCAGGGTTGGACGCTCGTCTGCCGACCAATCTGGAGGTGTCTCAAGATAGCGAGGTGTTTTATCCATGTTATTCCTCGAACTACACTTTAATGCCGTTTAATAATAATTCTATTGCCCGTTTTGCAAGTTGCACCTGATCCTGGCCTGTATGTCCCTGAAATGAAGAACCGAGAATCGCCGTAATCAGGGCAAAATCTTTTGTTGTTAAATCATCACGGCATAATTGATGTTGTATGGCCTGGTCAATCAGTGGTTGTAATGCTTTGTCACGCCGTTCATAAATGTTTAGCATGATTGGGTCCTGACGATCAATGATGCGCCAGTAATCAATCAGCACCACCAGATGCGGAAGCTGTTCAATGTGGCTTTCAATCAAACGGATAAAGCCATCTTCAAAGGGAAGCAGCGCTTGTGCCCGCTGCTCCAGTCGGGTAATGGCCTGTTCGAGCAAGGCGGCCATTAAGGCCTTGCGATCTGAAAAATTACGATAAAAGGTCGCCCGACCCACGCCAGCATGGTCAATAATGACCTGTAACGGCACATGAACACCGTAGCTACGAAAAATTTCCTCGGCAGCATGAAGCAGTTCATCACGGTTATGTGCTGCAAGTTGTTGGCGTTTTGTCATAATGTGAAAAGTAGACCTTTATTGCTCACTTGAATTTAACGGACAATTTTGTCCGTTGTAAATATTGAAATGGAAATTATTTTGTTGAAATTAAGTAAAAGAGTTGTTTTTACTAATTTTTATTCAATCAGACAGTGGTAAAAATAAGTATAAGTTCATTGCAGATAAAAATGAAAAGAGGTGAAAAATGCAGGCGTTGATCTATCGTTTGGCGAAAGGAGTAAAACACCGTCCCTATTTGTCTTCGACATTTTTACTGGGTTTGCTGATCTATACCGCTTTGCATTTTTTCACTAACTGGCAATGGGCGACCTGCCTACAGTTGGGATGGAACACCGCCATCTGGCTGTATTTATTTCTCACCTTACGCATGATGTGGCACTTGGATGCAAGCCATATTTTACAGCGGGCCAGACAACAGGATGAGGGGAAATGGATGATCCTGACTGTTGTATTGATTGCAATCGTGGTTTGTTTCATCTCCATTGTGGTACAACTGAGCCATGTTCCCAAAGATCAGGCTGTTCTTAAGGGAGTTCTTATTTTGCTGACCATTGGCACTATTTTTTCAACATGGCTGATGTTGCATACCCTGTTTGCCATTCACTATGCCCATGACTATTATCTTGCCAAAAGCCGCCATGAGGATGCTGGACTGGATTTCCCCAAAACAGATCAGCCTGATTATCTCGATTTTATTTATTTCAGTTACATCATTGGCACTTCGGCACAAACAGCGGATGTGTCCATTACCACTTCTGAGGTCAGGCATCTGAACATTTTTCACTGCGTTTTGGCTTTTATGTTTAATACGGTGATTTTGGCAGTTGCAATCAATGTGGCAGCCAGTTTAATTGGATTTTAACTGATAATTTATTTTTATTAATTTTATTAAAATTGATCATTTTTATTTTTGATTTGGGTTGGTTATTTTAAATATAACCAAACATCGCAAGGATAAGAACATGACCACCCAGCATCAAGTGAACCAGCAGCAATATCAGGATAAATCTCAAGCCTATTTAAACAGTGCAGTCCATGCGCAGGGGATTGAATTTCAAAAAATGCGAAAGTTGATTCAAGCGCATCAATTTAAAAGGATGTTGGATTTGGGCTGTGGGGGCGGGCATGTCACTTACCAGATCGCCCCATGTGTGGATGAGGTTGTGGCTTATGACCTAACGCCGTCTATGGTGGAGTTGGTTGCTCAACAAAGCAGGGAAAGAGGCTTTCATAATGTGATTGGTCAGCAAGGTGCTGCGGAATCCTTATCGTTTGCAGATCAGAGTTTTGACTGTGTGATCACACGTTATTCAGCGCATCATTGGCAGAATGTGATGCAGGCAATGAGCGAAATATATCGAGTTTTGGCTAAAAATGGCAAGCTTGTGATTGTCGATATTTTAGGAAATGCAAATCCTGTTATGGATACATTTTTCCAGACCATAGAAACCATCCGTGATCCAAGCCATGTGCGAAATTATAGTTTACAGGAATGGATGCACTTTGCTGAATATGCAGGGTTTAAAGTTGAAACTGTTGAAAAGCAAAGTCTGGATTTAGAGTTTCAAAGCTGGACGCAGCGGATGCAGACACCTGAACATGCGGTTGAAACCATACGCTATTTACAGCGAAAAGCATCTGATCAAACCCAGCAATATTATCAGATTCAGGCAGATGGCTCTTTTAGCAGTGAGGTATTGTGGATGGTGCTTGCTAAATGATAGGAATCAATTGAAGAGTGGGTTAACACTCTTCAATCACTTATTCTAAATTTACTTTTTGCAGTTTGGTTGAGACAAATCAATAATTTGAGTTCCCTCTACTCGATAGCCAACTTGGCCCACCAGAAAAGCCTGATTTAACTGGGTAATCACCACATCAGATAATGCAACAGAACAAGGGTTCTTCTCAATTGCACGATCTATTGCAGTTTTAAAGTTCGGCATACCAAGAGGAAACAGGATTACAGGTACTTTGTCTTCGCCGATGACACGTTGTCCTTTAATAAACTGGTTGGAGTTAATATTATAATTCTTGGTGGATGCAACAGTCATATCAGCAATACGAACTGCACATCCTGTTGAAAATAACATTGCTGTTACAGTTGCAAGCGCTAAAAACTTTTTCATAAAAAACCCCTTATAAATTAAAAAATAAAAGCGTATGCATCTTATGTATTTATTTAAAAAAATCAATAAAAAAGACTCATAAATGAGTCTTTTTGAGATGAAGGGAAATAATGGGTTAAGACACTTTATCACCAGCTTTAGCGCCAGATTCAGGTGAGATCACCCAAACACCTTCGCCATTACCTGCTGCAAGTACCATACCGTTAGAAATACCAAAACGCATTTTACGAGGTGCAAGGTTCGCGACCATCACTACTAATTTGCCTTTTAAATCTTCTGGCTGATAAAACTCACGAATGCCACTAAATACATTACGTGGCTCAGCTTCACCAATATTTAAAGTTAATTGAAGTAATTTATCAGAACCTTCTACCGTTGCAGCTTCTAAAACTTCAGCTACACGGAGGTCAACTTTCATAAAATCTTCAATACCAATGATTTCAGCTTCACCCACTTTAGGTTCAGGCTTCTTCTCGGCTTTCTTCTCTTTCTTCTTCTCAGCTTTTGGCACTTCTGCCGCAGCAGCCAAAGAATCTTTAGATGCATCCACCATTGCCGTAACCGCTTTTGGGTCAACACGCTGCATTAATGGCTGGAACTGTGCAATTTCGTGAGCCACTAAAATCTGCTTGCGAGATTCGAAGTCAAAGCTTGCAAGCTGTAAGAATGCCTGAACCTGTGCAGCAAGCGTTGGCAATACAGGTGACAGGTAAACCGCAAGCTGACGGAACAGGTTGATCCCCACCGAACAAACATCATGCACCTGTTGCTCCTGACCCTCTTGCTTGGCAAGTGCCCACGGTTTTTTCTCATCAATATACTGGTTGGCACGGTCTGCCAAGGCCATGATTTCACGAATTGCCGCAGAAAACTCGCGTGCTTCATATGCCTTGGCAATCGAATCACCAGCATCAATAAAGCTTTGAACCAGCTCAGGTTCAGCACAGGTACTGGATAAAGTATTGTTGAAATTGCTGTTAATGAATTTCGCACAACGGCTGGCAATATTCACCACTTTACCAACCAGGTCCGAATTTACCTTTTGTACAAAGTCATCCAGATTTAAGTCTGAATCTTCAACTTTGTCAGAAAGCTTGGAGGCAAAGTAATAGCGTAAATATTCAGGATTCAAATGCTGTAAATAGGTCTCAGCTTTAATGAATGTGCCACGAGACTTTGACATCTTCTGACCATTCACAGTCAGGAAACCATTTACGAATAAACCTGATGGTGTGCGGTAGTTTGCACCCTCAAGCATGGCAGGCCAAAACAGCGCATGGAAATAAACAATGTCTTTACCAATGAAGTGGTAGACTTCATTTTGTGAATCTTTTTTCCAGAAATCATCAAAACTTAAATCTGGACGCTTGGTCTTGATATAGTTTTCAAAACTCGACATATAACCAATCGGCGCATCGACCCAAACATAAAAATATTTGTTTGGCGCATCTGGAATCTCAAAACCAAAATAAGGTGCATCACGGGAAATATCCCAATCTGATAAACCAGCATCGAACCATTCATCCAGCTTATTGGCAATCGAAACAGGTAAACGACCTTGATCACGCGTCCATTTTTGCAAATATTCAGCAAAATTAGGAAGCTTAAAGAAGTAGTGGTCTGATGATTTTTCTACAGGCGTTGCACCACTCAAGGTTGAGCGTGGATCAAGTAATTCTGTTGCGTTATAGGTTGTACCGCAGACTTCGCAGGCATCGCCGTACTGATCTTCAGATTTACATTTTGGGCAAGTACCTTTAATAAAGCGGTCAGACAGGAACATGCCTTTTTCAGGGTCAAACAATTGTGTGACAGGACGAATTGCAATATTGCCTGCTTCACGGTTCTTAATATAAATTTCTTCTGAACGAGCCTTGTTCTCATCACTATTGGTTGAATCATAGTGATCGAAATGCACACCAAAGCCATCAAAGTCACGAATATGCTCTTTCTGAACATTGGCAATTTGCGCTTCTGGACTGATGCCATTGGCTTCAGCACGCAGCATGATCGCTGTACCGTGAGCATCATCCGCACATACGTAAGTCACGTCATGACCCATTGCACGCATCGCACGAACCCAAATATCTGCCTGGATATAACCGAGTAAGTGTCCCATATGGATTGGACCATTGGCATAAGGGAGGGCATTGGTGACTAAAATTTTACGCACGGATATTGTTCTCTCATTCGTATTTACAAGGTGGATGATTTTACATGACTTAAGACAGACTTGCACAAGGGAATCGGTGAAATCTTTTTAATCGGATTAGACTGCTTATGCTAGTTTGAGACTTCATCAAAACTTCACTTTGGCTTCAATCAAAGTACGTCTGTTTGAATGAAAATAAACACAGCATTAAATCGCTGGGAGAGAAAAATGCGATCTTGGAATTTAGTCTGTGCATCGTTATTGGCAAGTTTGGTTTCTGTCCTTAGTTTTGTAATTCCGTTTTGCCTGTTTTTAAATTTTCAGCAAAATCATTTAATCCATGTGGTGAGTGATGGAATGGAAGTGATGCTCTATCTGACACCCTTTCTGGTTGTTTTTGCTTTTACGGGCTACTTAATTATTTTGGCTCTCTTGAAATTGCCTACCAAAATTTTTGATCTGTCCCAATTCATTAAAGTAAGCCTGATTTTACTTTCATGTTGGACATTTTTGGTGAGCATTATTTTATTGGAAGATCAGGTGAATTACATTGATTTTTCAACTTTGAAGATTGGTATCTTGATCTACTTTGCGATCTTACCAATTGTTGTGTTGGGATGTATGAGTGCAAATAGTTGCTATTTTGTGATGAGCAGAAAGATAAAGGCAAAGGTTATATCCCTTACACTATTCTAATATTTTAGGAATAGGAGCATGTATCCCAAAAGATTACATACTCTGCATTTGTTTAACCGTTACGCTTTGCTCTGAATTTTTTCTCAATGAAATGATTTTTCCTTTTGATAAAAAATGGATGTGATAATGCTTTAAGCTATTGGTTTTAGGATCAACCAAAATTTCAGCATAGAGTGGAGTTTGCCAAAGCTCATCACTTCCCAAAATACCCAGCCATGCCTGAGCTTTAACCGCAACAGTAAATTCATCTTTTATAGTTAGGTCACTGATAGTGAGTTCACTACACCAATGCACTGTTTTTGGAAACTCTACTTTAGAAAATTTCCAGCAAGCCAACAAAGCCAGACTACTTTCAATGGAAGCCTGATCATTGCTTTCATTATGAATGACAGGAAGTAATTGCTCAGCCAAATCCTGTTCAAAAGAATCAATCATGTTCTGTATTCTTCTTTTACTCGAAAGGATATAGTTCAAACGTTTTTCTTGTGCTTGAAGTTCATTTTGAATTTCTAAAAGTTCATGTTCATTCATAGATGCTATTTTTTAAATACATTGTGATTCAGAGGGCGGAATTATATCTGAACTCATTCCCCATATTATTTATACTTTTTTTAATATTAACCCAATGGTTCTAAAAATGATCGAAACGTCAAGACTGATTTTACGGCAATAGTTAGCCGAAGATTATCCACATTTGCTGTGATGAGAAAACTAAAAATGAGAAAAATCACGGAATTTCAGCGTCCAGCACTGAAGCCTGACTACACTTTAAATTAGCATAGTTTATATGAAATTTCCAAAAAAGAGTTTCAAGTCTAAAATTGACCTGATTCATTGATAGGATTTTTATATCCAAAAATTCAAAAAGTTATCAATCGGCAATAATTTGAATCTTACTGTATCCCAATTGTTTCAATTTGCAGCAATTCCGCCAAGCTTTGGCAGAACCTTGTATAAATATAGGTAGAAAACAATTGTAGCTTTCACGACATAACAAGAGGAATAACACCATGAGTAATGACAAAATTGATCAGCTAAAAGATTTTGCTGCGAAAGACTTGGCACAGACCAAGGCAGATTTTCAGCAGGCAAAAGATAAAGCCAGTGAGGTGGGCAAAGACATTAAACAGAAAGGTCAGGAAACTGTCGAAGATGTTAAAAGCTTTGCCTCAAAAGACCTTGAGCAAACCAAAACTGACTTGCAGCAGGCAAAAGACAAAGCGAGTGAATTGAAACAAAAAGGTGAACAAGCCCTGGATGATTTAAAAAGTAATGCAAGTGAGCAATATGATGAAAGTAAGGCCGCTTTATCAAGCAAGGCTGATGAACTGAAAGATAAACTGGCTGATACGCAACATGCGGCGAAAGAGAAGTTTGAGCACTTTAAAGAAGAGGCAAGTCATAAACTTGATGATGCAAAGGCAAAAGCCGCTGAGTTAAAAGATGAGGCTGCTGCAAAACTTGATGACCTGAAAGCCCAGGCGAGCAATAAGCTGGATGATTTAAAGAAAGCGGCAACCGATGCTGTAAATAAACTCAAAGGTTAATCGTTGCTAAAGTTCTAAATCATGGACGTTCATATTGAGTGAAGAAAATACGCTATAAAAAATGAGCAATTATCTTCGTAGATGTGAGCGTCTATTCTGCAATACTGCTAAACTAACCAAACTCAGTGATATGTTGATCTGTTTTTGGAGTAAACAAAATGTCGTGGCTTTCTTCCTTAAAATCTGTTTTTTCACCTGCGCAAGAAGTCAAGGAAGATGACATTCAAACTGTTCTACAAAACTATATCCTGCCATATTCAGAGAATCGTTTAAAAGACCGTATTAGTCAGGTGAATGTACAAGGTCGTATTTTACAACTGACCATCAATACTTTTCCGCAAGAAAAAGAACATCTACAACAGATTCATGATGAGCTTGCCGAAGCCTTGGAAAAGTGTGGGATTCAGGAACTCAATCTTCATATCATCCAGCAAAAACATGTAGCACATGGCGAAGCTGGGCATAGCTGTTCATCCAAGCCTAAAGCGGAAAATAGCAATTTGCCGCCAGTCATGGATGCCTCAGCTAAAGCTGAAACTGATCCCAATAATCCACCAATTCAAAAAGCTGCGCCGCAGCAACGTGATGTGGCAGCCCATCCACGTATCCAGAATGTGATTCTGGTATCGTCGGGTAAAGGTGGGGTGGGTAAATCAACCACAACAGTCAACCTTGCACTTGCCTTGCAGCAATTGGGTTTAAAAGTTGGGGTCTTGGATGCAGATATTTATGGCCCAAGTATTCCAACCATGCTGGGTAATGCGGGTAGAACACCCCTGATTGAAAATGAACACTTTGTTCCCCTTGACGCCTACGGCATGGCGGTACTTTCGATTGGGCACCTGATTGGTGCAAACAATACCCCTGTGGCTTGGCGGGGGCCAAAAGCAACAGGCGCACTCATGCAATTGTTTAATCAAACCTTGTGGCCTGATCTGGATGTGTTGGTGATTGATATGCCACCAGGCACTGGAGACATTCAACTCACTTTGGCGCAGCGTATTCCAGTCACGGGTGCTGTCATTGTGACGACACCACAAAATGTTGCACTTATGGATGCGGTAAAAGGCATTGAATTATTTAATAAAGTGAACATTCCTGTACTGGGCGTGATTGAAAATATGTCTACCCATATCTGCTCTAACTGTGGTCATGAAGAGCAGATTTTTGGTACAGGCGGCGGCGATCAGTTATCTGGACAGTACCATATTCCATTGCTTGGGCGCTTGCCTCTGGATGCTAAAATTCGTGAGCATGCTGATAATGGTAAGCCGAGCGTGATTGCACAGGATAGTGCGGCGGAAAGCTATATCAATATTGCCCAAGCTGTAATACAACAAATGGAAAAGTTGCCTAAACGCCAAAGAGATGACAAACGAATCTTCTAAAGTAAAAGACCTCTAAATTTAGAGGTCTTTTTTTATCTTGTTATTCATGACTTGAGCATTCTTTCTTTTATTCCATGAATAAATCACACTCCACCGCCATAGCAAATGTGTTGTGAAATAAAATAAAACGGCAAACAGGATCGCTTCTATGACCAGCCCAGAAACAAGAATCTTGGCCAAGCTAAAATCAATATGACCATGACCAAAGTTCTTTAGCCAATTCATGATTTGGTGCAGAACCCCAAGTAGCATGTCTTTATTAATCATATTCACATGATAGATTTTAGTACCAAACCAGAAGCCTAAATATAGAATTGGCACTACCGTAAAAGGATTGGTCAGCCATGCCATACATAGCCCAATTGGCAGGTTCACTTCCAGCCATAAAATGGTCAAAATAATAAATACGCTATGAAAAGGGACTGGTAAAATTCCCCAAAATGTTCCAATAAACATCGCCTTGGCAATTGAGCGACGGTTTACATACCAAAGCAATGGATTTAAGGTGCGTTGACCAAAAATCCTCATAAACTTTAAATTTGCGACCTTTTCCGAAGAGGGTAGCCATTTATGAAAGAATTGCTTAGGCATAAATTGAGGGTTACATATCAGGAAAATAAGTTGGTATACCTATAAAATAGCACCATTTACTTAGTAAAAACTTAAAATGACTTCAAACCTTGGTTATTTTATAAACATTATTTAACCAATACGTTACATTTACCATATTTAAAATTACAAATTTTTATGCAGTGACTTTAGAGTAAAGTGGACTTGAAATTTTAAAAATATAAATAAAACATTTATTTAAATAATCCACCGTCATAAGTGCTTACAGTTAAAATTTTGCTATGCATGAGCAATTGGATTAATGTAAAAATATCTTTTAGTGAGGTCATTCAATGATTTCATGGTTTTTTATTGGTTTAGTCATCACCATTTTGCTTACTCCTGGCCCGACCAACACCTTGCTTGCATCTTCAGGTATTCAGGTGGGGTTGCGTAAATCATTATTACTCATTCCAGCAGAGGCGATTGGCTATATCATTGCAATCAGTGCATGGGGAATGCTGATCGGTAAAGTTTCCGCTACTGTACCTTTATTACCCACTTTTCTTAAATTATTGAGCGCAGGCTATATTGTTTTTCTGGCTGTAAAATTATGGCGTACTGCCGATCAGGAAGTGGCCTTAAACCAGCCGACCATTCGCCCGCGTGAGTTATTGTGTGCGACTTTACTCAACCCTAAAGCGTTATTATTTGCCTCAGCTATTTTTCCAGCAGTGGCGTGGAACAGTCAGCAAATCTATATGGCGCATATGAGTACATTTGTTGCACTGATTCTTCCAATTGCATTGTTCTGGATTTCTGTTGGTGCAGCGCTCGCCACCAATAAAGTAAAATGGTTGTCGCAAGCCAAATTACAACGTACCGCATCAGTTGTCTTGGTCAGCTTCTCAATTCCAATTAGCTACTCAGCACTGATCAATTTATAATATTCCAAGCGCTATCAATGATCCCAGAATAGGGCTGTTATTTCCATTGATGCCATTTTAAGTTAAAGTACCTGCCAATCATTCAGTTCATCTTTGGATAAAAAGTCATGGCAATAAAATCTGATCGTTGGATTCGTGAAATGAGCGAAAAACACGGCATGATTGAACCTTATGCAGAAAATCAAGTTCGTTTCGATGCAAACGGAGAAAAACTGATTTCCTATGGGGTATCCAGCTATGGCTATGATGTCCGTTGCGCGAGAGAGTTTAAGGTATTTACCAATGTCCACTCTGCCATTGTCGATCCAAAAAACTTTGATGACAGAAGTTTTATCGACATTGAATCGGATGTCTGCATTATTCCACCAAACTCCTTTGCACTTGCGCGTACTATTGAATACTTCCGTATCCCACGAAATGTGCTGACTGTATGCCTTGGTAAGTCGACCTATGCACGTTGCGGTATTATTGTGAATGTCACGCCATTGGAGCCTGAATGGGAAGGTCATGTGACACTTGAGTTTTCAAATACCACCAACCTGCCAGCACGTATTTATGCAGGTGAGGGTGTGGCGCAAATGCTGTTCTTTGAAAGTGATGAGGTGTGTGAGACCTCTTATAAAGACCGTGGTGGGAAATATCAGGGGCAAACAGGGGTGACTTTGCCGAAGACATAGTATTACAATTTGCAACAATCATTTTTCATGGATGATTGTTGCTATTCTTGTTTTGATAATTGATAAATAAAATTATAAGATTCATACATATAATAAAGGGCTTTTCTATTAAATTTTATATTCATTCATCGGAAAATATACCATTCACCTAAATTATTTTGCATTTGTGTAAATATTCGGCATAATGGAAAATGAGATTACATAGGCAAAATTTGTCTATATTTGAGTGATGCTAGGAAGCACGTCTTTAACTCTAAAATTTGAGGGTAGATGGAATCACTCAAGAGGAATTTAAGAAAAATAACGCTGGTGCAGAGCATCGTGTAACGGGAAGGTCAAGATGACTACACTTCATACGGTATCATTTCAAAAAACTGTTTTGGCAAGTTTGATTGGCTTATGTTTAAGTCAGTCTGCTTTCGCATTGCAGGAATTACCTGACGAGAATTTAAGTGAAGCCATAGGTGAGGGAATTGCATTTTTACCTGAAAACTTTTCTATGCGAATGAATGGTGCAGATACTGCGAATGATGGTAGAGGTACCTACGATACAGGTTATATTCGTCTAATTCCTGTTGGGCCATTGCAAGGAAATAAGCGTACAGGATCGGCTGGCAATTATACTTACACGCCGAACTATACCTATAATACAACTGATGGTGAGGTATATGATGGCAATGGGCAGGTCATTAAAAAAGCAGATATATTTTTATATGGTTTAAATTTATCTCAGTCAAATACTGATTGGGGGACTTATTATAATGCTTCCAATGCAAATATGAGTTTTGGGAGGGCAATCGATACGTGGGGAACTGCAAATAACCCTTGGATTTTTAAAACTGAAACCAAAAATGTTCAGCAGTTTTCAGGGAATGGGGCTGCAGGTCAGCCTGTTACATTTTTTAATTTTGAAGCTCCACTCTACGATAGTAATGTGGCTGGCTTAACTGCTGCTGAAAAATCTGCCTATAACCTGCGATTAAGCCTATGGGGTGATGCCTTTATGCGTGATGCCAACACTGCAGAAGGAAAAACAACCGCTAACGCATACGATGGTTTAAGTAACCAATTACGTTTTAACATGGTTTGGGATGGTTTTAGTGTTAACGGTTCCAACTTTAAAATGTTCCGTACTCTGGGCGGAGTTACAAATCAGCTTGGTTTAAACAAGTCCTATAATAATACTCTGGGTATGGCAGCTCTGGTGCGCTTAAATTCGGGTCCAACAGATGGGGTTGATGCGCGAGGAAAAGTGACTAACATAAGTTCAACCAGTAAATGGCAGTCTTACGATGCAAGTAAAGTTGTCTATCAGGCAGATAAACTCTCTGAGGCCCAGTTGGCAGAGCTAAAGGCTGGTAATTTTTCTTCAATTGGTGGAACAAATGCGGTTGTGATTGCTACTGGGGCTGGAACGGCACCATCAGGTACAGTTTTATGGAATGGGCCTGTTGTTGCTGGACAGGATGGTACTTTGGCTCAGGCGAATCCAAATAATCCAAGTTATAATCACGTTATTCGTTCCTATGTGCCGTTAGGTAATAGTCAGGGCAATAATATCATTGATGATGCAACCCCTAGATCACGAGTGGTTGATGGTAAAACAGTCTATTATAATTACAATACCTTTTGGGTGGACGGAAAATACACAGGGATCGCGGGGGCATTTGGAGATGCCATTGGCTATGGGAAGCGTTCAATTTGTGGTTTGGCTGCAGCGGCGCCAGGAACATCAATCGCTGGTGGTAACGTAGGCCCAGGAACTCAGTGTTTTAATCAGGAAGGCTTTCGTGTCATTAGTGCAGTATCTAGTAATACCAACACTTGGACGCTTCCAGCAAATGCCAGAAAAAGTGTACTGAGAATTAATGCGACACCAATTGTGGATAAGTCTACGCCAGCATTGGGGGGGATGGCTCCAAGTTTTGATGATCAAGACAAAGGATTATTTCTTTACAGTTTAAATGCGAACTTGGTGATTGGTTCACTTTATCAGCCATTGATTTTTGACGCAAAGGGTGGAAACTTTAGTGTTGAAGTGACACGTGTGCCAAACGATCCAAATGTGTATAGTAAAATTTATACACGTTATGGTTTCGATGCTAATACTAAAGAGGCAAATGGTTCAACTCTAACCTATACAGGTTCAACTTGTAATGTTTACCAGTGTGGTACATCCACTGTTACAGGCTATCAGGGTTCAACAGCAACGCATAGTAGTATTACCATTGGTTCAACTGAATACGATGCAACGAACAACTTGCTCAGTGCTTATAAAGGAATTGAGGCTTATGGTATTTCCTTTGGTTCTTTAGAGTCAAACCCTGATTATGGTCAAAACTTAACCAGTACGGGGCAGCGTGATTATGTACAAACATTTAATACAACAAGAACAATCAAGGATGCAACAAGGTCATATATGATGCGTGTAGATGACAGTAATGCCTTGGGTGTAGGTTGTGGTACTTTGGGATTGTCCAAATGTTATAACTGGTTATCACAATCATCTACAAGTAAAAGCTGGAATGGGCAGGCAGATATTTTAACGTCTATAATAGTTGGTGCAACAACGTATAATCTTAGTTGTTCTCCAGGGAAAAACAATACAGTGCTCGGGATTTGTACCCCTAGTACCAATAATGCAAACACTCCTGCATTTTATCAATATAGAAGTAGTGCTACAGGTACGAACTGTAGTAACGGTAGTGGTGGGGCTACTAATAACTGTAGTGGTAATAATTATGATGTCGCATATTATATCAATCCCAATTACAGCACTTCGTCTTGGACAAATCCATGGGCCAAAACAAACAATACAGTACGTACTCAGAATACCAATTATCAGATTTTGGGCCAGCAAACAGGTTGTTTAAATAACTGTGGTGTAAATGATTATAATACAAATGGCACATTAAAAAATTCAATTCCAACGACCTTTCCAACTGATCTAACCTCAGCTAGAACCCTTTCCAATAATATGGGGTCGGCTGTAATTGATGGTTTGCTTATTCAGCATATGAAATTGACCACCACAGGTTTAAACTAAGGAGCGAATGTGATGAAAAAATATCAACCGCTATTTGCTCTATGTGTTGCATTGGCGGCAAATCCAAGTTTTGCTGAACTCAATGGCTTAACCGATACTGAGTTGCAAACCATGGTGGGTCAAGCGGGTGCAGACTTAAATATTGCACTGAACCTGAATCAAACCCCTGTAACTGGTATAGTAAGCAATACCTTGCTTGCTATGTACGACCCCGCACGTACTCCCCAATTTGACACCTCGCTCTGTTTATCGAATAAATTAGAATTTTGTCGTTTAGCGATTGCACTGAATAATCGTTCAGTTGATACAAGTGTTGTTGGAGGGGTAACAGTCTATACCTCACGTGGTGATAATGCGGGTAAAAAGCAATGGATTACTTTCAAAGGTATACAGGGAACCATTAATATTCCTAAACTTGGGATAGATGGTGAGGATGTAACATTTACCAAAGTCGGTGGAGGTCTATTGACCAAACCAGCACTCAAGTTTAGTTTTGACCCTAAAGTCCCGATTGAAATCCGTAATCTGGGCTTCCAGTCACTTGCAATTGAAAATGATGGCACTGCAAATCTTGATGCCAGTTCAGACCCTGCGGTATCAAATACTTCTGACCGAGGTTATTTAAATAATACTAAGTATACAAATAGCGATGGTGCATTTGATGCCAATAATCCAAACTATAGTTCTCAGGTGGGACGTGAAAAGGGTTTTTTAGGTGTGAATATGAACGCCAATTTATCTTTAACAGGTACAATTAAAATGTTTAGTTGTGCAGGTGGTACGCATCCGCGTTGTTAAAACAAAAATAAGGGAACTTAAAAATGAAAAGGAAGTCTGTAAATACTCGATATTTTGTTTTGACAGCTTTGGCAAGTGCTATTTTACTTTCACAAAGTGTCTATGCTTTGCAAGAGCTACAGGACAATGCCTTAAGTCAAGTCAATGGCCAGGATGGTTTATATATACAGACTGAATATAAACAAATGGATTTTGATCAGTTGTATTGGCAAGATAAAGCGGGAACACCTACAGCAGGCATAAATGAACCAGATTTAAGGGCAACAGCGAATGGAGTGCAAATTCGTAAAAATACGACATATAAAGATGGAAACTATAAATTAGGCACAAATTATAAAATTCAAACAGGAACCACGGGCTCAACTGTAGGATTAGATTTTGAAATAGAAACTATGCCGTCTACTATTTCAGTAAAGGGCTTCAAGGTCTGTAATGAAACTGCGGGTACATGTGATCCGCAAATTGGTAATGTTGCGATCCAGACTGATTCGCCACAATATATTCATTTTCAGACCAAAAATGGTCTATTTGACCCAAACTCTCAATCAGATCTACGTTTAAGTTTACAGAATTTAAATATGTATATCGGTTTGAGTAATAATGTAACCAACTATTATAACCAACTTATTTTAAAAAACTTTAATTTCAATTTTTTGGGAAAGGGGGTCATGTATGTTGACCCAACCAAAGGGCTGATGTTGCAAACTAATAGTGTCAAGGATGTAAATGGTGTTGATGTTTCACCTGCAAGCTTGAATCAGACTCCAAATGATACGCATGGTTACATTGATTTTACTCGTGTACCCATTCCAAATATAAATGCAAGCCAAAGTGCCAATGCAACCTATAAAGATACAGATGGTATTGCTACCAGTTCAGGTTTAAACATTGAGCTGATGACTAAAAAAGCGGCCTATGTGGATCCAACCAATCCTGTGTATACCTTGGCTACTGATACTAGCACTTCAGACAATGCTGCCAAAGGGCTCATTCGGGTAGGTGCAAGTGGTCGTATGGTTAACAGCTATTTACAAATCCGTGGTGTAGATACCAAGAACCAGAATCAGGCTAAAAATATTTTAGGCTATGCCACCAATACTGATAATGGTGATCCAAGTACAACAACCAATACCAATGGTACAGGTACAGTTTTGGGGTCTACAGGTATAGGCGTGCGTTTGCATGGTGAATTTACCAATGATGGGGATGGAATGCTTGGGGCACAACTTGGAACAGCAGGTGACCCGACCACCCTGGAGATTGGGGGGGCTGGTGCAAATACCTTTGGTTTTGAATTTAGTAGGCTGAGCCCACTTATGTCAAACTCACTACAACGTGCCTATTTTGATAGTGGTGATGTTTACTTGGGACTAGCCAGTACCCGACATTTACTTTTACCAGAAAACACTGTATTGAATAATGCTCGTTTAGGTGGAGCTAGTGGTACTTTAACCACAGCTGCGGACTATAAGCAGCAAATTGCCGATACCATCACACCTAACAGTTTGGTGGTTGCCATTCGTGGTAGTGATTTCCAGACAGTTTCAAAACGTGGTCGGTTTACCTCAAGTGCTGGGGTTTCACTAACAAATACTATTGGTAAGGATGATGGAAAAACCAATAGCTGGGGTTTAGGTCTGCCTTTCTATAATCTGAACAGTAATATTGCAGTTTATTCAACTAAATATACGGGTGAAGTCTTTGGTTTAAATAATACGACCAATGCTGTGACTAAGGCAAATGTAACCAATACGGATCGTTTGGGGCTGGCAATTGGTTTAAGTGTGCAGGGTCGCAATGATGATGGAACCAAAACCACCTCGATTATGGTGGTGGATGCCAGTCGGAACTATTATATTGGTCTACGTAATATTGATATGCTATTACGTGGTTATGGCAGTATGGGCTTTGAGAATGGCAACGTCAATGTTACGCTTAAAGACTTGCTTATGGTTATGGCAGCTGAAATTGCAGGTGGTTATTTACCAAGCTATAAAGATCCTACTAAGACAGGAACGGATCTGAATGTCTTGAGCAATATTAATAACCCCTTTAATGCCAAAGATGATGTTTTATTTGGATTAAAACTCAAAATGTTGGGTGATATGAACTTTAGTTTGGTTCCGAATAATGAAATTACTGCGAATAATAACGCAGTTTTATCTATAGTTGGACGTTACCTGCTAAAAGAAGGAGCAATTCAACTGAGTGATCCTGTTGATGAATCTATGATAGGTTTAGATAATATTTCGGGCCTCATTCAGTTTAATAACGCGATTGCGATACAAAAAGATACTGTAAGCTTTAACTATGGTTTTACTATTAATCCAGATCGTGAAGCGGAAAATGTACTACGGGTTAGAGACTTGAATTTGTATCCAAAATTAACGGAGACTGCAACTGCAACAACAGGACAGCGTTTGGGTGAAATGGTAATGACAGGAGGACGTATTAATGCCAATATGGCAATTACTCCTCGTAATGGTGCGTTCCAGCTCAAATAAAATATAAAGGATGATCATAATGAAAAAATACGGAATATTAAGTACTTTGACCCTGAGTATTTTAGCGGTGCAGAGCTTTGCAGCCTCCAACCTGCATAGTCTGGATGATGATCAAATGCGACAGGCAACTGGGCAGGCATTACTATATATGGGAACAACACTTGGTACAGATATTGACCCTGACTATAAAAATAAATATGGCGGTGGAACAAGTGACTTTAACTTCTATAAAATGGGGTTACAGGCCGATCTGGAAATTAATGCCAATATTAAAAAACTACAACTTGGTTGTGGTGGAGTCAATGGTGCAGGGGGCTGTGACATTGATATTGAAAATCTCGCCCTTTCTGGTGTACCTACTCAGGTAAAAAGTGATGGGACGCCAGTGTGGAATTATACTGGTGCAACTGATAGTTCAGGTGCATTAATAAATGAACGAGCGTCCAGTGATGCTATCTTGCGTAATCCCTTTATCGAATTTGCTATTAAAAATCCGAATGATCTAGCAACTCGTGAAATGGCGGGGGTACGTTTAAGTGCGGAAGGTATTAAAGGTTATATGACCGCAGGGACGTATAACGATACAGCAACCTCTACCCTGAATCAGGGCGGGATTAATACCTTTAGTGGTTATATTATTGTTGACCAGACTGCTGCAAGTGCCAAAACACAGGCTGCAAAGTTTGGTTTAACTGAGGATCAGAAGATCTATGTACCAGTCTATGCCGCATTGGATTGGTCTTTAATTGCATCACTTCAAGCAAGACGAGCTGCATATACAGATGTCAGTGCAATGGGTTCATCAAAACCTAGTGATAAAGGTGTAAGTGCCTCCACTTTAACATCGGATACCTGGGGTATTAATATTGCATCCTTGGCAGTTAATTTCCAATTTCCACAAACTGTGGTAACAGGCAATCGTATGTCACAGCTAAATTTAAAAGTGGATAATGTACCAATTAATCCAATTGTGGTTTCAGCAAAGGACGGACCAATTTATGTGGCTATGGATCAGTCCATTGTTACAGGGGGGCTGGCAAGCATAATTGGGTTAAATGAGGTAAAAAATGCGACCTTTTTTATGGGGTTCGCAGATACCTATTCATGGACTGTTGTGGACCCAACAGCAACAAGAGCTGATGGCACTAAACCTTATGATGATTTAACAACTGCACAAAAGGCAGATAACTTAACCCTTGCTAGGGATTTATATAATAACAACGAAACCATTAAAGCAGCAGCGAATAGTTTAGCGAATGGTGGGACCCCTACAGATATAATGAAACAGACAGCTGCCAATAATTATATGGGATGTATGAAAGGTGGAGCTATGGCAACTGGCTCATGTACCACTATTGACAATTTGTATGCCAACGTTGCAGTACAGCAAAACTTTACCCGTATGCATAACTTACCAATCGCCAAAGCAGTAAAAGATGCAAGCGGTAAAATAACAGGTTATGATTTTAACAAAGGCTTTTATTTATCACTACAAAACCAGAAATTACGTTGGCCTGGCAGTAATAGTGATGATATTGCCCAGCCTGGTTGGTGGATGTCATTTTCTGAACCTTTAAACTTTGGTAAACTGGAAGTTCAGAAAGAAATTCCAATGAGTGATGTATTGCCACAGGTCGCGACCTTTATTACAAACTTCTTCTCGATTCAGGATCAAGATGCTAGTGGGAATCCATTATATGCTGTGAGTACAGGTAGTGGTATTACCAAGACCGCATCTGATGGCTCAGGCGATAGTATTTCAATGGATTATAAGTCAACGACAACCAATCCAAATGCAGCTAATGTTGTGGGTGCAGTTCCTAAAAATCAGGTGTTATTGGGAAATTCAGGGGCACAAAAAGCAGCGCAGGGTTTACCATTGTATGTACCATTGGGTAGTATTGATATCAAAGGTGTACCTGCTGTGATGCAACTTTCTGATTTGCCTTTGTCAAACTATCAGGCAGTTGTACCCAACTGTTATGGTGGATTAAAGTTCTGCTAATTTGAAATTATTTAAAAAGCGACTTCGGTCGCTTTTTAATTTTTAGGGTAGCTTTCAGCCAATAAATTAAAAAATCGTAGTAAAAAGCCAGTTTTTACAAAAAAATGAATTAAAACTTAAAAATAACCATTAAACTTAATAAAAATTCAGTGATGTAAGGATATTTCAGTGAGTAAACAAATAACCTCCCAAGCCATGATTGTTTCGGTTATGTTAGTCCTTGGTGGTTGTGGTGGTGGAGGCAGTGGTTCTTCGACACCTACGCCGACTCCAACACCTACGCCGACTCCAACACCTACGCCGACTCCAACACCTACGCCGACTCCAACACCTACGCCGACTCCAACACCTACGCCGACTCCAACACCTACCCCAACTCCGACGCAAAGTGCTCCCTGTCAGGTGAGTCTTGAACAATGGAAACAGTTGGCAATGGATGACAGTATTGAACAGACCAATAGTAAACTTAATTGTAACGGTTTCTTTTCTTCAGCAAATACTGATATAAGTTCACAAACAGAAACATATTTATGGGGCAATAATTTAGATGAACCTACAATTCTTGTACAAACCAATCAAGGAAAGTTGGTCTATAAGATGTATTTCCCATTAAAAACACATACTTCAAGTTGTATGCCTGAAAAGAAATTTATAGATCAACTGAATTTTGAACAAACTTTGGATGATATTGAGAAACAATCAAGTTGCCGTGGAATTTATCAATATAGTATTGTTACAAAAGATCGTTCAATTTCATCTTATTTATGGCAAGATAAAAATAGCCAAGACACCTTAACAATCATATTTGATCAAGATAATAATAAACTTCTTGAAAAATATTATAATAAAGCAGCACCAACCATAAATACCTGTATACCTTTACATACAAATTGGGAAAGTATCACTGTAAATGATGCCTATGAGGATGTTAAGACTAAAATGGGTTGTGATGGAATATTGACTTCAACACAAGATTATAATGGGATTTCTAATACAATAAGAGAATGGGGGCAACAAGATAACAGTACCCTGAATCATGCCACATTAGCATTCCGTAATAATTTACTTGTATCAAAAACACTGGTTTTTAAAGATGCTTTATCTGCCTGTATCCCTACTTTTGAACAACTGCAAGAATTAAAATTTGACAGTTCTTATGAGGAAGCTCAGTCTACAATGAAATGTAGTGGTGTTCTACAAATGTTGTACAATGCGAGTGAAAAAGAAGATCAAGAACAATCTTTGTATACATGGAAAGATTTCTTTTCAAAAGATGTGAATGATACGGAGGATATACCACTTGGAGCTGTTACACATCAATTGCTTTTTGTGGGAGGAAAACTTAAAACTAAATCTTATGTGAATAATGTACAACCTTATTCAAATTGTATGCCAACTAAGGTGAGGTTTGACCAAATTAATTTAAGAGAAGACTGGAATATTGATAAAAATGTAAATGCGATGGGCTGTCCTGCAGTGCTAAGCTCTGTTTCTCAAAGCGCTACAGGTAGCCAAAAGCAATATTCTTGGGGGGCAACAGCGTCAACTTATGCCTATGTAACTGTAGATAGTGATGGAAAAATTGTACAAAAATATATTAGCTTTACGCCATCTAAATAAGTGTTTCTCCCAGTTATTTGGACTTTAAATAACTGGGATTAACGAGATTTAATGACGCATTATCGCTTTTATTTTGTGATTTTCCTAAATTATGTTAACCTAGCGTACATATTTTAAACATTTGTCTATGGATTCGGGCAATGCAAAAAAACAAAAAAATAGGATGTATATCCCTGCTGTTGTTTAGTCCACTAACAATGGCAATGCAACCACTGGATGATCAAACCCTTGCTAAGGCAACAGCTCAGGATGGTTTGAATGTTGGCATAAATGTTTCAAAAATTGACTTTAACCAGTTGGCATTGATTAACAGTAATAATACAACATATGCCAATAAGTCTGCATTGGTTATGGCCGCGAGTCCTGGAGCTGCATCTTCAGCCATTGGAGTGGATTTCGTTAGAACTTTTAATGCAGATGGAACCATACTGGGTAATTCATCACAATTGCTACAAGCAGTCATAGATACAGATGCAGGTAAAATGAGTACAGGTGGTGCATTTGCCAATATTGCGGTAACTTTGGGAAGTGATGTCAACGGCATGCGTATACGTCCGCTTTCAGTTTATTTAGTACCTGACAATGTTGATGCAATTTCTTCATTAACACCTACTTATACACAAAAGTCCATTTTTAGTTCTGGTACTACACTGAAATCCAATATCAAGGAATTATTACGTACTGATAATATTGATATTAAGTTTGTAGCAGTGAATAAACCAACCATGAATATCCAGCTTGGAGCTTCACCGCAAGGGCATATGGTAGTATTTGGTGGTGCAATAGACTCTATTTGTGGTGCAACAGCACTCAATCCTGATGGTTGTTCTATTAATCTAGTTTCAGGGACAACAGGGGCTAAATTTAAGTTACAAATGACAGGAATGGGAACAAGTGGTTTTTCTTTAAATGGTTTTCATGCAGGAATTGAAAATGAAGCAACAAATGGCACTGTAACGGTTCCAGGAGGCTTTGTATTTGGGAATTTTGATCGTGCCTGTGCAACCGACTCTACAAAATGTTTGACTTCTGATAAGTTTAATTTATCTTTAAATAATGTTCAGTTGGGTGAGTTAGGAAATACAAATACGGATGTGTTTAATGGGTTGCCAAATGGTTCTATGGGTAACTGGGGTATCAAAGGCGCTTCCATTACTGATTTCAAAATGAAAGTTAGTGGGCTATAGGTATTCCTAATTATTGTTGGTTTTCCAAAGCGACTTCGGTCGCTTTTTTTACTTATAGAAATGTTCTAAATTGTAGAGATTCTCATTTTAAAATGAATGTACCTTTAAGAATATTAAAAAAACTCTTAGTAGAGAAATAATGATATTGGGAAGAATAGTAAAATTAACTTAATAGGTTAAATTGTTAAGTATTCGATAATCTGTTCAAGCTGTTTAAGTTTTTTAACCTGATTCCAAAGCGCTTGCGCTTCTGGATAGGCCTTGGTCATCATACCCAGCCATTGTTTATAACGCCCAATCATTCCAACCTCAGTCTTAAATTGCCCGCTTAAAAAGCGCTGTTGCAACTCAACCAAATCCTGCCATGACAAAACAGCTTGATCCTTATTCTGACGAATACATAAGGTTAAATCTGGTGTAGTCACAGCTCCACGACCAATCATCAAATCTTGACAATGTGATTGTTGCAAGCATGCTTTGGCATCTGCATTATTCCAGATTTCACCATTGGCAATGACATTGATTTTTAGTGCTTCAGTAATTGGCTGAATTTTTTCCCAGTAGGCGGGTGGGGTATAACCATCGGCTTTGGTTCGTGCATGCACTGTAAGCCAGCTTGCGCCAGCATCTTCTATGGCATGTGCATTATCGAGGGTGTGGTTTTCGTCTAAATAACCAAGGCGCATTTTTGCTGAAACGGGAATGTGTGCAGGAACAGCATCACGAACAGCTTTTACCAGTTGATGTACTGTTTCTGGCTCATCCAGTAAGACAGAACCACCACGATGACGGTTGACCGTTTTGGCAGGACAACCAAAATTGAGATCAATTGCAGGTGCGCCCAGTTCCACAACTTGCGCGGCATTGGCGGCCAACATCTCTGGATTGTTTCCAAGAAACTGTACATGCACAGGTGTGCCTGCTGCGGTTTTACCATCAGTTTTTAATTCTGGGCAGAAGCCATAATACACATGGTCTGGCAAAATACTTTCGGTAATACGAATAAACTCGGTCACGCACCAATCAAAACTGCCAACATGGGTGAGCACATCACGCATGATTGGATCAGTCAGACCTTCCATTGGAGCGAGGATAAGTTTCACGGTTATTACCTAGTAGAGCAAAAACAGCGTTATACGCATTTTAAGATAGGCTGTCCAGTGTTTTAGGATACCTGAATTTAGCGGCCTAAAATCATTTCCAGAACAAATTTGCTGCCTATAAAACCAATTGCAAGCAACACAAAACCTGTAATGGTAAAGCGAATCGCCTTGCGTCCACGCCAGCCAAATTTGTAGTGTCCAATCAGCAATGCCCCATAGAGGAACCAAGATACAATACTAAAGGCGGTTTTATGTGCAAGGTGCTGGGCAAAGAAGTTGTCAATGGTAAAGAAGCCAAACAGCAAGGCTGCTGTGAGTAGCCCAAAACCTGTGATGATCAAGTCAAATAGGAGTGATTCCATGATTTGAAAAGGAGGTAAGAGGTTGACCCAAATGCGTTTTTTTTGTTTCTTTTTCAGTTCCCTGTCCTGAAACCAGAGCAATACCGCCTGAATGGTTGCCATTAACAAAACAGCATAAGCGGAAAGGGATAAAATAATGTGTAAGTCTAGCCCAACTGAATGTCGTTCAATCACCTGATTGGTTTGACTAAATGCATATCCCAGAATCAGGCCAACTGCGGCAACTGGAGTGCCAATCAGGTTTAATGGCAAGATTGGACGGAGTAAGCTCAGGATTAGACTGAGCGCCAGCATCAGTCCCGAAGTAAAGGAAATGAGGTTGAATACATCATAATTTACTCCCATTGGTGTCATCATGTCCCGATACAGTACAGCGCCGTGCAGGACCACTCCCAAGCTGACAACAAGACCATAGCACCAGAGATTTGGGGTACGTTTTGACATTAGGTGGATAAACAAATACCAAAAGGAACTGGTATATGCAATAAGTGCCAAAATTGTGTAAACCAAGGGGAGACTGATCATGTCAAACCTTTTTTAGGAGGATGAATAATATTCACCATATAAGATATAAATTCGCTTCGAACTACAGTATCCTATAGCATTCTATGCATAAATTTTCTATTTTAAGAAAGATTTTTTTGCAACTAGCCATTTTAAGCGGATTTCGCAATGTTTGATACCTTAACAGAACGACTCACACAGAGTTTAAGAAATGTTACTGGCTCAGGGCAGCTGACCGAAGACAATATTAAAGATACCTTACGTGAAGTACGTATGGCACTTCTTGAAGCCGATGTGGCGTTACCTGTAACTCGTGAGTTTATTGCGAAAGTTAAGGAAGAGGCGCTTGGGCAGGAAGTGATGACTCAGCTTTCCCCAGGTCAGGCATTTGTCAAGATTGTCTATGATGAACTCACCAAGATGATGGGTGAGGCCAACGAGACTTTAGATTTAAGCGCAAAACCGCCTGTGGTGATATTGCTTGCGGGTTTGCAGGGTGCGGGTAAGACCACCACTGCGGCGAAACTGGCACGTTTCTTAAAAGAACGTCAGAAGAAAAAAGTCATGACGGTTTCTGCTGACGTTTATCGTCCAGCGGCAATCAAGCAGTTGGAAACAGTATCGAATGAAGTGGGTGTGGGCTTTATCCCATCACAGGCATCCGAAAAGCCAATTGATATTGTGAATCGTGCCATTGAACAGGCCAAAATCCAGTTTGCCGATGTGTTGATTGTCGATACCGCAGGTCGTCTGCATGTCGATGAAGACATGATGGATGAAATCAAGGAATTGCACGCAGCGGTTAAGCCAACAGAGACCTTGTTTGTTGTTGATGCGATGACAGGTCAGGATGCCGCCAATACAGCTAAAGCATTTAACGATGCTTTGGCATTAACGGGTGTAATCCTCACCAAAACAGACGGTGATGCACGCGGTGGTGCGGCATTGTCTGTGCGTGCCATTACAGGTAAACCAATAAAGTTCTTGGGGATTGGTGAGAAACTGGATGCACTTGAGCCATTTCATCCAGACCGTGTTGCACAGCGTATTTTGGGCATGGGCGATGTGCTTTCTTTGGTCGAAGAAGTTGAACGCAAAATCGACAAAGAAAAAGCCGAAAAAATGGCGAAAAAGCTGCAAAAAGGTGGAACTTTCAATTTTGAAGACATGCTGATGCAGTTTGAGCAAATGAGTAAAATGGGCGGCATGATGGGCTTTCTGGACAAGCTGCCAGGTATGAGCAATTCTGGTATCCAGGATGCGATTGCACAGGCGAACCCTGAAAAGCAGGTTAAGCGTATGGAAGCCATTATCCAGTCTATGACCGTTAAAGAACGCCGTAATCCAGACCTGATCAATGCCAGCCGTAAAAAGCGTATTGCCGCAGGCTGTGGTATGGATGTTGCCGAAGTGAATAAACTGATGAAGCAACAGGCGCAAATGGCAAAAATGATGAAGAAGTTTGCCAATCCATCAGGTATGAGCAAAATGTTGAAATCACTTGGCAATATGCAGAAACAGTTTGGTGGTGGCAATATGGGACCATTATTTGGCAACAATGAGCCAAAGAAATAATCGTTTCCAGTTTTGAAAAGGCGCTTAATGCGCCTTTTTATTTTTTAGTTTAAATCAATGAATGTATAAATTTAATACAAAACATCAACATTAAATAAAATCCAAACATAAGAATATTGACGCTAAATATATGTTTTATATTGGAAAATATTGTTAATTATGTCACATTTTTCTAAAAATAAAGTGTTTATCATACATTGTGAACATGCCGATCCAGACCAGCATTGGTATGGCTGGCTGGAACAACAACTTAAAAATCTGAATGTGGCTGCTGAGCGTATTTTTTTAGCCGATGCAAGTCATCCTGACGCTGAAATTTGGCAAACCTGTTTGGAGGCACAGCTCAAGGGTTTGGATGAGCAGAGTATCGTCATTGCGCATGGATTGTCCTGTGTGGCAGTGGCGCAATTTTTGCTAAAGCGACTTAAGCAGCATAGCATTAAGGCTGGCATTTTTATTGCAGGCTTTAATGAGGCGATTTCCAAACATCCTGAATTTGACCCATTTCTGGACCATTCGAAATTTGAGAGTCATGTTTTAAGGGCACATTTACAAACCCGACTGGTTTTCTTTTCCAGTAACGATCCTGTTGTACCTGTACCATTAACCTTTAAATTTTCACACTTGTTGGGCGCCCAACTGGTTGAGGTTGCACAGGCTGGGCATTTCCGTCAGGAAGATGGATATACCGAGTTTCCACAATTATTGCAGACGCTTCAAAGCCTGCTGAAAGTGGAATTAAGCTGAACATAATGTTTTAAACCCTTTAGCAATAAATCAGTTTCAACCTGCGGCTGGTAATGATCTAAAAATTTGGCAAACAAGTTGGCATCACCGCCTGTTAAGATCAGGTGTTTAGGGGAGTGCTGCATAATCTGGTCAATGGTGCTGATCAGGCCCAGCAGAATCCCATGATGGACAGCATCAACTGTGTTGTGTCCAGGCTTTAGGTTATCAAAAGCGGAATCAGGGATTTTAATGCCTTTGGTGTTTTGAATGAGTGAATCCCGTTGCAAATAGAGGTTTGGCAAAATATAGCCGCCTAAATGCTGTAATCCCTCAACTAGATCAATGGTCAATGCTGTACCACAGCCGATCACACAAAAGTTTTCGTTCGGTTTTGCCACTGCCAAGACCTGTAACCAACGGTCAATCCCAAGTTGGCTTGGCACATCATAGCCACATTGCAGGCCAGCATATTCTGCATGAACCTTTGCAAAGATAATCGGAATATCCAGAACAGCCAGAATCATTTGAATACGCTGATTGTTTTCTGCATCCAGCACTGAGGAAATACCCACCCGACTGAACTGTTGATGGCGAAAATGCTGGATCAGACCTAAGAGTAAATCTGCGGGAGACTGTAGATGAAGTTCAGCTGCGTGCTCAAGCACCTGATTATTTTCAGTGACCCAGTATTTTAGCCGTGTATTGCCAATATCAAGCCATAAACTTTTCATAGGATAAAGATTTCTCAAATTTCAGCCAGACGTAAGCGACCTTGATAAAACTGCTGTGTTTGATCAGTTTTAATGATGACAGCACCATCATTGGAGATACCCTGAAAACGTCCCTGAACCTTGCCTTGGGCATGTTCAAATTCCACCTGCTGATTTAGCCAAATGGCATGATGGTTAAAACGTTTGGCCAAGTTATAGCTCCCATGTTCAAACCATTGGGCTGCTTGCTGGATGGCGGTATATAGTTCTGCAATCAAGCTCAGACGCTCGATTTGATGCAAACCCAGCATATGCAATGAGGTGATGGGCTGGTCTGCATTCTCAACAGGTGGCGTGTTGAGATTGATTCCAACACCAACAATGGCTTGATTCGCGGAGAGTGGCTCTACCAAAATTCCGCCCCATTTGCCTTGAGGGCTATACAAGTCATTTGGCCATTTAACCTGTAGGTTTAAACCTTGCAAGCTTGGTATCTGTAGAATATTCAATGCAACTTCAAGAGCGAGGCGACCATCCAGTGCTGTCTTGCTTTGAATCAGTGTGCTTAAATAAACGTTCCCTTCAGGAGAGGCCCATTGTCGCTGGTGCTGACCACGACCCTGAGTCTGCTGCGCACTACATACCAAACCTGTCGTAATGCCTTTTTGTGCAATTTCACGCATATCATCATTGGTCGATGTGGTGGTGGTTTTTACTAAAACCACTTCGGGAAACTGGTTTTTTGTGTTGAGTAATTGCTGTAACTGGCGGGTTGCGAAATCATCCATCATTTTTACAAGTAGAGTGGTCATGTGTTTATGGAGTTAATCATATATTTGCTGATTGGTGCAATTGCTGGATTTACCGCAGGACTGTTTGGGGTCGGTGGTGGCCTAATTATTGTGCCAATTTTATATATTGTCTTTACTCAAATGAATTATGACCTGAATGTGATTATGCATGTTGCAGTTGGAACCTCTCTGGCGACCATTATTGTGACCTCAATCAGCTCGGTGATGGCACATCATAAAAAAGGTGCGGTGTTGTGGCAGGTGTTCCGTAATTTGGCGCCAGGATTGGTGCTGGGTTCATTTCTGGGGGCTGGAATTGCCGATCTTATGTCAGGCCAGCATTTACAACTGGTGATCGGTGTCTTTGCGGTGTGGATGGCGTATAAGATGTTTAGAGGCGCGCATGCGCTTGTTGATGCAAATCGTCATTTGCCATCAGCACCCTTGCAGTTTGCTGCGGGTGGGGGAATTGGGGTGGCTTCTGCCATTTTTGGGATTGGCGGTGGCAGTTTAACCGTGCCTTACCTGAACCGTCATGGTGTGGTGATGCAAAAGGCGGTGGCAACTTCGGCTGCCTGTGGTCTCCCGATCGCCGTGGCTGGGGCGTTAGGTTTTATGTGGTTTGGTGCCAAAGAGCAGATTGATGTTCCAAATACCATTGGCTATGTGCATATCTATGCTTTTCTTGGGATCAGCGTGATGAGTTTTATCACGGCTAAATTTGGTGCCAAAGTCGCACATCGCCTATCTCCCGCGATGTTGAAAAAATGCTTTGCAGGTTTGCTGGTGGTGGTTGGCTGTTATTTTATTTATAAAGGGCTGATGTAGGTCCTTTAATTCACCAGTCCATAATGCACTTCAATGTTTGCAATCAGGGTCTCCACCAAAAGCAATACATCATCCTGTTGCCGTGCATCGACAAAGAATAGTGGATAGTTTAGCTCTCTTGCCTTTAACCAATCTCGATAGATGGACAGGGTGCGTTCTGGTTTACGGTCAATATGGGTAATGGCAATCACAATATTGTTGCCAAAAGGCTGGAATGCCTGCACATACTGGTCTAGATCAATCAGTGGGTTTTCTGCGGCGTGGTCAATCATCACAATGGTTCCAATCGCGCCCTTGCAGATGACTGACCAGATAAAATCAAAACGGTCCTGTCCTGGCGTACCATATAAACCGACCTTGACGCCATCCTCCAGGGTCAGTTCACCATAATCAATGCCCACCGTGGTGAGTAGCTTTTCATGGGATTCGGTATCGGTATTCAGCGCTTCGGTACTCAGCACTTCAATTTCCGACAAGGCCTTGATGGCGGTGGATTTCCCCGAACCCATGGTTCCACCAAAGACAATTTTATATTGATGTAAAATCATAAATTCATCCCTGATCAAAAGCCTAAACGGTTGCGTAGGCGGCCAAACAGCTTTTTCATAAAATGTTGTTCAGTCTCATTTTGCTGGATTTGAGGGCTATATTTTGCTTCCCGATCCTTGATGAGTTTTCCGAAATTTGCTCCCAGGCAGGCAGCAACGAAATGTCTTACCTTTTGTTCAGAAAGATTTAGTTGGGCTGCAACGGTATCAATCTTTGCACCTTGGGCAAAACAGGCTGACATTCGCAAAATGTCCTGACGATCAATCCTGTTTTTTGGCTGTGGCCAAATATCAAGGTAAAAGCTGGATGCAAACTGTGGGCAGAGTCCCTCAAAATCCATAGATGTCCAAAGCAAATTCCATAGCCATTGTTTTAAATCCTGCTGGGGGGCCTCTGCAATCCAATGCTGATCGTTCTGAGTTGCATAGGTATAGTTCAAACTGGGATCGGTTTGTGATGAGGTGAATTCAGGGTTTTGCCACAACCATTCACTCCGCGGGTCGGCAATTGCCAATAAGCCATTATTATCAAATAACTGAATTTTTCCATTTCTCGGATTCTGGATTTCCTGTAGAACCTCCCTGATCTGTCTGCGGTGAAAGGTCTCGCCTACAGGTGGGGTGGCTGGTGCTTCTGTCGCTTCTGGAGTTGGTTGTGAACGTTCATTTAAATGATGGCTTAACCAGTGATGTAGTGAGTGGATATGGTTAAGTGGAAGATAGAGGGTATCATTTTCAATGGAACTGTTTTTGTCGACATCGTTGGCAATCTGAAGCACATTGATATTGCTGTTTTTAATCAGGCTTTTAATGTTGGGTGAATCGAAAAAGATATGATTGATCATTAAGATATCAAGCTGTGGTTCTGCAATGTTGCTCCAGTTCACCTGGACATGATTGGGAACCGCTGTCTGAATCTGTTCTTTTAATTCGTTCAATGTCCTGAGACTTAACCCAAAAATTGCGATATTGACAGCCTGATGAACACCCATGATGCTACTCATATAGAATTACTGAACACTTCAGTAAAATAATAAAATGTTGTTGTGTTAATAAAAATATTATTTTATGTGACTTGTATCAATAAAAATTTGATAAAATTTCAACTTTCAGATATATGGTTGTCGGGCAAAAAAGCAGATAAATGGCTGATATTAAAAATAGAAAAGATGGGTTTTATCTGTATGTTCAGGATCAAATCAGGTTTTTTTAGAACGATTGGCTTAAAAAGCAATAAAATTGTCAGACAATGATATAGAATTTATACAGCGAGATCAGTTAAAACAAAAAAGCGCAAACAGCATTGGACAATGCGTATAACAAAGATAGCGAGGGGCTCATGAATCTCGAAGAGGCTGATAGTCTTTCTGAACAGATTGCAAAATACATTAGTGAACAAATTATTAGCGGCGAGCTGGTTGAAGGCGAACGTATTCAGGAGCTGCGCATTGCGAAAGAGTTGGATGTCAGCCGTGGCTCTGTCCGTGAAGCATTGTTGTTGCTGGAACGTACTTATTTAATTGAAATTTTTCCACGCCGTGGCGCAATTGTCTCTGAAATGTCGGCCCAGCAGGTCAAGGCACTGTTTGACACCAATGTGATGGTGTTGGGGCATATTGTGCAGCGGATTAGTGAGACCTGGCGGGTCAATGAGGCGGAGCAGCTACAGGCCTTGTTAGACCAACTGGTGGAGTTTGTCCGTGCTGGGGATATTGAGAAGTTTTATGATGCCATCTTTAAATATCTGGCTGAACAGCACGAGATGGTGGCGAATCCCTACATGATGCAGTTCTACAAGGAACTGTTGCCATCGTTACGCCGTAGCTATTTTTTAACCTTAAACACCTCACGTCGCGAGCTACAGGAGTCGTTTACCCTGTTCAAGCTGGTGATTGATGCTATTTTGATCCGAAAATCACAACAAGCCGCTTTATTTATGGAAGATTTTTGTCGACACTTGCGCAACCTTGTGTTGGAATCTCTGACACGTATGAAACAGATTGAATTGGCTTGGGCAAGACGCTCACGCCGCTAATTTTTTAGGTCAAAACACGGCGTTATGCGTTTAAGCAGTTTAAAACTTTCAGGCTTTAAATCTTTTGCCGATAGTACCACTTTGAATTTTAAGGCCAACCGTACTGCGGTCGTTGGTCCAAACGGTTGCGGTAAATCCAATGTCATTGATGCCATTCGCTGGGTGATGGGTGAGTCCAGCGCACGCCAGTTGCGTGGTGGCAGCATGCAGGATGTGATTTTTACAGGAACATCCAAGCGTAAACCTGTCGGTGTGGCGAGTGTGGAACTTCGTTTTGACAATACCTATGGCAAGTTGGGTGGCGCTTATAATGCCTACAATGAGCTTGCGGTGCGTCGTCAGGTTACGCGTGAAGGCAAGTCTGAATATTTCCTCAATGGTACGCGCTGCCGCCGTCGTGATATTACCGATATTTTCCTGGGTACAGGTTTAGGGCCACGTTCTTATGCGGTGATTGAGCAAGGCATGATTAACCGTCTGGTTGATGCCAAGCCTGAAGAAATGCGGGTGTTTATTGAAGAAGCCGCTGGGGTTTCCCGTTATCAGGCACGCCGCCGTGAAACCTTACAGCATCTGGAACATACCGAACAAAATCTGGCACGTCTGGAAGATATTGCGGCAGAGCTGAAATCACAGCTCAGAACCTTGAAGCGTCAGTCTGAAGCAGCAATTCAATACAAAACTTTAGAAAGCCAAATCCGAACCTTAAAAATCGAGATTCTTTCGTTCCAAGCCAATCAAAGTCAAAAGCTACAACAAGAATATACGGTTGAAATGACCACGTTAGGTGAACAATTTAAGTTGGTTCGTTCAGAGTCACATACGATTGAACATGATCTTGAAGCCACAAGTGCCTTATTCCAGCGGTTGATTCAGCAGTCTTCACCATTGCAACAGGAGTGGCAACAGGCTGAGAAGAAACTGGCTGAATTGAAAATGACGCTGGAGCAAAAACAGAGTTTATTCCAGCAAAACAGCAGCAGCTTGGTTCAGCTTGAGCAGCAAAAACTACAAACCAAGGAACGTTTGCAGTTATCCGAGTTGCAGGTTGAAACCTTAACCACGCAGTTTGATGAGCAAAATGAGCAATTGCTTGAGCTGGAACAGCAGACCCAAGCCGCCGAGCAGAATTTTACCGATGTTCAGGCACAGCAAAAGCAGGCACAACAGCAATTTGAACAACTTAAAACCCAAGTTGAAAAGCAACAACAACAAAAGCTGCAAATGGCGGCACAGATTGAGCAACTAAGCAAAAATGTACTGCGGATTGAACAGCAAAAGCAGACCTTGCAAACGCAAAGCAGCCAGATTCGTGCTCAGGTTCAGGATGATGAACAGGTGCAGTTGGAACAGTTACAGCAGCAGTTACAGCACGAGATTGTTGAGCTGGAAACTAAAATTGAACAGTTACAGCAGGATGTACAAAGCCAGCAGGATCAGCAACAGTTAAACAAGGCGGATGTACAGAGTTTAAAAACAGAGATTCAGGTGTTATTGGCTGAACAAAAGAACCTGAATCAATTGGTGGCAAAGCAGAGTCCCAAACAGAACCAAGATATCGTTCGATTGATGCAAAACTTGCGTTTAACTGCTCAAGGTAAAACACATGCTGCCATCATTGAAAAGTTTTTAGCAAAGTGGTTACAGGCTCAACTTGTAGAAAATGGGCAATCATTTCAAGAGGGCGTTGCTCGCCAGTTAAAATCATCTGAACAGCAACAGAGTCAAATTAATCATTTGGCTTGTTTGAGTGCATGGATTGAAACACCACAATCTTCACTGTGGGCAAATGTAGCTGTGGCAGAAAATTTGGCAACGGCACTGCGTCATCAGGTGGATCTACACCAAGCACAATCCATTTTAACGCTGGATGGTTATCATGTTGGTGCAGATTGGGTGATTGGTCTGCACTATGATGAAGAGAGTCAAACTGCACAGGGAATGCTCAGTCATCAGGTGCGTTTAGAAGAAATTGAACAACAACTGGCACAGAAACAGCCACAGTTGCTTGATTTGGAAAACCAGTTTTCACAGCAACAGCAAGCTTTGCAACAGCAACAACAGACGTTGCAACAACAGCAGCAAAGTTTGAAGCAGAAGCAGAAAGAGCTGCAACAGCTGGATGTACAAATTGCCAAGTTGCAAAGTACCGCACAGGCATTTGTGTTGCAACAGCAGCAACTGGCAGATCAACTGAAACAGCTTGATGTCCAGCTTGAAGAAGATGCAATGCAGCGGGATGATCTGGAAATTGATTTACATGCACTGGCACTAAAACTCGAAGCAGTATTGCCAAATTATAAAACCTTGCAGTTTCAGGTCGAAAATTTAAATGAACAACTGGATGAGCAGCAACAGCAGTTGACTCAACAACAGCAGCAACGTGAAGCTTTACGCCGTCAGACCTCACAAGCCAATCAGCAAATTGAATTGTTAGAGAAAGATATCTCGTTCCTGAAAACGCAGTATCGTCAAATCATCGAACAAATTGAGCAGGCCAAGAAGTTTGTTGATCCGATTCAGCTTGAGCTGCCGAACTTGGAGTCGCAATTCCACGAGCAATTTCAGCAAACCGAAAAGCTGCAAAAAACCTGGAATGAATGGCAACTTGAACTCAATCAAGTACAAGAGAAACAACAGCAACTCACAGAACAACGCCATCAAGCTCAACAGAAAGATGAGCAGGTACGTGAGCAACTGGAACAGAAACGTTTGGCATGGCAGGCGGCGAAATCAGATCGTGAACATTATCTGGAACAGTTGAAAGAACTTAATGCGGAAGCTTTATCTGATCTGTCGATTGAAATTAAAGATCATCAGCAGAAACTGGAAAAAGCCCAGCAGCAATTCGAGAAAATCGGTGCAGTCAATTTGGCGGCTTCATTGGAATATGAGGAAGTGTCGCAACGTTTTGATGAACTCAGTCATCAAATGCAGGACCTGCAAAATACTGTCGATCAGCTCAAAGATGCCATGAAGAGTATTGATCAGGAAACAAGAAAGCTGTTTATGACCACCTTTGATCAGGTCAATCAAGAGCTACAACTGCTGTTTCCGAAAGTGTTTAATGGTGGTGAGGCGACCCTAAGCCTAGAAGATGACTGGCAGTCTGGGGTGAAATTAATGGCGCGTCCGCCAGGTAAACGTAACAGTTCTCTGGCATTATTGTCAGGTGGTGAAAAGGCCCTAACGGCACTGGCTTTGGTGTTTGCCATCTTTAGGCTGAATCCTGCGCCTTTCTGTGTATTGGATGAGGTGGATGCACCACTGGATGATGCCAACGTGCAGCGGTATTGTAATTTGGTAAAAGAGCTTTCTGAACAAGTGCAATTCATTTACATTACACATAATAAATTGGCAATGACAATGGCAACTGATTTACTTGGAGTGACCATGCCAGAGCCAGGCACATCAAAATTAGTGACTGTGGATTTAGAACAGGCAAAAGAATACGGGTTAGTTGCGGAGTCCTAGTATGGAAATGAATACAATAATAGGCATTGTTGTCGCCGTTGTGATTATGCTCGTTGGTTTGATCATGATTTTAAGAAAACCCAAACCAGTTGAGCCATCACTGGAAGCGGATTTACATATTAATCCCGAAAGTCAGCAGCCTGTGATTCCTCGTCACGTACGAGATCAGATTTTGCAAAATGATGTGGTCACCGCTGCAACCGACCGTGTTGAGCCAAGTTTTAAAACAGCACCGATTGAGGCTGAACCTCTAGTTGAAACACCTGTGCAGGCAGTTGCAGTTGAGGAAAAAACAGAAGAAACAATCAGTGAAGATACTGTGGTTGAGCTGACTGTGCAAGTTGAGACCAGTACGGAGAGTGAGGTCGTAACATCTGAGCCACAAGTTGAAGATGCAACAGCAGCATTGGAAAATCCAGAAAAAACTGAAGAAAATGAAGTTGAGGAAAGTGGCACTGAAGAAAGCAAGGCTGAATCAGAACTTAGCCTGAATCCAAATATTGAAACAGTTGAGATTGCTGAATTTGATGGCGAAAGTAATATTCTGGATGTGCATCTGCATGAGCAGCAACGCTATGATGATGAAAGTGCGCTGGCAACAGCGGAACAGATTATCGCACTCAATGTTTATCCAAATCCACGTCGTGCCTTGTCGGGCGATAAAGCATTAAAGGTATTGCTGAAATATGGCCTGCGTTTTGGTGAAATGTCATGTTTCCATCGTTATGAAAACACCGATGAGCCAAGTGCATTGATGTTTTCGGTACTGCGTGTGACTGATAATGGCCCAGCGGGTTTTGATCTGGAAACATTGTCTGCGGAACAAGTGCAGGGTCTGGCATTTTTCCTTGCACTGCCAAACAGCAAGGCGGTGACAGGTTATGACATGATGACCAGTATCGCAGGCTTAATTGCGCGTGAGATTGATGGTAAAGTCTACGATGAAAACAATCTTGAATTCACGCCGCAGTTGAAAGAACATTGGCGACA
The DNA here is from genome assembly GCF_030385805.1 of Acinetobacter thutiue. Taxonomy (NCBI): domain Bacteria; kingdom Pseudomonadati; phylum Pseudomonadota; class Gammaproteobacteria; order Moraxellales; family Moraxellaceae; genus Acinetobacter; species Acinetobacter thutiue. Next base: position 122,848 of record NZ_JAUDZE010000002.1, read on the forward strand.
TCATGTGATTGATTATCGTCCAAATCAAGCAACGGTTTAATCAATCTTTTATAATAAATTCAGTAAAAGTTATAGGGCGGTTTTCCGCCCTTTTATATGGTGAAATTTAAATGGAACACAACTCAGTTATTGAGCAGATGCGTCAGTTGATTCAACTGATTGCAAAACACAATCATGCTTACTATGTGATGGACCAACCCTCTATTTCAGACAGTGAATATGACCATTTATTTCATCAACTCAAGGCTTTGGAACAACAACATCCAGAATTTATTCAGGCAGATACGCCGACCAATAAGGTCGGAGGACAAGCCCTGTCAAAATTTGAGAGTGTGACCCATACAGTTCCAATGCTGTCATTAGGCAATGTCTTTAATCAGGATGACCTGTTTGCCTTTGCCCGTCGTATTGATGAGCGTTTACCGAATCAACAAGTCCATTATGAAGTCGAATTAAAACTCGATGGCTTGGCGATTTCCCTCTGGTATGAACATGGCGTGCTGGTTCGTGGCGTGACTCGTGGTGATGGTGAAACAGGCGAGGACATCACCCATAATGTCAAAACCATTCGTAACTTACCAAAAGTTCTATCCAGCAAGGATCATGCGATTCCACAGTTTCTGGAAGTGCGTGGTGAAGTGTTAATGCCAAAGCAGGGCTTTGAAAAACTCAATACTGATCAGGCTGCTAAAGGTGAAAAAACCTTTGCCAATCCACGTAATGCCGCGGCAGGGAGTTTAAGGCAGCTTGATCCGAATATTGCCGCATCACGTCCATTGGCGTTCTATGCCTATGGTATTGCTCAGTGTCAGCCTCATCATGGCTTAACCACCATGCATGACAGTTTGCATTGGCTGACGCAACTGGGCTTTGAGATTGCTGAGCGCCAGTTCCTGTGTACCTCGATTGAGGAAGTACAACAGCGCTATGAGCAGATTCAACAGGAACGTCCAGAGCTACAGGTTGAAATTGATGGCATGGTAGTTAAGGTCGATGACCTTAAACAACAACAGCAACTGGGTTTTTTAAGCCGTGAACCGCGTTGGGCAACTGCCTATAAATTCCCTGCACAGGCTGCACTGACCAAGGTGGAACAGATTAACTGGCAGGTGGGACGTACAGGAACATTAACCCCTGTGGCACGTTTAGCACCTGTGTTTGTGGGCGGTGTAACTGTATCCAACGTCACCCTGCATAACATTGGTGAAATTCATCGTCTGGATGTGCGTGTGGGAGATACCGTTAGCGTTTACCGTACAGGGGATGTGATTCCAAAAGTGGAAAAAGTCTGGGCCGAGTTTCGTCCTGTCGATGCTGAAATAGTTCATCTTCCTGACAATTGTCCTGTCTGTGATTCGCCAGTGGTGATGCCAGAGGGCGAGGCGTTGGCGCGTTGTTCGGGTGGCTTATATTGTGCAGCACAACGGATTGAGGCCATTCGCCATTTTGTCTCACGTAAAGCCATGGATATTGAGGGCTTGGGTGATCGTTGGGTCGAGTCTCTATTACACCTTGATTTACTCAAGGATGTTGCTGATATTTATCATTTGCATGAGCATCGTGAAACGCTGCTGACCATTGAGAAAATGGGTGAGAAATCTGTTCAAAACCTGATTGATGCGATTGAAGCCAGCAAGAAAACCACTTTGGCACGTTTTATTTATGCACTCGGGATTCGTGGTGTGGGTGAAACCACCGCACGTATGTTGGCAAATACCTTTCAGACTTTTGATGCGTTAAAGTCAGCAGATATTGAGGCACTCAAGAAAACCCCTGATGTCGGTGAAATTACCGCAGAATGGATCGCTGACTTCTTCCAGGCTTCGCATAACATTGAGGTGCTGGATCGCTTGCTTGCCGCAGGCATCCACTGGGATGCACCGACTGCACCGACTCGTCAGCCATTAAATGGCGAAAGTTGGGTGGTGACAGGTACACTGGAAAGTATGGGACGTGATGAGGCAACGCAGAAGCTTCAGGCTTTGGGTGCCCGTGTTAGCGGCAGTGTTTCCAGTAAAACCAAATGTGTGGTTGCTGGCGAGAAAGCAGGAAGCAAGCTGGATAAAGCACAGAAACTGGACATTCGGGTGATGAATGAACAAGAGTTTCTGGATTTCTTGGCGCAGTACGGAGGTGTTGAATGAGTATTAAAGCATTGAAAGCTCATCTGGCCACAAAACCTGAAAAACAATTGCTTCAAGAGATTGTTAAACTATATCAACAGTTTTCAGTAGTCAGAGATTTTTATGATTTACAGATAAGTACAGAGGGCGCAAATGAAGTGGCTCACTAAACACAAACTGATCATTAAGGATGAATTTCTACCTAAACGTGGTTTTGGAGATGGGCGTTTAGCAGTGGCTCGTAAATCGGTGATGGACTATAAAAAATTAGTGGGTATAAGTGAGACACTTGTTGATTTGGCATTTTATTATGTAGAAATTGGCGTGCAATATACCAATACCTATGGGGATATTGATGAGCCATTTTATAATAGCATGGAGTCAATGTTTGCTCAGGCAATGAAATGGATGAAGCAGCTCAATGTGGAAAGTCAATTTCAACAAAGAGCAGCAAAAATTTGTCACGATACAGATGACATTGGCTGGGGGTTTCATGATGGACTATGTGAAACTTATAGTGATTATTTTGGTGATTAGTTCTAAGACAAAATAGAAACAAGCCTATTGAACTGAATATAGTTGAATAGGCTTTTATTATCATGCACGCTTTTTAACAATCCCATCATCCAGCAATTGCTGGAAATGCTCACAAACACTTTCACGAATATTGCGATATTGAATCCCTAAATCTTTCACACTACGTTGAGAATTAAAGTAGATAGGATAACCCATATTGAGTTTTACAAATTGACGGGAATGTCCAAATACTGGTGCGATCAAGGAAAAAGCTGCTTTAGGCACGGTAAAATGTGGGAAAGGGTATCTGTAGCCAAATTTTTGCGTTAATGCCTTACCCATTTCGAGTAAGCTTAAAGTTCCACCACACACGATATAGCGGCCTTTTGCTGCTGGATTGAGTGCCGCAGCCACATGTGCATCGGCAACGTCACGAACATCAACAATGCCATTCCACATCGGTGGTACACCAAACAGGGTGGTGCCATTGCCAAACTGTTGTAGTACTTCAATACTGCCAGACTGACTTGCATCAGTTAGTGATGGTCCCATCACCAGTGCAGGGTTGATACAGACAAGACTCCAGCGATTTTGTTGCTCTGCCATTTCCCAGGCCTTGCGTTCTGCGGCAACTTTCGAGTATGGGTATGGTTGATGGGTTTCACTGCTGGTATTGTTCCAATCGCTTTCATCAAACTCATTATTCGCGGTATTTTGAATTTCCACCGCATCGCCATAGGTTGAGGCAATGCTTGAGGTCAGCACCACGCGTTTTACTGATTCAGTGCGATTGACACTGTCCAGTACATTTTCTGTTCCTTTTACCGCAGGCTCAATGATGTCTTTTACCGCATCCTTATAGTTGGTCACAACAAAAGGCGAGGCGGTATGGATCACGATTTCACAGCCTTGCATGGCTTCATCAAAAGAACCAGATTCAAGTAAATCGGCTTTAAAAAACTGGATTTGCCCCGATGATTGTTCTGCAATGTCATAAAGATGCTGAATCTTTTCTATTTTTGAGGGATCACGAACTGTTGCATGAACGTTATAACCCTGATTCAACAGGCGTTCGATAATCCAGCCCGCAATATAACCCGTTGCACCCGTGACCAAGATTGGCTTACTTTTATCCATTTTTTTTCCGCATTGTGTTTTTGTGATTGATGTTATTTACCGAATTTTGTGTAAACAAACAACAGCCGAGCAGTCATTTTTTAATGTTTTTTGATCAAAATTGCAGTGGAATAGGAAGCATTGCGAATCGTTACAAAAAATTAAATAACTGATTTTGATTAAATTCATTGAGTTGTGAAGCTATGCCCAATGTGCAAAGGCTTATTTTAATTAGATAAATTGGGCGAATTAAAACTGTAAATGCGTATGTTTCTCATTTTAATTTTATAAAAATCATAAACTTACACACTTTTGGTTTTGCAATTATTGTGTAAATTGACCATAATGTTGTCATTCGATAGGAGTAAGTATTATGCGTGGCAATCCAGAAGTCATCGACTATTTAAATATGCTCATTGGCGGTGAATTGGCTGCTCGTGATCAATATTTAATCCATTCCCGTATGTATGAAGATTGGGGCTTGAGCAAGATTTACGAGCGTATTGACCATGAGATGCAGGAAGAAGCTTCCCATGCAGACTCAATCATTCGCCGTGTTTTGTTTTTGGGCGCCCAGCCAAATATGAGCCGTGAAGACATCAATGTGGGTACAGATGTTGTGAGCTGCTTAAAAGCAGATTTGGCACTTGAATATCATGTTCGTGAGAAGCTTGCGAAAGGTATTAAATTGTGTGAAGAAAAAGGCGATTATATTAGCCGTGATATGTTGCGCCAGCAGCTTTCTGACACAGAAGAAGATCATACTTACTGGTTGGAAAAGCAGTTACGTTTAATTGAATTGATTGGTTTGCAGAACTATATTCAATCTCAAATTTAAGCTTTATTTATCATAAAAAAACTCAGCTAAACAAGCTGAGTTTTTTATTTCTGAATTATTTTTTAGTTTGTGCTTCTTTTAAATCTTTCAACACTTGATCAGCATGGGTTTGTGTATTTACGCTGGTGTAGTGATACATGATTGCCCCTTGCGGATTGATTAAAAAGCTTTCTCTTTTCGCCACTTTAGCAACTCCGAAATTTCGAACAATACCAAATTTTCCAGCAAGTTCCCCTTGATCATCTGCAAGAATTGGGAAAGGTAGCCCCAGTTTTTCTGAGAACTTTTGATGTGAGGCGACATCATCCAAGCTCACGCCCAATACCACTGCATTCGATTTTAAAAATTGAGGATAGAGTGATTTAAATTGATTGGCTTCCTGGGTGCAGCCTGTGGTGTTATCTTTAGGATAAAAATACAGCACAACCCATTTACCTTTATATTGGCTGAGCGTATGCCATTTGCCATTTTGATCTTGTAGTTTGAAATCTGGTGCAGACTGTCCTACCCATTGTTTTTGAGCGGAATCTTGTTTGGAAAATAAGGTGCTTTGTGCTGTGGTTAGGCTTGGTGTGCTCAGTAGAATAAGAGAACTACATAAAATAAGAACTTTGGACGTTATCGTATTCATCATTGTGATCTCAAAGTATCGTTGGAGTAATAGCGCATATTTTAGCAAATTGAATCGTGTCAGCTAGAAAAAATAACCACTCTATGCGATGTTTTATACAAAATGATTGATCAGCATAAAGGTATACATTTGTCGAAGAAGATTTTGCTCATTACTGGATGGGGCGGTGGTGCTGAGCTTTTAAAACCGTTGCAGGATGCGTTAGAACGACAAGGTCATCGTGTAGAACGATGCAATATCTTTAACGCTTTGGATAATGAAGTTTTAGGACAACAAGTTGAGTTTGCACGTAATTTTGATGTGATTGTTGGGTGGTCGCTTGGCGGACAACTGGCAACCTTACTGGTTAATCAAATCCAACAACAATACGATGAGCAGAAAGCTTTAGTCACTTTAGCCTCAAATCCACGTTTTGTTGCTCAGCCAGATTGGACAACTGCGATGCCAGTTGAAACTTTCTTTGCATTTAAACAGTCATTTGAACAGGATGTGATTAGTACGTTAAAACGTTTTGGTTTATTGGTCTGTCAGGGTGCAAGTTCTGCAAAAAAAGATTTTTTGGTTATGCAAAAATTGATTCAACCACAGCCAATAGCATTGTTAAAGCAAGGCTTGCAGTTACTTGAACAATTAAATTTGGTTGAGATATATAAAAATTATCAAGGTCATCAATTGCATGTGTTCGCAGAGTTTGATGCACTTGTTCCTTACCAGGTTATGCAGAATATTCAGCATTTAGCTGCAAAGAATCTATCTATTGTTTCACTTGATAGTGCATCTCATGGTTTTCCATGTTTTATGGTTGAGCAAACTGTGCACATAATTGAGGATTTTATTCAGAAAATTGTTTAATCTTGCGGTGGAATGAAAGTTCTCGCAATATATTTTAGATTTTGACAAGTTTAAGATAAAACCTATTTTATAGATCTAACGGAATCGTGCCGAGTACTCATCCATTTTCAGGATATGCCTTCGGCGACCTACTTTTCTTTCGGGAAAAGTAGGCAAAACCATTTGTCATCTGCAAAACCTGTTCACTTCTTTCATTTTTTTCTTTTGATCAAGTGTACGAAGCCTTGTATTTTATTTATACCACGCAGGTTGCAGATGACATTTCCGAGTATCGAAAAGTGTAATCAGGCAAATGGTAAATTTTGAAATAGCAGCAAATGAGGTAAAGGATGACCGATTTATTTGATTTAGAACATATATGGCATCCCTATACTTCGATGTTAAATCCACTGCCAACTTTTAAAGTCAAACGTGCTTACGGTGCGACGATTGAACTAGAAGATGGTCGAACTTTGGTTGATGGCATGTCGTCATGGTGGTGTGCGATTCATGGCTATAACCATCCTGAACTCAACCAAGCGGTTACAGATCAATTGCAGAACATGGCGCATATCATGTTTGGCGGTCTGACCCATGAACCTGCAATTGAATTGGGCAAATTATTATTAAAAATTACGCCGCCGAATTTAGATAAGATTTTCTACGCAGACTCAGGTTCGGTTGCCGTAGAAGTGGCGTTAAAAATGGCAGTGCAATATTGGGCTGCATTAAACAAACCAGAGAAAACCAATTTTATTACCACGCGCTCTGGCTATCATGGCGATACATGGAATGCGATGTCGGTGTGTGATCCAGTCACAGGAATGCATCAGATTTTTGGCACGAGTTTACCGAATCGAATTTTTGTCCCTGCGCCACAAAGCCGTTTTGATGGAGAATGGAATCCGCAAGACATCCAGGAACTCAAGCAACAGATTGAACAGCATCATCACAGCATTGCTGCACTGATTATCGAGCCGATTGTACAAGGTGCGGGAGGGATGCGTTTTTATCATCCTGAATATTTACGTCAGGCCAAAGCTTTATGTGAGCAATACAATTTATTGCTGATCTTTGATGAGATTGCCACGGGTTTTGGACGTACAGGCAAAATGTTTGCATGGGAACACGCGCAGGTCGAACCCGATATTATGTGTATTGGTAAGGGCTTAACAGGTGGTTATATGACACTGTCTGCGACCTTGACCACCAAGCAAGTGGCTGAAAGCATTAGTCGTGGTGAAGCAGGCGTGTTTATGCATGGCCCAACCTTTATGGCGAATCCACTGGCTTGTGCGGTTGCATTAAGAAGTACTCAATTGCTGGTGGAACAGGATTGGCAAGCCAATATTCAACGGATTGAAAAAATTCTTACCGAACAATTAAAGGATTTAGCCCAGCTCGATCATGTTGCGGATGTACGGGTTTTAGGGGCGATTGGTGTAGTTGAATTAACATCTAATGTCGACATGAAAACCTTACAACAGCAGTTTGTGGAGCGTGGCATTTGGGTGCGGCCATTTGGGAAATTGGTCTACCTAATGCCGCCGTACGTGATCACAGATGACGAACTCCATTATTTATTAGCACAGATGAGTGAAGTGGTAAAAAATATGCAAGGAGTAAATGCCAATGTCCTTGCTTGATCATTATGCCGAGCAGCTTGACCATCTCAAGCAGCAAGGTAATTTCCGCCAATTCACTTCAAATCAGCAATCTGGACGATGGATCACGATTCAAGATCGAACCATGTTGAATCTCGCATCCAACGACTATTTAGGTTTGGCCGCTGATTTAACTTTAAGAGAAGAATTTCTTGATACGTTGAAAATCGAACGAGCGCTCTTTAGTTCATCTTCTTCACGCTTGCTGACGGGTAATTTTGCAGAATATGAACAATTTGAAAATAGCCTAAGCAAAGCCTTTGGTCGTGCGGCCTTACTCTTTAATAGTGGCTACCACATGAATATCGGTATTTTGCCTGCTTTATGTGATAGCAAAACCGTGATTCTGGCCGATAAACTGGTACATGCCAGTATGATTGATGGGATTCGACTTTCGACTGCTCAATATGTACGTTATCGTCATAATGATTTGCAGCATCTGGAACAGTTATTGCAAAAGTATCATCAAGATGAGCAAGTTGAACGCATTATTGTGGTGACCGAAAGTATTTTTAGTATGGATGGCGATGAGACGGATTTAGCTGCATTGGCGCAGTTAAAGCAACGTTTTGCCAAAACCATGTTGTATGTCGATGAAGCCCATGCGATTGGTGTCAGAGGTGAGCAAGGGCTGGGTTGTGCTGAACAATATGGTGTATTGGATCAGATTGATTTCTTAGTGGGAACCTTTGGTAAAGCAATTGCCTCGGTAGGCGGCTATATCATTTGTGATTCAATCATCCGTGATTATCTGATCAATAAAATGCGCCCACTGATTTTTAGTACAGCTTTGCCTCCAATCTCGATGGCATGGTCAGATTTTATTTTTCATAAAGTATTGAGCATGCAGCAACAACGCCAGCACTTGGCTGAGATCAGTCAGTATTTACAGCAAGCGGTGATTGCAAAAGGCTTCTCAAGCCCATCGAGTAGTCATATCATTCCGATTATCGTGGGTGAAAGCCAAGCTGCAATTGAAAAAGCACGCTATGTACAACAACAAGGTTTTTATGCCATGCCGGTACGCCCACCAACAGTGCCACAGAATAGTTCACGCCTGCGTATTTCATTAACCTCTTTGGTGCAAAAAACTGAATTGGAACAATTGGTGGAGTGTTTGTGAGCATCAATAAAGCACTGGTAGCCCAACGTTTTGCCAAAGCAGGGCAAAGCTATGTCGAGCATGCTGTGGTACAGAAACAGATTAGTGCGCAGTTATTTGAATATCTTAAAGTGTATTGTTCGCAAAGCTTGAATTCAGTCCTTGAGATTGGCTGTGGTTCAGGCAATCTCACCCATTTATGTGAGTCTTATTTTCAGGTTGAGCAACTGTTCTTAAATGATTTATATGAGGATGTAGAACAGCATTTTATTGATCTTAAAAATATTAGCTGGCTGATTGGTGATATTGAACAATTGGTTTTACCTAACTCGTTGGATGCGGTAATTTCCAGTTCTGTTTTACAATGGATTATTGATTTACCTGCTTTATTACAACGAATTCATTCTGCGTTAAAACTCAATGGTTATTTGGGTTTTTCTACCTTTGGGCCAGATAATCTAACGGAAATTAAACAGTTGACTGGACACGGCTTGAATTATATCAATATGGATGCTCTACAGAAACAGCTTGAACAGCAAGGTTTTGACGTGCTGTTCATTAAGCAAGAACATAAGCATCTGTATTTTGATCACCCTAAATCAATCTTACAACATCTAAAATCGACTGGAGTAACGGCAACAGCTCAATCGCATCGCTGGACTAAGCAATCCTTGCAGCAGTTTTATTCAGATTATCAACAGTTTCATGATGAGCAGGGTTTTCGCCTGACTTATCATCCGATTTATGTGATTGCACGGAGAACAGCATGAGTGCAGCAATTTATTTTGTCAGTGGTATTGATACTGAAATTGGTAAAACTTATGCCACAGGCTATTTAGCCAAGCTTTGGACCGAACAGGGGCAGCGTGTCATTACCCAGAAGTTGGTACAAACAGGGAATGTAGATATCTCCGAAGATATCGAAAAGCATCGTGAAATTATGGGCAGTGGCTGGTTTCAGGAAGATCATGAAAAGCTGACCATGCCTGAAATTTTTACTTATCCTGCCTCGCCGCATTTAGCCACACGTTTGGATGGGCGTGATCTGGATTTTGCCAAGATCGAAGCAGCGACTAAAGAACTTGCTCAGCGGTTTGAGGTAGTATTGTTAGAAGGTGCAGGCGGTTTAATGGTGCCTTTAACCACAGAATTGTTGACGATTGATTATATTGTGCAGCATCAATTTCCTGTGATTTTAGTGACTTCTGGGCGTTTGGGCAGTATTAATCACACTTTATTGAGTTTAGAGGCTTTAAAGCAGCGTGGTTTGAGTTTGCATGCTTTGGTGTATAACTTAAAGGATGAGTCAAAAGATCCGCTTATTTCGAAAGATACCGCAGATTATTTAAAAGATTATTTGGCAAAGCATTTTCCTGATGCTCAATGGATTGAGCTGGAAAATTTTTAATTCTGATAATGATTAATGAAATAACAACTTATCATTATAAAACAGCATCCTATTTTTATCTCATGTTAAAAATATTAATTCATTGATTCTTTTATAAAAATATAGAATGATGGAGTCCATAAAAGCAAATTCATCAATACACCTGAATACTGGCGAAAAGCTGGATGTGGATTAAAAAACAGGATATGAGCGTTATATTGAAGTCTCAATTTTTTACAGCCGCCTTAATTGCTGTCGTGATTGTAGGGGTGCCAATCAGCCATGCAAAAAGCCCTGCCCAAGCTGACAAGGTGCTGAGGGTGGCATTTCCTGCACCTGATGATGGTTTTGATATGGTCAAAACCTCCAATTTTTATAGTGGTAATATTGCCGATGTAATTTTTGAAAGATTGCTTCAATATGATTACTTGGCAAATCCAGTCAAGCTAGTGCCTGCAACAGCTCAGAGCTTGCCAGTGATCGAAAAAAATGGGCAGGTCTATACCTTTAAAATCAAGCCAGGCATTTACTTTACTGATGATGCTGCATTTAAAGGTAAGCGTAGAGAGTTGGTTGCTGAAGACTATGTCTATGCGGTCAAACGTATTCTCGACCCAAAAAACCATGCGCCGTCTTTTTCCTTTATTGATAATAAATTGCTTGGTGCAAATGCGCTGGTTGAGCAAGTCAACAAGACGGGAAAATTTGATTATGATGCACCGATTGAGGGAGTAAAAGCCCTCGACAAATACACCATTCAATTTACCCTGACCCAGCCTGATTATAATTTCCCCTATATTCTTGCCTATAGCACCTTTGGCGCAATTGCTCGGGAAGTAGTTGAATATTATAAGGATCGTATTGGAGTGCATCCTGTGGGCACAGGGCCTTATATGTTAAGTAGATATGTGCCGCGCAGTAAGATTGAATTGGTCGCCAATCCTGATTATCGTGGCTTTACCTGGAATTTTAAATCCACAGGTACGGCTTGGGACAATCAACTAGTCAAGCAAATGAGTGGTAAGCAAATGCCACAAATTGGCAAAGTGACGGTCAGTATCATTGAAGAAGAACAGTCACGCTGGCTGGCATTTCAGTCCAAACAACTTGATTTTGATAGCTTAACTTCCAATGCCATTGCCAAAGCCTTAGATCAAAACAATCAACTGAATGCGGAGATGCAGAAAAAGGGTATTCGCCTGTATGCCAATAAGGAAGCAGAAGTCACCTACACCATGTTTAATATGCGTGATCCTGTGGTCGGTGGTAGTAGTCTGGATAAAATTGCATTAAGACGGGCGATTGCCATGTCATTGAATATGAATGAGTATATTCGTATTCTTCGTAAGGGGCAGGCGGTTAAGGCCGAAATGCTGGTACCTGCTGGCGTCAATGGCCATAATCCAGATTATCGTAGTAGCATTGGCTATAACCCTGTCTTGGCAAATAAGTTGCTGGATCACTTTGGCTATAAAAAGGCGGCAGATGGTTATCGTACTTTTCCAAATGGCAAGCCTTTAACCCTTAAAATTAATACTGAAAGTAGTTCGTCTTCTGTGATTTATTCAGAACTGTGGAAAAAGGGGCTGGATGCGATTGGCATTCGGGCAGATTTTAAGGTCAGTAATTTTGCCGACAACCTCAAGGCTGCTTTTCAATGTCAATATATGATGTGGGGCGGTGCATGGCATGCCGATTATCCAGAGGGAGAAAATTTTGCTCAACTACTTTATGGGGCGAATGTTGGGCGAGGGAATTTGTCCTGTTATCAATCCGCAGCCTATGATGCGCTGTATAAAAATGCAATGAAATTACCGCCTGATCAACGTATGCCGTTTTATGAAAAAATGAGCCGACAAATTGAAGCGGACAATCCGTGGGTACTACAAGATACCCGTATCCGTAACTGGGTCATTCAGCCTGAAATTCAGGGCTTTAAGGCACATCCGATTATGAATACCAATTGGCAATATCTGGATATTGTTCCAACACAAAAGAAATGATGTGAACACGTATGAAGCAGAATTTTAAACTTTCATTGCAGCAGTATGGGATGGCGGTCTTGCTTGGCACAATGTCGATTGGCATAAGCAATGGGACAATGGCAAAAAGTCCAGCCGATCCAGACAAGGTGTTGCGCTATGCCTTTCCTGTGGCGGAAACAGGTTTTGATCCTGCCGCAGTTCAGGATTTGTATTCAGCGCATGTACTGTATTCCATTTTCGATACCTTATATACCTATGATTATCTGGCTTCACCTGCCAGGCTGATTCCCAATGCTGCGGCTGCCTTGCCAGAAGTCAGTGCGGATGGCTTGACCTATACCATCCGTCTTAAAAAAGGGATTTATTTTTCTCCAGACCCTGTGTTTAAAGGCAAAGCCAGAGAACTCACGGCTGCTGATTATGCCTATTCCTTTAAGCGGTTGCTTGATCCGCAACTGCATTCACCGAGTAGCTGGTTATTTGAGGGGCGTATTGTTGGGATGGATGCTGCCATTCAACAGGCCAATAAAACAGGAAAATTCAATTATGATCAGCTGATTGCAGGCTTGCAAACCCCTGATCGTTATACGCTGGTGATTCGTTTAACCGAAACAAATCATAATTTTCCGATGTTGCTGGCACACCAGCCAACAGGGGCGGTGGCTCGTGAGGTGATTGAGAATTATCGGGACAAGGCGGGTTTTGTCATGGGGCATCCAATTGGCACAGGGCCTTATTTATTGGCTCGCTGGACACCTGCTTCACGGATTATTTTAAAAGCCAATCCTGACTATCGTGGCTTTGTCTGGGATTTTAAAGCCAGCAATCCTGAAGATCAGAAAATTGTCCAGCAAATGCAAGGCAAAAAGATGCCACAGATTGGTGTGGTGGATATTCAGGTGATTGAGGAAGCACAGTCGGGTTGGTTATCTTTTCAGAAAGATGGGCTGGATTTATTGACCTTAACAGGAGATTTGCCTGCTCAGGCACTCAAGGATGGTAAGTTAAAAGCTGAATTTGAGCAAAAGGGTATTCAACTTTCCCGTATTTCCGATCCCTCGATTGATTATTTATACTGGAATATCCAGAACCCTATAGTGGGGGGATTCAGTAAGGAAAAAATTGCCTTGCGTCGTGCGATGGCAATGGCACATTCACCTGAAAAAGACATTCAGATTTTAATGAAAGGTGATGCCAAGCGTTTGCAATTCCCCATTCCTTACGGCGTTGCAGGGCATGATCCAGACTATAAGGGCAGTGTTCCTTATTCGGTGAAAGCTGCCAATTTATTGCTGGATCGTTATCATTATAAAATTGGGGCGGATGGCTGGCGTACTTTACCGAATGGCAAGCCTCTGGTGATTGAGTTTATGCCATCCAGTAATAGCGCACGTAGTATGCAAATGGCTGAATTATTAAAGAAAGATTTAGCCAGTATTAAAGTGAATATGGTCTCCAAACCTGTGCCGTTTGCTGAGGGTTTAAAAGCAGAAAAGCAATGTAAAACCATGTTCAAGGGTTCTGCATGGATTGCGGATTATCCTGATGGGGATAATTTTATGCAGTTGTTTTATGGCAAAAATGTCAATGCCACCAATAATTCCTGTTTTAAGTTAGCTGAGTATGACCGTTTATATGAGCGGACATTAAAATTGTCAGATGGGCCTGAACGAGATCAGTTATATCGGAAGATGGCACGGCTTTTAGAGTTTTATTCGCCTGTGCAAATGATTTCCAGTCGTTATCGCAATGTCTTGGCTCAGCCGCGTGTGATTGGCTATAAAAAGCATCCGATTTTGCCTGCGGAATGGATGTATATTGATATTGAAGAAAGGAAGAAAAAGTAAAAACATTAGTCCTGAATTGGTTTTGCTATCGTGGAAGCGGCATGGATGCCGCCCGTTGGGCTGTGGTATCAGGGATGTACCATCAGCCCAACAAAGGATTTTTGCTTACTTTTCATCCTTGAAAAGTAAGGCGAGCCGCAGGCTAATGATGAAATTGGATGAGAACTCGGCAAGACACCGTTGTGATAAACATAAATGAGCTAGTATTGATTTAGATTCTGACAGTAAGAGTCTTTTAAAAATTAGTATTAGAGTGAATTGAACAGAATTGAAATGAATTGGAGAAAGCGTGTGGCAAAAAAGACATTAACGAATTTGGGGCTATGCTTTATTGGTCTTTGTGGGATGAATCAAGCGGTATGGGCAGAACCAGCACGCGCTACCTTACCTATTCTAAAACTCGCTGACCAGCCGCAATGGTGTGATGCCAGCATTCAAAAACTCCAACAACGAATCACCGAACTTGAAAAAAAACCAGTCAAAGCTGAGTCCAATGCTGCACCTGTTTTAGCAGAATGGGATGCCTTTATGGCGATGTTTGAGGACTTGACCAATCCGATCAGCTTATATCGTAATGTCTATCCTGATGCGAAATTTCGTCAGGCGGCAGATGACTGTATTGTGAAAATGGAACAGCTACAGACCGATTTATATCAGAATCCAAAACTCTATCAACGCATTAAAAATAGCAAAGCGACTGATCCAATTGATGTGAAATACCGTCAGGATATTTTAACTGACTTTGAAAATACAGGTGTGCAATTGTCATCTGCAAAAAGAACACGCCTAAAGGAAATCCGTAACCTGCAAACCCAACTTTCACAGCAATTTACCCGTAACATTAATGATAATCCTGAAAAACTGGAATTTACCCCAGATGAGTTAAAAGGCTTGCCAGAAAGCTATCTCGCCAATGCCAAGAAAAATGACAAGGGTAACTATTTGCTGGGTTTTGATTATCCTGCCTATCAGCCGTTTATGGAACTTTCTGAGAGTGATGCAGCACGTAAACGTTACCAGACTGCTTTTACCCGACGGGGGACAGAAAAGAATCTGGACTTGCTCAAACAGATTATTGACCTGCGTTATGAACAGGCACGGTTATTTGGTGAACCAAGCTATGCCGATCTCGCCTTAAAAAAACGCATGGCAAAAAATCCAAAAACGGTGAATGATTTCCTGAATAATATTTACCAGATTGTGACGCCACTTGAGCAAAAGGAGATGCAGGAGTTAAGGCAATTTAAGGCAAAAACACTGAATATTCCTTTGGAACAGGCAGAGATCACACGCTGGAACGTGGGTTATTGGACAGAAAAATTACGCAAGGATAAATATCAGATTGATCAGGAAAAAATGCGTGATTATTTCCCAACTTTAGCGGCACAGAAATGGTTATTTGCGATCTCATCAAATCTATATGGGATAGAATTTAAACCTGTCAAAGTGGATACATGGCAGGATGAAGTTGAATATTACGATGTGACCGACCAGAAAACTGGGCAATTGCTTGGCGGTTTGTATATGGATAAATTTCCGCGTGAGGGCAAATATGGACATGCGGCAGTGTGGGGCGTGTATGGCGGTAGCAGCCTGACAGGGCGTAAACCGATTTCAGTGTTGGTGACCAATTTTAATCGTAAGGGTTTAAATAGCAATGAGCTGGAAACCTTTGTACATGAGTTTGGACATGCCTTGCATGGCATTTTGTCCAATACCCGTTATGTAGGGCAGTCGGGTACGTCAGTTGAGCGTGACTTTGTTGAAGCACCATCGCAGATGTATGAAGAATGGGCGAGACGTAAAGAAACCTTGTCTAAAGTGGCAGACTATTGTGACCCAGCCTGCCCACGTATTGATGATGCGCTGATTGAGCGTTTAAATGCAGTACACAACTATGGACGTGGCGCACGTTATGCTCGCCAAACCCTGTATGCACAATATGATATGGCATTGCATGACAAAGACCCTCGCCAACTGCAACCATTGGATGTCTGGAAAAAAATGGAATCGGCAACCGCATTGGGCTATGTGGAAAATACCCAATTCCCAGGGCAATTCGGACATTTAATGGGCTATCAGGCGGGCTACTACGGCTACATGTGGTCTGAAGTATTGGCATTGGATATGTTATCTGCCTTTGGGGATAACCTGAATAATTCAGAAATTGGGCAACGTTATCGTCAAACGGTTTTGTCACAAGGCAGCCAGAAAAAAGCGGCTGAACTGGTGAAAGATTTTCTGGGTAGGGCGCCTGACAACAAGGCATTTCTGGATGAAATTACAGGACAACGAGTCAAATAAGGATGTGCCAAGATGTTTGCTTATGTCGTGCGTAGACTCTGGCAAATGATTCCAACCATGTTGGGTGTCATTTTGCTGATTTTTTTCCTGTTTAACTGGGTTGGTGGCGACCCTGCCTATATTCTGGCAGGCAAAATGTCTAATCCTGAACAGATTGAAAATATCCGTAAACAGTTGGGCGTGGATCAGCCTTATTACGTGCAACTCTGGATTTTCATTCAGCAAATCCTGACCTTTGACTATGGCGCAAGCTGGAGTACAGGTGAATCGGTATCGCAGATTATCTTGACCCGTTTGGGGCCATCACTGACCTTATTGGTTCCACTGGTGATTCTGCAAACCGTGATTTCGATTGTGTTGGCCTTGGCGGTGGCATCGGTACGTGGTTCCCTGACAGACCGTATGGTCATGATGCTGTGTACCATTGGCATGTCGATCAGTATTTTGGTCTATATCATTATCTTCCAGTATGTCTTGGCTTATCAGTTGGGCTGGTTTCCTGTGCAGGGCTGGAGTGACAGCTTTCGCGAAAATCTATTTTATTATTCCTTGTTGCCGATCCTGATTATGTTGGTGGTCAGCATTGCACCGACCTTACGCTTATATCGTAGCTTTGTACTGGATGAAATTCATCAGGACTATGTACGTACTGCCCGTGCTAAAGGTGTGCCTGAAACACGGGTTTTGGGCGTTCATGTATTGCGTAATGCCTCAATTCCGATTGTCACCGAAGTGATGGCAAGCTTGCCAGCTTTATTAATCGGTGCATTTTTGATTGAGCGTTTCTTTGGGATTCCAGGGATTGGACGGGAAATTATTATTGCGGTGGAACGTAGTGACTTTCCTGTAATTAAGGCGATTACAGTCTATATCGCTGCAATGACCATGATTTTTAACCTGATCGCCGATCTGATTTATAAGCTCCTCGATCCTCGTGTTCAGTTGAATTAGAGGAGAGCACAATGCTAAGTACAATTTTTAAAAGCAAAGCCTCTTCTGGCGAAGCAACGGCTGCAACAGGATTATGGCAACTGGCATTAAAGCGATTGAAGTCGGATCGTATTGCAGTGGTTTCCTTTATTGTCGTGCTGTTCTATTTCATCCTGCTGGCCTTGTCCATGACCGGTGTGATTGCATCGGACTGGAATAAGGAAGTGGCGGTCAGTTATGCACCACCTACTTTTTTAGGTGCCGATGCCGATCCCTCGTCAACTGGGGAAGCGGCGAAGCTTAACGAAACGCTGCCAGAAAATCCGGTAGACCCATTAAAAGATGTCATCCGCCAGCTCAACAGCGAGATCCAGAATGAACAGCAAGGCGGTTATGTGGATCATTATGGCGTGGTGGATCCTTTGGCGGAAGATATGCAGCAAATTGATCAGCAACTGGGTGGGCATTTGCTTGAACAAAAGCAGGAGTTAAAAACCACCTTGCCATTTGGGGCCGATAAATGGGGGCAGGATATCCTATTGAAAACCATTAAAGGGGCGGAAACGTCGATTCTGGTCGGTTTGTTGTCGGCGCTGCTGGCCGTGGTGATCGGGACTTTTCTGGGGGCAATTGCAGGTTATTTTGGCGGTTGGGTTGATGATATTCTGAACTGGTTTTATAACATTTTCACCTCGATTCCTTATTTGTTGCTGGTCCTGGCGATTGCCGCAGTACTCCAGCAAAAAGGGATTCTGTCGATTGTACTTATTCTCGGTTTGACGGGCTGGACTGGGGTATTTCGTCTGATACGTGCCGAATATATGAAGCATACATCCCGTGAATATGTGTTGGCAGCCAAAGCCATTGGCGTCAGCAATATGCGCCGTATGTTTGTACATATTTTCCCTAATGTCAGTCATATTGCACTGGTGCAGATTTCAATTCTGGTGGTGTCTTTCATCAAATCTGAAGTCATCCTTAGTTTTCTGGGTTTTGGGGTGCCTGTGGGTGTGGTGTCGTGGGGCAGTATGCTCAATGAAGCACAAAGCGAATTGATTTTGGGGAAATGGTGGCAACTGGCTGCGGCTTCGATTGCAATGGCCGTTTTGGTCACAGCATTTTCAATGTTTACTGATGCATTGCGTGATGCACTTGATCCTAAACTGAAATAGCGGAGAAATCAGATGCAAAATAATCATGAAACGCCGTTATTAAATGTCGAAAATCTTCATATCAGTTTTAAGGGTAAAAATAAGCAGTGGATTGAAACGGTCAAGGGCATTTCACTTAATATTCCAAAAAATAAAACGGTTGCTTTGGTCGGTGAGTCGGGTAGTGGCAAATCCGTGACTTCATTGGCGATTATGGGTTTATTGCCCAAAGGGCAGAGCCAGATTGCCAATCAAAGCAAGATCAGCTTTGAGAGCAAGGATTTACTTAATTTATCCGCAAAGGAAATCCGCCAGATTTGCGGCAAAGACATTGCCATGATTTTTCAGGAACCGATGTCCTCACTCAATCCTGTATTTACAGTCGGTGACCAGATTGCCGAAGTGCTCAGGATTCATTTAGGTATGAATCGTAAACAGGCAAGAAGCCGAGTGTTGGAATTGTTACATGAGGTCGGCATTCCATCACCTGAAAGCAGGATTGATGCCTATCCAAGCCAGCTTTCAGGCGGTCAGCAGCAACGGGTGATGATTGCAATGGCAATTGCCTGTAAACCAAAACTTCTGATTGCTGATGAACCGACCACGGCACTGGATGTGACCATTCAAAAACAAATCATTGACCTATTGGAATCATTGCGGCAACGTCACCAAATGTCGATGCTGTTTATTACCCATGATCTGGCTTTAGTCGGTGAAATCGCTGATGAAGTGATTGTAATGCGTCATGGCGAAATCCGTGAAGCAGGTAAGGCTGAACAGGTGTTGCAACAACCTAAAGATGTTTATACCCGTGCCTTGTTGCATTGCCGTCCACAATTGTCATCCCGTCCATATCGTTTACCCGTGACCAGTGATTTTATGAAGCAGGACGAAAATGGACAATTGATTGAAGCAACCAATTTGTCCGAATTAAATCTGAAACAGCGTGTCCGTGGTTTGTCTGGTGATGAACCGATTGTGCTTGATGTTAAAGATCTGAAAAAGTCGTTTTATAGCCGTAAAGGACTATGGGGCAAAGATGAGTTTCAGGCGGTCAAAGGTGTATCTTTTCAATTGGCGAAAGGAAAGACTTTGGGCTTGGTCGGTGAATCGGGTTCAGGCAAAACCACGATTGGTCTATTGCTGATGCGATTGCATCAAGCCACAGGTGGACAAGCCTTGATTGGTGGCAAAGATATTCTGTCCATGACTGAAAAAGAATTCTCCCAGTATCAGCGCAAGATTCAGATCATCTTCCAGAATCCCTATGCGTCACTCAATCCCCGTTTTACCATTGGGCAGATTTTACTTGAGCCGATGCGGATTCATGGCATTGGGCAAAATGATGCAGAACGTAAAAAGATGGCTTTGGGGCTACTGGAAAAAGTCAGTTTACCTGTAGATGCCTATGACCGTTATCCGCATGAATTTTCTGGTGGACAACGCCAGCGAATCGCGATTGCCCGTTGCCTCACCTTAAAGCCAGAAATTTTAATCTGTGATGAGTCGGTTTCTGCGCTGGATGTGTCGGTACAAGCGCAGGTGCTGAATCTGTTGCAGGATTTACAGGACGAATTTGGACTGAGTTATATTTTCATTTCACATGATTTATCGGTGGTGAAATATATTTCAGATCAGGTCATGGTGATGAATCATGGTGAAGTGGTAGAAATTGCCAATTCGGATGAACTGTATTTGCATCCGCAGCATGAATATACCAAGAAGTTGCTTAATGCGATTCCGCAGGGGGATGGGTAGTTGAAAACTACCAGATGATAAAATCTTTAGCTTGGCTAGCATGAATAATTGAATCACAACTGATCAGTGTAGCATTTAATAAATAGCTCTCAGTTGTGATCAACCGATCAAAAATATCTGGAATGTCCGTAAATTTTTGACTGGCGAGAATAATGTCCTGATCCAATATGCTAAATGAATATGCTGGATGCTGCTGAATTGTAGATACTAAAATTGGAATATGTTCAGCTTTAAATCCAACTACTCTTTGTTTTTGAGCGATCATACTGACTTCGGCAAGTACAACCGCAGGGATAATAATATTTACCTGTTGGTTTTGATCTGCCTGTTCAAGGATTAGTTTAGCATGGTGTCCTAATTTTTCAGGCTTAAACAATTGCCATATCCATGCATGGGTATCTAATACATAAGTTTTCATGACCGCTTTAGAGTGTATCAGATAAAAGTTTTAGGGAATTTTGACGTTCACATTTCAATTGAGCAACTTCCTTATCCAGTTCAGTATCATCCACATTTAAATGTGCAAATAATCCTGTAATCTTGGGGAGTTCTGGAGACTGTGGTTTAATCTGTTCAATAAATTCTAAAACTTTATGTAAATGCGCATCATCGAGTTGATGCAGTTGTTCAATTATATTTTGTTCGAGACGAGCATTCATGGTACTTGCTCCTTTTTAGGGATGACTATACTTTGATCATAAAATAAAAAGATAGAATGAACAATATACCGTAATTTTTCGGATATAGAAAAGTAAGATGCAAGGTCATCAACCCTGCATCTTTTTTCAATTAAAACTTCTTAAAGCCTTTGTTGAAACCAATGGTTTTACGACCATTGTTGCTATTATTACCGTTATTACTAGAACGCTGCGGGTCTTGCTGTTCATCATCACGGCGCTGTTGACGTAGATAACCGCCACGACGTGCAGCCAATGGCTTCTCCGCCATTTTTTCAGTACGGCGTTTTGCCATACCAAACAAGCCTGTACCCTGGCGTGGCTTCAGCTCAACTGATTTTGCCAAGTTGTCAATGTCAGTCTTATCCAGTTCCATCCAGCGGCCTGTACGCAACTCACGTGGCAAGATCACCGTACCGTAACGGGTACGCAATAAGCGGCTGACTTTTAGGCCTTGCGATTCAAAGATGCGACGCACCTCACGGTTGCGGCCTTCTTTCACCACCACCTGATACCAGCGGTTGATGCCATCGCCCCCAATTTCAGAGAATGACTCAAACTTGGCAGGGCCATCTTCAAGTTCAACACCCTTGAGCATGTTGTTACGGATTTGTGGGGTCACTTCACCCATCACACGCACCGCATATTCACGTTCAACTTCGTTGGATGGATGCATCAGGCGATTAGCAAGCTCACCATCGTTAGTGAATAACAACAAGCCTGTACTGTTAATATCCAGACGACCTACCATCACCCAGCGGTCATTGGCAATTTGAGGCAAATGATCAAATACGGTAGGACGCTTTTCAGGGTCATTGCGCGAGCAGATCTCACCCTCTGGCTTATAGTAAATCAAGACACGACGACGAATTTCATCTTCAATCTGGAACTGCACCTTACGGCCGTCAATACGCAGTTCATCGGTTGGTTCGATACGCTCACCCACCTGGGCAATACGACCATTGATGCTGACACGGCCAGCAGCAATTACCTCTTCCATATAACGACGTGAGCCTAACCCGACTCTCGCCAACACCTTTTGTAGTTTTTCACTCATGACAGCACAACCTTAGACATAATGATCAACAGTTCACCTCTCAAGACTTCGGTGCATGTGCATCGAGAGCCATGAATGCTTCCTTGGCGTTCTGTAGGGGAGGCAATTGATTTAATGACACTAAACCAAAAGCATTTAAAAATTGGGGCGTTGTAATCAACAACGCAGGTCTTCCAGGCAAATCCCTGAAACCAGCTTCTTTAATCCAGTTCCAGTCAAATAAATTTCTTAAAATCTGGCTATTATTCGATACACCACGAATCTGTTCAATATCGGCACGCGTGACAGGCTGATGATACGCAATCACGGCGACTGTTTCGAGTAACGAGGGCGACAGCTTGGTTGGGCGTTCAGGCCAAACCTGGGCAATAATATTACGGTACTTTGCCCGCACCTGAAAACGAAAGCCCTGTGCCGTTTCAATCAGTTCAATTGAACGGCCATGCTGCAACATGGCAAGCTGCTGCAAGAATGTACGTAACTGTTGCTTATTATATTGGTTTTGAAAGGCTTCTTTTAGCCGTGCAAGCGAGACTGGTGAGTCACTGGCAAACAAGATTGCCTCGATCTGCAATAAAACGTCGTGATGAATGTCTTCAAGTGACATTCCCTCATTCGTGTCAAACTGATCTAAACTCATGCGGCAATCCCCTGAACAGTCAGTGGGGCTTCAATGCCTGTATGGATAATCTGGATTTTTTGCTGACGTGTCAGTTCCAGCACCGCCATAAAGGTCACCACCATGCCCATACGACCCTGCTTGGGATTGAGCAGTTCAATAAAACTTAAGTTTTCACCAGATGCAAGCTGGTTTTCAATATAGGCCATACGCTCTTCAAGCAATACAGGTTCTTGTGCAACCACATGGGTGATGGGTTCAGGACGGTTAAAGATACAGAATAATGCGTCACGCAGGGCATCGACATCATAACCCTCGTAGATTGGGGCAATATGACCAATACTGACATTGGTACTAAAGGTATCCCGCTCAAAAATTGGCATTTGCCCCAGACGTTCAGCCGCCTGTTTAATGCGTAAATAGGTTTCCAGACGGTCAATCAGTTCCTGTTTAGGGTCTTTCTCAAATTGATCAACAACCTTGGGTTTAGGAAGTAATAAACGTGATTTTAAGTCGGCGAGTAGCGCTGCCATCACCATATAATCCGCAGTCAGCTCAATATTCAGCGACTTCATGCTGTCCATATAGGAAAGATATTGGGTCGCGATTGGGGAGATGTCGAGCTGCAATAAATCAAAACCATTTTTTTGAATCAGGTAAATCAGAAAATCCAGGGGGCCCTCAAATTGCTCAAGCAAGATTTCAAACGCAGCAGGTGGTATGTACAAATCTTCGGGTATAGTCTCCTGCCACTCGTCAAGCACGCGAATGGATGGAGTAGGCTCCAGAACTGAGGGGAGAGTTTGATTCATTACCGTTATAAGCCACGCGAATTTTCAAAAGCATGAAAGATATAATTTTGTGTGCAAGGACGACACAATGCTACCAAGAGCTTGGCTATTCTAATCGAAATAGCAAATTTAATAAATTACTCACTTACAAAAACCTTAAAGTTCTCAGGGTATTTTTTATTGTGATGCAATTTCACCTCGAACAGAGCTAAACCTATGTTTAAATGGGTTTCCAAAAAGACTTTAATTAAACGATAACAGCCAATGAGAAATTATTTAAAAACACAACAGAATCAGTTTGGGCAAATGACTGGTTCTTCACTTGAGGAAAATGTGACTGCTTCTACTGTTCAGGGTGATATATCGGGACGATATGTCAAGCTGGTCGATGTGGCTCATGGCATAACAGATCAGGCGGCAGGGCAGTTATGGGAAGCGGTATCAACTGAACCTGATGAACGATGCTGGACCTATCTGCCTTATTCCGCACCACAGAGCCAGCAAAGCCTAAAAGATTCATTACAAAATTTATTTGGCTTCAAGGATTCCAGCCACTTTTTGATTGAGGTTGCTGGAGAGGTACAGGGTTGGGTTGCCTTGTTAAATCCCAGACTTGCACATGGTGCGGTTGAAATTGGCAATGTGTACTTTTCGCATAAGATGAAGCAATCCAGCGCAGCCACAGAAACCATCTTTTTATTGTTACAGCAATGTCTTAACAATGGTTTTAGACGTGTTGAATGGAAGTGTGATGATTGTAATGAACCGTCAAAGACAGCGGCTTTACGGTTTGGTTTTCAATACGAGGGATTGTTTCGTCAGGACCGCATTATTAAAGGACGAAATCGTAATACGGCATGGTTCTCAATGATTGATGATGAATGGCCAGAATTAGCGCATGCTTACCAGCAATGGTTAAGTCCAGAAAATTTTGATCAGCAGGGTGTTCAGAAACAGCGGTTATCTGAATTGACCTCTAGGCTAGGATAAAAATTCATAGCCTATCATCATTGTAATTGAAAGAATTCCACCCAAAATGCAGCACAGTTTAAGAAAAACTGGAAAATGCTTCCAGGGTAACTGTGCTGTTCCATAAAGATACAAACTCTCTTTTCTGGAAATAGGATGAAATAATAAGCCAATCCCTAGCATTAGCATAAAAGGCAATATAAAACTAATTTGAAATAATGCCTCAGGTGGATTCTGATAAATACTAAATAGACATCTACCCGAAATAAGAACAATCACACAGGCAATTACACGGGTTTGTTGTCGAGATTTAAAAAATTGGGCATCTGAAGCATATTGATCAATCACAGGGTGGAATACTGCTGGATCAGGTTGAGTTTGTTGCAGTATTTTTATTGCATTCAAAATTTGATAATAGTTTTTAGACTGACCATAAGCTGCAATACAACCCCATGTGAACATTAAACTAACAAGGGCATAGCTGAACAGGCTTAAATCAGGAATCAGTGCCCATGCCATTAATGCAGAGATAAGGGTAAGAAAACCGCATAAAAATGTAATCGTTGAGAACTGGGCAATTTTAGAACGTAACCCAAGGCAGATAATACGTTTTCGGGATTCGAAAGTGGGCGCATCTGCACCAAGTGGTAATTTCCCTGACAATTTATCAATAAAAATATCAAGACTGCCATCAGTACGGTCTTGGCCCACACCAAATTGAATGATCTGTTCTAATGTTGCAATGTGTTGCTGCGTGTCACCGTTTTTCATACATATATGTCATTTTTGTTTTTGACACTAGCATAAGAAAAATTATTGATTCGTCAATACATTCAACTCAGCGTATCAATATAAGTTGACTTCAATCTCAATAAGGTTTGATAAAGTTTTCTAAATAAAAAATTGTAAATCATCTTATATTTTCATCAATTTATTGTTTTTGAACCTTTTATCGGAAAAAGAGTTTATTTTACTATTGGAATTATTATTTTATTGAATTTTATAAATATTTATAAATAATAACGCTATATTCTATTTTATGTATTTATAGACTAAATAATGAAAATATGGGGAAAAATATGAATGTTAAATTTGTTGTAGTGGGGCTTCTGATTATTGGTGGATTATTCTATGGAACAGAAAAATACTGGCAGCATGAATTTGAGGAGACAGCACGAAATGGTCTAAAAAACTTTTCATATACACCAGAAATGAAAGATGCCATGAAAGACTTACCTATTAAGGCTGATATTCTCAATCAATATCCTAACCTGTTTTTTTACGTTGATTTTACTCAAGAGATTCCAGCACAGGCAGAAGCGATAATTAAGACTAAACTTATGGAAAATAGCCAGAGAATAGCTTGCCAGGTTTTTTCGAGGCTTCCTGAAAAAGAGGATAAAGATAAGGCAAAAGCTATTGTAAATGTTATAGAAGAAGATAATGTTGCCATGACCTATATCGTAAAAGCTCGTTTTGGAAAGGTTTTAATGGAACATAAACAGGTGCTTACACAATGTCCTGAATTTCAGCTACTTAAACAAAGTGTGTCTTAGGATTTTTCTCAGACTGAAATATTGAGAATTACAGGGTTAGGAATCTGAATTGACATGAAAAATGTAATGATCGTTATTGCGATATTGATGATATTTTGGCAAGTCATCTATCCCAAATATCAGTCTTATAAATATGAAAAACAGGCTAGAGAATATTTAAAAACAACTTGGTCTGATGATACAAAAAAGGAAATTGCATCTAGGCAGCCACCAGGTTTGCAAATTGATCTTTTAAATCAATATCCCAATATTCGTATTTATCAAAACTTTTTAGTTAATGTTGTGGCTATTCCTGAATTGTTAAATAAACAAACATTCCAAAAGGCTTGGTGTAGTCAATTGAATGGATTGACAGCGATGGAGATTAAGCCACGTTTGGCGATGTTAAATGTATTGGAGCAAGATAAAGTCACTTTTTATTTAATAACCAAGGATAAATTTGGAAAGGAAATATTTTCTTTTCAGCAAAGAATTTCAGCCTGTCCTAATTTTGATAAAATTCGGACTGCAAAACAGGGTGAAATCATTGAAGAACCTAGAGAAGTGACTCGTGTGCCAAGCGCTGCTCCAGCGGTTGAAAGTTCTTCAAGTGAGCGGGCTGCATCGCTTCACTAAGTGACATGTTCTGGTTTATTCAAAAGCACTGACATCACCGACACCACGACGTACAACGACAGGATTTTCTCCCGATAAATCCACAATACTGGTGGTGGATAATGTGCCAAAACCACCATCCACAAATACATCAATTCGTTTACCCAACTGATTTTCAATATCGAATGGATCATCCAGAGGGTCTGCCTGATCAGGTAAAATCAGGGTACTGGTCAATAAAGGTTCACCCAGTTCTTTTAATAATGCCTGAGCAATCGGATTGCTTGGAATGCGTAAACCAATGGTTTTTTTCTTCGGATGCATTAAACGCTTTGGCACTTCACTGGTTGCAGGCAAAATAAAGGTGGTGACAGCAGGAGTATTATTTTTTAACAGCCTATACATGGCATTGTCCACTTTGGCATAGGTCGAAATGTCGGATAAGTCACAGCACATAATTGCATATTGATGCTTTGGACCCAGGCCACGAATCTGGGCAATCCGTTCCATCGCATTCTTGTTTCCAATCTGACAGCCAATTGCATAAGCCGCATCGGTTGGATAGACCACAACATCGCCTGTACGAATACGTTCAACTGCCTGAGTGATTAAGCGAGCCTGTGGATTTTCAGGATGAATATGTAAATGTAACATTTTGTAGCTCCCTAATCTAAGTGGCTGAATTAATTATGAAACGTAATTTTAGTGGGGCGCAAGGTCTGGATGTGGTAATTTTGTCATTTAATCAAGGTATTCACGTTTAAATTCATCGAGTTGTAACGGCATGCCTTGACGTGTGCATAGGCAGATGTAATGAATGAAATGTGCTGCATCATGAGGTAGCTTTGCTTCACCCGAAAAATAACGCTGTACTTGGGTGAAAACATTGTCTTTAAACTGCTGCCCATTGCCACCATCACCTGTCAAGTTATCCAGAGACACACGGAATTTCCGACCAAAAGCGGTGGCAAATAACCATTCAATGGCCTGTGGCTTGATTTCAACCTGTTCAAATAAAGCCTGTTGCTCGGCGCTGCGGCCATCGGGTGCATACCAATAACCCAGGTCAGGTAAAAGACGTCGCTTCTCACCAGAAATAGACCAGTGGCTAATTTCATGCAGGGCACTGTTAAAGAAACCATGGGCAAACTGGATTCGTGCAGGCTGTTCAGCGGTGGCTGGGAAATATTCTGGTTCAAAATCACCTTTAACCAAGGTGACATTATGGTGGGAAAACCAGTGATTAAAGTGTAAAATAAGCCAATCAACCTGCTCTGGTTCTGTTGTTAAGTTTTGCCAAGATGAGCGTTGCACTTGATCTGGTGCTAACACAGGCGAAAGGGTTGAATGGGTGCCAACAAGTAATGAAGTTGTTACTTCAGGTTGCGGCTGCAACAGGTGCATTGCTTGACTTACCCCGAGTTCTGTCTAAAGAAGTGCAAAATTGTATCTTAATCTTTGACAGAGTACCGATGAATTTGTAGAATTGCCGCCTTAATTATGTCAGCAAACACTTTTCCAAGCCAAATCGAGCCATTTAAATGGGCTGAACAGGGCTATACATGGTCAGGAACACTGCCGTTGTCTCGCTTTGCTCGTATTGCTCGAGAAGCTGTTGGTTCAATTGATGATCAATTGATCAACATAGACTGTAAGCTATCAATGGATGCCTATCATCGTATTGTATGGCTGGATGGACATATTGACACCAAAGTTCCAATGGAGTGCCAACGTTGTTTGGGGCCTGTTGAAATTGAACTGGTTTCAGATTTTCATTTAGCCTTGGTTGATGATGAGTCACTGATAGAGCGATTGGATGAGGATGCTGATTTCATCGTCTTAGGTGAAAGTGAGTCTTCGAAAAAAGGTGATTTTGATACGCCTGCTTCTATTGACTTGCTCGCATTGCTAGAAGATGAATTGTTATTGTTGATGCCTTTGTCTCCCAAGCATGATGCCTGTGAACATAAACATCAACCTGCCGTTCAGGAAGTTGCCGAAGAAAAACGGGATAACCCGTTTGATGTTTTGGCAAGTTTGAAAGGCAAACTTAACTCATAACACAATTTGTGTTATCATGTTGAGTTAAGACAACTGAATTTGTTCTGATCCATTTTTTCGATCTTTGTAAGGAGCCATCATGGCCGTTCAGCAAAACCGTAAAAGTCGCTCTCGCCGTGACATGCGCCGTTCACATGACGCTTTAACCGAGAATGCATTATCTGTAGACCAAACTACTGGTGAAACTCATCGTCGTCACCATGTGACTAAAGACGGTATTTACCGTGGTCGTCAATTATTCGCTAAAGCAGCTGATGCTGAATAATTGAGTCATATGCATTAAGCGTTAGCTTAAAGTATAGAAAAAATGGGAGCGAAAGCTCCCTTTTTTGTTGTTTTTCGCAATTAAAAAACGATTTAATCAATGGTAAATTGCCGCATCAGGAAAGAGTCTGTTGCCATTCTCATGTAATATCGTGGGTATGGATCAAACTGGCAATAGACCATTTTAAGGATTTTTATATGTCGATTAAACGACTTGGGCAGGCAGCTCAAGCAACAAAAACAGCATTTGTTTTTCCAGGTCAGGGCTCACAAAAAGTGGGTATGCTGGCTGAACTCGCAGAGCAGTTTAGCGTCGTTAAAGATACATTCACAGAAGCCTCAGAGGCAGTTGGCTTTGACCTTTGGCAGATTGCGCAGAGTGGTGAAAGACTGGATCAAACGGAAAATACCCAGCCTGTATTACTCACTGCCAGCATTGCCCTATGGCGTGTCTGGCTGGAACTAGGTGGTGTTGCACCAAAATTCCTTGCTGGCCATTCTCTAGGCGAATACAGTGCACTGGTTACGGCAGAAGCCATGACCCTTGCCGATGCGGTGAAACTGGTCAATTTACGCGGTAAATTGATGCAGAGTGCAGTTCCTCAGGGTGAGGGGGCAATGGCGGCAATTTTAGGCTTGGCCGATGAGAAAGTGATTGAGCTTTGTAAAAATGCGTCTGCCGCTGGTCAGGGTTCAGTTGATGCCGCCAATTATAATGCACAGGGACAGGTGGTCATTGCGGGTAGCACGGCATTGGTTCAGCAGGTCATGGCTGAGGCAAAAGAGCAGTCTGGTAAGGCGATAGCCCTGCCTGTATCTGTACCATCTCATTGTTCCCTCATGAAACCTGCTGCTGAACAGTTTGCCGAAGCTTTGGAACAAACTGCCATTGAGCTACCCCGCATTCCTGTAATACAAAATGTCAACGCGGAAATCGCAACGGATGTTGCCCAGTTACGTCAGGCGCTCACTGCCCAGTTGTACCAATCAGTGCAATGGACACGTACCATGCAATATCTACAGGATCAGGGTATTCAATATGTGGTTGAATGTGGACCAGGTACGGTGCTCAGCAATCTTGCCAAGCGATTACCGAACATAGAAAAAGCATTTGCGATTGACAGCAAGGCACGTATGGAAGATGCCCTGAGCGCGGTCTTGGTGGCAGAAGGAAAAATTGCATGACACAACAACGAAAAGTTGCGTTGGTGACAGGAGCAAGCCGAGGAATTGGCGCAGCAATTGCACAGCAGCTCATTCAAGACGGTTTTTTTGTGGTTGGAACTGCGACCTCTGAATCAGGCGCACAAAAACTGACAGAAAGCTTTGCTGAAAACGGGACAGGTGCTGTGCTTGATGTCCGTAATGGCGAAGCAATTGATGCGCTGGTTTCAGACATTGAGCAAAAACATGGTGCGGTTCTTGTATTGGTCAATAATGCTGGAATCACCAAGGACAACTTGTTGCTTCGCATGTCTGAAGATGACTGGGATGACATTCTTAATATTCATCTGAAAGCTGTTTACCGCTTATCCAAGCGGGTACTCAAGGGCATGACCAAGGCACGTTTTGGACGCATTATCAACATCAGTTCAGTGGTCGCACACTTTGCCAATCCAGGACAGGCCAACTACTCCGCAGCGAAAGCAGGCATTGAGGCATTCAGCCGTAGCCTAGCCAAGGAGATGGGCAGCCGCCAGATTACGGTCAACAGTGTGGCACCTGGTTTTATTGCAACAGAAATGACTGATCAGTTAAGCGAAGATGTTCGTAAAAAGATGAGTGATCAAGTAGCTTTAAATCGTCTGGGTGAACCACAAGATATTGCGAATGCAGTGAGTTTCCTTGCCAGCGATAAGGCTAGTTACATTACTGGTACAGTTTTACACGTAAATGGTGGTTTATACATGGCCTAAGTGGTGATGTATAAACTTTTAAAAATTTTTATATTCAATTAAACTAGTGGCAAATTAAAACGCCACAAGCAATGAGGAGAATTCCTGTGAGCGATATCGAACAACGCATCAAACAAGCTGTAGCTGAACAATTAGGTATGCGTGCTGAAGAGATCAAGAATGAAGCATCTTTCATGGATGATTTAGGTGCTGACTCTTTGGATTTGGTTGAACTTGTAATGTCTTTTGAAAATGATTTTGACATCACCATTCCAGATGAAGATTCAAATGAAATTACAACAGTTCAATCTGCAATTGATTATGTAACCAAGAAACTTGGTTAATCATCCTGCATGATCTAAAGCCACCGCAAGGTGGCTTTTTTATAGGCTTAACTTTTCGCTGGAGAGAACATATACATATTTTTACAAGAAAAAATAAACTCTGGATATGAAAAATAACGATTTGAGTGTATAAAATTTATTCGATTTAAAATAACGAATTAAATCATAAAAAAATAAAGGGAAATTTTATGGATATAGCAAAACGTATTAAACAAATCATCATTGAGCAATTTAGTGTAGATGAGCAGGAGGTTAAGCCTCATGCAACTTTTACAGATGATTTAGGGGCCGATTCATTGGGTGTGGTTGAACTCATTATGGCTCTTGAAGGAGAGTTTGGTATTCAAATTCCATATGAAGCGGCAGAAAAAATTATCACCGTCCAATCCGCAATTGATTATATGGCGAATATTGTGGGAGAAAATGCCTAAATTGCATCATGCCTTAAGTTGACCGAAAGCCACCATAAGGTGGCTTTTTGTGACTAACTTAAAAATATACATAGATTTACAAGACCACTTTAAATTGAAACCTGAAAGCGAAAAATTTTCGGTATAACTAGAAATAGGTCTATTTTGACCATGCATGCATAAATAATGATAGAGGTAATAACAATGGGTCTTTTTGATTTTGTTAAAGGTATTGGTAAAAAAAATACGGCTCCAGCAGAACCCCAACCTGCGCCAGCAACACCCGCTGAACCCTCAGCTCAGGAAATTGCCAACAAACTATTGGGCTTGATTAAGAGTTTAGGCTTAGGTGTTGAGGGCTTGTCTGTTACCTATAATGGTACGACTGATTTGGCAACAATTAAGGGGCAGGTAAAGAGTCAGGCTGATAAGGAAAAGATTGTCCTTGCGGTTGGAAATGTTGACCATGTGGCACAAGTTGATGACCAGATGACAGTTGAAGCACCTGAACCCGAAAGCAAATTCTATACCGTGAAATCTGGGGACAATTTATCCAAGATTTCAAAAGAATATTATGGTGATCCAAACCAGTACAATAAAATTTTTGAGGCAAACCGACCATTGTTAAAAAATGCCGATGACATTTTTCCTGGTCAGGTGTTGCGTATTCCGCAGTAATTTGTGAATTGTAAAAAAGGCGCATAGGCGCCTTTTTTATTTAATAAATTCTAGACGATTTATCAATTTGAAAATAGCTTAAAACCGCTTTGGAATCTTCTGACCATTTACCACAGGTGTTTCAGCATTTTTGAGTACACCAAACAACCATGTTTCAGCATGTTGCACTGCAATTTTAAGGGAATCTCCCAAAGCTAAACGACCTGCAATAAAACTTGCCAATGAACAACCTGAACCATGATATTGTCCCTCTAAACGAGGGCAGGTACTTTCAGCAATCATTTTGCCATCAGCATAGAGCACGTTACGGATATGATCAGGCGTATCTTCATGTCCACCTTTCACTAAGACCGCTTTTGCGCCCATCTCAAATAGTTTTTGCGTGGCTTGTTCAATATCATTCAGGCCAGTTAAAGCCCTTAACTCAACTGTATTGGGCGTGATCACTGTTGCCAAAGGGATTAACTCAACAAAGGCTTTGACCAATGTTGCCTGATCACCCAATGAGCCACCACTATTGGCGACAAGTACAGGATCCAGCACATATAAATAGTCAGGGTGTTCACGTAAAAACTTAGCCAGAGCAGCAATATTATCCGTTGTACCAAGCATGCCAGATTTAACACATTTAATCGGTAAATCACCCACTACAGCATTGGCTTGTGCCAGCAATAATTCTTTTGAGGTGGCTTCAAAACCAAACACTTGTTGCGAGTTTTGAATGGTAAGGGCAGTACAGGCAATCGCGGCATGTGCGCCACTTTGCCCAATCGCTTCAATATCTGCCTGTAAACCAGCACCGCCTGATGGATCTAAACCTGAAAAACAAAGTACGGTTGGACGCACTGCAATTTCCTTTTATGTTGTCATTTAGGCTAGTATAGGGGAGTTTTGAGAAACTCTCGATGATGTTGTGTAGGGCTGTAAGAGATTGAACGAATGACGATCAAAAATATTCTGATAGATTTGGATGGAACATTAACTGACCCGAAAGCGGGGATTCATCGTTCAATTCGTTATGCTTTAGAAAAACTAGGTCACCCCTTAGCTGATGAAGTTGATCTGGACTGGACCATTGGACCACCGCTGAAAGCGTCATTGGCAAAATTATTGAATACTCAGGATGATGACTTGGCTGAACAGGCATTACTTGCTTATCGTGAACGTTTTTCGGTGACGGGTTTATTTGAAAATGAAGTTTACCCTACAGTTGCCGAGACTTTACAGCAATTGCAAGCACAAGGTTATGCTTTATTTCTAGCGACAGCGAAGCCAACGATTTTTGCCAAACAAATCCTTGTGCATTTTCAGCTCGATTCATATTTTACTGAAATGTATGGCAGTGAATTGACAGGTGAACGTACCAATAAGGCAGACTTGATTGCTTATATTCTGGAACAGGAAAATTTGAATGCTGCTGAATGTATCATGGTTGGTGATCGTCAGTATGACATTATTGGGGCGCATGCCAATGGTATTGAAACCATTGCGGTGAATTATGGTTATGGAACGGCAGAGGAACTCGCCCAAGCACAACCTATCACACAGATTTCCCAGTTTAGTGAATTGATTGGATGTGTGGCTGAATTAAATGCAGAGCGAAAAGTTTCTTGAAATGTCACTGATAAAAATGCCTCTATGTTTAGAGGCATTTTTATGCTTTAACTAAACATTATGCTTTAAACGATATTGTACTAACTCTTCAATACTAATCACGGTTAAATCATGCGTTTGAGCATAAGCCAAAACCTGAATGCCTGAAGCCATTGAACCATCTGGATTGGTTAATTCACACAATACCCCCGATGGTTTTAAACCTGCCAAACGTGCTAGGTCAATAGTACCCTCAGTATGTCCACGACGGGTCAGCACACCGCCATCACGTGCGCGTAAAGGGAAAACATGACCTGGACGGTTGAGATCACTGGCAACAGCATCATTTTGGGTGGCAGCTAAAACAGTGGTTACTCTGTCTTTAGCTGACACACCTGTGGTCACACCTTGCGCTGCTTCAATGGTGACGGTAAAAGCTGTTTTAAATTGGCTGGAATTATCCACGACCATAGCTGGAAGCCCTAAATGATCAGCCAGTTGTTCGGTTAAGCATAAGCAAACAATACCAGAACCATCACGAATCATTTGTGCCATGACTTCGACTGTTAGTGTTTCAGCGGCAATAATTAGGTCAGCTTCATTTTCACGGTCAAAATCATCCATGACCAACACAGGTTTGCCGTGTCGGATATCTTCTAAAGCTTGTTGAATACGGTGTTCAGCAGGGGAAAGGGCTGAAAAGAAAAGTTCGGGTTGGATTAAACTTGACATAATGAAACGCTCTCGTAAATAGGCTACGGTTGAACATTTCAGGACTGATGTAAAAATAAGCGTGCACAAAAACAACCCAAAAGAGTGTTTCGGTGGTTTCGTCTTCTTTCATCCGGACTATACCGTCGGCTTTGGCATTTCACCAAATCTGCGAGTATATAAAAATATATACAGGCTCGTGGGCTGGTTAGATCATTCAGTAAAAAATGTCTAACTTACCACCGGTGGGGAATTTCACCCCGCCCTGAAGCGATGTGCCTTGATTATAGCCAAATTTTGTGTGAAAAAGACAACTTTTTATAGAATCAATCGTTCTATCAAAATGAAAAAAGTAGCTGAAACCTGTTTGGGATTTTTCTGCTGATGAGTTGAACTGGTAATACTTTTAAATTGAGCATACACTCAAAAGATAAAATAACAATAAAATGGAAGAGTTGGCTGATGGAGAAAATGAATCAAACTGAGCTGGAGCAACTGGCGCAACAGTTACATCGACCTGTAATGAGCCTTAAAGATTTCTCACAATTATCTGAACAGGATTTAAATGTATTAAATCAACAGTTACAACAAACCATTCAACAGGAAAATCGAAGAATCAATCAAAGCTTGTTTCAAATGCCATTCTTTTTGCGCTTATTTTTTAAAAATAACAAATAAAGGGGGATATGATGACCCGACTCGCTGTTCATGCAGAAATTATCAAGCTTGCCCATATCCTAAATGTCTCAGAACAACAACTGGCATTCTTGCAGACACTGGCACCAGAAAGTCTTAGGCAGTTTCGCTTTGCGATCATTGAGTTATTACAGGATCAGCAAAAACCACGCTTTCGCTACTTGGCCAGATGGGTGAACTGGTTACCAAGCTGGCTTACGGTGTTGATGGTCAAGCGTTTTTTAGACCCATTTATTGTGGCGCAAATCGCAGTGCATTTATCCACTGAAAATCTATATCGCATTGCCAAACATTTGTCTGCCAAAACACTTGCCGCCATTTCAGTTTATTTAGACCCACGATTGGCAAGGGAACTGTTGGCTTATTTCACCACGCATCAGATTATGGATATTGCCCAAGTGCTGTTGCAGCAACGTGACTTTGTGACGATGGGGCGATTTGTCAGCATGCTGTCTGATGAGGTGGTGCAGGATGTCGCGCAGATTGTTGAACAGGAAAGTGATTTACTGGAAATCGCCTTTTATATTGAGTCCAGAGAACGGATTGATCATTTGGTTCATGTGTTGCCGAAACAGCGTATTGAGCAGGCTTTATTGATTATTACTGATCCAGATCAGCGATTGGTCTGGCCAAAATTATTGGCCTTGATGAGCCATATTGGTTATGGTCTCAAACAGGAGTTGGGTGATTTGGCAGTGCAGCAGGGTGAGAACGTAATCAATGCGATTATTCAGGCGGCGCAGGAAGATCAGTTGTGGGAGGATATGCTGCCTGTCGTGGCCTGTTTGTCGGAGCAGGCCCAGCATTATGTTGCCAATTTACCTGCCTTGCGACAGGTTGAGATTATCCAGAGTATTGTTGCCGCAGCCGATCATTGTGACTTATGGACAGATATGCTGGTGGTGGTCAACTATATGCAGGATGAGGCCAGACAGGCAGTTGCAAGCGCGATTGCCCAAATTGATGAAGAGGTGTTACATCATATTGCCTATGCATCTTTGTTGCGTTCGCAATGGGAAGTCACCTTTGACATCGTGCGTCGTATGCCCATTGAGAAACAGCAGCAATGCCAGAAAATTCTGGATGCCTATATGCAGCAACTGGATTCAGAGACCTATCAATATTTAGATCGCTTGCTTGAGCGTTATCAGATTCATGTTGCGACTGTACATTAAAATGACTTTTTAGGAAGATGGTAGGGTATCCCGAATGGGTTCGAGTGTTGCCAATGCATGTTCATAGCCCCGTTCCACCAGCTCATCCAGTTTGTGCCAGTCAAACATACCAATCCCTGCGATTGGCATACGAATGTGTAAATTGGCGCGTTCAATGGCGGCTGCCTGAATCATGGTGTCACTGGCAAGGGTGGCGGTGCGCATGAGAATTTCTGCCAGTCGTGGTGCAGGAAGCAGTTTATCCTTAATAATTTTATTCCAGTTGAGCAGGGCACTTTGATCGGGTTCTTCCAGACCTATACCAGGCACTCGAATGTCGTCATGCAGGCTGACATTGCTGGCGATGATGGTGCCTCTTTCCAGATTCTGCATCACGTCAGTGGGTAGGTTATTAATTACACCACCATCACAGAGCAGGTTTTCATGCCAAGCCACAGGTGGGGCAACACCTGGCACGCTCATACTGGTGCCGACCCATGTTGCCAGTTCTCCCTGATCATGGATGACCGCCTGCCCTGTGGAGAGATTGGTCGAGATGCAGTAATAGGTCTGTTTGAGTTCCTCAATGCGTCGATGCCCAAAAATGGCATGCAGCCGTGCGTGAAAGCGCTGCCCCCGAATCAGTGAGACTCTGGGCATGGTGTAGTCATTCAGATAATTGCGCGCCACAAAGGTTTCATAGGCAATATGCGCCATTTCCACACTGTCAAACCCACAGGCGACCAGTGCGGCCACAAAGGCACCCATACTGGTGCCACCAACAATATCAACAGGGATATGCAGTTGTTCCAGTGCACGGATTAGACCAATATGGGCAAAACCACGCGCACCGCCGCCACCAAGTACCAAGCCCACACCTTTACTGGAAATTTGTCTGGCAACCGCACAGATATCTGCCTGTGCCCACGGATGAATAAAATAATGGGCGCGGGCGTGGTAAAGCTGCTTCCATTGCAAGGTATGGGGAGATGGATCACCATCAGAGCGTAACAGCACCAGTTCGATGGGGCTTTGCCAATCATATTGATTCAGTACATCAACGAGTTTGGTTTGAATGGGCGTCTGGTTGGCTTCAGCAAGGATCAGGATGCGGTCAGCCTGATGCAGGCATCGTTTTGACCATTCATCATCATTGTGATGGGCTGCATAAAGAACATAACAATGCTTTTCTTCCAGACTGGCTAACCAGTGCCTCAACTTTAAGTCATCGTAACCATAATCAAGTGGGGTTTGGCTAAAGCCATGTCCAAAAAGTGCATCCACATGCGCTGCCGTAACCAGACGCACGTGGGGCCAGCGTAGTAAATGCTCTGTCAATTTTTCAGCCAAATGAATCGCAGGAATGTGTGCTGAGACAGGAACAACGGACAAGGTTCGGCTATTACTCATGGCATGGGTGTGCTGGAGTTCAGGCTGGGAGCGGGCAATGATCAGACGGGATAGCGCAAACAGCACTTTAGGATGAGACTGAATAAACTCGATAAATTGTGGTTGGGGAATACTGAGCAATGTGGTGTCCCGTGTGGCATGCACCGTGCCATGATGAGGCTGATTGGCAATCGCTCCCATTTCGCCCACAAGCTCATTACGTCCCAGATAGGTGGACAAGCCTGTAGCACTGCTGAGTTTCACCCGTCCATAGGCAATGATATAAACATCGTTGGCAATATCATTGACCTGATAAAGCCGCTGACCCGTTTGTAGATGGCAAATCTGGCAATAACTGGCCAATGTCTCTAGAGTGGCATGATCCAGTTCGGCAAAGGGCATGACCTTGCTCAGGGTTGTTATCATATCCATATTGATTAAATTATCTTTATTTTCTATCTATTTAATAAAGCAATACTGGAACATACTTTACAAGTTGGGTTGCGTAAAAATAATGCATTAATTTTAGATATTTTGTATTTTCTCATGGCATGAAAAAAGCCAGTTTATTTTTAAACTGGCTTTTAGGAATCTTGATGTTTTCTGCTTATGCAATTTGTACAGGAATACAGTTTGCTGTGTGGTTCACTGTATTGTCTGGGTTTGCATAAACCAAACGTGGTTTGTGCAGGTTTGCCTCGACTTCATTGAAATCACCAAAAGTTGCAATAATCACTAAGTCACCAACATCAGCCTGATGGGCTGCACCACCATTCACTGAAATAATGCCTGAATCATCTTCACCACGAATTGCGTAGGTTGTGAAGCGTTTGCCGTTGGTTACGTTCCATACGTGGATTTCTTCGTATTCACGAATCCCTGCTAAGTCCATTAACACACCATCAATTGCACAGGAACCTTCATAATGAAGTTCCGCATGTGTCACAACTGCGCGGTGAATTTTACATTTTAATAAACGAGATAGCATGGCTAGCGTCTCCTGAGTAAGACCTAAGACGGATATCTTATGGTTGACTTGTCACGTTTCCGCAGGCTGTAGGCGGCTTGATGCGCATTTTGCGCCTAAAACTGCAATATGGCAAGCGTGATTGATCAACAATTTCAGTTTAAGTTTAAGCGGGTTTGTATGCATTAATTTGATTCATGGCCTGTGGAACCTGTCCACTCACAAGCATTTTGACTTGTGATAAGGCATGGGCAATTGCGGCATCCATTAAATCTTGTTCACTGCTGGGAGCTTTGCCAAGCACATGACCAGAAACACGTTCTTTGGAACCAGGATGTCCAATTCCAATGCGTAAACGATGGAAGTTGGGACCCATATGGGGAACGATGTCACGGAGACCATTATGTCCGCCGTGTCCGCCACCTGTTTTCAAGCGAATCACGCCAGGGTCCATATCCAGTTCATCATGAGCAATTAAGATTGACTCAGGTGCAACTTGATAGAATTTGGCGAAAGGGGCAACACTTTGACCAGAACGGTTCATAAAGGTGGTAGGGAGGAGTAAACGTACATCATGGCCCTCAACTTGGCCACGACCACTGTATCCATGAAACTTGGGATCAGCTTTTAAATTGATGCCATAACGGTCTGCAAGCTGTTCAACAAACCAGAAACCTGCATTATGGCGGGTTTGGGCATATTCCTTTCCAGGATTGCCCAAACCAACAATTAGCGAAATACTTGACACTAATTTACGCCTTTAACACTTATGCGCGTTTGAAGTCAGCGTGCATTGGAGTGTTTTTAGCTGGGTGACGTTGCAATGCCTGGATTTTAACATTTTCAACTTTGTCACCGATTTTGATTTCGATTACTTCTTCAAAGAAAGCATTGCTTTCTAAAGCTTTAACGATTTCACGAAGCTCTAAAGTAACAGTTACAGGCTCAGCACTACCACCGTAGATAATCGCTGGAATTTGCGCTGCGTGACGAAGGCGGCGGCTCGCACCTTTCCCTTGTTGAGCAGCTTCACGTGCTTGAGCATTTAATACGAAGTTTGCCATGGGCATATCCTCATTGAGATTTAAGAAACTAAACTTGCGACCAGTTTAGTGATAGAAAGCCCCGCCATAAGGCAGGGCTTGAAAAAAGCTGGGGTATTATAGATAACTATCGAACATTGCGCTAATAGATTCTTCGTTATTAATACGACGAATTGTTTCAGCAACCATGCTGGCAACGGAAACCTGACGAACTTTGCCTAAGGTTAATGCTTCATCTGAAAGTGGAATGGTGTCAGTCACCACAAGTTCATCAATCACAGAGTTGCGCAGGTTATTAAGTGCCTTGCCAGATAGAACGGGGTGGGTTGCATAGGCAATCACACGGCGGGCACCAAACTGTTTCAGTGCATCAGCAGCCTTGCAAAGCGTACCAGCGGTATCCACCATATCATCGACAATGACACAGTCGCGATCCTTAACATCACCGATCAAATGCATCACTTGAGATTCATTGGCTTTTTGACGGCGTTTGTCAATGATGGCTAGGTCGATGTCACCCAATTGCTTTGCAACAGCACGGGCACGAACAACACCACCCACGTCAGGTGAAACCACCATCAGGTTGTCGTGTTGTTGCTGACGCAGGTCAGCCAATAACGCTGGTGTACCGTAGATGTTGTCCACTGGAATATCGAAGAAACCCTGAATCTGGTCGGCATGCAGGTCAATCATGACCACACGGTCAATTCCCACAGTGGTCAGCATGTCTGCAACAACCTTGGCGGTAATTGGTACACGGGCAGAACGTGGACGACGGTCTTGGCGTGCATAACCGAAGTAAGGGATGACAGCGGTGATGCGACCAGCACTTGCGCGACGCAAAGCATCTGCCATCACCAGGATTTCCATCAGGTTATCATTGGTTGGGGCACAAGTGGACTGAACGATGAATACGTCTTTACCACGTACATTTTCAGTGATTTCAACTGAAATTTCACCATCAGAGAACTTGCTTACAGCAGCGGCACCTAGAGGGATATGTAAATGGCTTACGACTTTTTGGGCGAACTGTGGATGAGCACTTCCACTAAAAACGACGAGATTGGGCATGAAGCACCTGAGCGAGGATTACGTGAAGCAACGCTTCACCCGAGCGCAAGTGAAAAATCTATGATTTTTCTAAAGAGGATTACGTGAAGCAACGCTTTGCCAAAATATAAAGGGAAAATTTATAATTCTTCAAAATGAAATCAAGTGAAATGACGCTTGATTCAAATATGGAAAAATCTATAACCCTTCCTCATAGAGGTTAAGCGAAACAACACCTCACCCAAGCGCAAAGAGGAAACTTAAAATTTCCCCAACGGGTAGTTTAAAGAATAATCTATTATATGGCAGGGGCGGCTGGATTCGAACCAACGGATGGCGGGATCAAAACCCGCTGCCTTACCACTTGGCGACGCCCCTAATGCGGCAGAACTTTAATGGTTTTATATGATTTTGTCAATATGGTTGATCAAATACCAATATAAAACAAGCCTGACGAAAAAAGAGAAATGGCAGGGGCGGCTGGATTCGAACCAACGGATGGCGGGATCAAAACCCGCTGCCTTACCACTTGGCGACGCCCCTAAATTTGATGATCTGTAATGGCAGGGGCGGCTGGATTCGAACCAACGGATGGCGGGATCAAAACCCGCTGCCTTACCACTTGGCGACGCCCCTATTACAAACATCCTACAGGTGAAAATTGGCAGGGGCGGCTGGATTCGAACCAACGGATGGCGGGATCAAAACCCGCTGCCTTACCACTTGGCGACGCCCCTAATCGGTAACCTTGAAATGCCGTAATGGCGATTCTGCCAAACCATTCACCAAGTATGCTTTACAAGGCGCGTTTTGCAAAATTTGCTTTACATTCATTTCCTGGATTACTTCAGTGAAAACACAGGCACCTGTACCTGTAAGCTTTGCCTGACCAAACTGATCCAGATATTGCATTGCTTCCTCAACTTCAGGGTATAACTGTCGAGCCAGAGGTTCAAAGTTATTTCCGAAAAGAGAAGGTTCTAACTGATAGGCGCAAAATGTAGTGGGCTTAGTATCTCTTGTCAATGTTTTTTGTGAAAAAAGCAGTTGAGTGCTGATAAAACAGTCAGGTTTTAAAACAATGAATTGTTTTTGAGCTAAGTCTATGAATGATAAATGTTCACCCACTCCTTCAGCCCATGCATTTTGCCCGAAAATAAAAATCGGAACATCAGCGCCAAGCTGTACACCATAGGCTGCAAGTTGCTCATCATTTAACCCGCACTGCCATAACTGGTTCAGTACAATCAATGTGGTTGCGGCATTGGATGAGCCACCACCCAGACCTGCACCCATCGGAATATTTTTTTCCACTGAGATCTTTAATCCACAGGGTGTCTTGGCGTGTGGACGCAGGTATTGTGCAGCCCGATAAATCAGGTTTTGTTCCAGTTTTACTTCGGCTAATCCCTCAATTTGAATCTGATTTTCCTCAATGGCCTCAAAACTGATCCAGTCATAAAGATCAATCAGTTGGAAAATACTCTGCAACTCATGGTAGCCATTGTCACGGCGACCCACGATATGCAGGAATAAATTAAGCTTGGCAGGGGATGGGACTCTAATCATAAAAGAATCTGGATTATCGATTTTGAATAACCATTGTAATACGGTTTTCTTTATCTTCTGCAAGTGCCTGTTTCAATAAAAGCTTGTTGGGCAAGGTCTGCGTATCGTTATAATTAAAATCAACTGTCCAGCCATCTTCAATCAGTTGCTTTAAACGGTTGTTCTCATCTTTAATGATCTGCGCATTTGCTGTGGCTGGCTTGGCCTGAACCCAATAAGCCAGATGCATAATGGGCGCTTGCCAGCCTGTGGCTTTTTCCAGCAATTCTTCAGGTGATGCCGCGGTAATTAAACCCGTTTTGGCGCTATTCAATGTCACTTCGCCAGGCTTACCCTGAATCTGGGTTTTACCCACTCCTAGAATGCCTGTGAGTTCAATGTCGAACTGATCCTGTTGCTGTAGCCATGTAAAGAATGCACTACCTGACTGCTGTGGGGTACGCACTCCAATTTTGCCCTGTAAGTTAAAATTGTTTTCATCCTGTAGCTGTGGTGAGGCAATCACTTTATTCGGTTGACTTAAATGTTGACATCCAGTGAGAAACAACACACTACTGCTACACATGGCCAGACATATTTTTGCAAACAAACGCATTGGGTTAACTCTTTTTTACGGTTACAGGTAAGATTAAGCCATCAAGTTGTTGTAATTGTGGGGCATTTGCATGTTTTTGTTTCAGTTGCTGTAACACATCGCTAAATTGGGCGAGTGAACCTTGCATATACAGCGCCTTGGCATAGCGAATCCCAATATTCACATTCTGGCTGATGTTATAGGCCTGTTGCAGCGCTTGAACTGCAGTATCAAAATCATTTTGTAAAAAGGCAATATAGCCCAGTGTATCCAGAATGGAGGCCTGTTCTGGTGCGTATTCCAGTGCCAGTTCAGCATATTTGCGCGCTTCCTTTAAGCGGCGATTCTGCAATGCCAAAGTATAGGCATAGGCATTTAAATAGGTTGGACTGTTTGGTTCGATTGCCAATAGCTGTTTGAGTGTCTTATCCAGCTTATCCCGATCTGTATATGGGTCGAGCAATAATACCTCAGCATAGATCAGCTCTGGGTCATCTGGAATGTTCTTGATCGCTTCATCCAGCAGGGTCAGGGCTGCCTTTTTATTGTCCATTTTCTTTAAAATGTCGGCCTGGGCCTGATAAAGAAAACTGGCGTGCTGAGGATAGTTGACCCGTTCCTGAGTCAGGAAACGCAATGCATCATTCAGTTGTTCCTGTTTCTCAAAAATCGCAATCATGTTTCGGCGGGACACGATATACAGGCTGCCATCAACAAGGCGATAATAGGCCTTTGCCGTTTCATAATGCTGTTTGCGCTGTGCATTAATCGCCAGATAATAATAGGCTTCATTCTGGTATTTTGCCGAAGAACGTAAATCAACCAGATATTGTTCCGCTTTCTCATATTGCTTGAGGTCAATACTGGTTAAGCCTGCAATAAACAGAGCCTCCTCAGCCTGAGGATGGTCTTTAATAATATTTTCAAGCTTGTCTAAAGCTTCCTGTTGCTGGTTGATTTGGATGTAGTAACGCGCTTCAGCCAAGCGGACATCAAGGTTATTCCTGTTTTTACGGCTGGCTTGGGCAAACCATTTTTGTGTGGCGGCATCATCGCGTAAAGCCATGAGTAGGTTGGCTTTCATCAGGATAAAGCTGGTGGATTTTGAACGTTTACGTAAGGCACGGTTAATATTGCCCAGTGCCTGCTCATATAAGCCATCCTGTGCCTCTAATCCCGCGATTAAAGCTAAAATAGAGGGATTGTTCTTTTCCTTGCTTGCGCGTAAGGCATTGAGCAGAACTTCACGATCTTGCGCCTGTTCAGGTGCAATACCTGCGAGAATTTGTTCCAAATCGGCGGTTGGGTCAATATTTAAAATCTTGTCCAGTGTCTTGGCCGCAAGTTCGTATTCATGTGTTTTCAGGGCAATATGCGATAAATAGAACAATGCAGGCACATCTTTAGGTTCCTGCTCAACCCAGTGGGTGGCAATGTCCAAGGCTGCCTGTAGATCGTTGTATTCCAGAGCAACATCTAAGGCACGTTGCTTAATAATGGTGGAATTGCTGCGAATGGCAAGTACGGTATAGTTGTGCAGGGCTGTTGCAATATCGTCATAGGCAAGGGAAAATTCGGCAACCATGCTCTGTTGTAGGGCATGTTCGAAGCTCTGGTCAGCATACATATCGTGTATTGCTTGTGCGGAGACATAAGCGCTCATACTACCTAACAACAAGATTGTGGTAGAATACCGTCTAATCGTCTTGCCGTTAAAATAGGTACGGCGATGTAGCTGACGCAATTTTTATTGATCCAAAGTAATGCTTTTTATGACACCGATGTTG
The DNA here is from genome assembly GCF_030385805.1 of Acinetobacter thutiue. Taxonomy (NCBI): domain Bacteria; kingdom Pseudomonadati; phylum Pseudomonadota; class Gammaproteobacteria; order Moraxellales; family Moraxellaceae; genus Acinetobacter; species Acinetobacter thutiue. Next base: position 167,479 of record NZ_JAUDZE010000002.1, read on the forward strand.
CACAATAACATAAATTTAGCGAAATGATGATCTGATATGTCTTTCTTTGCATTGGGTGTCAACCATCAGACAGCTTCTGTTGAGCTTCGCGAACAAATTGCTTTCAATGCAGAGCGATTAGCCCAGTTATTGCTTAAACAACGCCAGCATTCTTCACTGAAAGACATGGTGGTGGTCTCCACATGCAACCGAACCGAAGTCTATGCCATGACGGAAGATGAGGATAGCGTCCTGAATTGGCTGGCCCAGGTGAATAATATTGATGTAAAACAGTTAATTCATCATGTTTATCGTTACGAGAATGCCCAGGCGGTTACACATCTTATGCGTGTTGCCAGTGGTCTGGACTCACTGATGTTGGGTGAACCACAGATTTTAGGGCAGGTTAAAAGTGCGTTGGCATTGTCCAAAGATGCGGAAACGGTATCGCCTGAGCTGAATAGTGTTTTTGAATATGCCTTTTATGCGGCAAAGCGGGTTCGCTCGGAAACTTCTGTAGGTAGTCATGCAGTTTCTATGGGCTATGCCGTGGCTCAGTTGGCCTCACAAGTGTTTAGTCATCCAGAAAAGCTCACCGTTATGGTGGTTGCGGCAGGAGAAATGAATAGTCTGGTTGCCAAGCATTTAGCTGAAATGGGGGTGGCCAAGATTATCATTTGTAACCGTAGTCGTGAACGCGCTGATTTGCTCGCGCAGGATATTGCACATCAGGTAGACGTTGAAATTATATCTTTTACAGAACTTGCACAGAATTTGCATCGAGCCGATGTGGTTTCAAGTTGTACAGGCAGTTTGCATCAGGTGATTGGTTATTCAGATGTTAAGGTGGCATTAAAAAAACGCCGTTATCAACAGATGCTGATGGTTGATTTGGCCGTTCCGCGTGATATTGATCCAAAGGTTGAATCACTGGACAACGTTTATTTATATGGCGTTGATGATCTGCAAAGTGTGATTGATGAGAATCTGGCACAACGCCGTCAAGCGGCGGTAGAAGCCGAGATTATGGTCAATCAGTTGGCAACCCAATTGATGACCCAGCAAAAGGTCAAGGAGGCGAGTGGCACCATTCAGGCCTATCGCCAGCACAGTGAGGAAGTCAGCCAAAAAGAATTGGTGCATGCCTTGGAGTCGTTACAGCATGGGCATGATGCAGAGCAGGTATTACAGGAATTTGCGCATCGCTTAACACAAAAGCTCATGCATCCAACCTCTATCTTATTAAGAGAGGCTGCCAAGGCTGAAAATCCAGATTATTTTGAGTGGCTACAGCAACATCTACAGGATGTGTTTGAACATGAGCGTAAGCCGAGACAGTAGTTAAGACAACAACCTCAAACTAATTTGCTTGGTCAATTCATTGAGTTGCTGGCGTAAATTACGAGACTCAATTAAAGAAATCGGTGATTTAAGTTTTATTCTCAAATACTTTTCTTGCAGTCCTAAAGCATATTCTTTCGCCAGTTTGTCTGCAATTTCAGGTGCCTGTGTAAGTGTCTGAATATTGGTACGCTGCATAATATCGGCAATTTCATGACTGTAGCTACTACAGGCACCCAGCACATAATAGGTTGCCAATTCCTGATCATCAGGTAAATCATCAAACACAATATTTAATGAAGCTAGAATTTTAGCCAACAGTTCAGTGTGGTCAATGACTGCACGTAATTCTTCAAAGTGTATATAAAGGAAAGGATGATGCATTAAGATTGCAATAGCAAAATCCTCATCCTTGGTGTGAATGTTAAAAGACAGGGATGCATCATGGCTAATTTGAGGCGTAAAACGTTTACCCAAGCCAAGTTTTTCACGGAAAGACTGGGTCAGTAAATAACGAAATGAGCCATGTTTAGGTAACAGTTCTGTTAATTCACGCAGTTCACCCATCACCAGACTTTTACCCTCGGGAGAACTAACATCATGCTGGCCTGTTAAATGCGCAAACACAAAGTCTGACAATAAAGGAGCCTGTTGCAGTAGCTTTTGAAAGTTTTCCAAACCCTCCCGACGAATGAGCGAGTCTGGGTCATGTTCATTCGGCAGTACAAAGAATTTTAATTCACGACCATCATTAAGTAACGGTAGAGCGATTTCCAAAGTACGGCGTGCCGCTTTTTGTCCTGCGGCATCACCATCAAATGCAATGGTGATTCGTGAGTTTTGCTTAAACAGGGTGGTTAAATGATCTGCATTACTGGCTGTTCCCAGGGTTGCCACCGCACCAGAGATGCCATATTGCTGTAGCGCAATCACATCCATATAACCTTCCACCATCAGCCAGTCATTGGCCTTGAGTTTGCGCCCCTCATATAAACCATAAAGAAGCTGGTTTTTATGGAACACTTCTGAGTCAGGTGAGTTGATATATTTGGGCTTGATTTCATCATTTAAGGCACGGCCCCCAAAACCCACCACACGACCTTTATGATCACGGATTGGGAAAATCACGCGGTCACGCAGTAAATCAAAATCCCGACCACTCTCGCTGGAGCGAATCAGACCGAGTTGTTTTAGTCCCTCAATATCTTGGGGAAAAGCTTTTTCCAGATGCTGCCAATCTTCTGGTGCATAGCCTAGTCGCCAAAACTGAATGGTTTGGGTAGATAATCCCCGTTGCTTGAAATAGTTCTGTGCTTTCTGGCTGTTGGGAAATTGGCGCTCGTAAAATAGCGCAATATTTTCCAGAAGATCATAGAGATTGCCTTCCTGCACCTGTTCATCCATCGTAAATGATGGGTCGAACTGTGCAAAAGGGTCATCCATATAACGATCCATATCAACAAAATGATCGTCGATGGATTCAGGGATGGCTGGTGAGGTTGGACTATTATTCTGTACTGGTGCAGGTTGTGGTGCAGCAACCTGTTGCGGACTACGTTTATAGGACAATTTTTTATTGTCCTGATTGTCTTTGGGGAGATCAATGCCTGTCTTGTTGGACAGTTCTTTCATCACATCTACAAAGTTACGTCCATCAATATCCATCAGGAAACGAATGGCATTACCATTGGCCTGACAGCCGAAGCAATGATAATACTGCTTGTCTCGGTAGACGTGGAATGAAGGTGATTTTTCCTGATGGAAAGGACAGCAACCTGAATAAGTACGCCCAGTCTTTTTTAACTTCACACGTTGACCAATCAAATCGACAATGTCGGTTCGATCCAGAATTTGATCAATCGTATGCTGTGGAATTGCCATAAGGTTTAACCATTTAAAACTGGAAGTGGGACATCTTTATTATCTGTCAGAATCATTGTTGCATAAAATGAAAAACAGGCAAGGGTTGGCTTGCCTGTTTTGTGCATCAGATGACTGCAAATTAATTTGCGGCATCTTCCTCGCTTGGATTGTTGTCAATAACAGCAGGGGCAGGGACTGCCGATTCAACGGGTGCTGATGTTTCAGGCTTATCCAGTAAACCAAAGCTTAAACGGTTGGTGAGACTGCGTTTTTCAGTCTCAGTATTGGCGTCTATATTTTTGCTATCCACATTTTTGGATTGACGACCCAATAAGCCCAAAGTTGCACGGTTGACCCAACTACCGTCTTTACGTGCCGCACGTAAATTGACCTCACCATTTGATTTTACAAGGTTTGGATAGTTGAGCTTAAGGATATCAACATATTGTTGGGAGGTCGCTGTATCACCAAGTTTTTGGTAACTATAGGCTAGGGTTGCCAAAGCTTCAGGTGTCTGTGGAGTTTGTGGATAATGCTCAACCACCCACTGTGCGCGTTCAGCAGCAGCCAGCCAGGCTTTGCGCTGAATGTTGAAACGCGCCGCGTTCATCTCACTCTCAGCCAGTTCCTGACCGATATATTTCATGCGTTGTGCCGCATCGACAGAATATTGGCTACTTGGGAAACGGCGGATCAAATCCACAAAGTTTTGATAGGCAACCTTGATGTAGCTGACATCACGGTGTGACTGTTGCAGTGAGGTATAACGAATCAGGCTATCGTAGTTCATTTCCATGTTGGCGACACCACGAACATAATAGGCATAATCAACATTTGGATGTTGCGGATTTAAACGAATGAAACGTTCCGCCAGTGCAATCGTGCCCTCATAATCTTTTTGTTTGAATTTGGCATAAAGAAGTTCAAGCTGTGCCTGCTGTGTATATTGCCCAGTTGGATAATAGGTATCCAAGGCTTCAAGCGACTTTACCGCATCGGTATATTGATTACGCTCAAGCGATTTTTGTGCTTTTTCAAAATAAACCTGTTCACTGGATTGTGGCCCTTTATCAACCACATCTTTCTTGCTTGGATTGCTGCTACAGCCCACAAATGCAGACGCTACGCCTAAAGATAGTGCCAGTATCGTAATTTTATAATGGGGTAGCGACATAAAAATTCCTCTGTTTTTGGGACAATAAGCTACAATGGTGCTATTAAACCATTTTTGTACCGATCATCAAATGACTTCAGCACAATCTTCCAATTCAAACTTCTCTGAAACAGATTTCTTACTCGAAGATTCTGTCGATGCAGATAATCATAATTCTGATTCAACTGCAACACGTTTATCGTTGCAAATTCAACTTGATGAAACGTATTTAGGCCAACGTATTGATCAGGTTGCAGCGATGGTCTGGAGCGAGTTTTCCCGTGAAAAACTCAAGCAATGGATGAAAGATGGTCATCTGTTGGTAAATGGTAACATCGTAAAGCCGAAGTACCGTTGTGAGGGCAATGAACTGCTTACCCTTGATGTTGAGCTTGAGGCACAAACCTCAAGTCAGCCTGAAAATATTCCACTCAATATTGTCTATGAAGATGACGATATTATCGTCATTAACAAAGAAGTGGGCATGGTGGTTCATCCAGGTGCAGGCAATCCAACAGGCACTTTAGTCAATGCCTTGCTTTACCATGCACCGAAACTGGCGGAGCTGTCCCGCGCTGGCTTGGTGCATCGTATTGATAAAGACACTAGTGGTTTGCTGGTGGTTGCCAAAAATCTTGAGGCCCAGTTTTCATTGAGCAAGCAACTGGCAAAGAAAACCGTTTACCGTGTTTATGATTTGGTGGCCTATGGCAATATTATTGCGGGTGGCACCATTGATGAACCAATCAAGCGCCATCCTGTAGACCGTGTCAAAATGGCAATCTTGCCAGGTGGGCGTGATGCTGTAACACATTATAATGTCAAAGAACGCTTCCGTGACTTCACCCGTATTCAGGCACAACTGGAAACAGGGCGTACCCATCAGATTCGTGTGCACTTTAGTTACCTCGGACATGGTTTGATTGGGGACCCTGTTTATGTCAACCGTGTACGTTTTCCAGCAGGTGCATCGGAAGCATTAATTGATATGCTGCGCAGCTTTAAACGTCAGGCATTGCACGCAGCCAAACTTGGTCTGGTTCACCCACGTACAGGTGAGGAGATGATGTTTGAAGCACCGTGGCCAGAGGACTTTAGCCAATTGGTGGAAGTGCTTCGTCGCGAGAATGAAGCGTATTAAGTAAAGCTCTACCTCCCTCTAAATCTCCCTCCTTAAAGGAGGGAGACTTTCGTGAATTCAATGTTTTACATTGCTTTAAATTCCCTCTCCTTTTAGGAGAGGGTTAGGGAGAGGTTGACGGTAGAAAATATAGCTTAGGAGATATTTATGGAATTTGTACAAGGTTTACCTAAAGGTGTGTATGTGGGACAAACACGTATTGAACATCCTCAAACCATTGCAACGTCGAACGAAAACCTCTCTGGTTTTAATCTGGCTTTGCATGTCAATGATGATGCTCAACGGGTTCAGCAGCACCGTATGATCTTGCTAAATGAATTATCTGTATATGGTGTTGATAAAATTACCTGGATGATGCAAACCCATAGCACCATTTGCCATACCATCAATGAACAAATTCCATTTGTTGCGCTTGAGGGCGATGGTTTAGTCACGCAACGTGTAGGTCATGCCTTGATGATGATGACTGCGGATTGTCTTCCTGTGGTCTTGGGCAATGCCGATGGCACCGAAGTTGCCAATCTTCATGCGGGTTGGCGTGGTTTGGCCAGTGGCATTATTGAAAATACGATTGCTGAAATGAAGTCTCAACCCACTTGGGCATGGCTGGGTGCTGCTATTAGCCAGCCTTGTTTTGAGGTGGGAGCAGAAGTAAAGGTGGCTTTCTGTGAAAAATATCCTGAACTGGAAAGTGCTTTTATTACTGGTCAGGTTGAGGGTAAATATCAGGCAAATCTCTATGCCATTGCACGCTTTATCTTAAACTGTTTAGGTGTGGAAACCGTGCTTGGTGGTGATCAGTGTTCCTATCTACAGTCACAGGATTATTTTTCCTATCGCCGTAATGCAAAAACTGGACGGATGGCAACATTTGTATTTATGCAATAAATTGCATCCTTTGCATGGTCGATTCGCCTTGTTTGGTTTAAAAATGTTAAACTTGATCTAATTCATTGGTTTTTAAATTTTCCATGTCTGTTATTGAGCAAATTACTTCCCGAGTTAAAGTTTGTGTGATCTACCATAGTCCTTATGGGCATACGGCCAAAGTTGCACAATACATTGCTCAGGGTGCCGAGCAGGCGGGTGCGGAAGTGCATCTGCTTTCTGTGGCTGCACCGCAGTGGGATTTATTAGACCAGGCCGATGTGATCGTGATGGGTTGTCCAACCTATATGGGAAGTTTAACTTCTGCCTTGAAACAGTTTATGGAGGACTCCTCCAAACGCTGGTTGGCGCGTACATGGCAAGGCAAGCTTGCGGCTGGTTTTACCAATGGGGGGGGACTCAGTGGTGACAAACTGGCGGTACTCCAGCAAATTAATTTATTTGCGATGCAGCATGGCATGCTATGGGCAGGCTTGCCTTTTATGCCGACAGGACGAAGTCCATTGGATATTAACCGTATGTCGAGTTTCTTGGGGCTAATGACGCAATCTGATAATGCCAGTGTGGAAATCACACCGCCTGAAGGTGACTTGGAAACAGCGAGAAAGTTTGGGAAATATCTGGCAGAAATAAAAGTTAAAAGTAAGTAAAATCAATAGAATATAAGAATAATAAAAATTTTCTATCAGACAGCCAATGTCGGAGAGGTAGTGCTATTCTGACTTTAACAGCAACAGTTAAAGCCAGACTGAAAGATGAAAACAACAAAGCCAAAAAATTCTCTACAAGCCTACCGTCGATATCGTTCAGAGAATGATATTAATCAAGTGAATAGAATCTTAAACCTTTACCATTGTTTACCACGCTTTCCATTAAAACCTTGTCCAATGGATCAGTTAAAGACAGAAATACAGGCTTGGTATAATGATGAAATTGATGAGCAATCAATCCGTAAAGCCATTAAACGTGATTTGAGTAAATTAGAAAAAATTTTAGTAACAGGTAAATTACATATTATTCCGAAAAAGGGCAATCGACCTAGTGAATATTATTTAAGTGAAGATGCATCGATTGAAAAAATCAGTAGCGAATTGGCTTTAGTACTGGTGATGGCAAATGATTATTTACGTCAATATTTACCTTATCAGGTGTATGAAAAGGTTGAAGGTTTTTTTAAGTCCGCCACTATGCAGTTAGAGCAGAATACTCAACTAAAGGATTGGCCTAATCGTATTCGCTTTGTACCTGCAAGTTATTATCCTCTCACACTGGAAGATGGAAATGACGCTGTAGAAAATATTTATACAGCACTTTTAGAACAATCATGGATGCAATGTGAATATCGTAGAGAAGGAGAATTAAAAAAAAGACAATATATGCTTAAACCACATGGAATTATTCAAGATGGTCATAAACAATATTTAATGGCAAGTAAACTTGAAGGGCAAAGAGGAAAATTAAAAACCTTTAATATGCAAAGATTTGATAAGGCTATTATTGATAAAAAAGAACGTATTGCTATAAATATTGATACTTTTGATCTGGATGAACTGGTTGAGGCAAAAGAACATGAAGATGCTTATTTTGAACGGGAAGAGCTGCTTATAAAACTTCGTTGTGAAAATGATTTGGAGGATGAATTACAGTCTTATCCAATTGATGTTGATCAGGAGATTATATATCAGAATGATGAGCATTTTATATTGGAAGCAAAATGTATTATTACAACCAGTCTTTTAAACTGGTTCATTGAAAAATCACATTCTATACAGGTGATTGAACCACGTGAATTGTTTGAAAAAGTTAAAGTGCATGTGTTGGCCGCACAGGATTATTATGATTTAAATTATGATGATTTAGAAGAATACCAGGCTTATGAAAGAGAAGAAAATGAAATCGACTCATTCTTTGATGATGAGCTGGATGCTGAAATTGAGGATGTAAATCATGATTCAGTTGAGCTAGATCATGAGTGAAGATATTTCTATCTATGCTGATGCTGACAAAATGATCTGTTTAGATCATACCAGATTGTATTATAGAAATTTGCGTATTACCACTTCATTGATTGATGTATTACCAACTCAGTCTAAAGATACAGTAACAGTCATTATCACAGAAAAACAGGATATTTTAGAGAAAATTAATGCAGATCATTTTAATTTTTTGATCATTGTTGTGCCAGAAAATGTTGTAATGCCTTTAAATTCTAATTTGTATAATGCAATTATATATAGATATAAGGAATGTGATTCTTATCAGGTAGTATTTGAAGAAATATTGATTAGTCTGGTTTCCTTTATATTTGATCGAGATTATAGTCTAGATATGTCGGATGTAAAGAAAACGTTGTGCTTTAAACAAGGTCAATATTTAAATGTTGATTATAGTTTCCTGAATGTGAAAGATTTTGGTGAAATGGAGTTCTATAATTTTCAGTATAATACTTCATTTATTATTCATATGAATTTAAAGTCTCTAAAATTTGAAAAAATGAATGAGGTAATGAGTATTGTCGGAGAAAAGTTAGTTGATGAACATTGGGGTGATATCTTATACGAAGTTAAAGATTGTGGGGATATTTTCCCAGAAGAAATTTTTGTTTTATATGCTGTTTAAATTTTCAGTCATGTAAGGAGGAAGTAATGTTAGGTGATATTTATTGGGATAATATTCCAGCAAAAGTGACTCGGATTGGTAAAAAGATAATGAAATTTTTATCTTATTTGAAGGCAATATCAATGGATATGGGCGAGTTCAGTCAGGGCGAATAGTCTTAAAGACAACGGAATTTCAGGTTGTGCATGGGGTTGTAGAATACTATGATAATAAAGGCTTTAAGTTAGATTATGTTTTAGAAGGAAATTTTGAGGATGATTCTTATGAGATGTTCTCTGGAAACTGGCGAGAAGCAGGGCATAATCATCAGTTTGACATTTTATTAGAGTTGGAAGAAAAGGATTTGCCCAGTCTAGAGTCAGAATTGGAAGAGAAAGGCTCTATCATTGAAAATGAAGAAATTCCTAGTGACCAAACTTTTGTTGAAGAGTTTGATAGTTCAAACTTGAATAGTGAAGATGGTGAACAATCTTTAAGTCATTTACGGGCTGGTGTAAACCGTCAACGTGTAACCCGAAGTGATGCTCGTGTAAGAACAATTCAACGAAAAATAGAACTTTATTATGGTTTACCACAAGGTTCTGTCCGATTAGTTAATCCTGATCGTTCCATCATTCATCCATCTGCAAAAATTCGAACGTTAAGGGAACGTTGGATGTTTGATGAGTAATGTAATCTTATAATTTTAAAGGGAAATATTATTATGGCAATTGCTTTAGTTCAGGAAAAAGGTGGCTATTTTTATGTTTATGATGAAAAAGGACGACAATTATTTGCAAAAGGTAAGCTTGCAAGTACCTTAGTTGGATATACATCAAATACAGTCAGTATTAAAAAAGGTGGTTTTATTTATGTGTATGATGAGAAAGGTCATCAGATAGCGGCAAAGTCAGCATAGGTAGGTTGATAGTGCCTAAAGGCTATAATTAAACTAAATATTTTATTTTAAATATATTATGGAGATTTAAATGGATAATCAATTTGACTGGGTAAATACATTCAAAGCTCTTGCAGAGTGGATAAAAGATTATGAGGGCAAAAGAGGTGAGTTGGTTAATATTCTTGAATATATAGGTGTTACCAAAGGATTGGATGATCGTGACTCAGAAAACAATCAGATTAAACTCAAAGAAATAGATCCTTTTTCTTTTTTGTCTATTATTATGAAATATGGACATGAAAAAAGGACAGAGATGCTTCAAAAACTTATTGATGATTATAAAATAAAAACAGTTGTACCAAAAAACTATGCAGGTGTTCCAAGTAGTGATCCTCGAAAGGCGTGGTTGTTTTCCTATTCATATGAGAGAGAGGATCATGATATATCCAATCTTTGGAAGTTATTTAAACTTGCGTATGGTAATAAAATAGATGATGATATTTTTCTAACCTGTTTAGAAATTAAAGGTGTAGGATTTTCAAAATTAACTCAAGCGTTATTCTGGTTTTTTCCAGAAAAATATATTCCGTTGGATAAACCAACTGTACCATTTTTTAATGAACATGGTATAGATATACCTAAAAATAGAAAATTAACCACTTGGATAGAATATAAAAAATGCTTGGATGATATTCGTAATAAATTTAACAACAAACCTTTTTATGAGTTATCACATGATGCTTATTGGTTCCAATATGAAGATGAGAAAGATGAGAAAGATGAGAAAGATGAGAAAGATGAGAAAGATGAGAAAGATGAGCACCCAATAGCATTAAACCAAATTCTCTATGGTGCAGCAGGGACAGGTAAAACATATAGTACAATTAACAAGGCATTAGAAATTATAGGAACAGAACTTGATTTAGATGATGATTCACCAGAAAATCGTGAAGCCATTAAAATTGAGTTTGATGAATGGCGAAAAAAAGGAAATATACAATTTATCACTTTTCATCAAAGTTTTAGTTATGAAGACTTTGTGGAGGGTATTCGTGTAAAAACAGTTAATGGGCAAGCAAAATATAAAGTTGAGCCAGGGGTTTTTAAAGAAATTTGTGATGATGCTAGAGAGAATGAAAGCAGTAATTTTGTATTAATTATTGATGAAATTAATCGTGGTAATATCTCACGTATTTTCGGCGAACTTATTACATTAATTGAGAATAGTAAGCGAGAAAGTAAAGGTGAAACACTAAGTGTAACATTACCATACTCAAAAGAAGAGTTTAGTGTACCAAAAAATCTTTATATCATTGGTACAATGAATATTTCCGATCGTTCTTTGATAGGGATTGATATTGCATTACGTCGTAGATTTAAGTTTATCGAAATGATGCCTGAACCAAAGAAATTAGAGGGCATAGAGGTTGATGGTGTTGATATTAAAGAGTTATTAATAAGAATAAATCAGCGTATTGAAGTATTGCTTGACCGTGACCATACGATTGGTCATGCTTATTTTATAAATCTTAATGATGATAGTTTATTAGATGATTTAGCAGATATTTTCAAGAGACAAATTATTCCATTGTTACAAGAATATTTTTACGATGATTGGGAGAAAATTAATTGGGTATTAAATTGTAATGGAATGATAAAGGAAACTAAAATTAATACTAAAGATTTATTCTCTAATGTTAAAGTTACTATTGCAGTTCGTAATACTTGGAAAGTAGCAAGTTATAAAAGTAGCATCTGGTTAGATAAACAGGCTTATATAAATATCTATTCTGGAAAATTATCAGAGGAAGAGCAAAATAATAGTGATGAAGAGGATGAAGAATGAATAAAACTCTCATCACAGTACGAGAGTATGCACAACTTGAAGTTGCTATATCAGTAAAATTGGAAAGCTTGGATAAGGCTTTTATTACCGAAGCAGATTTTAAGGTATTGTGCCAACTTGAACAGGATAGAGCTGACGAAAGTCAGTCTTTTCTGTGTATTAATGGTATAAAAAAACTGAAAGTACAGAATTATATTGGAATTATCGAGACTCCAAATGCAATCATTGAAGTATTACCTAAAATAACAGAAAAGGAGGAGCTTGAGCAATCCAGAAAGATTTTAAAGAAAATGCTGGCATGTTATTTAGACTTACCAGAGCGTGTAGCAAATGAGACAGATTTAGAGCAATATCATTATCCATTACATGAATGGCTAATGAAATTGTTTTTGGAGAAATTAACCATATTATTAAAAAAGGGTATTCGTTCTGATTATGAACGAGTGGAAGAGGAACAATCTTTCTTAAGGGGGCAATTTAATATTCCTGCTAGAATGCGTCAACCATTGGGGCGCCAACATATTTTCCCTATTCGACATGATATTTATAGCCTAAATCGTCCAGAAAACCGCTTATTAAAAACAGCAGTAGAGGAAATTTGTAAATTAACCAATAATTCTGAAAATTGGCGGCTATCACATGAGTATCGATTACTGATGCAGGATATTCCTCGTAGTCAGAATTATAAAGATGATTTTAAGCAGTGGCGAGATGGGCGATTAGTTTCATATTATCAAGACATTAAAGTAATTTGTGAGATCGTTTTAAGTAAACTAACACCAATAACAACACATGGAACGTATCGTGGAATCAGTTTTTTGTTCCCTATGGAAAAGCTGTTTGAGAAATATGTAGCGATACAGATCAGGAAACAGCTTGAGCCTGATGCAATTTTGCATGAGCAGATGAACGGTGAGTATTTATGTCATTATAAGGAAGATCAAAATAGATTTGGATTAGAACCTGATTTATTAATTGAAAATAATGGTAAAAAATTAATTTTAGATACTAAATGGAAGAGATTGGATAAAGGTAAAGACAGTATTAGTCAGGCCGATGTCTATCAAATGTTTGCTTATAGTCATAAGTTTGCTTGTGATGTGGTACTAGTGTATCCACAATGTGAAAAGTTCACAGAAAGCTTAGCTTTTCAGTTTTTTGATGGTCGGAAATTAAGTGCTGTTCCATTTAATTTGGCTGACGAACATACAATATCAGAATCTGTTCAAAAATTAATTTCTTTATTTCCTCCATTTTAATTAAATGATTGTGGGTAAACTAAAAATAGTTTATCCACAATCATTTAAATTACTTATGCAACATTCTCGCTTTATCTCTCTGCCAGTCACGATCTTTTTCGGTGGCACGCTTGTCATGTAACTGTTTACCTTTCACCAGCGCAATCTCCAGCTTAACCAGATGACCTTTCCAATAACAGGCAAGCGGCACACATGAATAACCTTTTTGGTTGACTGCACCCAAAAGCTTTTCCAGCTCACGACGAGACAACAATAACTTACGGGTACGTGTTGATTCAGGAACCACATGCGTTGATGCAGACAATAACGGCTGAATTTGTGAACCAAATAAAAAGGCCTCACCATTTTTAAAGATGACATAGCTTTCGGAAAGTGTCATACGTCCAGCACGCAGCGACTTGACTTCCCAGCCTTGCAGTGACATACCAGCTTCAAATTTTTCTTCAATAAAGTAATCGTGGCGTGCTCTTTTGTTTTGAGCAATCGTGCCACCACTATGTTTTTTTACAACAATCTTATTCATCTCAACCTTTTGAAAAAGAATAATTAAATTCTATAGTTTTTCCGAGTTACCCGTTTCGTTACCCGTTTTAAAAGGCTCTTAATTTAAAAAGAAAGCCTGCATTTAGCAGGCTATCATATCAGAATTTTACTTATGTTTTTCTACAACTTTTTTAACACTTGATTCGTGCCAAAAGACTTCTTTCTCGCTAACTCTGATTGGCTGTGGAATTTCACCTTTTTTAATCATTCGATAAAATTTGGTTCTGCCAATAGAAAGCAGTATCATAAACTCTTTTGCTCGAACTCTACGATCAATATTAACGTTATGTGCAACTCCCATTCTATGCTACCTCACTAGTATTGATAATCACGAATATTTGTGAATTTGTTTTACTAGTAAAAGTTAATTCTTCGATGGTGTTTGTAAGTTTGCTCTCGAAAGCTGTAAACATGTCACTATCTCTACTTATGAAGTTTTGATTGTTTTTTGCATCGTGTTTTGGAAAATGGAGTGGCTCTGACGGTAAATCTCATCAAAGGCATTTGCAAGCTCTTCGAGGCGGACAAAAAAAGGAGCTTTTTGGCTATCATCAAGCCGAAAACAGGCAAATGGGAATTTCTGCTGGCGAGCCTTTTCTAAGACCCTTTCCTTGCATAGATGTGGATAAAACTCTTTGGTAATGTCTTCCAACTTGATGTGAGGAGTTCGATACTTTAAAAAAAGGTAATCAATTGTCTTTAGCTCGTACATTGTGAGACTCCTATATTTGTACAATGACTTAAAGCATGGCTTTGAAATATCTCGTCGCTACGTGAATATTTCTCAAGATCGCTTATGGAGCATTGTAAAAAATGGAAATCGTGGCGAAAATTACGAAATCGGAACTCCTTTTTTTGACACTAGACTAATTATTTATGCCCAAGCTTAATGATGTTCAGAACACAGCTCTTGAGATTGTAGACTTCTTATACTTCTATGACCTAGTGTCACTTTCAACAATAACATCAGAGAAAGTAAGCATTTATGGAAAGCTAAATGATTTAGTTGGAAGATTGATTGCAGACAGGAAGCTAAGTGGTCAGCAAGCTGAGGCGTATAGACACTATTTGTTATGTGGGGTGGAGATATTGGCTACCTATAACGTAGCTCAAGAATGGGATTTACCTGAATCATTAACAATAAGGCAGAAACACGAAGCCAGTAAATACATTAATAGACAGAGGTTTGATATAGCATCAGATGGTCTAATGAATGAAATGAAGCAAACAGAAATGCTTGATGACAGTTTTAATAAGGATGTCTATATGCTGACCCGAGAATCGGGCATAGCACAAGCATCCTACGCAGTTAGTTTTAGGTTAGTCGCTCAAATGTTAACGTTTGATTTAGGTGGCAATATCGCCTGCCATGTCTATAGGAGGCTAATAAAATTAAAAATACTAAACAGTAGCAAAGATACATTGCAAGCTCACTATGATGAAATTGGTAATGAGCATATCTTCTTGAGGGCATTATTATTTGTCGAGTTTGAAATGCTGCGAAAGCGATTATATTGTAAGGTTGATGTTAAGAATTTAATCATGAAAGAGACACCTAATGATATTCCTGAAAGAGCTAAACTAAGAAGAGAAGCCTACTATTATAAATCTCAGGATCTTTTAAACAGCAGAGGTGACTTTATTCGCATTCATAACAATGTGGACGTAATGGATAGGTCGCAAGTACAAAACTACATTAAATCGATTGGTAAAGACCTATGCCATAATAGTATATTCTCAGACTTTAAAGGTACGTGGATCAGTAGATTTGGAACTTGGTATCTGATTGGTGAGAAAGAGTTCGAGCTTGATAATGCAATTTATGGGGCCGTGAAGAATGATGATAGCTGTAGCGCCAGGGCTGAAGAAATCATGCTTCATCAATATGGCTTTGTCATCTCTGCTAGGAGCGTGAAAGACAGTTATAACAGAATCAAAAATTTATACTATTTCATTCGCGATTATGTTAACGAACATGTAAAACAGCCGAAACATGGTTTTATTGCTCCAGATATAGCAACTTTTTTTCATTACCATCCAGATCTATCCAAGAAGCTACTAGAGGTGCTTGAAGAGATCAAAGGGTAGTTTCTATGTCACTAACGTTGTTTAGACATTTTAATGGGCTGCTCCCTGTAATGGGTGGGAGAGACTCCTACCCATGAATGTATATGTTTCAAGATTCTATACTGAGTAAAGATGATTGCCGCTATTGTCCATGCACTCTTTAGTGTAGCGCTCATTGACTAGGCTTTCTATCATCTTTTCTTTGGTAATATCATGCTTCTTCGCCAATATTTCTAAGCTAAGAAGAGCTTTATCAGTCAGATAGTAATGATGTTTTCGCCCCTTATTTTTTTCCCTATGCCTTTTTTGGTACCAAGCATTTGATAACTGAATTTTTATTGCTTTGTAGATGTTAGCATCTTTATCTAATAAGCTATCAAAGATAGCATTGATGACAATATTATACTCTTTGGGGTCCAATGGCTTATAGCTGCTACTATTATGGACTCTGCTATTTTCCTTATCTTGGTCCATATAGCCTTTAGCCCATAAGTAAAAACTATCACTATCGAAGTTCTTAAAGTGTATTGGATTTTTACTTAGCACTTTACTGAAGCGTTCCTCTATACCATTAAGAAGTCGGTTGGATCTTGAATATGAAGGCGAGATGAATAGCATATACAGAAACCTAAAATAATCATTTTGGATTGTGCATACGGTATGCCATGAAAGAGCTCTATCAGATGACATCGAGTAAAGGGTAAAATATAATAAGCGCTTATTCGATTTATAGTCTGAAAGGTCTTTTGCTCGTATATTAAGAGTTTCCTTAAACCGTTTTATACTATCTATAAAATTAAAAACACTTCGCTCATTAATGTTTACATAATTGTCTAGGATCACTTTTCTAATCTCATCGGAATTTTTTAATGTGTTTAATATATTAATGGTGGATTGGTTTAACAGGTCATCTGTATCACTAATGTTACTGTTGTAACGGTGCTCCTCATTATCTTTATTCATTAAATGTAGAAGCCAAATCGTATCCTCATCAGTAGATGCTTTAATGAGCTGATTAAGTTCTTTATGAGCTGGGCTTGGGTGCATAATTATCTCTTTTACAGTAAGCTTTACATGCAGTTTAGCTAAATGTAGAAGGAGTTTTAGGGGTGTTTCTAGGGAGATTTCAGTTGATTTCCCATTATTTTTTTATAAGCTTCCAATAACGTATATATGGGTTGTCATGCTTTTATCTGGGTTTAGAGCACCATTCAGACCATTTTAAATATTGAACTAGTTTTAGTCTTGTGATTAGCAACCCTGTATAATTTTAATGGAGTTGAATATAATCAGCAAAGGGATATAGCATCGGATAACTTGACATTAAGTAAATAACCCATGATTGAAGTAAATCCGCCTGTATATCATACATGGATATATAAAATTATCGATCATATAGGGAAAATAATATTGCTTATAGGTGGTGTCGGTTAGGTGTAATGACTTAGTTAATAATACTAATCTATTACTTTAACAACTATGTTATTTATCTGCTTCAAACCTACTTATTACCTTAGAGCATAGATTCATACTACCTAAACATGATGTTAAAGCCTTTAGGTAATTAATTACACAGTAGCCACTTCATGTAGTCCTAAACAACTACAGGTAAGTGAGCATGAAAGTAGAACCTAACCAAAATCAAATTAATGAAGCATCACTCTTGATAGAAATTGAAAGGTTTGTTCTATCAGGTATGGATTCAACACGACAACCTAGATCATTCTATGAAAACTTCACAGACCTTCTTTTAGATTTCCATCAAGTCTATAACCCTGACTTTAGCTACTCATGTTTAATCGATCAATTTTGTAATCTGTTGTATGACTATGATCTGAAATATGAAACATCAAGTTCTCTCTACAACAGTCTAAAGCAAACTTCATTTAGAGACTGGCAGAGGTATTTCAATCGAGCTAGAGCTGATCACCTGAATGAAGTGCGGCAACATCGTTATAACGAAAGATTAAATGCCAATAAGTTAGAGGATCGGTTACGCGATTTGCAGAGAGAGTATTCTGCATTGTTAGTTGTACGAGTTGATTTAGCCTATAAAGTTAATGCTGATATCAAACAGGTTGATGATGATTTAGAGAAACTACTGAGAAGAATTAATCGTTCAGTTTATGGCGATGACATATTGTTGTTGGTATGGGCATTAGAGCAGGGGGAACGGAAAGGCTACCATTGCCATGTGGCTTTGGTTTTTGATGAACGTAAGCGCACGAGTGCATGGAAGATAGCTAAGACCATAGGTGAATTTTGGGAAGATATTACTGGCGGTGATGGAAGCTATTTTAACTGTCATGATCATAGGTACTTAAAACAATATGAGGAAAAGGGCGTCGTTGGCATTGGAGTGATCTTTAGCAATGTCCCTTATCAAGCTAATAAGATGCGTTCAACGCTATCTTATTTGGCACGGCCTGAAAAGGAACAATATCTCCGTGTGAAGAGCTCTAAGAGGATGCGTACCTTTGGTATGTCACAGCGTTAATTGAAACTCTAAACAGATATGTACCATCTAGATGAGAAACATCTTCTCTTTATTGGCTTACCACAACGGTAAGCCTTTCTTATTTCAGAGGTACATCTTATGCAAATCAATTGTCCATATTGCCATTCAGAGCATGTGATCCGTGTTGTACAAAATAGCGGTTCACAAGCTGGCAACCAAAGTCTGGCATCGTCAGCATCATTTGCCACGATGGGTGCTGCATTATCAAAAACCTTACCTGTGTCCCCTCTGGTTGGAGGGATTGCTGGAGCCGTAGTCGGTGGTTTACTGGGTACAGTGTTTGGTTCTGCTTCAACTCAAACTGTGCAGTCCTGCTTTCAATGCCAGCATTGTGGGGAATCCTTTTACTGAGGACGGATAAAAAATAGGGAGGCCATGCCTCCCTACATCTTGAATCAAGGTCATATTCTTATTTGGGTTTACTCGCATTGCACAATTTGAGGGTCAGTAATGTATGTTTCAAAATACAGTTGATGTTCTTCATTCATGACAGGAACATCCTGAGCACCAAAGTGAATACAGTCACCTTTTTTTAACCTCCTAATAATAGAATTCTGGGCAACGGATGTGTAGTTTATGTCGAACTTGAGGGGACCTGTCGCCGTATCCAGAAGCCATCCATAATCTAGTTCCTGAGCTGGATTTACAACCGAAAGTGTATAGCTATACGGGTACTTTGTTGAGGAATAAGCGGGCTGGTTTTGTTCAGAAGCCACATGGATGGGTTCACCGTCCTGAATTAGGTCTGCCGAGGTGGATTCTAATACTGGGGCGGCATTTCTGGCATTGATGAGCTTTTCAATTTCAACATCAATGCGATCACCAAAATCTACTTCCTTATAATATGTAGAGTCGCCCTGAAACCAGCGCAAATAAAGGCCAGGGCGTTGCTTTTTAAGGTGTTCGATCTTTTGTTTCATTAGGTTAAGCAACTGGTCATATCCTGTTTGTCCCAGTTCAGCCACAAATTTATCTTTTTCATCAATCATCTGTTGATAGGCCATTTCTGTGGCGACAATTGCCCGTTGAACACGAATATCATTACAACTCACAGAATTATCTGCACTACAGGACTGTGCCTGATAATTGAGTTTGGCATAATTTACTTCATTGCAGCCAAACAGAAACAGGCTGCTGGTAAAAATAAGGGTGGTAACTTTTATATTCATGGCTTTTCCATCATTTTCCCCAATGATTTGTCCAGTGAAAAATATTGGGGAGGCCGTATGTTTATATGGGTAAACTTTATTTATTGTTTAAGCCTTTGGTGATTCACCATACTGGTTTGTTGATGGATTGCCATCCTGTGCAGCCCAGAACAGCAGTAAAAGGATTCCCACAATCGGTACAAGGGCAACCAGCATCCACCAGCCTGAACGGTCAATGTCATGTAAACGTCTTACGCTCACGGCAATATTTGGAAGGAGCGTGACCAGCATGGCGATGGTTGCCAGATCCTCACTAATAAAAAAGCTAAAGACTAAGCTGATCAATACACAGAACAACTCGAAGTACCAGAATTCGCTGCGTCTGGCACGACCCTTGAAGTCACCGAACTTCTTAAAGCAGGTAAAAATCGCCTGACGATAACTGGCTTCAGTCTGTTCCAGTTTATTGAATATTTCCTTGGCAGAATCATGTTGATTGCCATTTGAAAAACTTGGTGAAGTTATAGGTGTTTTAACTTGAGTAACGGGTGCAGGAGTTACTGTAAGTTCAAGATAAACTGCTGTCGCCTGACCCTCGGTATTCACATCAAAATCAACTTGATGACCACGGATAGGTGCCTGCTGTTCTTTCCATTCGCTACCTGTAAAGTTGTAACGCTTCTGGTCATCTCCCAGAATAATTCCTGTATTGGTCTGAATTGTAAAATCTAGAATCTTGCCTTTCATTTTGGTGTCCTTGTTTTATTGATTGAAGATTTGTCTAAAAGGTAAAGGTGAATTCACCCTGATCGGTATCTACGGTTACTTCCCGAACTTGCTCCATGTCACAACGCAAGACAGCTTTCATTTCCTGCCCAAACTTAAGGTTAGGATTCTTATAGACCCAGAAAGAAATAGGACAATTGCCACGATTGATGATAACCCTGTTGACATGCACCTGATCCACGGTGGATTGAACGTGGATATAGCTGTAGTACATGGGTGCATATTGCCCCTGATACTCATAAGCAGGATTTTCATCAAGGTTGATGTTGACACTGACAGGTGCAGACTGATCCAGACCACAGGCGGCTAGACCCCAAAGCATGCACAGGATGCTGGCTATTTTTTTCATGGCGCACTGACCCCTACCTTTAATTTTTCAATAGGCAGATTTAAAGAGCTGAAATTGTTGTGTGAAAAAAGTCTTGTTATTGATTGACTGTTCTTAGCTATGGAAAGGGATGCCAACAAACCTTGGGGTCTGGAGGAAAGACAGAAAAGTGTTGGGGTGATAACCCAAGGGTAAATTGAATTGCCATGACAACTAACTCCTATATGCAATAGAAGTTCTGCCAGATCATTTTAATGGTGGCAGAACGAGAGAGGGTTGACAGACTGGATTGGATTGACACCAGCACACTCGAAAGTGTCCCACTCCCGTCCTACCGCAACGGGAGGAGACGAGATATACCCTCAAAATTATCCCTCAGAAAAGAATAACTCTGATGCAATCCAATAAACGGTCTGTCAAAACCGACTGGCAATGTAGGCCAGCATGGGAATCATAATCGCTGAAAAAGAACACGTCAATTTATTGATTCAGAAAAATTAAATGATGAACAAAAAGAATTTAAAAAATTTCAGTTATATACCATCTAGGTGAATCAATGTATTCAAAAGCATTTTGATGTCTTCTCACTTTGGCCTGCTCCCCCAGCAGGCCTTTTTTTATGCACAAAATCTGAATTCGCATCATGCAATTTCAATCTTTTAACAGGAAAACCGTATGGCACATTTAGTTGAAACTATGGCATTTGTAGGACAAACCCCTTGGCATGGCCTAGGCAATGAACTTACACCTAATCAACCTTTAGAAATCTGGGCACAACAGGCAGGCATGGACTGGCGGATTGAATCCTCCGATGTCAGTTATATGGCGCAGAACCATCGGGGGCAAAACATCATTATGCCCTTTGAAGAACAACGTGTTTTATACCGTTCCGATACCCATGCACCTTTATCCGTGGTGAGTCAGCGTTTTCAGGAAGTACAGCCGATGGAAATCCTGCATTTCTACAAAGACCTGACTGAACAATCAGGCTTTGAACTGGAAACCGCAGGGGTACTTAAAGGTGGCAAGAAATTCTGGGCATTGGCTAAAACAGGACAAAGCTCCGCCTTAAAAGGCAAAGATGTCAGTAATGGCTACATTTTATTGGCAACTGCCTGTGATGGAACGCTTGCAACCACAGCACAATTTACTTCGATTCGTGTGGTGTGTAACAACACTTTAGCGATTGCACTCAAAGCACACAACAGCACAGCGAACAATGCTGGTGTGGTCAAGGTTCCCCACAGTACCCGATTTGATGCAGAGAAAGTAAAACAGCAACTCGGCATCTCGGTTCGTGCATGGGATGAGCACATGTATGAAATGAAGCAACTCAGCCAGCGTAAAGTGACCCAGCAGGAAGCCGCAGCCTATTTTGATGCAGTGTTTAACAATACCAGCCTGAGTATTGCCGAGCAGGATGAAAGTATTGTCCAGTTCTACCGTAATGTGGCAATGCCAAATCAAGTACCAGTAACATCCACAACGAATAAAGCTGACAATAAAACTGAACCCAACGGACGTGCCATGTCCAAGGTGATGACCATGTTTAATGGACATGGGCGAGGGGCTGAACTTAGCTCAGCCAAGGATACCGCCTATGGTTTGTTGTGCAGTATCACGGAATTTGTTGACCACGAGCGTCGAGCCATGAGTCAGGACTACCGTCTTGATTCGGCTTGGTTCGGTGCGGGTGCAGCTATTAAACAGCGTGGATTGGAACAGGCCTTAAGAATGATTGCCTAAATTAGCCTAAGCAAACTTAACCCAAATTTATTTTCTAAAGCTGCATCTTCGGATGCAGCTTTTTTATGCCGCAAATTTCCATTTTACCCACTAGGACAGCCCAATGAATATCAATACCCAGATTCAAAAAACCCTAAACCATCCGCCACTACAACCGTATTTACCGAACCTAAACCAACTGAGTCAGCAGATTGAAGTTGGGACACGAAGCAAACGTCTACCCCGAAAAGCTAAAACACCCACAGCCAAACGTCTTGCCAGCACCAAGCAGATGAACTACCAACAATGGCTGGAAGTCCGAAAACAGGGCATCGGTAGCAGTGATGCAGCCACCGCCTGTGGACTCAATCCGTATATGTCGATGCTGGAACTGTGGATGATCAAAACAGGACGGATGCAACAAAACATCGAAGACGAAAGTGCAGGCTATGCACCACTTTACTGGGGTAAACAACTTGAACCCTTGGTGGCGGAATACTACAGCATGCATACCAACCATAAGGTGCGTCGAGTTAATGCAGTGCTGCAACATCCTGATGAAGACAAACACTTTATGCTTGCCAATTTGGACTATGCCGTGGTGGGCAATGAAGAAGTTCAGATATTGGAATGTAAGACGGTGGGTGAGTACGGTTCTAAGCTTTGGCGAGATGGTGTACCGCTTTATGTGTTGTGCCAAGTGCAGCACCAACTGGCAGTAACAGGCAAACAGGCAGCGCATATTTGTGCCTTGATCTGTGGGCATGAAACTAAAATCTTCAAAGTCACACGCAATGAAACCGTGATTCAACACCTGATTAATGCCGAACGTCACTTCTGGCAATGTGTGGAATCCGATATTCCGCCAAGTGTGGATGCTTCTGATTCAGCAGCTAAAGCCTTACAACAACTCTACCCTGAACAAGTACCCTTACTGGTGGAAGACTTGACCCAAAATGAACAAGCCAACTACCTATTTAATCAACTGTTAGAGGAGCGACACAAAGTTGAACAACATCAACAGTACTTTGATGAACTGAAACATCAATTACAAATGATGATGAAAGATGCGGAGCGGGCGGTGTTTACAGGTGGATCAGTGACGTGGAAGAAATCACAGGACTCCATCAGCCTAGACAGCAAATCTCTGCTTAAACAACACCCTGAATACCTACAGCAGTTTCCTCAAACCAAAGCAGGAACAAGGCGTTTTCAGATTTATCCCAATGGTGGATAAGGCAGCTACGCATATCCAGCATTTATTTCTCAAACAAACGTATCAGATCAACCAATCCCATACCCCAACAGGTATGGGATTTTTTATGCCTAAAAATTTATTTACCCAAATTTAGACATCTATATAGAGGACATTTCCATGATTAAAGGTTTAGCAATTACCCCACCTGTGTTGGGGCGTATCAGCATTGGCAAGATCGTTGAAAAGAACGGCAAGCGACTGCCTGAAAAGGATGACCAGTTCACCATTACCAGTCAAATCCAGACTAAGGATGGTTGGGTCAAACATCCACTGGATGAGCAGCTTCGTAGCAAAGCACAGAACGGCAAACTTCGTGCCATTCCAGTACGGATGATCTTTAATGATCCTGAACTGAATCTACGGGCAGAGTACAGTCTCTTTGACCGACAAACTGGGCGGCTAATCTGCTCAGGTAATGGAGAAACCTGTCAGCGTTTAGGACAGAACGGCATTGAACAGCATCCATGCCCATCACCTGATTTGTGTCCGTTGGCACAGGGGGGACTGTGCAAACCTTATGGCAGGCTGTATGTCAATCTGGATGAAGCAGATGAGTTTGGTACGTTTATTTTTAGAACCACTGGTTTTAACAGTATTCGGACACTGGCAGCACGGCTGAGTTATTACCATGCAGCATCGGGTAATTTATTGTCATGCTTACCATTGCAATTGACCCTGCGAGGGAAAAGCACCACACAAAGCTACCGTACCCCGATCTATTATGTGGACTTAACTTTACGGGATGCCATCAATTTACAGGAGGCAATTGTCTCAGCTAAACAGATCGATGAACAGAGCAAGGCGGCAGGATTCTATCAGGAGGCATTGGACTTTGTGGCACGGCAGGGCTATGGCAATGCCAGCTTTGAGGTAGGCGGTGATGAGGGCTTAGACATTGTTGAAGAGTTTTACTCGGATGAAGCAAGGCCAGAGC
The DNA here is from genome assembly GCF_030385805.1 of Acinetobacter thutiue. Lineage (NCBI taxonomy): Bacteria > Pseudomonadati > Pseudomonadota > Gammaproteobacteria > Moraxellales > Moraxellaceae > Acinetobacter > Acinetobacter thutiue. The sequence continues at coordinate 191,755 of NZ_JAUDZE010000002.1, forward strand.
AGCATCAGCAAACGCATGTTCAGGATATCCAGAAAGGGTTGCAGCAGTCGGTGCAGGCTTTGAACTAGTAAAAATAATTTCTTACGGAATTGGCCTATTGTTTGAGCGAAATGCGCTCGCATCATTGATCAGGAGAAAAACATCATGAATGCGTTCAAAGGTCAGACTTTCCAAATGAATCAACTTATTAGTATCAAAAAAGTTGTTGGGTTCATAGGTGTATGTCATTCAACAATATATGAAATGATGGATGAAAACTCACCTTACTATGATCCAACCTTTCCAAAGAAAGTTACGATCTCGAAAAAACGTATTGGTTGGTCAGTTTGGGAGATTCATCAATGGATTGAAACTAAGTTAGCTAGTCGTGAATAGGGGAGCTTTTGCTCCCTATTTTTTCAATTGAGCTATTTTTTTTGATAAAAATATACATTAGTGTTCAATCATAGAAACGGAAAAATATAGTTATACAATTCTACGTCTCTTACAATCATTGTGCATGTATGAATAGCAGGATTTTATCAACATACGTTAAATGATTATCACGATAGGCCTCAGGAAATGCCAGCTTTGTGAAAGTTGTATAAGAGTATTTGGATATTGTTGAGAAGTTCTATGAGGCAAATAGAGTAAGATTAACAAGCTCATAATCTGAAGCATGTTCATGATATTAAAAAGACTTGCAGCAGCCAGTTCAATCAAATTGAGAGTATTGAATATTTTGAGCAAATTTATAAGTATGATTAAAGCGACATCAAATGTCGCTAATTCATGATAAGGAAGATATTATTTTAAAATTTAGTGGTATTGTTGAGTAATAAATCATAGGAATTTAAAAATTATGAAAAGAGATTGGGATGTAATTCGTAATTTGCTTATAGATGTAGAAGCTTTAACTCATTCAGATAGTTATAATCTTGATTCTAATGGGCTTGATGATCCACATGAAATAATAAAATTAGAAATGGCAGACTTGTTACTTGCTAAAGGTTTTTTTACGGGTGGGCGAGATGTATATCTTGATGGCGAATTAGCTTTATTCAACTTAAAGCTTACTTGGGATGGGCATGAGTTATTAGATACGCTTAGGGATGAGAATGTTTGGAATAGGATTAAACAAATTTCTAAAGAGAAAGGAGTTGATATAACTTTTGAGTCAATTAAAGTTATGCTAGGCTTGGCTTTGACTAATTTGTTGACCTAGGGCAGTATTTTAACACATAAAAATCAAACATAATTTATGTTGGGAATGTATGCTTGTTTGGATAAATTATCTTAAACAACAATAGTTTAAATATAGTGTATTCTTTAGGGATCAGAAAAATAGTAGAATAAATACATAAAATAGTTCGCAAAATTTTGCATATACCAATTGGAGGAAATAAGCATGGCTATCTCAGCTTCGCAAGTGCTTGCATTAGTCGAAAGTCATGCAGAAAATGATGATCATCGTTTTTACACCACAGTTTTGCAAATGGCTGCAAAGGAAGCAAGAGCAGGACATAATAAAATAGCTCAGGATTTATCTGATAAAGTAAAGAAGTATCAATTCAAGAAAAAAGTTCATACAAATCGCTATGAGCAGGGGGCATCTACAGATAAAGACTTACAAGGTCTTATTGAATTATATTTACCTCATCATCGTATGAGTGAACTCTTTCTCAATAATCAAACTAAGACTAGGTTGAATTTGATCGTCAAAGAGCATAGACAAAAAGATAATTTAAAAAAATATGAACTGTCGCCTAGGAAAAAATTATTGTTTGTTGGGCCACCTGGTACAGGGAAAACATTATCTGCATCGGTTTTAGCTTCCGAGTTGAGATTGCCTTTATATAAAATTGTATTGGAGTCTGTGATTTCAAAATATATGGGAGATACGGCTACACATCTTAAGACTATTTTTAGCTTTATTAATAATAATCAAGGTGTTTACCTATTCGATGAGTTTGATGCCATTGGTTCTAATAGAACTGCAAAAAATGATGTAGGTGAAAGTCGTAGAATATTAAACTCATTTTTAATCTTACTAGAACAACTTCAATCTGAAAGTATAGTTATTGCCGCTACCAACCATCCACAACTTTTAGATAGTGCACTAAATAGACGATTTGATGATATAATATCTTTTGAATTACCAACTTTTGATGAAGTGAAAAGTTATTTAGAAAATAGAATCTCAATATTTCCAGATACTCAACTTGACTGGAAAAAAATAACAGATTTTACTTCGGATTTAAGTTTGGGGGACATTGAAAAAGCATTTGATGACGGCGCTAAAGATGCAATTTTTAATAATCAGGGAATCATTACCACTGAATATATTTGTAATTCATTAAGGCGGCGTAAAGAAAATAAAATGGAATAATTAATGAGCTTAGATCATATTTATTTGGAATATTTTACTACAAATCAATCATATAAGACAAAAAATAGAGGAGGTGGAGGACGAGGGACTCGTATTCGAAATCACACCACCCATGGTAGATTTCTTTTGGAAAGTATAAGTGTAGCTTTCCAAAATTTCAGTGAAGCACAACGTAATTCTGCTTTGAGACCAATAATAAACCAAGATAATGGAATTTATTTAGAAATATTTGGAGTTAAGGATTCTCCATTTCCAATTGAGTCTTTAGATAATACTCAAATTCACTTCAGAAATATTCGAGAATCTGAAAATGATGAAAATCTAATGGCAACAGTTTTTATTCCAATGGAAAAAAGACAAAAATTTTTAAGCAAAATTCAAAAATATATTGAAACAGCAGATGATGAAAAGCCTAAGAACTATAATTTAATAAACTCAATTGATCATATACGCTTAGCTAGTTTAAAATCATTTTGGACAGATAAGAGAGATTTTCCAAATAATATTGTTGAACCTATGTGGTTTGAATTATGGCTTGAGAGTGATCGAGTCGATGATGAAACAATAGCTAGTTTCTGTAGGGCGACTAATGCAGAATTTAAAGGTCAGAAAATTGATTTACCAAATACCAGTATTATTTTAGTAAAAGTATCTATTCAAAGTTTAGAGAAGTCACTTTTCTTAATTTCAAACTTATTAGAGGTAAAGTACCCGACAACTACAGTAGGTAACTTTCTAGATTTAGAAACTACTGAACATGATGATTGGATTGATGATTTGGAGTCTCGAGTATCTGGTTCAAATTCACATGATATTAGAATCACAATCCTTGATACTGGGATTAATTTCAATCATAAGCTATTACGTCCTTTTATTTCTGAAAGAAATAGTTCTTCATATGGTGATAATATTGTAGGTCAGTGGCCATTATATTCTACTTTAGGCAATCATCATCATCATGGTTCATTACAAGCTGGTCTAGCTATATATGGAAATTTGGTGAGTTGTTTAGAAAGTACGGATCTTATAACTATTAATTATTCATTAGAATCTGGAAGAATATTGCCAGAACGTGGTAGTAATGATCCATTACTATATGGGTATGTAACTAAGAGTGTATGTTTAGATTTAGAGATTAGGCAGCCTCATGCAAAAAGAATTTACAGTCTAGCAGTCACCGCAGAGCCCTCAGAAGGTAAACCTTCTTCCTGGTCTGCTTCGATTGATAATTTTACATATGAAGATTCCAAAAGATTATTTGTAATTTCTGCTGGGAATAACCCCGAAATTTCCTCAAGTTTAGATGCATGGGATAATGCAAATTTAAGTAAAATACAAGATCCCGCTCAAGCATGGAATGCTATTACTGTTGGGGCATACACTGAACATTATACTTTAAGAAATGCTACTTATGCAGGTTGGAGGCTGTTTAGTGATATTGGTGAAGTCAGTCCAGCAACTTCTAGTTCAGTACGATGGATTTGGGGGAAAAATAGTCCAATTAAACCAGAGGTAGTATTTGAGGGGGGAAATTATGCTATCTCACCTTGTGGGACGGATTTTGATTATCCTGAAGATCTTTTATTATTAACGACTTCTGGAGCTAAAAATGATCTGACTGTACATAAAGATACAAGTGCTGCTACAGCGTTAGCAAGTAAATTTCTTGCAGAAGTGACACAAAAATATTCAAATTATTGGCCTGAAACGTTGAGAGGATTATTAATCCATTCAGCGGAATGGAATGATAAAATGAAGGATTATGCTGATAGAACTAGTGTTATGGTAGCTTTGCGAACATTTGGTTATGGCATTCCTTATTTACAAAAAGCGTTAAATAGCCAAAATAATTCAGCAACTATAATTGTAGAGCGCGAAATTAATATACTTAAAGTCGAGAATGATGGAGAAATTAGATTTGATGAGTTACATCATCACAAAGTACCTATACCAAAAGAGTTGATCCTGAGTACCGTAGCAGACAATCCAGACTCAATAGGACGCCTGAAAGTCACACTCTCTTATTTCATTGAACCTAATCCGACGAGTAATAAATATGCTACTAAGTATGCCTACAGATCATTTGGTTTAGGATTTAATGTGAAGAGTCCTTCACAAAGCGAAGAAAATTTTTTAGCAACTATCAATAGTTTAGCTGTCGATGAAAATTATACAGGTTCACAGAACTCTTATGATGGGTGGTTATTTAAAGATGATTTCCGCAGACTTGGTTCAGTTCATTCTGATTCATGGGAAGGGACTATTGCAGATCTTGTTTCCATGGATACTATTGTAGTTTTTCCAATTTATGGATGGTGGAAGAACTCTAGGTTTGCACGAGAAGATTATAAGGTGAGATATAGTTTAATAATAAGTGTAGAAGCTGATTCTGATATTGATATATATAATGGTATACAAAATCTTATCGCTGTAGAACAACAATTATCAACTTTAGTTTCAGTCGAAGCATAAGTGATTTAATGATACAGAGAAAAATCTCTGTATCATTACTTGAAAAAATAAATGTGATTAAACTTTATATAATTTTTTCGACAAATTATGAGTTTTTAAATCTTCATTACCTTTTTATTTTCTAAGCTGTTTTTTACAAATATTTTAAATTTTAATCCAAAATTTCATTGGATGAATTTTATTTTTTCTATCCTTAATGTTGTTGTGTGAAATTTAACCTATATAGAAATATTCCAAAAGAAGAGGGATGAAATGGGGTAAATTTGACGTATTTTTTTAAATGTAATTAATATAAAACTGTAGTGGTCAATAAAAATTAGACAGGGTTTAAGAGGTTTGATTAAAAAAAGCCTTGTTTTGCAGAACAAGGTGCAACCTAGCGATTATGTAAATCCAGTTAAAGATAAATATAGCCTGTAGGGCTTTTTTCAGCCGATGATTCCGTGAAAAAGTTGGTATATTTGGCGATTATGGCAGCAAGTAAAAAATGGACGATGCTCATTCAGAATTGGAAATCTGCCATGAACCGTTTTAGTATCATGTTTGAACAGCGTGTGACTAAGTATTTTTAAATCTGCTTTTATACAGAATTATTTACACCCTCTATTTTTAAAACCGCATTTATACAGAATTATTTATAATATCCAGTCAGCCAATACACTAACTTGTACTAACTCGATACACATTTATATATTTTCATTTATTTTACTTCAGTCTTCCAACTATCAACAATATCAGCCCAGTCTTGCATCATTTTCCGTCTTTGTTTTAGATGTTTAGAATGATCATAAGAGGCTTTAGTTTTATTGGATTCAGCATGTGCTAATTGTTTCTCTATCCACGCTTCCTCATAATCCTTTTCATATAGTAAGGTTGATGCTGTGGCTCTAAAATCATGAGTAGTTACATCTTTAAGACCGATATACTCCAGCATGCTATTTAAAGTTGATGGTGAAAGCATCCCGCTACTCTTTTTGCTAAAAATAGCAGGGAACACCAGAATGCTATCACCTGATATTTCATGCTGCTGTCGTAAAACTTTATATGCTTGATCTGAAATTGGTAGTACATGGATTCTAGCTTTCTTCATCACTTCAATTGGAAATGTAATTAATTTTGATTCAAAGTCTACCCATGACCATTGCATCTTCCTGATTTCTACAGCGCGCAGCATTGTGTATAGGAGAATAAAGCCTGCATTCTTCACAGTTTGTGTGCCATTGTATTTAGGTAGACTTGTTCTTGCTTTATATCGCTCTTCTTTCGTTAATGCTCTTGCATGATTGACACGAGGACGTTTAATTACATCACGTACTGCATAAGTAGGATCATTCTCAGCACGAAGCGTTGCTATAGCATATCGAATAACACCACCAACAAATCTTCTGTTCTCAAGTGCCGCAGAAGCACCAGTAAATCTTCCATTTGATTCTTTTACAACACGATCTACAGTGTTATCAAGTATTTTAAGCACATCGGCTGCTGTTACCTCGTTTACATTCTTCTTCCCAATCACAGGTGAAATATCTTTTTCTAAAGCAATATCAAACTTCCCTTGATAGGTTTCAGACTTTGAACACATTCGTTTCAGCTTAAATTCAGCAGCAATTGTATCAAAGGTATTGGTTGTTTCAGCTAATGCTTGGGCTTTAATATTTTTACGATCTTCAACAGGGTGTATGCCTTTTGCTAGCTTTGCTCTCATTTGGTCTTTTAAAGAGCGAGCCTCAGCTAAACTAATAGAAGGGTATTCACCCAAGCTCATTGATGATTCTTTGCCCTGAAAAACAAATTTAAATCGCCATACCTTAGCACCAGTTGGTCTAATCTCTATATATAGCCGATCAGAATCTAGGAGTCTATATAATTTATCCTTTGGTTTCAGACTCTTAATTTTGACATCAGAAAGTTTTGTAGTAGCCATTACGAGTACTTTGAATAAAATGTTACCCGTATTATTACCCGTTTTTACATGGAATTGAAAGACACTAAAAAGAACTAATAAGAATAGTATTTGTTTTGTTTCAATTACTTATGTTTTTTAAAAGAACTGTAAGGAATTATAAAAAACATTAACCATTATTATTTTTTACGACTGTTGCTTTAACCATAATTCAAACTTCCACAATTAGGAACATTGTGCCGTAAAACGCAATCTTTTTCCATCGTTTAGGAATTTCGCGTTTAGCCCGAACATTTGTTAAAATACACACCTTATCTCATTCACTAGAGTACAACGCATGTCTAAAACACGTGTGATTTATCCAGGGACTTTCGATCCAATTACCAATGGGCATGTTGATTTGGTTGCAAGGGCATCAAAAATGTTTGATGAAGTTGTGGTTGCCATTGCAATTGGACATCATAAAAATCCAGTGTTTAGTTTAGAAGAACGTGTTGAGCTCGCAAAAGCATCGCTGAGCCATTTGAATAATGTTGAGTTTGTGGGTTTTGATGGCTTGTTGGTCAATTTCTTCCGTGAGCAGCGTGCAACAGCGGTACTCCGTGGTTTAAGAGCAATTTCAGATTTTGAATATGAGTTCCAGTTGGCCAATATGAACCGTCAGCTCGATCCACATTTTGAATCAGTATTTTTAACACCATCAGAGCAATTCTCATTTATTTCATCGACGCTGGTGAGAGAGATTGCCCGCTTAAAAGGTGATGTGAACAAGTTTGTGCCTGCCGTTGTGGTTGAGGCATTTGAACGAAAACATCAACAAGGTTGGTAAATGTCCTTATATATTACAGATGAATGCATTAACTGTGATGTCTGTGAACCTGTATGTCCGAATGAAGCCATTTATATGGGTGAACTGATTTATGAGATTAACCCTGCACTGTGTACAGAGTGCGTAGGCCATCATGACCAACCACAGTGCCAGTTGTTTTGCCCAGTCGATTGTATTCCCCTTGACCCTCAGCATGTTGAATCCCATGATGAGCTTATGGATAAATATAAAAAGCTGACTGCACAAAAAAATGCGAGCAATTAATTGCTAACTTTGATAAGATGCGCCACGAAGTGGGCTGGACGGTCGCTGCTGTGGAGGTCTCCGTGACTGAAGCAGGGGAGGAAAGTCCGGGCTTCATAGGGCAAGGTGCCAGGTAACGCCTGGGCGGTGAAAGCCGACGGAAAGTGCAGCAGAGAGTAGACCGCCTCATTCGTGAGGTAAGGGTGAAAGGGTGCGGTAAGAGCGCACCGCGTGTCTGGTAACAGTTCACGGCATGGTAAACCCCACCGGAAGCAAGACCAAATAGGAATCCTGAGGTATGGCCCGTACTGGATTCGGGTAGGTCGCTTGAGCGTATGAGTGATTGTACGCCTAGAGGAATGATCGTCCTCGACAGAACCCGGCTTATAGGCCCACTTCCAAGATTTTTTGAAAAATGTGCTTGACGTATGTAGTGAAAGTTAAGATAATGCGCCCACAGTTTTCGGCTATGTAGCTCAGTTGGTTAGAGCACCGCACTCATAATGCGGGGGTCACAGGTTCAAGTCCCGTCATAGCCACCATTTTATAGACCACGCTCCTGCGTGGTCTCTTTTTATCTGCTGTTTTTAAAAAATATTTTGTGCTGTTCAGAATCTGAAAATTTCTACCGTATGAATGAGATTTTTTTCCCTAAATTTTTAAAGCTGCTTAAATGTTTGTTGAAATTTGATCAGTTGAAAATTAAAAGAATAAAAACTGCGCATATGTTTCGTATTTTCAAAACCATAGACTTGACCAGCTATACGGAACACTAGATAATGCGCTCACAGTTTATGGCTATGTAGCTCAGTTGGTTAGAGCACCGCACTCATAATGCGGGGGTCACAGGTTCAAGTCCCGTCATAGCCACCATTTTAAAAAACCACGCTCCTGCGTGGTTTCTTTTTATCTATATGATATCTACCTGTTATTGTCGTTTTAAACCAAAACAGCGTTGTTCTGGTTATGCACACACAGGCTATAAATGTTTTTCGATGGCTGCCAAGGTCTGGGGGCTTTCGTAGAACGGTTTTAAAATTAATGTGATAATTGGCTCTAATACACCATGCTCGTCTAAAGCGGCTACAACTTTTGGATAAAAACGTACGGCCTCATTGAGTAAATCTGTCTCTTCCAGACCAATTGCTGCAAAAACATCTTCCAGACTTTCATCTTTATAGAAATCATAAAAGACTTTTACACCGTACAGGATCAGGTCTTGTATGAAAGAGGACTGGCGTAATTCTTTCCAATATTCATAGATCATGACAAAGAATTCTTCCACATCCAATGGAGTCACCTGTTTGGTGTATTCTGATAGAGGTTTGGCCTTGTTGTCATCCCAGACATTGCGGGCAAGACTTTCCAGGTCATCATTAGACAATAGGCTTAAATCAGCCAGTTGCTCCTGAATAAATTTGGCAATACTTTCTTCTAGTTTCTGCTCAATTCGTTGTTGCTGACGGTATGAAAAGCTTTTTAGTTTTTGCTGCCATTCATATTTGCTTTCAGACATTCTGTCTTCATCAGCCTGTGAAAACAGTTTTGGCAACTTATTCTGCAAGGTTGTGGTGGCAATGTACTGGCACAGCTGCTGAATAGACGGGCTTTCTTTTAGGAAATGGTTGAGATAGTGGCGGATATTTTCCAGTTCCAGAAATTTGGAAAGCCATATCTCAAACTGCTGATCTGAAAATAAGTCCTGTAACTCTGCTGAAGACTGTAAAGAAAAAACATGCAGTCGTTGAGCAATTTCACCAATAAATTCCAGTAAACCTGCACCAAGCTGCATTTCAAAGGCATAACGCTTAACGACAGCCTGAATTTGCTCTAGTTCAACAACTTCCTTGAGTTGAATGTCTGGCGCACGTTGTATAAAAAGCTGGATAAACTGTTGAAAAAACTCAGCAGAAAGCTGAGTAGTGAGTTGATTTTTATAAAATGCCACTTGCTCAAGCAAAAGTGCTTGAGCAAGGTGTTGTGACTTTTCAGAAACAATGTGTTCAGTCATTCGCAGTCCATCCATTGACGATAGGGTAACGGCGTTCACGACTGAACGCACGTGAGCTGATACGTGGTCCAATTGCACCTTGGCGACGCTTGTATTCGTTACGGTCAACCAGACGAATGACTTTCTCAACCATTTCAGCTTCATAGCCTTTGGCAATGATGTCTGCCTGGCTCAGGTCTTCCTCAATGTAGGCATACAGGATCGCATCCAGTACATCATAGGCTGGCAATGAGTCCTGATCTTTCTGGTCTGGGCGTAACTCTGCTGATGGTGGACGTGCAATCACACGTTCAGGGATGACAGGCGTTTCATTCAAAGTATTGCGATATTTCGCCAACTCAAACACGATGGTTTTATAGACATCCTTGAGTACAGAGAAACCACCCACCATATCACCATACAATGTGCAGTAACCTACTGAAATTTCTGACTTGTTACCTGTGGAAAGGACAAGGTTGCCAAACTTATTCGATAAGCCCATCAACAGAGTACCGCGGGTACGTGCCTGCAAATTTTCTTCAGTTGCATCGGCAGGGCTATTGCCAAAGAATGGATAAAGGGTTTGCATGAAACTGTTTACAATTGGATGGATTTCAGCAATGCCAAAGGTCACACCCATACGGCGTGCCTGTTCAGTCGCATCTTCCACACTCATTTGAGAGGTATAGGTATAAGGCATCATCACGGCCTGTACCTTATCTGCACCAATCGCATCCACTGCAATTGCGAGGGTGAGTGCAGAGTCAATACCACCCGATAAGCCCAGAATCACCCCAGGGAAGCCTGAACGCTGCACATAGTCACGGGTTGCCATGACCAATGCCTGATAAATTTCAGCAAAAGTGTCAAGTGTAGGCGTGGTTTCTGCGGTTTTAAACAGCTTTTGTTTTGCATCATATTCAGCGAAATAAACAGATTCCTGAAAACTTGGAGCCTGTAAGGCAAGCTGCCCATTATGATTGCTTACAAAACTTGACCCATCAAAAATCAGGTCATCTTGTCCACCAACCTGATTCACGTAAACAATATTCAGGCTAAGCTGTTTTGCCAGCTCATTCAGGGTTTGTACACGGTGCTGAGGTTTACCGACTTCATATGGTGAAGCATTTAAGATCAGTACAGTTTCAACATTAAGCTGGCTTAACTGCTTAACGGTATTGAGTGACCACACATCTTCACAGATCAAGACACCAAACTTATGCCCTAGATATTCAAAAACCAGGTGTTGGTGACCTCCCTGAAAATAACGTTTCTCATCAAACACACCGTAATTTGGCAAGTTATGTTTATTGTAAACACCTAAAACCTGACCGTCTTTCATTACAGCGGCGGAGTTGTAGCGATGTCCATCCTCAGTCTGGTGCACAAAACCGAACACCATCACAATATCTTTGACTTCGCTTAACTGGGCAAACGCCTTTTGGGTTCGTTTTTGTAGGTTCGGACGAAGTATAAGGTCTTCAGCAGGGTAGCCCAGTGTGGAAAGCTCTGGGAAGATGATCAAGTCAGCCTGTTGTTGTTTCGCTGAATTTGCCTGTTCAACCATCTTTTGAGTATTTGCATCAATATTGCCAATATGCGGAGAGAACTGAGCAAGGGCAACTTTAAAATTTTTCATTCAAACCTAATCCTGAGTTTTAACAAATTATGATATACAAGCTTTTGATTTATATAGGTATAGTTTTAAAAACATTGCTATATCATGGCGCCAAACATTCTATATCTTAAAGAAAAATGACAAGTTTACTAATATATACTAAATGCACATTTTTCTGCGTAAAAATAACAAGTTTTTCTGTATAAAACGGCAACATTTCTCAATGTTTGCGTAGGGTCTGTTGACATTTCACAGATGCTTGCGACAGTGGACATTTTTTAGACGGTACAAGGCATGTTTTGCGAAACTTAGTAACTCTAAGTAAGCAAGACATAACGCTGGAGCGGCAAAAAATGTCCCTGTCCAGCAGGGTTATGGCTAAAACTTCCCTAAACTGCGTTATGAAACTTGACAAGGGGATGCCATTGCCTGCGTTTCATGCCTTGTTTATGTCGTTTTAGCCGATAACGCAAGGCATGGCTGAAATATCAACAGACCCTAAATGGTGCATGATTGTGAAGAAATTTCATATAGTCATATAAAGTTTTTTTTCAACCCATCTTTACAGATAGAAATGACATGCGAATTACAAGAAAAAGAAGTGCTGATTTACCCAATAAAACAATAAAAAAACTGGGTAAATAAAAAGAAAATGGTTTTTAAAGAAATTTATTAAATTTTTTAATTTAATTAATTCAATTGGTTGTGGTTTTATGTTTGTTTTTTATACCGTTCGTCGGGAATATCTTTGCGACGCTTGAGTGTACAAATGTGCACTGCTATTATCTTAATCAATGTGAACACTTGTACACTTTAATTTAAATCAAGCATGAAAGCATCATGCAGAAAAGAGGTAACAGATATGTCAGTTTTATTATTTCCTGTAGTTGCATTTGGTTTGGCTGTGGTAGTTGGTCGTATTGGTACAGTGATGTTCCAAGAACAAGATAAACAGGCTTAATTGTTAAGCTAACTTTGTATTCATTTTAGTGAGGTGAGTAGCATGTCAGTTTTATTATTTCCAGTTGTTGCGTTCGGGTTGGCAGTGGTTGTAGGTCGCATTGGTACAGTGATGTTCCAGGAACAGGATCAACAGGCTTAATTGTTAAGCAAATTTTGTATTCATTTTAATGAGGTAAGTATCATGTCAGTTTTATTATTTCCAGTTGTTGCGTTTGGGTTGGCAGTGGTTGTAGGTCGCATTGGTACAGTGATGTTTCAGGAACAGGATCAATAGGTTTAAAGCGAACCAGTTAAAACTAAACTTTCAAACAAGAGAGGTAAAAATATGGTGATTTCAACAATTTTATTTCCTGTGATTGCTTTTGGATTGGCAATCGGTGTGGGGCGTATAGGTACGATTATTATGGATGATATGCGCAAAGATATGGATTTTACGACTGACCTGGACACCCGTCATGAACTCGATGCTGAAACTCGCAAAGGCTCTATTGCCTAAAGTAGATTACGGTCTAATAACCTAAAAAGCCCTGTAGATAAAATTACAGGGCTTTTTATTTTGTAATAATATTTGGAATTTTCCTGAAAAAAATATCTCGCGCAATATCGCCTTGTTGCTCAATATTGTAATCCTCGAAAGCTTTACCCTGAATAAATTGATAACGGTAAGGATTGTATCTTTTAAAACTTAGATAATAGCCCAGTTGTAGGATTGCGCCTTTCAGAATGACATTGGTCTGTTGCTGGTATTGTAAAATATGTGTCAGCTCGTGAATAAAAATACCCTGTAACGCCATTGAACACTTTGAATAGTCTGGACTGAAAGAGGGTTGACGTGCGAATAAATTGCCATTGGGTGCGATAAAAATATTGGCGGGCTGCCAAGGTAAATAAGGGGTATTAAAAATTCTTACCTGATCATAGTTGATGAGATTGCCAAAAACTTGCTGTGCAAGCTCCACTTCACCCTGCGTGAGTCCACGATATTCAAATTCATTTATTTTCAATGCCACAAAAAGATAGCCAATAAGCCCTAACTTTATTTGTTGGCAGGCTGAGCTGAAAGATTGCCACATCATCAGGTCCTACTTTATATATTGATAAATATATTATTGAAGAATATGAGGCTTGAAAATAAGCATACCTGATTAAGCCAACTTGATTTAATCAAGATGCAGGATATTATGCATTGAGAAAAATTATCATTATTATTTATGAGGGTAGCTTGAAAAAATTAAAGTGGTTTGGGGGAGTTGGTTTTTTATTATTGGTTGTTTTTATGCTGTGGTTACGTCATGACGAGCCACTTAGTCAGGAGACACAACAATTACTTAGCCTGCAAGAGGGCTATAAACCTGAATTAAAAACACATCCTTACTTTTTGATGCTGGGATTTGATGCAAAACAGAATGTTGATCCAATGGTGTTAGGGCGACTGCGTTATCACCAAGATTGGGCGAACTACTTTCAACACAAACAGAATCTTTCTGGGCAGCCATCCGCTTTGGAGCTGAAACTGACCTCGTCAGGTACATCTGCTGAAACCAAACAATTGCTCAGTGACTTTAAGCGCCAGTATCAAACAGAGCAAAGTTTTGATATGCAATGGATTGCACAACATAAAATACAAATCCAGCAAGCCGTTCAGCGAGACCACGGATGGATTGAACGTTATCAAACTTTATTACAGCAATCTCCTCAATCGGAATTGTTGCAGCCACCTGATGCGGTGTGGGCAAATTATGGATTGCTTATGAATGTGCATTACTTATATTTAATGAATGTATTAACTTCCAACCAGCCTGTGCAACAACTGCAACAATATATTGAGCATTTAACCCAAAGTATGTCGCGTAGCAATCATCTTGTTGGTCAAATGGTATTGTTCGAAAAGATCAATACAAGCATTCAGCTTTTGCATGATTTAAATCGAAAAGAACATCATCACTTGAGTCTAGAAGGATTGTCTCTGCAACAGCTTTCCATGCGTAAAACGCTGGCAATGGAAGCCAACATAATGGTGTTGGTCAATCCATTTAATGTGACACACTCATCTGAAAGTGGTGAGGGAATGGCATTTTGGCAAAAGCTGGCTTTACCTTTTGTCTATCTTCCTCATATGACCACAAACCAATATGTGCGGGATTTACAGCAAGTGATCGTTTTGTCAGAAATGAACTATGCTGATTTTAAAAAAGATATTAATCATTTAGCTGCAAAAAAACATGATCATATCGTGGTTAAAAATTTTGTAGGGAACATTCTGATGCAGATTGGAGGGCCGAGTATGCAAAAATATTTAATTAAAATGAGACAGCTAGACCATACAATTTTGCTTTTTAATGTGTTGAATAGCCAGCAAACCTGGAATGTTCAGAGCTTAAATCAGAATAAGGAGGGTTATGAATTTTATCAAACAGATACAAGGCTTTGTATCAAAAGTCCTTATCTTGAAAAGACAGTATGGAATGAAGATCGTTGTATGAGTTTATAGCGGTATAAAAGAAAAAACCTCAGTTAGAACTGAGGTTTCACGACTACAAGGATGACCACTGCAAATAAGATCAGTGTAGGCATTTCATTAAAGAACCGCCAAAACTTATGTGATTTGTAATGGGGATTGCCAATCAGCTTTTTACGGTAGTAACCACAGACAAAGTGGTAAATCACCAGTAAACCCACCAAACCGACTTTAAGATAAAACCATAGGGCTTCATGGTAGTGTCGGGTGGCATCCCCCCAATCCACAAGGAAATGGGCGGTGATGAGTGTGGCAATCATGGATGGCCACATAATGCCACGGTACAATTTACGTTCCATGACCTCAAAGCGTTGATGACTGACCGTATCTTCACTCATGGCATGATAAACATAAAGACGAGGCAGATAGAACAACGCAGCGAACCAACAAACCACAGCGATAATATGTAATGCTTTTACCCACAAGAAAGCATCAGAAGGTGCATCCATCGATCATCCTAGGTGGGATTATGCATCCCACTTCTTGAAAATGAGGCAGGCGTTTACACCGCCAAAGCCAAAACTGTTACTCATGACAGTATTCAGTTTTGCATCACGTTTTTCAAGTACAATATCGAAACCCTGTGCGCCCTCATCCAGTTCTGTAACGTTGATATTTGGTGCAATAAAGTCATTTTGCATCATCAGTACAGAATAAATCGCCTCATGGACACCAGCGGCACCCAAGCTATGACCTGTCATGGATTTGGTTGAACTGACAGGAGGGACATTTCCCTCACCAAAGGCACGGCCAATGGCATGAAGTTCAACAATATCACCCGCAGGTGTTGAGGTGCCATGCGTATTGATATAATCAATTTTATCTACACCATGCTGTTTTGCCTCATCCAGAGCCATTTGAATACAACGTGTCGCTCCTTCACCTGTTAAAGCCACCATATCATGCCCGTCACTGTTGGCTGCATAACCAACAACTTCCGCTAAAATCTTGGCACCGCGGGCCTGGGCATGTTCCAGCGATTCAAGTACGACAAAACCACCGCCACCCGCAATCACAAAACCATCACGGTCTTTTGAATAAGGACGTGAAGCTGTTTCAGGGTTGTCATTATATTTAGAGCACAATGCGCCCATTGCATCAAATAACAGGCTTTGAGACCAGTGATCTTCTTCACCACCACCTGCCAGCATCAGGTCCTGTTTGCCAAGCTGAATCAGGTTGTAGGCATAGCCAATCGCATCCGCAGATGTCGCACATGCACTGGTAATTGAGTGGGCGATCCCCTGAAGTTTTAATGACACACCAACGTTTGCAGTAATGGTGTTGCTCATATTGCGGGGAACATAAAAAGGACCGATTTTACGTGCGCCTTTTTCCTCTAAAAGTTTCACCATTTCAGCAACAGAGGCGGTTGAATTACCGCCACTGCCACCTGCAATACCATAACGTGGGTTATTGGCCAGGTCTTCCTGTTTGAGGCCTGCATTTTCTACCGCCGCAATCGCCGCATTGTAGGCATACATGGCACAGACACCCATAAAACGTTTAATTTTACGGTCAATGCCATCAAAATCCTGAACAGCTGCCGCGCTGACATGGCTCTTGAAATTAAGTTCAGCATAAGTTGGGTTAAAACGTGTCCCAGAGATTCCATTTTTTAAAGAATGAGTGACCTCTTCCAAAGAGTTACCGATGCATGAGTTAATGCCCATACCAGTGATTACAACACGTTTCATTTACAGATCCCTTTTATGGTAATGCTAAGCCATGTGCGATGATCGTTATTCATAAATCAGGAGAATATAACGATTAAAACGGCTTATAAGTGAATGACACCATGATAGCAGAAAGTTTTTTTATTTCTTATGGCAAATTTTATGCCTATTTCCAGTTGTGTAAATATTGGTAAATATCAGTCATGTTGTGACGAAACGTAATGAAAGTACACACATAAAAGTTGAGATAAATAGATATTCAACCTAGTATCTACCTAGAAATGCACACAATTACAGAGCAGAGGTACTTGATGACAAAATCCCAAAATAAGCAATCTTCAGGTTTATTGGCACAGGCCTTTGGAGTGGCTAAAAAGCTCAGTTCAGAATTACAAAAACGTCAGGTTGCCCCAACGACTTCCGCAGCGGAACTCGCCCATTCATCCAATGTGGTTGAGGGTAGTGCACGCTTCAAAAGTCCATTTGATGTGGAGAAGTATGAAACGCCACAACAGATGCTGCGCCAACAGTTGCCTAAGCTGTCAAATCAACTGTTGGGTCGTCATTACACACGGGTTAATAATGTGGCTTCGTTTATATCGCCAGACCTGGGTGAAAAAGTCTCCGACTACCTGTTTCAGTGGCTAAATGAGTTTAGTTCAAACACCTCACTAACAGAGAAAATTCTTGAGGAGGCGGGAGTGAAAGACATTGCTGAACTCACCAAGGATACAGGTCGTTCCCAACGTCTGAGTCAGGCCTTGATTGAACAGAACAAGCTTTTGGCCGCGGCGCAGGGTTTGATTACGGGTGCAACAGGAGTATGGGGTGCCGCAATAGACATTCCTGCCTCTATCGTTCTGGCATTGAGAACCGTCTATCAAACTGGTCGTTCTCATGGCTTTGACCTCACTGAGGATGCAGATCAGGAAATAGTCGCATTTATTTTCAAGGAAATTGATTTGAGCCTTGTGGCGGAAAAGCAAACCTTGCTACTTGCATTGAAAGCATTGAAATCCATGCTGGAAACCCATGACCTGCAACAGTTCCAGCAATTATTGGGTTCAAACAATGATATTGAAATGATCAGGAAATGGCTGGTTGATGATGAGGGACAGTTTAAGTGGGGATGGCTCAACCATATCCCCCAGGCCTCTGTGATTGGCAAGCTGACTCCTGTGGCGGGTGCGGCATTGGGTGGCTTTTATAGCTGGAAACTGCTTGAGGATGTGGGGCATAAGTCTCAGTCAGTATTTGGTGCCGCACGTTTCTATTTAAATGAGCACCCAAATGAAAATATTTCCCCCTTGGCGGCTTATTACAAGGCCGAAGCCTTGCTTCGCAAGGCAAGTCCAAAGCTGTTAAATGCGGCTGAAACTGAATCACATAAACCGTTCACAGCAGAAGCAACTAAAAATGATGTGATTACCCATGTTGAGGTGCAGGCAAAAGAAAATGCTGCCGATCAGCAAAACGTGGAGGAAAAGGTGGAAACTGGTATCCAGCAACTGGCAAGCCAATATGTTGAAGAGCATGAACATGCTGAACAACAACCTGCCTTGACTGCACAGCAGGATGAAATAGTGACAGAAGATGAACCTGAAATTGTGGCTGAACAAAAACCAATTGAGATGGAACCAGCTTCAACAAAACACAGCTAATTTGTTTCATGATGTATTCATACATCAGAACGCAACAAAAACACTAGGAATGGTCAGCATTGCTCTATTGTGCAATGTTGACCATTTTTACTTCTTGGCTTACAATTGTGTGCCCTTAAAAAGAGGTGTTTTTCTTTTTGAGGTTGTTTAATAACGGGAGAATTGCCAAATGGCAACAACAAATCAGTTGATCCGTAAGGGTCGTACAACTTTGATTGAAAAATCAAAAGTTCCTGCGTTGAAGGCTTGTCCACAACGTCGTGGTGTATGTACACGTGTATATACGACTACTCCTAAAAAACCTAACTCTGCAATGCGTAAGGTTTGCCGTGTTCGCTTAACTTCTGGTTTTGAAGTGTCTAGCTACATCGGTGGTGAAGGTCATAACCTACAAGAGCACAGTGTTGTTCTTATCCGTGGTGGTCGTGTTAAAGACTTACCAGGTGTACGTTACCATACCGTTCGTGGTTCTTTGGACTGTGCTGGCGTTAAAGATCGTAACCAGTCACGTTCTAAATACGGTGCGAAACGTCCTAAGAAGTAATTCTAGGAAAATAGCCCAAGCAACCCTTTAGCGTTTCGCTTGTTTGAATTCTTCATAGATTTGTAATTCAGGCGACGTATAGTAAGGCCAGCGTCATGTACACGACACTTAGTACAACTGCTGGATCATCCTGAAGTGTCATAATATTAGGTGTATTAAAATGCCAAGACGTCGCGTAGTCGCTGCTCGTGAGATCCTTCCAGATCCGAAATTTAGCAGCCAAACAATCGCTAAATTCATGAACCACGTTATGCAGGATGGTAAAAAATCTGTTGCTGAAGGTATCGTTTACGGTGCTTTGGAACGTGTTCAGGAAAAAAACAAAGTAGACCCAGTTGAATTTTTCGAGACTACTCTTGAGAAAGTTCGTCCTATGGTTGAAGTAAAGGCACGCCGTGTTGGTGGTGCTACTTATCAAGTACCTATGGAAGTGCGCCCATCCCGTCGTACTGCCTTGGCTATGCGTTGGTTAGTAGATGCTGCTGCTAAGCGTTCTGAAAAAACGATGGCTTTACGTCTTGCTGGTGAGTTGCTAGATGCAGCTGAAGGTAAAGGTGCTGCGATCAAAAAACGTGAAGACGTGCATCGTATGGCTGAAGCCAACAAAGCCTTCTCTCACTACCGTTTCTAAGCGGATAAAACAGTCCCTAATCAGGAGAATATTCATGCGTACTGCGGCTCGGTTCAACATCTCTCTTTATCAAAGTGGGAGCTTTGCGGGTATTTAGGTTGCCTGCATGGATATTCGTGCGCATCAATTTAATTGATGCGTCCTGTTTTAAAGATAACATTTAGGAATGTAAGACATCATGGCTCGCCAAACTCCAATTACTCGTTACCGTAACATCGGTATCTCTGCGCATATTGACGCAGGTAAAACAACTACAACTGAACGTATCCTGTTCTACACAGGTGTATCTCACAAAATCGGTGAAGTACATGATGGTGCAGCAACAATGGACTGGATGGAGCAAGAGCAGGAGCGTGGTATTACAATTACCTCTGCTGCGACAACTTGTTTCTGGTCTGGTATGGGCAACCAGTTTGAGCAACACCGTATCAACGTGATTGATACCCCAGGACACGTTGACTTCACAATCGAAGTTGAACGTTCTATGCGTGTACTTGACGGTGCGTGCATGGTGTACTGTGCGGTAGGTGGTGTACAACCTCAGTCTGAAACTGTATGGCGTCAGGCAAACAAATATAAAGTGCCTCGTTTGGCATTCGTGAACAAGATGGACCGTACAGGTGCCAACTTCTTCCGTGCCGTTGAACAGGTAAAAACACGTTTGGGCGGTAACCCTGTGCCAATCGTTGTGCCAATCGGTGCTGAAGATACATTCGCAGGTGTTGTTGACCTGATCGAAATGAAAGCGATTATCTGGGATGAAGCATCTCAGGGTATGAAGTTCGAATACGGCGATATTCCAGCTGATCTCGTTGATACTTCTAACGAATGGCGTACCAAGATGGTTGAGGCTGCTGCTGAAGCTTCTGAAGAGTTAATGGACAAGTACCTTGAAGAGGGTGATCTTTCTAAAGAAGACATCATCGCTGGTCTTCGTGCTCGTACATTGGCGTCTGAAATCCAGGTT
Organism: Acinetobacter thutiue; assembly: GCF_030385805.1. Taxonomy (NCBI): domain Bacteria; kingdom Pseudomonadati; phylum Pseudomonadota; class Gammaproteobacteria; order Moraxellales; family Moraxellaceae; genus Acinetobacter; species Acinetobacter thutiue. The sequence continues at coordinate 212,138 of NZ_JAUDZE010000002.1, forward strand.
ATGCTTTGTGGTTCAGCGTTCAAGAACAAGGGTGTTCAACGTATGTTGGATGCTGTAATTCAATTCCTGCCTTCTCCAACAGAAGTTAAGGCAATTGAAGGTATTCTTGACGACAAAGACGAAACTAAAGCGTCTCGTGAAGCATCTGACGAAGCTCCGTTCTCTGCACTTGCGTTCAAGATCATGAACGACAAGTTCGTAGGTAACCTGACTTTCGTACGTGTTTATTCTGGTGTACTTAAACAAGGTGACCCAGTTTATAACCCAGTGAAGTCTAAGCGTGAACGTATTGGCCGTATCGTGCAAATGCACGCGAACGAGCGTCAAGACCTTGAAGAAATTCGTGCAGGTGATATCGCAGCGTGTGTAGGTCTTAAAGACGTAACCACGGGTGATACACTGTGTGATGAGAAAAATGTCATTACACTTGAGCGTATGGAATTCCCAGAGCCAGTAATTTCATTGGCCGTTGAACCAAAAACTAAAGCTGACCAAGAAAAAATGTCAATTGCTTTAGGTCGTTTGGCGAAAGAAGATCCATCATTCCGCGTTCGTACAGATGAAGAGTCTGGCCAAACGATCATCGCTGGTATGGGTGAGCTTCACCTTGACATCATCGTTGACCGTATGAAGCGTGAATTTGGTGTTGAAGCGAACATTGGTAAACCAATGGTTGCTTACCGCGAAACAATCAAAAAGACTGTTGAGCAAGAAGGTAAGTTTGTTCGTCAAACAGGTGGTAAAGGTAAATTCGGTCATGTATATGTTCGTTTAGAGCCTATGGATGTTGAAGAAGCTGGTAAAGAATACCAATTCGCTGAAGAAGTTGTAGGTGGTACTGTACCTAAAGAATTCTTCGGTGCGGTTGACAAAGGTATTCAGGAACGCATGAAGAATGGTGTCTTGGCTGGTTATCCTGTTGTGGGTATTAAGGCGACATTGTTTGATGGTTCTTACCATGATGTCGACTCTGATGAATTGTCGTTCAAAATGGCAGGTTCTTATGCATTCCGTGATGGTTTCATGAAAGCAGACCCTGTTCTTCTTGAGCCAATCATGAAAGTTGAAGTGGAAACTCCAGAAGACTACATGGGCGATATCATGGGTGACTTAAACCGTCGTCGTGGTATGGTTCAAGGTATGGACGATCTTCCTGGTGGAACGAAAGCGATTAAGGCAGAAGTTCCTCTTGCTGAGATGTTTGGTTACGCAACTCAAATGCGTTCTATGTCTCAAGGTCGTGCGACTTACTCTATGGAATTCTCTAAATACGCTGAAACTCCACGTAACGTGGCTGAAGGCATCATCGCTAAGTTCCAGGCTGGCGGTAAAAAAGGTGACGACGAGTAATCTTTCGATTACTATATTACCCAACTAAAATTTAGTTAAAAAACCAAGTGCTCATGGGTGACCCTCATGAGCAGTTTATAAAGGAAGATCATCATGGCTAAAGCCAAGTTTGAACGTAATAAACCACACGTAAACGTGGGTACAATTGGTCACGTTGACCATGGTAAAACAACTTTAACTGCTGCGATTGCAACAATCTGTGCAAAAACTTACGGCGGTGAAGCGAAAGACTACTCGCAAATTGACTCGGCTCCTGAAGAAAAGGCACGTGGTATTACCATTAATACCTCTCACGTGGAATACGATTCTCCAATCCGTCACTACGCTCACGTAGACTGCCCAGGCCACGCCGACTATGTTAAAAACATGATCACTGGTGCTGCACAGATGGACGGCGCGATCCTCGTATGTGCTGCGACTGATGGTCCAATGCCACAAACTCGTGAACACATCCTGCTTTCTCGTCAGGTAGGTGTACCTTACATCATCGTGTTCCTGAACAAGTGTGACCTTGTTGATGATGAAGAGTTACTTGAGTTGGTTGAAATGGAAGTTCGTGAACTTCTTTCTACCTACGACTTCCCAGGTGATGACACGCCAATCATCCGTGGTTCAGCGCTTCAGGCGTTAAACGGTAACGACGGTCCTTACGGCGAGTCTTCTGTTCTTGCACTTGTGGAAGCGCTTGACTCTTACATCCCAGAACCAGAGCGTGCAATCGACAAGCCATTCCTGATGCCAATCGAAGACGTGTTCTCGATTTCTGGCCGTGGTACAGTGGTAACAGGTCGTGTGGAAGCAGGTATCATCAAAGTAGGTGAAACTGTTGAGATTGTTGGTATCCGTGATACAGTTGCAACGACTGTAACTGGCGTTGAAATGTTCCGTAAACTTCTTGACGAAGGCCGTGCGGGCGAGAACTGTGGTATCCTTCTTCGTGGTACCAAGCGTGAAGACGTACAACGTGGTCAGGTACTTGCTAAGCCAGGTACAATCAAGCCACACACTAAATTCGATGCGGAAGTATATGTACTTTCTAAAGAAGAAGGTGGTCGTCACACTCCATTCCTTAACGGTTACCGTCCACAGTTCTACTTCCGTACAACTGACGTAACTGGCGCGATCAAACTACAGGATGGCGTTGAAATGGTTATGCCTGGTGACAACGTAGAAATGTCAGTAGAGTTGATCCACCCAATCGCAATGGACCCAGGTCTACGTTTTGCGATCCGTGAAGGTGGCCGTACTGTAGGTGCTGGTGTTGTTGCGAAAGTAACTGCATAAGCCTCTAAGGTAATAAAAAAACACTCCTCTGGAGTGTTTTTTTATGTCTATTGTTAGACAAAGCTTTTGAAATAGTGTCCTAAAGTGATACCTACCTGTCCTAAACTGCACTTAATTGATACAAATAAAAACGTAATATAAAACTCAAGAAAATGAACAAAATGACTCAGTGAAGCATAGCTTCATTTAAAAGGAGTAGGCAGCATGAATGCTAAGGTAAATATTTCAAATCGTGCAGGCGCAAGTTTCCCAGTACGTCGTATGAATTTTGATTTTGATCAGGTTCCAGAGTACTGGATGAATGGCTCAGCTGGTTTAACCCATTTCATGACAGCACTTTCTGCATTGTTTCCAGATGGTGAGAAATTATTTATTGATTCAGTCCGTGCTGTACGTTATCACCCAGCCATCAAGGACAATGAAGCACTACAAAAAGAAATCAGTGCCTTTATTGGTCAAGAGGCAATGCATACTCAGGAACATGTTGGTTTTAATGCCTCTGCCCAAAAATATGGACATGATGTATCAGCTTTAGAGCGTATCACAGGCAGTTATATCCAGTTTGCACGTAAGAATTTTGCTAAGGTGGTTAAGCCATTTGGCATGACTCAGGAAATGGTTGACTTAACTGCAACAACTGCGCTTGAGCACTTTACAGCCACTATTGCCTCTGAATTATTGCGTAATCCCCATATTCAGGAACTAATGACTGATGACACCATGAAATATATGTGGTTATGGCACGCGATTGAAGAAAATGAGCATAAAGCTGTTGCCTACGATGTGTATGAAGAGATTTTTGGTCGTGGTGTGAAAGCCTATGCGCTACGCAATACAGCCCTAGTTGTGGCGATGGTGTTGATCTTCGCATTGCAGTCTTATTTTGTTCTACGTTTATTGAATCGTGACAATAAGCTTAATCTAAAAGAATTGGGCATGATCTATAAATATGGTTATAGCCCATCAAAAGGCATTATTGCGGGTATGGCGGGGGAAATGTTGGCTTACTTCAAACCACGTTTCCACCCAAATGACTTAGATACAGTGCAGTTGCTTAAAGACTGGAAAGCAAAACTTGGTTTGTAATCTCTAGTTTTTACGGTTAACCGTATGTAAAGAAAGGACGATTTTGATCGTCCTTTCTTTATTTCCATTTTTAGAAAATTGTATTTTAGGTTTTTGTTGGACAAATTTTCCTTGTGTCGGAAAAAGTGGTTTCACTTATCATCATTTTCTTCTCTTGCGTCGGAAAATTTAATACTCAATTAAACTTTCCTTTTACGTCAGAAAAGTAGTTTCACTTATCACTCCTTTTCTCTTGTGTCGAGAAAAATGATTTCACTCATCATCCTTTTTCTCTCCTCATGTCCCAAGATGATGCTTTTCTGACCTTATCTGCACTTATTTAACGCATGGGAAAGGGCGTATAACTAAAGAATAATAAATGATTAATAAAGAGATCTTCAAGATAGGAGAGCGTAGTATGAATGCTAAAGTCAATATCTCAAATCGGGCTGGAGCGAGTTTCCCTGTACGCCGAATGGATTTTGAATTTGGTGAGGTTCCCCGTTATTGGGCAAATGGTGATGCAGCCCTCACACATTTTATGACGGCCTTATCCGCACTATTTCCTGAAGGTGAACAATTCTTTGTTAATAGCACGCGTGCAGTACGAAACGACCCTAAATTGGCAGATCCAAGATTACAGAAAGAAATCAGTGCCTTTATTGGTCAGGAAGCCATGCATTCAAAAGAGCATGTGGCGTTTAATGCTTCCGCCCAGGCCTATGGCTACAATGTTCGTGAGATGGAGGATCAAACAGGGCACCTGATTAACCGTACCATCGGAATCACCACAAAAATACTCAAACCTTTTGGTTTTACCAAGGAAATGATCAGCTTAACTGGTACCTGCGCCTTGGAACATTTCACCTCCACCATTGCAGAGGAGTTGTTGAGTAATCCTGATATTCAGTCCATGTTTATGGATGAGACCATGTACCATTTATGGATGTGGCATGCGGTTGAAGAAAATGAGCATAAGGCTGTTGCCTTTGATGTGTATGAAGCGATGTATGGTCACGGAGCTAAGGCCTATTTCATGCGTTCGCTGGCACTTGTGATTGCAATGGGGCTAATCTTTATTACCCAGTCCTATTTCACTGCAAAACTTTTGAAAACTGATGGCAAGCTCACATGGCGTGACACCAAATATATGATCAAGTTCATGTATGGTTATAAAGGCTTTATGACGCGCCAGATTCCTACATTGCTTGCTTTTTTAAGACCTAAATTCCATCCAAATGATGATGACACCACTGAACTGTTAAATAAGTGGCGTGCCGAACTGGGATTCAACCTGAACTAATGATAAATAGAAAATGGGCAAGCAAAATTGCCTATTTTTTTATTCAAATTTTGCATTAAATTGCTGATAATCTGCACCAGTATTTTATAAGGTAACAGTCCGTGATTCGATTGATGCAGGAAAGCGATATAGACCGTGTAGCTGAGATTGAGCGGTTGGTGCAGACACATCCCTGGTCTAGGCAACAGTTTCAGGAATCCTTGACCTCTTATCAATGTAGCGTTTATGAAAAAGCCAATCAGGTGGTGGGTTTTTGTATTTTGCAGCCTGTGTTGGATGAAGCGAACCTATTGCTGATGGCAATTCATCCCAGCCAGCAGGGCAAGGGTTTAGGCTATGAATTGTTGGATCATTCAATTCAACAGTTAAAGAACAATCCAGTTCAGATTTTTCTGGAAGTGCGTGAAAGTAATATTTCCGCAATTCGCCTATATGAAAAAACGGGTTTTCATCAGATTGATCTACGAAAAAACTATTATCCAAATAGTGATGGCTCAAAGGAGCATGCCGTGATTATGGTCAAGACATGCACCGATGATTTTGCAGCCTTATTTCAATAAGGCTATTTAATAATTAGGTTGTTCCATTCAGATGGAAGTGTGCTCATCAACGAGTTTCCAAGTTGCTGGATTTCGTTGTTTGAGAGTGGGCGGTTAAGTCTGCGCCACTGTCCATCAAGCAGTAACTCAAGTGGAGTATACTGGGATTTATAATTCATCTTGGATGAATGCGGCACCCAATAGCCTAGGTAGAGATAATCAAGATTTAATGTGCGGACATATTCAATCTGCTTGAGGATGGCAAAAACACCGAGTGAACGCTTTTGTTCATCTGGATCAAAAAAAGTATAAACCGCTGAAAGTCCATCATCCATCAGATCACAGGTTGAAACTCCAACCAGCCTTTGGTCTTTCCAAAGCTCAATAAAAAAGCTTTCCGTACAGCTATGCACCAGAAATTTCTCAAACTGGTCTAGACTGGCGGGATACATATCCCCATCAGCATGGCGTTCATTGATATAACGCTCATATAAATCGTAATGTTGTTGTGAGGCCTGTGATGTCGGCAGGATGCTCATTTGCAGGTCTTGGTTGCGTTTCCATGCCTTTTTCTGGCTGCTGTTCATTTGAAAGTCATTGATAGGTACACGGCAGGAAAGGCATTGACGGCAAAGGTGACATTCGGGGCGATAGATAAAATCACCGCTACGACGAAAACCGACACGGGAAAGTTCAGATAATGTGACGACATCAATCCGATGAATTGGGTCCAGAAACACCATGCGCGCTGATTTATTGTCGAGGTAGCTACAGTCGTGCGGTGGCGTGATGTAATACTGTAAGTCATTTAAAAGGGACTTGGGTTGGTATGATTTCATGAATCTGTCCCTCCAAGGCGTTAGTCCATTAACCGTCTAATTTTGCATTAACTGCTATTGTTTTACTTGAAAATACACGTTCCTGATAGTTTTTCCAATTGATAGGGGGGGCAATAATTACATCTTGTAACGATTTAAGGTATGCCTGGCGAGAAATTGTACTGGCACCCAGACTGAGGAGATGATCGTTAACCAGTTGGCAGTCAATCCAGGGCAACTGATTTTCCTGTCCAATTAGCATCAAGGTATAGAAAGCCATCTTGGAAACATCGGTTTCGGTACTAAACATGGACTCACCAAAACAGCCTTTGCCGATTGTAACCCCATACAGACCACCAACCAGTTTTTCCTGTTGCCAGACTTCAACACTATAGGCATAACCTGCTGTAAACAATGCACAATATCCCTGAATAATATCTTCACTAATCCAGGTTTCATTGGCATAGCTACGGGGCAGCGAGCAGGAACGGATTACATCTTCAAAGGCATGATTGATGGTAATGTGATAGTCATGCTTTTTCATATTTCGCAGCAAGGATTTACTGGGTTTATAGGATTGTGGCTGGATAATGCAGCGAGGATCAGGACTCCACCAGCAAATCGGTTCATCTTCATTAAACCAGGGAAATAGGCCGTGTGTATAGGCCTCGAATAAGGTTGATGGAGATAAATCAGCACCAATACAGATAAAACCATGACCCTCAGGATCAGCTTCCATAGGATTTGGAAAAATATATTGGGATAGGGGAAGTGATTGCATAAGAAATGAGGTTAGTCAGAATAATTTTAAACTAACTGAACTGAAGAGCGTTGACAATCCATTGGACTGTCAACGTAAGATTAAGATGAAGAGCGGTAATTAATTCAGGTTGTCGAGGTATTTTTCTGCATCCAGTGCAGCCATACAGCCTGAACCTGCTGAGGTAATTGCCTGACGATAAACGCTATCCGCCACATCACCTGCGGCAAACACACCCTCAATGGAAGCTGCCGTTGCATTACCCGAAGTACCACTTTGAACCTGAATATAGCCATCACGCAGGTTAAGCTGACCATCAAACATGCTGGTATTTGGTTTATGACCAATCGCAACAAACAGGCCCTGAACCTGAACGTCCTGTGTGCTGGCATCCTGGGTGGACTTGATACGCACAGCGGTTACACCCGTCTTGTCACCAAGCACTTCATCAACCTGATGGTTCCAGATGATACTGATCTTGCCTTCTTTTTCTTTGGCAAATAAATGGTCTTGTAAAATCTTTTCGGAACGTAGGCTGTCACGACGGTGTACCAGCGTTACATGCGCCGCAATGTTTGAAAGATAAAGCGCTTCCTCAACCGCAGTGTTACCACCACCCACAACCATGACATTCTGGTTTTTATAGAAGAAGCCATCACAGGTTGCACAGGCACTCACACCCTGACCCATAAACGCCGTTTCAGATTCCAGACCCAGATACTGCGCAGTTGCACCTGTTGCAATAATCAGCGCATCACAGGTGTATTCTTCCATGTCGCCTTTCAGGACAAATGGACGGGTTTTCAAATCGACTTCATTGATATGGTCATAGACAATTTCTGTACCGAAACGTTCAGCATGGGCTTGCATGCGTTCCATCAATACAGGACCAGTTAATCCCTCTGGGTCACCTGGCCAGTTATCCACTTCAGTGGTCGTTGTCAACTGTCCACCAAGCTGCAAACCAGCAATCAGAGTTGGCTTGAGGTTGGCACGTGCCGCATATACCGCTGCACTATAACCCGCAGGGCCAGAACCCAGAATAATCAACCGTGAGTGACGAGCGCTCATTAAAGAACATCCTTTTTATATTGAAAATGCTAAAATTATACGTGAATCCACAGGGGAGTGGCGTAAATCCATGAGGATAATATTGATAAACTCAATCGAATTGGGCTATATCATCAATAGGGTTGTTGATATTTCGCCAGTGCTTTGCGATAAAGTCAACACGCCCACGATGTTAACAACAACAGTAAACAATCGTGCATCTTTTTTGTAAGAACGAGTGCATAATAGAGAGCGTATTGATTGAAGATTCTTGATGAACTTCATTAATTCTAATGATAAATGAATTGGGTTACAGGACTGTATATGACTGCGGTGTCAAGTGTTTATGCACAACGCTTTTTAATGACATTATTTTTGATTTCTTTTGGCATTTACCTATTTCTTGCCACAGTGACCTATACACCATTTGATCCAGGATGGATGCATATTTCCAGTGATACCCAGCAGGTTTCCAACGCCAGTGGGGTGGCAGGTGCCTGGATTGCGGACCTGTTGTTTGGCTTTCTAGGCTGGGCAAGCCTGCTGATTCCATTGTTCCTGTTTATGGAAGCAATTCAGGTCTGGTGGCCAAGAAGTTTTCTAAATCGCCCGTTCCGTTATGCGGCCCAGTTTTTCCTGATTTTATCTTTATCAAGCTTGTTGTATTTACACTGGAATATGCCAGCCGACACGCTGGAAAATGCGGCGGGTGGTATTATCGGTTATGAGTTGGGACAGAGTTTATCGCAGTTGCTGACGATTTATGGGGCAACCTTATTCTTACTGATATTTGGCATTGTATTGATTACCTTGGCATTTGGAATCCAGTGGGATAAAACCTGGGTGACATTGAAAAATACGCCCGCTTACTTGCAGGACCTGTTTTATAAAAATGTACCACAGACCGAGTCGGCCTATGACCTCACTGAACAATTGACCAAAGAAACACCTGCCATTAAAAATAAAGCTAAAACTGAGTCTGCGGTCGCGAATACTCCTGACATTAAAGCGGTTGATTTAGAACAGAATGATCAATCAGCTAAAGTGGGTGATTCACATCATCAACAGATGGCAGAAAAACTATTTGCGGATGTGGTTGCGAAAGAGCAGCAAACTGCCCAATCAGAAGAAGCCCATGTCATTGAGGATTTTGAACAAACCCTGCAAAAGGCACATCAACTGGAAGCGGAAAGCCAACGCCTGATTCAGACGGGTGAGGTATGGCGCGCGCTGCAAAGCGATGACATTAGCCATAAACAGGAGATTGATGCGTTGTTAAAGGCTGCCGATGATTCTCATCAGCATGTGGCATCCTACAATACGATGCAGTCTCAACGGATTGAACCTGCTTTGCAAAGAGAGAGCGGTAGCAATTTAGACTGGAATGATGACCAGATTTTTGATGAGTTGTTGGCTGCCGTCCCAAATAATAAAACTGCAACGCATACACCGTTTACACAGGACATTCCAGCACATTCAAACTTTCATGAACAAGTGGATGAGGTGGAGTTTGAAGCAGATATAGAGGCATTGATCGCAGAATCGGCACAAACCATTGTAGTCCAGCCACATGCGTCTTCAGTTCAAAATTCTGTTCAGGAAGATAAGCACAGTTCTACAAGTGAAGCGTTTGATGAGTTTAATGATCTTCTTGTTGAAGAGGAGCAGGAAAATATAAGACCTCAAGCTGCAAGTTATGCTCAGTCCTCTGCTTTTGTAAAAGCGCCAATTGAAATTGCCACTCCAAAAGAGACACTTTCCAAGGAAGCCTTTATTGAGGCCTGGCAGGAGACCGCAGGTAAGGCTGAACCTGATGCAGACCTGGATATTGAAGATGATTTTGATCTGGATGCACCATTAACCGATTCCTTTGGTCGTCCAATGTCACGTGCCATGCAGGTGGCGCAGAAACGCCACGACTTGCCAACCTTACCAGGGCTGGAACTGCTGGATGATGTTGATCCAAATAAAAAGGTGAACTTCACTGCTGAACAATTAGCCCGACTGTCAGAGCTTCTGGAAATCAAGCTACAGGAATTTAATGTCAAGGCACAGGTGGTGGAAGCCCAGCCAGGTCCAGTGGTCACACGTTTTGAACTTGATCTTGCGCCAGGGGTCAAGGCATCCAAAGTCACCAATATTTCGCGTGACTTGGCGCGTTCAATGTCAATGGCATCGGTGCGTGTGGTCGAGGTCATTCCAGGAAAACCGTATATCGGCATTGAAGTGCCAAACAGCACGCGTGAAATGGTGCGTTTGATTGAGCTACTGGAAACGCCAACTTACCGCGATCCGAATAATTTAATTAGTATGGCGATGGGTAAGGACATTTCAGGCAATCCTGTCTTGACCGATTTAGCCAAGGCACCGCATATGCTGGTTGCGGGTACTACGGGTTCGGGTAAATCAGTTGCGGTCAACTCAATGATCCTTTCGATGTTGCTGAAATATACGCCTGATCAGTTACGCTTGATCCTGATTGACCCGAAACAGCTTGAACTGGCCAACTATAATGATATTCCACACCTGTTAACGCCAGTAGTCACTGACATGAAAGATGCAGTCAGCGCATTAAACTGGTGTGTCAATGAAATGGAGCGCCGTTACAAACTAATGTCGTTCCTGAAAATCCGTAAACTCAGTGACTATAACCGTAAGGTGGAAGAGGCAATTGCCAATGGTGAGGACCTGATTGATCCAACCTGGAAAGCAAGTGATTCAGTGGTGGGTGAGCGCGCACCGCGATTGACTCCACTCCCTTCGATCGTAATCGTGGCCGATGAGTTTGCCGATATGATTATGCAGGTTGGTAAAAAAGCTGAAGAGATGATTACCCGTTTGGCACAGAAATCCCGTGCGGCAGGCATTCATTTACTGCTTGCAACACAGCGTCCATCTGTAGACGTGATTACAGGCCTGATTAAGGCCAATATCCCAACCCGTGTGGCATTACGTGTAAACAGTAAAATTGACTCACGTACCATTCTGGATGCAGGTGGGGCAGAGGACCTACTTGGTCATGGTGATATGCTGTTCCTTGGACCTGGTAAGATTGAACCTGAACGTGTACATGGTGCATTTATTAGTGATGATGAAGTCAACCGTATCTGTGATGCCTGGCGTGAACGTGGTGAACCTGATTATATCGATGAAATCCTGACCCCATTTGATGAAGAACCAACATCCCGTGGTTTTGAGGATGGAGAGGGTGATCCAAGTCGGGATGCGCTGTATGATCAGTGTGTATCTTTTGTACTGGAAACCCGTAAAGTATCTACTTCATCTATCCAGCGTAAATTTAGTCTGGGCTATAACCGTGCTGCCCGTATTGTTGATCAAATGGAAGAAAATGGGATTGTCAGTGCAATGGGGGCAAATGGGAAACGGGATATTCTGGTTTAACGATCATATTCCATTAACAAAGCCTCTATTCTGAGGCTTTGTCGTTTTTATTTTTTTGTTTTTATATGGTAATAATCACGTTTTTTATTTAAGCTAAACCTTTAAGGTTTTAATATTGGGTTTGGCTATGTGGGTTGCACTGTGTACGCTTATTTTTATTCATTTTTGTGCATTGATTACCCCTGGCCCAGATTTCTTCTTAGTTTCCCAAACTGCAATTAGTAGCTCTCGCAAAGATGCGGTATTGGTGGTTCTTGGTATTTGTTTGGGTGCGATGTTGTGGTCGTTATTGGCGCTCATGGGGCTGAATATTATTTTTGAAAAGATGGCATGGCTAAAGCAGGGCCTTTTAATTGCAGGTGGCCTGTATTTATGCTGGCTCGGTTTCCAGATGCTACGCTCAGCCTTTTCAAAGGGTGATGAAACAGTAAAACAGATGACCCTACCTCAATCACCTTATCTATTCTTTATGAAAGGTCTGCTCACCAACCTGTCGAATCCCAAGGCAATTATTTACTTTGGTAGTGTATTTTCACTGTTTTTAGCCAATCCTTTATTTAACCAGCATCATTCCTTGCTTTTTATTATCGTGTCGATTGAGACATTCCTATGGTTCTTGTTGGTTGCCTTTGTTTTTTCCTTGCCCGCATTTAGAACTGCATACCAAAACTTTGCCAAATGGATTGATGGCGTTTCAGGTGGGATATTTACGTTATTAGGTGTGTATTTGATTGGCAACCGATAATAAGAGATATAAAGAAAAAGCCTGCATGATGCAGGCTTTTTTATTAAGCGAATTTTGCTAAAACTTCCAGAAAACCCTCTTTTTGGCGAGGATATTGTGCGATGACATCATGGATGCGCTGTCCCTCTGGATTGGTCGCATTCAGGTCACGGCCATCTGCCAGAAACTTGGTAATCAAACGCTCATAGTCATGTGGACGCATATGCTTGAACGCATGATAGAGCACATGGAAGTCAGCATTTACACCCGCTGGTGGAAGCTGGTTGAGGTAGGCAAACACACGCTCATCTGACCATTCTTCATTGAAAGTTGCTGGCTGTGATAATGCCATGACAATCTCCTCAGTTTTATAAAACAATAAAGGCAAAATCCTTGAAGTGGATGAAAGGAATGCTTTCCAAATCCACTCGCGTATTCTGCCTTTATTTGCGAAAAATCGCTAATGAAAAAACTTCTATCGTTCTTCAGGTAAATTGATATTCATCTCAAGCATTTCGATATTGGCTTCTGAACGAACTTGCATTTGGATATGCTGTTCATCCACACCACGCACGTAACGACTCACGACCTGCATGATTTCTTTCTTCATTTGATCAAGTTTGTCTTGCCCTAAACGACGACCCAAGCCCTGTTCAGATGCAACAATTACTTTCAAACGGTCTTTAGCCGTTTGTGCACTTGATGGTTTTTCATCACCGCTGAACAGTTTACTCCAGAATCCTGCCATAATTACGCTCCAAATAGTCTAGCCAACCAACCTTTTGGCTGCACTGCAATGTGTCGATAAGGACGGTCTTCGCCAAGGAAACGGGCAACCAGATCGTCATAGGCTTGCCCAGCTTTCGCTTCTGGATAAAGAATCACAGGTTTACCTTCGTTCGATGCCTGTAGCACGCTTGGGCACTCTGGAATCACGCCCAAAGTCGGAACACGTAAAATATCTTTAGAAATATCATCAATGGTCAGCATTTCCTGTTTATCTGCACGTTCAGGGTTGAAACGTGTGATACATAGGTGCTTACGGATACGACCTTCATTTTGTTCGACTTTTTTGGTTTTGCTGTCCAGCATACCAATAATACGGTCAGAGTCACGAACCGATGAAATCTCAGGGTTGGTGACAATGATGGCTTCATCTGCATGGTACATGGCTAGAATCGCACCACGTTCAATCCCCGCAGGAGAGTCACAGATAATGTAGTCAAATTCCTGTGAAAGCTCGTCAATGACACGCGCCACACCTTCATCACTCAGCGCATCTTTATCACGTGTTTGTGATGCAGGCAAAATGAACAGGTTTTCAATGTCTTTATCACGGATCAGTGCTTGCTGTAGGCGGGCTTCATTATTGATGACATTGACAAAGTCATAAACCACACGGCGCTCACAGCCCATAATCAAATCAAGGTTACGTAAACCCACATCGAAATCAATCACAACAGTTTTATGACCACGTAGGGCTAAACCCGTTGCAAAAGATGCACTTGTTGTAGTTTTACCTACACCACCTTTGCCTGACGTTACGACAACAATTTTGGCCACCGAATCCACTCCTATTTATGGTCATACGCCCCTAAAAGGGCTTTTTGGTGCTTTTTTGACTTAATCAGTTAAGTTAAAACTGTAAGGGTTCAAATTCAAGCTCTTGCTTGTTATTTAAATAAATATGTACAGGTTTTTTGATCATATCTTTGGGGATATCATCCGCCACACAATAGGTTCCTGCAATCGAGATCAGTTCCGCTTCCAAAGAATTGCAGAAAATGCGTGCTGAGCCATGTCCACCTGCGCCTGCAATGACTCTACCACGGGCATTGCCATAGATGTGAATATTTCCAGATGCAATCACTTCTGATCCACTATTCATGCCAGCATTCAGGATAATATCGCCCTGATCCTGTACCAAAGACTGGCCTGTACGCAAAATCTCATCATGATAAGAGGTGACATGCGTAACCGATGTGTTTTTTTGTGGTGTTTGTATTGCAGTGCTATTGACTGTTTTTTCAGGTGCATGGTCAACGACCTGCTCTTTAGAGGCCTTGATGCGCTGCAAGGGCTGATCCGTAGGCAGAACAGGGAACTGGATTGCGCGTGCCTCATCTCCCAAAATACCATCAATCACCGCCATTGGCTGTAGACCCAAATCAATTAACAGTTGAATCAGGGCAATCAGCTCTTGCTCGACGGTACTGTCAATGATGACCAACGTCCCTAAATAAGAACCCTCATTGAGTGTGCTTGTCAGTTGCTGTCGGATTGCAGCATGGTCATTTGTGTCGAAAGTTAGTCGACTAAAATTCACCATTCTGCCCGTAATCCGTATATCAGCCATAATTTATCCTTCAGGGCTTTTTTAAGCACTCTATTGTATAAGGGCAATTGCCCTGCATATGTTGTAAATAAGAGCAAATGCTAGAACAAATTACAGCAATTCTCTAGCTTGATTGGTAAATTTTCTTGTCAACTTTCTGATTTTTTATCCAATTGATCGTATTCCTGCAAAGTTTGCTGCCACTGTTTCACCTTGACCTGCTTTCGTATCGCTTCAAGGCTTTCAAATACCACGGATTCCACCAGCTCTTCCAGATATTGGTTGTCAATGTTCAGTTCACTGACCTTTTCTGCGATAAGTTGATAGTTTTCATTGGGGCGATTTGGGGAACCTACTGTAAATGGCTCAATTAAACCCGCACTGATATTCTCCCCCAGACGTTGTCCAATACTCTGAATCTGCTGTTCAATCCGTCCACCCACAATGGGAATCAAACGTAGCAGTTGTGTCAGTTCAGGTGTATCCTCAATCGCCTGATTAACGATGATGCCCACTTTTTGCGTAATCACAGGCTGTTGCTGTTGCAATGCCTTGGCTAGAGATTCCTGTAGCATGGAGGCAAGGGTGATGGTAAACAATTCGCGATGATGATCAACCAGGTCGTGGATAATCTTTTTGTGCGTGGAGCTGGTTTCAAGTTCGTGTCTGACACCATCAATCACGGTGATCACCACGCGGTCAGACAGTTCTTCCATGATCACACGGTAATAAAACATCGCTTTAATGCGGATATTGTCTGGAATGACCTTGTAGCCAAGTTCATATAACCGATAGGCGATGATACCTGCACGAAATAGACGCAGAAAACGCAGGTGTGGAATGATGGCCAGGATTTCATACCAGTGGATAAAGGGAAAAAACCACCAGCGTGCATGATGTTTTTGCACAATTGAGAGCAGCCAGCGTACCCCCAGCTCAATGATTAAAAAAATAATAAACCATGCTTCAGTGGTAATCACCCAGGGATGTAAATATGTACGATAGAACTCAAGGACACTGGGAAGATGGATAGTATTAAAAAACCATTCTCCAATGTTGCTCATGAGGAAAAAGTTCATGCCCAGACAGAACAGATTGAAAACAATAATAAAGACCATGAAAATGTCATAGGCGAGGAATAGCTTAAAGAACTTACTATTCGGATTCACATAGCTATATTTAGAGTTTTGTCCTGAGTCCTGCTGGGTCATGTTCTTGTTTAATCCCTAAAGAAATTATGGCTTATATTTGGATTTCATTTCAGTAATGAGTTGATCTTTTTCAGTCCAGACCTGATCCACCCAGTTTTGGAAACGTTCCCGATAAACAGGATCATCTTCATAATTACCACCCACCACCCAGTCAGGAATGTCAATTTGACGTAAATCCACTGCAATGCGTGGAACATCGCCAAGCCAGAAATCTCCATAATCTGGTACGCCATCTGGGTAGACAATGGTCATGTCAACCAGCGCATCAATCTTATCTCCCAGAATATTCAAGGCCAATGCTAGACCGCCTGCTTTAGGCTTGAGCAGGTTTTTATATGGAGATTGCTGCTGTGCATGCTTTTCTGGAGTGAAACGTGTGCCTTCCAGATAGTTTAATAGGGTAAACGGCTGGCTCAATAACTGTTCGCAGGCTTTACGCGCCTCATACATATCGCGTGACTTCAGTTCAGGATTTTTTGCAATCTGTTCCTTGGTATGGCGCTTCATCATGGGAAAGCCCAGGATTTTAAATGCCTGACCCACAAACGGAATGAAAATAAGTTCCCATTTGGTAAAGAAACGGGTGAGGGGCATACGGCTTAAACCAAAATACTGGTTCACCGTGGTATCCACCCAGCTTTGATGGTTGCAAATCATCATATAGCGGCCCTGTAAATTAAGGTCAAGCTTTTCATCAATGCTGATATCCCACTTTAGGTTTGGCAGCACCTTTTCAATCAGGTGGTTGTTTACACCAATCCAGCTATTGGCCAATTGAATATTGGTTTCGTCTACTTTTTTTGATTTTTTAAACAGCTTGGTAAAACCGAGTGCCAAAACAGGGGGGCCATGTAAAAACGTGCTTCCTGTAATGACTGAACCAACTGTGAGTCCTTTACTGACTTTTTGCAATAAGGATGCTTTTTTATGGGCAGTAGACATAAATCTAACCTTGAGTACAGAGATTTAAAAAGATGTTCCAACTATAAACAACGGAAATTGCAATACAATTGTATATTTGAAGATGTTGACATTTTTTATGGACTTACCCATTTTCTGCAATTTTAATCCACTTTATCATATGTGAAGCACCCAGCATTTATAAAGTTCTTAAATAACTTTTATTGAAACATATATCTCATATTTTTAGAAATCCGATAAATTGAAAATAATGGAGAGAATATGAGGATTTTATGAAGTAAAATGCATCAAAATATTACAAAAAGATAAATAAATTGTTTATTATTAACAAAATATCAATGGTCTAGCTGAATTTTCTCATTCATTATTTGATCAGACAAAAATACATAGACAGGAGCTACGCAATGCGTGCATTAGTAATTTCAACACTGGTTGGGGCTGGATTGGTACTTTCTGGTTGCCAAACTACAGGTAATAACATGGGTGGCGTAGAATATGATAAAGCTGCCCTAGGTACAATAATTGGTGCTGCGGCAGGTTATGGCATATCTAAAGGTAATGCAAACACAAGTAAGCAAAATAACCGTGCTGCGGCAATTGGTGCGGTGCTTGGTGGTGCTGGCGGTTTATATCTTGACGATAAAGAGAAAAAACTACGTCAACAAATGCAGGGTACTGGTGTAGAAGTGGGCCGTAATGCAGATGGTTCAGTTCAATTGATTATGCCTGGTAGCATTACATTTGACACCAACAAGTCAAACATTAAGCCAAACTTCTATGGTACCTTGAACAAAGTGGCGCAAACTTTGGCTGAAGATAACCAGAGTGCGATTCTTGTAACTGGTTATACAGACAATACAGGTAATGACTCAATCAATATTCCATTGTCTCAAGCGCGTGCTCAGTCAGTAAAAAGCTATTTGGCAAGTCAGGGTGTATCAGCGAGCCGTATCGATGCGCAAGGTTATGGTTCATCAAACCCAATTGCGGACAACAGCACTGCTTCTGGCCGTGAACAAAACCGTCGTGTTGAAATCAGCATTTATGCAAAACAGTAATCTTCTTTACTGATTTGTGGGAAACCAGCTTCGGCTGGTTTTTTATTGCCCAAAATTAGGGTGTTGGAACTTTTAACATAACTAGTGCGACGAGTGGCGACGTATGGGTTGAGCGAGGCATCATAATTTATACATATCCTGAGATTTAGGATTAGGATTCTAAAACGGAGATGTCTATACTTAGTCTCGCAAAATCGGGCTCAAAAATGAGGGGTATGTACAGATGTCGACTGGTAGTCAACTCAATGACAAGCAATATGAAGCCATGAAATATGTTCAAGGGCCTTTGTTGGTGCTTGCAGGAGCAGGTTCTGGTAAAACATCTGTGATTACCCAAAAAATTGCCTATTTGGTGAAGCAATGTGGGATACCTGCCTACCGTATTACCGCGATGACCTTTACCAATAAGGCCGCACGTGAGATGAAAGAGCGTGTGGGGAAACTACTTTCCCGTGAAGAGGCCAAAGGGCTTTCTGTCTCAACGTTTCATACCTTTGGTTTGAATTTATTACGTTTGGAACTTAAACATTTACCGCTTAAAAATAATTTTTCCATTTTAGATGCTGATGACTGCAAACGTATCCTGATGGACTTGATGCAGCGTGACAACCTGTCTGGTGCGGAGAGTAAGGAACTCATTGCCAAGGCAATGAAGAAGATTTCAGACTGGAAGAATGATCTCATCATTCCTGAACAGGCGCATTCGGTTTGTGAAACGGTTGAAGATGTTCAGCTTGCCCATTTGTATCAACTCTATGAACGTAACCTACGTGCCTATAATGCGGTTGATTTTGATGACTTGATCGTGATGCCAACCCGCTTGCTTCAGGAAAATGCTGAGGTGCGAGAAAAATGGCAAAACCGTGTCCGTTATTTATTGGTGGATGAGTATCAGGATACCAACACTGCCCAATATACCCTGGTCAAGCTTCTGGTCGGGGTGATGGGGCAGTTCACTGCCGTTGGCGATGATGACCAGTCCATTTACGCATGGCGTGGAGCAAAGCCTGAAAACATGGCGTTGCTGAAAGAAGATTTTCATAATTTAAACGTGATCAAGCTGGAGCAAAACTATCGCTCCACCAGCCGTATCCTCAAAGCAGCCAATGCCGTTATTGGCAATAATCCACATATCTTTGACAAGAAATTGTGGAGTGACAAGGGACATGGTGAAACCATTCGGATTATCACCTGTTTAAATGACGATGATGAAGCGGAACGGGTGGTGAAAGACCTGATTACGCATAAACTGATGAACGGCAAAAACTGGAAAGACTACGCAATTTTATATCGCGGTAACTTTCAGGCACGGGTTCTGGAAACGCAACTGCGCCAAATGCAGATTCCTTACAAATTGTCAGGTGGTCAATCATTCTTCGCCCGCGCCGAAATTAAGGATGTGATGAGCTATTTACGCTTAATTATCAATCCTGAAGATGACAGCGCATTTTTACGCATTATTAACACGCCAAAACGTGCGATTGGGCCTGTGACTTTGGAAAAGCTGGGTTTGTTTGCACAGGAAAATACCTTATCGCTGTTAACTGCTTCTTCGGATCAACGGCTGTCAATGGTGTTGCCAAAGAAAGCGGCCACACAGTTGCATGAGTTTGCAGATTTTATTGCAACCTTTACCCGTGAACTGTTGGATGATGATGAACCTGTGCCTAAAGTTCGCCAGATGATCAACGAGGCAGGCTATATTGATTATGTACGTGAACAGGCTGCGACCCCTGCACAGGAAAAAACCAAACTCGACAATATCGAGAGTCTATATACCAGTATTCAAAACCTGATTAATCGTGCTGATGATGTTGATGAGAAAAATATTGAAAGCGTGATTCGTAAACTGGTGTTGCTGGATTTGCTGGAGCAGCAGCAAGAAGAGGAAGATACCGACAAGGTTAACTTATTGACCTTACATGCGGCAAAAGGTCTGGAATTTCCGTATGTGTATATGATTGGTCTGGAAGAAGAGTTATTGCCCCATAAAAACTCGATTGCGGCTGAAACGATTGAGGAAGAACGCCGTTTAATGTATGTGGGAATTACCCGTGCGCGTCAGGGCCTAACCCTGACTTTGGCAGAGCAACGCAAGAATGGTGGGCAGATGCGTCAAATGACTCCAAGCCGTTTTCTGGATGAATTACCACAGGATGAACTGGAGTGGCATGGTCGTAAAAAGAAACTTGCCCCTAATGTTGATCCAAAAGAACAGGCTCAACAACATCTCGCCAATTTAAGAGCTTTATTGAAACGTTAATAAATCATCAGTAGGAATTTGTCATGAAAGTTCAGGTTAAAGTATTGGATGCCCGTTTAGGTCAGGAGTGGGCGATGCCTGCTTATGCAACTACAGGTTCAGCAGGTTTAGATTTACGCGCCTGTTTAGATAAAGCGATTGAGATTGCGGCGGGTGAAACGGTTTTAGTCAAAACTGGTCTGGCAATTTATATTGAAGATCCAAACTTTGCGGGCTTGATCTTGCCACGTTCGGGTTTGGGCCATAAGCATGGCATTGTATTGGGCAATTTAGTGGGTTTAATTGATTCGGATTACCAAGGTGAGTTGATGATTTCTGTATGGAATCGTGGACAAAACACTTTCCGTCTGGAGCCAGGTGAACGTTTGGCACAATATGTTTTAGTGCCTGTGGTACAGGCAGAATTTGAACAAGTTGAAGAATTTGTTGCAACCGAACGCGGTGCAGGTGGTTTTGGGCATACAGGTAAAAACTAAGTTTACGATTTACTGTAATATTAAAACAATATTTCGATGAGTCATGTATATTCTAAATAGAAATGAATAAAGGTAATGAAAGTAACGATTAAACCTTTTAATCGTTACTTTTTTTATAATGTATGTTTTTGACTATTAAGAGGAGTTTTATGTGAATATACAACAAATATTTCCTCTGAATATTTTTCGTGCCTACGATATTCGTGGAAAGTTGTCTCATCTGACACCGAATATTATATGTTCCATTGCCCATGCTTTAGCCCAACAATATAAATATGCTGAGCAGAATCAAATTGTGATTGGCTATGACGCACGTTTAACCAGCCCAAGCTATGCCAATATCATTCAAAAAATATTAGAGCAACAAGGCTTGAACGTGACCAATATCGGTTGCTGTTCATCGCCGATGATGTACTACATTGCCCGTGATTTTGGTGGGAATGGCATTATGGTGACTGCCAGTCATAATCCCAAATCGGATAATGGCATCAAGTGGATTTTAAAGGGTGAACCACCAAGTCCAGAAACCATTCAACAGGTGGGGCAGTTGGCCCAAGTCTCTTTATCCATGAATGATGATCTTTATGTAGAGACTGTTTCTCATCAGTTTAACTCACAATATTGTCTACAATATCAGCAGTCGCTACTGAATGATATTCAGTTGCTGCGCCCCTTAAAAATTGTTCTGGATGGTTTACATGGTTCAGCAGGACACTGCGCCAAACAAGTCTTGCAGAAATTGGGCTGTGAAGTCATTGCATTGCGTTGTGAGGCGAATGGCCATTTCCCAGACCATGCACCTGACCCATCCCATGCTGCCCATTTGCAGCAATTACAGGCCACGATTATTGCTGAAAAAGCGGATATGGGCATTGCCCTTGATGGGGATGGTGATCGGGTGGTATTGCTGGATGAACAGGCACATATTATTAGTCCTGACCGCCTCATCTCTTTATTTGCGCAAATGTGCTTACAACAACATCCGCATAAAGAAATCGTATTTGATGTGAAATGCTCTCGGATGGTTGCTGATACGGTGGGGCAACTTGATGGTCAGGCCAAAATGATCCGTACGGGCAGCAGTTTCCTGCGTGCCTATTTGTCCAAATCGCAAGGTACAGCAGTATTTGGTGGTGAATATGCAGGCCACTATGTATTTAATGATGGACGTGGCTTTGGCTACGATGATGGTTTGTATGCCGCATTACGGGTAATGGAATACCTCACCCAGTCCAATGCTAAGAGTCTGTCTGAATTACTCAGTATTTACCCTGAACGATATTGTACCGAAGATACCTATATCAGTACGCATGAGGTCAATCCTAAACAGGTTTTGGATGACATTGAACTTCTAAGCCATCATTTAGGCGCTCGTTTAAGTAAAATTGATGGGGTAAGGCTTGATTTTGACGATGGTTTTGGCATTATTCGAGCATCCAATACAGGTGAATATTTCACTGTCCGCTTTGATGCAGATCATCCAGATCGGTTAACTGAGATTCGCCAAAAATTTGTTTCTATGCTGCAACATCAATATCCACAAATTGCACAAGAACTTGCACAGGCTTAATAAGGAGAGGGCGCATGCCACACGAGCATATCGGCATTGATAAAGCAAAAATTTTGATTGAAGCTTTGCCGTATATCCAGCGTTTTGCAGGAAAAACGCTGGTGGTCAAATATGGTGGCAATGCCATGACTGATCCAGAGCTGGAAAGTTCGTTTGCTCGTGACATCGTGTTGTTGAAAACAGTGGGCTTAAATCCAATTGTGGTGCATGGTGGCGGTCCACAGGTCGATTCATTGTTGAAGCGTCTTGGGCAGGAATCTGACCGTATTGATGGGATGCGTGTGACTGATGCTGCCACCATGGAAGTGGTTGAAATGGTTTTGGGCGGTAGCGTCAATAAATCCATTGTCAACCTGATCAACCAGCATGGTGGCCGTGCTATTGGTTTAACGGGTAAAGATGGCAACTTGCTGCGTGCCCGTAAATTATTGATGGAAAAACAGGAAGCCGACGGTTCAGTCACTCAAATTGATTTGGGTATGGTGGGTGAAGTCACAGGTGTTAAAACAGATGTACTGGAAATGTTTACTCAAGGTGACTTTATTCCAGTGATTGCGCCTTTGGGCGTGGATGAAGAGGGCAATACCTATAACATCAATGCAGACTTGGTTGCGGGGAAAGTTGCTGAGGCATTGGGTGCTGAAAAACTGATTCTCTTGACCAATATCACAGGCGTATTGGATGAGAATAAAAACCTGTTGACTGGACTCAGCACGCAGGAAGTTGATCGCCTGATTGAGACTGGTGTGATCTATGGTGGCATGATTCCTAAAGTGGGGTGTGCACTGGATGCAGTGAAAGGTGGTGTGGTCAGCGCGCACATCGTCGATGGCCGTGTTCCACATGCCACCTTATTGGAAATCTTTACCGATCATGGGGTCGGTACTTTAATTACCAATCGAGCAAAACACTAGGTTTTGCAAATAAAAAGAGGCCTCATACAGGTCTCTTTTTTCGTCATCATCTGTTCATGTTTTATTCATTGAAGTGTCATTGAAGCGATTTAAGGTAACTCTAGTCATAAGGAGCTTTCATTATGCTAGAAAAGTTAAATCAGTATCGTCATACACTGACTTCACCTTTACGCCAAAAACCATCACAAAACCAGTTTCGTTTTGAGTGGGTGGATAATCTAAAAGAATTACAACAAGTACAACGCTTTAGGGCAGCACAGTTTAGCCACCAGTTTGGACTGTCCTTTGAGGATGGCCTGGATCAGGACCTCTATGATTTTGGCTGTGAACATGCGGTATTACGTGAAAAATGGACAGGCGAAATTGTTGCCTATACCCGCCTCAAGTTGTTTCAGGGGCATGAAATTGGGCAGAGCTACAGTGCTCAGGAATTTGAAATCATCCCTCATTTATCCCATTTACCAAACGTTTTGGAAATTGGTCGTACCTGTGTACATCCACAGTTTCGATCTGGCAAGGCATTATCCATGTTATGGCTGAATCTTGCGCCTAAAGTGCTTTGGTCGATGCGTGCCAAATATCTCATGGGCTGTGTCAGCATTCATCTGGAGGATAATCTGGCACGTGCCTATTATACCCATCGCCAGCTTCAGCAGTTGGCGGATCATCAAAGCATAGACATCCGTTCCAAGCGTGCCTTTGAACCAGAACGTCCTGACTACAGCTTTCCGCAGGATGAAAAGATGCCTAAGCTATTTCAAACTTATTTAGGCATGCAGTCCAGACTATCCAAACAGGCCTTTTATGATGAGGATTTTAAATGTCTGGATTATTTTGTATTTCTGGAAGTAAATAAGATCGCCACCTCATTTGTGATGAATAAAATGGCGCAACGGTAGGGATTATCACACTTGATTTGATAGTGCGCACATATTCAGATTTACAAGGCATCTGAACCTCATGCACAATAGGCATAGATGTTAGCAAGTTAAAAGATATGTGCCAGCTATTAGGAATGAATTGCGCCACCCCCACAGACATTACTTTTTCTTTTCGTGGTTTTTCCCAACGAGCTGGTGTCACGTCTGATCACTGTGATGGTTTTGGTATTGCTTTTTTTGAAGATAAAGCCTGCCGCCTATTTGTCGATAATCAGTCTGCGGTTGAATCGCCAATTGCGGATTTAATTCGCAACTATCCGATTAAGTCCCGCAATGTGATTGCGCATATTCGTAAGGCCACTCAGGGTAAAATCACCTTGGAAAATTCACATCCGTTTTTACGTGAATTATGGGGCAGGCACTGGATTTTTGCACATAATGGCGATTTACATGATTTTAATCCCCAACTCAGTGGCCGTTTTGAACCTGTGGGCAATACCGATAGTGAGCGTGCATTCTGTTACTTGCTGGATCAAATGGTTGAAACATTTGGCTATACCGAGCCTTGTATCGAAAAAGTCTTTTCCCTGCTAGAACGTATTGCGCCGCAGATTGCTGAATTCGGCACATTCAATTTCTGCCTGTCCAATGGCAAGGCACTGTTTAGTTATGCAACCACCAAGCTGCATTGGCTGGTACGTGAATACCCCTTTCAGCATGCCCACCTGATTGATCTGGATGTCGAGGTTGACTTTAGTGAGGTGACCACGCCAGAAGACCGTGTGGCTGTGATTACCACTGAACCTTTAACGCATAATGAAGCGTGGAAAGCGTATCAGCCTGGAGAAATGATCTTGTTTGAACATGGTCATCCGATTAAACATGCTTTAACGCGGGTTGAGCGTCTTATGCGAGAAGCTGAAAATCCAGCATTAAAGCGCATAACCAGGGCAGATCAATATTAGGGAAGAAAACAACAGAATGGCTATTATCTCATTCAGATATTGTAGAGGGTATTCATTTTATAGATTTAAAAACACTTGCTGGTTTTAAAGCAGGTTATGGGCGTGAAAAGGATATTTCTGATTTAAAGTTGATAGTACAATACATTGAAAACCTGAATATTGGATTTTAATACTAAAGTATAATTTAAAATAATAAAAAATTGTTTTTATTTCAATAAAATAATGCAGTTAATTTTCTTGTTGGTTAAAAAATACTTGAGTGTTTTGATCGGTAATAATATTAAATTAAATAGAAAACAATAGGTTAATTCTTTTTGAGTGAAAATGTTTAAAATCTGACAAAAATGCTGTGTTTTTATTTAAAAAATTTGTCGATATGATGTTTTTATTCACTAAATAACGTTGGTTTTCAGGTGGGGTGTGGGGATGAAGTGGTCTGTCGAATATAATACTGGAATAGACGTCATTGATGATCAGCATCGTCGTATTCTGGATTATATTAATGAAATTGCTGATTTAAAATATGCCAGTGATCGGGTAAAGATGAAAGGGATTCTGGATAATATTATTGATTATACCCAGTCACATTTTATCTTTGAGGAAAGCTTGCAGGAAGAGGCAAACTATAAATACCGTATACCACACAAGCGCGTACATGACTTGTTTATCAAGAAAATAGAGTCCTATCGAGAGCGTTTTGAGTTGGGGCATGACATTGACCAGGAACTGCATGAAGTTCTGTCAAAATGGCTGATTAACCATATTCGCCATGATGATGCGGATTATGTGGGTGCAGTCAAAGAAAATATGATGGGTATCATTAGGGAAAATGAAAAGAAAAAGGGGAAAAACTGGTTCTCCCGTTTCTTCTCATAATAATAAGACAATAAAAAAAGATCCCTTATGATAAGAAATAATAAGATGAGTAGACATGATAAATAAGGGATCGAACGAGTAAAATAATAAATGGTGCGCGGCAAATCATCTGAATGGGTGATTTGCTTTTTTCTTTCGGCATCTTTTGTTTTGATTTTCAAGCTTGAGAAAGGCAAAATAGATTGAATATTTCATTGTAAGCTCCATAAAGAGCTGCAATGAGTTCAAAGATTTTTCAAGGAATGCATTATGCAGGACACCGCTCTGTCACGCTGGCTGGCTCCAGTGATGGCGTTTTGCTTATCTTTTGTCATGATCACAACATTGGCCCCTACCGTTGGTATCCAGATTGACCGTCAATTTGACTTCTGGCTGTTGTGGTTGGGCACCATGTTTTTGTTGGCATTACCCATTGGCTATCTTGAAATTGCTTTGGCAAAGCGTTCACAGACCACAGCATTACAGGCACTCTCCAGCTTAACACGTGATGCGGATGCCTCACCTAGATGGCGTTTGGTTGGCTGGTTGGCTGTGGTTTTTGTTCCCTTTTTTACAGGGAGTGTTTTAACCACAGCAACGCATGTGGTCGCTCTGCAACTTGCAGCAGATATGTCCAGCCAAATTATTTTTGCGGTTTTGGCAATCATCGCTGTTGGCCTGTCCTTTGTTCCACGTTTATTCTTAATCGCACTGACAGCAATTGGTGTGATTAGCGCATTTATCCTTGCCAATCTAATGGGAACCCAGCTACAGGCATGGCACTGGACGGGTGTCGAGTTTAGGGAATGGGGCAATGCAACTGTTTTGGCTCTGGTGGCCAGTGGTTTAGGCTTGGGTCTATATTGGCAGAGCAGCCTATCTACAATTAAAAAGCAGGAAAATGCAACTTCAGCCACATTACCGATCTGGATAGCCCAGTTATTTGCCGTGATTGCTTTTGGATTCTTTTCAATTCAGGCCCAGCTTCCAGCTCTAGCCTGGGTGTTTGCTGCAATCATGTCAGCCGCGTTATTGATTCAATTGGCGAAAGAACAGTTGGCACAACGTCAACTTGCAGTCATTGTGCAGTGGGTGATTATTGTTGCTGCCATTGCAGTTTGGATCATACCTCAGGTTGAGCAAATCTTTAATGTTTTACTGATGTTATGGGGACTGGTAATTTGCCTGATCTATGCCATTTTTGCAGGCTGGATCATGAAGATTAGCCATCTGCGTAAAGCCATGAATTTTAGCAATGAACTGTTTTATAACCTGTGGCGTATTGCTGTGCGTCTGGTGTTGCCACTTTCCATTGTTGTTGCGATGGTGGCCGTTATTGGACAAAGTCTATAATGGAACAGGGCAAGCAAGTCTGGGTTGCCTTTGCCAACCCTGAGCAGCAATTCCATATCGCCGTTACCTTTATTGATGGCATGACTGCATTGCAGGCAATCCAGAACAGTGGCTTGGCTGATCAGGTCTGTTTACCTGAACCTTTGCAGTTGGGAGTTTTTGGTTCAAGAATTGAGGCTGAAACAATATTGCAGGCGGGGGACCGTGTTGAGGTTTATCGGGCTTTAACCATTAATCCCAAGGATATTCGACGTAATCGAGCTGCAAAGAATCCTGTCGGGCGTTTTGTAAAGGGTAATCGTTTTAGGCCATCACAATAAGAGGGGCTGTTGATATTTCAGCCATGCCTTGCGTTATAGGCTAAAACCATACAAACAAGGCATGAAACGCAGGCAATGGCGATACCCTTGTCAAGTTTCATAACGAAGTTTGGGGCAGTTTTAGCCATAACCCTGCGGGACAGGGACATTTTTTGCCGCTACTGCGTTATGCCTTATTCATTTAGAATAGCTAAATCTCATAAGTCATGCCTTGTATCGTCTAAAAAATGTCCTCTGTCGCAAGCATCTGTGAAATATTAGCAGCCCCTCAGAATAAAACCCCTCACGAATGCTTCGATGAGGGGTTTTATTTTATGGGAAAGCGGTTATAGTGGGGGCGCAGTCAAAATGGCTTCTTTTGATGCTGGTAAACCAGGTTGTGATTCAGGGATGGTATCCAGGCCCTCAATACGTTGTACATTACCATTTTCGTCAAAGTAAACTTTTAAATGTTGACCATGGGCTGCTGGTATTTTTGCTTTTTTTGCATAGGTACCTGGTATATAGTTGTAAATGTAGTCCCAGCGCTGTGGATTTAAAGGATCTGTCACAGTTGGACTACCCAGCAAGAAACGGACTTGCTGAAAGCTCATGCCGACCTGTACTTGAGATGCCTGTGCTTTGGTTAAGGGTGTTCCCTGTGGAATATCAACTTTATAAACACCAAAGACTGAACAACCGCTAAGTACTGAAGTGACGAACAACGCCAGCATGATTTTTTGCATTTTGCTACACTATCCTGATAAATGATGATGCATTTGATTCAAGGATAGATCATACTGCATCTAAACTCTATTGCCTATTCCAACTTAAGATTTGTTGAGAGACCTTTTTTCATGCCTATTTCCAACCAAGACTTACGTAAAGCTGGACTTAAAGTCACCCTTCCTCGTATTAAGATTTTGGAATTATTAGAAAATTCAAAGCAACACCATTTAAGTGCGGAAGATATTTATAAAACACTGCTAGAGCAAGGTGAAGATGTTGGCCTAGCAACAGTTTACCGTGTGTTAACACAATTTGAAGCTGCTGGAATCATTCAGCGTCACCATTTTGAAAACAATCACTCTGTTTTTGAAATTATGCAGGAAGATCACCACGACCACCTGGTATGCTTGAACTGCAACAAAGTCGTTGAATTTACGAATGATGTGATTGAAAAAGAACAACATTCAGTTGCAGATCAGCATGGTTTTGCCTTAACTGGCCATTCGCTGAATTTGTATGGTTATTGTAGTGATGCTGAATGTCAGGAAGCTTTTCGTAAGAAATAAGTGTTCAAGCTTGTAAAGTTTCTTCAATTAACCAAAATTGAACAAATAAAAAAGAGAAAGTTGTGAGCAACTTTCTCTTTTTTAATGGATTAAAAAATCGCTTATTGACCATCAAAGGTAATATTTTTGCTGGCACTGAGTAATTGGTCTGCACCTTCTTCTGAAAGTTTGATGGTGAGACGTAAATCGTTTGGCGAGTCTGCATGTTTAAGTGCATCTTTGTAGGTGATTTCACCTGCCTTATAAAGGTCAAATAAGGCTTGGTCAAAGGTCTGCATACCGAGTTCGCGTGAACGCTTCATGACATCTTTAATCTCATGAATTTCGCCCTTACGAATATAATCTGCCAATAATGGTGTATTGATCAAAATTTCAATGGCAGCACGGCGTGAATTACCGTCAGGGGTTGGAATAAGTTGTTGTGCGACCATTGCTCTCATATTCAGCGACAAGTCCATATAAAGCTGGCTATGGCGATCTGCCTCAAAGAAGTGAATGATACGGTCCAGTGCCTGGTTGGCGTTGTTGGCATGTAGGGTGGCTAATACCAAGTGACCTGTTTCCGCAAAGGCAATGGCATAGTCCATGGTTTCACGGGAACGAATCTCACCAATCAGGATGACATCAGGTGCCTGACGTAAGGTATTCTTCAATGCGATTTCAAATGAGTCAGTATCAATACCCACTTCGCGCTGGGTGATGATACAGCCCGCATGTTGGTGTACAAATTCAATTGGGTCCTCGATGGTAATGATGTGACCTTTTGAATTGTGGTTGCGATAGCTAATCATGGAGGCCAAAGAGGTGGATTTACCTGTACCTGTTGCACCCACAAAGATAATGATGCCACGCTTGGTCATGGCAAGTTCTTTGAGCACTTCTGGTAGTTTCAGGTCTTCCATGCTTGGAATATGCGTTTCAATTTTACGCAGGATCATCCCAGGCATATCACGTTGTTGAAATGCGCTGACACGGAAGCGTGCTGTTTTTTCACGGTTGGTGATGGCAAAGTTACATTCACGTGTATCGACAAATTCTTTACGTTGTTTGTCTGTCATTACTGAGTTGATCAGTTGACCGACAATTTCACCTGATAACTTGGTTTTGGCAACAGGTACAATTTGCCCGTTAATTTTCATCGACGGTTCAACATCTGCGGTGACAAACAAGTCCGATGCATTTTGTTGAATCATCAGATTAAGTAAATCATTAAAATCCATGTTATTTCTCTAATTCATTTATTCTTATAGGAATGATTCTGGCTGTTTTGCTGCGGTACGAGCAGTTTGAGTATTGATGATTCCCTTGGATACAAGTGTTTTCAGACTTTGATCCAGTGTGGTCATGCCATAGTTTGCACCTGTCTGAATTGCAGAGTACATTTGGGCAACCTTGTTCTCACGGACAAGGTTACGAATTGCAGGAATACCAATCATGATCTCGTGCGCTGCAACACGACCGCCACCATTCTTTTTCAAGAGTGTTTGTGAAATTACGGCTTGTAATGATTCTGACAACATGGCACGCACCATGTCTTTTTCTTCAGCAGGGAATACGTCAATCACACGGTCAATGGTTTTTGCTGCTGAGGTGGTGTGTAGTGTGCCAAATACCAAGTGACCCGTTTCCGCCGCAGTCAATGCTAGACGAATGGTTTCCAGGTCACGCATCTCACCAACCAGGATAATGTCAGGGTCTTCACGCAGTGCTGAACGCAGTGCTTCATTGAAGCCATGTGTATCACGGTGCACTTCACGCTGGTTGATCAGGCATTTTTTAGACTGGTGTACAAATTCGATTGGGTCCTCGACCGTTAAAATGTGGTCATAACGGTTTTCGTTGATATAGTCGATCATTGCAGCAAGTGTGGTTGACTTACCAGAACCTGTTGGTCCTGTGACCAGTACGATTCCGCGTGGATAATCACAGATTTCCTTGAAGATTGAACCAAGCCCCAAGTCTTCCATGGTCAAAACCTTTGATGGAATGGTACGGAATACCGCACCCGCACCGCGGTTCTGGTTAAATGCGTTCACACGAAAACGGGCAATGTTGGGAACTTCAAATGAAAAGTCTGTTTCCAGCTTTTCTTCATAGTCACGACGTTGTTTATCGTTCATGATGTCATACACCAGACGGTGTACATCTTTATGCTCAAGTGCTGGCAAGTTGATTCGGCGAACTTCACCATCCACACGAATCATAGGAGGCATACCCGCTGAAAGGTGTAAATCCGAAGCACCGTTTTTGACTGAAAAGGCGAGTAGTTCTGTAATATCCATAATTTCCCCGAAACAAACCAAAATGTCTCATTATTTTGTAGAATAATATACGGCTTTCATTCAGGCTTACCAACACCCTGAGTCCTATCAATGTAAAAAAAGATTTTACAAGTGAGAACTGTGTCAATGAATCAATCGCAACAATCCCGCCAATCCGTATTAGATCAGATTCAACTGGCGTGTGAGCGTGTTCAGCGTGATCCTGCATCAGTGCAATTGCTGGCTGTTTCAAAGACCCATCCCAGCCAAAGCCTGCGGGATATGTATCAGGCTGGACAGCGTAGCTTTGGGGAAAACTATTTGCAGGAAGCGTTGACAAAAATTGATGAACTACAGGATTTAGAGATCGAATGGCATTTTATTGGTCATGTACAGCGCAACAAAACCAAACATTTGGCGGAAAAGTTTGATTGGGTACATGGCGTGGATCGCCTGATTATTGCTGAGCGTTTATCCAGTCAGCGTCTGGAAAATCGAAAGCCTTTAAATATCTGTATTCAGGTGAATATTGATGGGCAAGACTCTAAAGATGGTTGCCAGCCTGATGAAGTTGCTGAACTCGTTAAACAGATTAGCCAACTTTCAAACATACGTTTACGTGGGCTAATGGTGATTCCAGCACCAGAGAACAGTGTCGCATTTGCTGACGCAAAAACCTTGTTTGAGCAGGTTAGGTCACAACATGCACGGCTTCAGGATTGGGATACCTTGAGTATGGGAATGTCAGGTGATCTGGACGCTGCCATTGCCGCAGGTTCAACCATGGTCAGAGTCGGGACAGCGCTGTTTGGTGCACGGGATTATCATCATTAGAGCTTGGTAATTTGGGGTTTGATTTTGATCAGTTCGGCTGTTCCAAATAAAGAGGCAAAGGGCACATCTTTAGCATCCAAACCTGTACCAACCCTTACAAACTCATCAATCGCTCCCATATTCGTTGCATCAAACAGTATCCATTGTTGACTCAGATAAACTTCAAAAATGGCATGGAAATCAGGTAGTGCCTTGTAAAAAGGCATATAGCCAAACACGAAACGGGCTGGGATATTCAAGGCACGGCAAATGGCAATACCTAAATGGGCAAAGTCACGACATACTCCAGCCCGATTGATGAGAATATCTTTTGCAGAGGTTGTGTTGTTGGACGATCCAGATTCATAGCTAATATTATTGTAGATCCAGTCACAAATGGCTTGAACCCGTTGATAGCCTGTAGGTGAATTGCCAAAGGTACGGATGGCCATATTGACCAAAAGATCAGATTCACAAAAACGGCTGGGTGCAAGATAAAACAAGCTTTCAGCAGGAAGTTGAGCAATAGTATTTTCAACGGCATCAAGAGGACGTTGAGGAATTTTGGTTTCAACATGGGCGCTATAATGTAGGCGCACACGACTGTTTTCCGCTGCTGAAATGCGTATTAATCGGTTGGAAGACTGATCCCGTTCAAAATGTTGTATGTTCAATTGAGCTGGTGTAATGGAAACATGCTCTGCAAGCGTATGTTGCCATTCATGTTGGGCTGCTTCGACTTGGAAAATAAACTCAGTGGCTTGAGAGACTGAATATTCAAGTAGGCAATCAATATGGAATTTTGACATAGTTAAATTCTAAAGTAATGAGCGAATCGTAACAGGTTAAGCTAAGCAAACAAAATGCCAAGTTAGATTTGACAGTTTTTAAATCAAGCGTTGGGCTACTGCATATTAACCCACCACTTCAATCCGACTTGAACCAGAACCTATTGGCTGGACCTGAATCTGTACAGGAATCCGTTCATGCATTTCCTGAATATGTGAAATTAAAATCACTTTACGACCCTGGCTTTGTAGCTGATCCAAGGCATTCATCACCATGTGCAATGAAGATGCATCCAGCGTGCCAAAACCCTCATCAATAAACAGTGATTCGATTTTCATGGAACCCGAAGCCATATTGGCAATCGCCAGTGAAATCGCAAGGGCAGTGAGGAAAGACTCACCACCAGACAGTGAAGCCACTGAACGGGTTTCGCCATCCATATCATGATCGATAATCGCCAGACTAAGCGAGTTATCCAGGCGCTTTAATGTGTAACGTTGCGATAACATCACCAATTGCTGATTGGCATATTCCAGCAAAATATCCAGATTATACTGTTGTGCCAAATCACGGAAGTCTTTACCTTTAGAGTCGCCAATCAAACTGGAAATCTTATTCCAGCGATGTTCCTGCTGCTGAATCTGCTGGATTTGATCTGCAAACTGTTTTTGCTTGGCAAGGTTTTGCTGATGCAATTCGAGTTGAACTTTATATTGATCTCGTTGTTCAAGCTGCTGTTGCAGTTTGTCCTGATTTAGCTGAATCAGTTCGATCAACTGTTCATGTTGGATCTCAGGCTGCTGTTGCTGGTGTTCATTGAATAGCTGTTGCGCGGTTTTAAGCGCATAGGCGGTCTCACTCAAGACACGATCTGCATTTTGTAACGTTAAGCGAATCTGCTGTTCCTGCGTTGAAGAAATGGCTAGCAACTGACTGAGTTGCTGTTCTTCAAAATGCACATGCTGCTTCAACCATGCACCGATTTCTGTTGTGCATTGTGTGAATGATTGTTGGTTATGCTGATGCTGTGCTTTGAGCTGCTCTAGTTCATTCTTGTGTTGCTCAAAGTTTTGTCGTGCCTGTTCAAAATTCTGCTTTACCTGCTGATATTGATGTTGCATTTTCTGGCGTTGTTGATCATGTTGATGCAACCATTCATTGGCTTTCAATTCAGTTGAACCAGCCATTGCCAGAATGAGTTGATTGGCAGCCTCACTATTTTGTTGACCCTTTTTCGCAATTTCCTGCAATTGCTGATTTAGCTCAGTATGTTGCGTGCTTAAACTATTCAGATTTGATATTAATAAATTGAGTTGTTGTGTGCTGTGCTGCTGTTGTTTGCTGAGTCCATCGGCATGATCAAGCTGTTGCAGGCGTTGTTTTAAACGCTGCACAATCTGTTGTGCTTGGCTAAGTGGTTGTTCCAGCCAAAGTGTTTTCTCATCTGAATCCAGACAATCCACAATATGCTGAATCTGTTGCTGTAACTGCTGTACGGTTTCCAGTTGGTAGGCAGTGTTCTGGATAGACTGATTTAAATTAAACTGCTGTTTACTGGCCTGATTGAGCTGTTGTAATTCCTGATCAATCTGTTGTTTTGTTTGTGTAGATTGAGCGCTTAAGTGCTTTAATGATGCCTCAAGCTCATGTTGAGCTAAATTAAAATCGAGTTGAATATGACTTTGAGTCAAATATTGTTGTAACTCTTGTTGTTGAGCATTTAATTTTTCCTGAGTTTGTTGCAAGGCTGTTTGGCGCTGTTTTTGCTCTGATTGAAGTTGGGTAAATTGTTGCTGTGTATTCTGCCAAAGCTGGAAGTACTGTTGCTCTTGTTGTAGCGCCTGTTGTTCCTGCTGTTGCTGTAATGCATATAGGGCTTTCGAAACAGGACTTTCATCCTCACGATAGGGGTGTTCAGTACTACCACAGACCAGACAAGCTTCACCTTGTTTCAGTTCGGCACGTAAATGTTCAATATTCTCGGCATGGAGTAAGCGTTGCTGTTGCAGGATAAGCTGTAATTTTTCCCGCTCGGTTTTTGCTGCCTGAAATTCACTTTCTGCTTTTTTAGCATTTTGCTCGAGCTGTTGATACTGGACTTGTATCGTATTTAATGTGTGTTGCAGCTCTGAGACTTCATTTTTTAATTGAAAATGATGCTGTAGTTTTTGTTGAATCACATCCAGTTGATTCAGCTGAGTCAACACGTGCTCTTTCTGTGTCTGTTTCTGCTCAAGGGTGTGATCAATCTGCTGTGTTGTACCAAACTGCGAGATCAATTGCTCAAGTTGGCTTTTATCTTGCTCAAGTTTGCGTTGAGCCTGTTGAATATTCCCCAGTGTATTTTCAACTTTTTGATAATGCTGAATAAACTGCTCAAGTTGCTGTACATGAGCATGGAGGCCCTTATCTAAAGTTGAGAAGTGGGCACTTTGCTGTAATTGCTCAAGACAGGATGTCTGTTGGGTACTGATATTTTGTAGGTTCTGCTCAAGCTGCTGTTGCTGTTGTAGCAAAGGTTGCTGCTGAGTTTCGATATGCGTTAGTCTGCTTTTGGTCTTTTTATAATCTTCGGCAATATAGTCACGTTCCTGAACGTATTTACGCACCTGACTCAACTTATCTTGATGTTGCAGCTCAAAATTCTGGAACTGTTGCAGCGCTGTTTCTGCTTGGGTATAGCGGACTTTTTCCTGCTCGAACTCTGTGGTTAAGCGACTAAAATGTTGCTGTTTTTGTTGAAGCTGTGGCTCAAGTTGTTGCAGTGTTTTTTGGATTTGCTGCTGTTGAAACACAACAGGACGAATCTCGGAAAAGATTTCCAATTGTTCAAGCAATTGACGATCTGTTGCGAGGGCGGTATGGGCATTGAGCTGCGTTTCATGCTGCTGTTGTTTGAAGATAATTTCACTTTCCAGCTTTTGTTGTTGCTCAAACCATTGCTGTTGTTGCTTGAGTTGAGTCCGTTCGGTTTCAAGCTGCTGGACCTGTTGTTGTGTCTGTTGAAATTGAGTTTGTAAGGCAGCAACTTCCTCATCGGAACGAATTTCAATATGACCTAAAACATTTTCCAGCTGTTTGCGCTGGTTGGTCATTTCACGGGTTTTTTCAAACGCCAGTTGCCCAATTTTGGCAAAGATACTGGAGTTGGTCAGGTATTCCAGCAATTCGCCTCGTTCAGTATCACGTGCCTTTAAAAATGCGGTAACTTCCGATTGTGCCAGTAAAACGGCACGGGTGAATTGTTCAAAACTGAGCTGGGTAATTTGCTGGATATGGCTTTCGACGGCTTTGGTTTTATCTGCAACCACCACGCCATCGGTCAGGCATTTGAGTGAACGCTGTACACTCTGCAATTTGCCACTGGCATTTTCACGGGCACGCTTAATTTCCCAACGCGCCTGATAATGTTTTTGGTCTTGTGCCACAAAACACAATTCTGCAAAGCCGTGTCCTGTACCGCGACGTAAAACGGTCAGGGGAGAGTTGGTCAGCAGCTCAGAACCATCTACGTCCAGAAGCTTGCCGTCACTTTCTTTGAGGCGGGGAATTTTATTAAATAGGGCCAGACACATGGCATCTAAAATGGTGGATTTACCCGCACCAGTTTTGCCAACAATCGCGATCAAGCCTGCATTAGCTAAAGGATTACATTCAAAATCAATAAAATGCTCACCTGCAAGAGATGCCAGATTTTTTAGTCGAATCGATAAAATTTTCATGGCATGTCCTTAAGAACTTTGATCATCTTCAAGTTTTTTCTGTGCTTCATTGACCAGACTTAAAAAATCTTTGGTGACTTCCTCATCGGCGTGATAACCCTTTTTCTCCCAGATCTGCTGGAATAATTTTTCTGGTGTCGGTGGCTCTAGATGAATGGTCTGCTTATTTTCAGCATTATTTTCATTAGATAAATATTGTCTGGAAATACGCACCAGACGGTAGCGATCTTTCGGCAAGGCATCTTCGAATTGTTGGCGCAAATTCGGCTGCGGGGGGATGGTTGTTGAGTATTCGATAAAGACATAATGCCGTTGATCAATATTAGGAATTTCACCTTTTTCTAAAGCCTTTAATTCAATAAAAACTTGTTCTAATGGATCTTCGATATGAAATAAATCAACAGTTCTAGGAATATGTAAGGCTTGAAAGGTAAATTTTTCGTCAATTTTTGATGGGTCAATCGTAACCTCAACCACTTGGTGCTTATAGTTGATTTCACTAAATGACAGCGGAATTGGAGAGCCACTATAACGAATATGATCTTGCCCAACTTTCTGTGGTTTATGTAGATGCCCAAGTGCAACATAATCGATACTGTCATCAAACAGGCTGGTCGAAAGTGCCTCTTCATTGCCAATAATAATCGGTCGCTCTGAATCCGAGGTTTCCCCACCTTGCATATGCGCATGTGATATCAGGATTAGGGCTTGTTCATCGGTTTTGCGACGTTTGGCTTCTTCGATTAATTGTTGGTGCAGATAAGCAATGGCATTTTGGCTATTCGTCGTGTGTTCATTAAAGCCCGTGATTTCGGCTGAACGCAAGAAAGGTAGGGCAATACACCACGCGACAATCTGTTTTTGCTCATCATAAATGGGCAGAATTAAACGTTCCAAATCCAGCGTATTATCTTCATTCCAGCGAATTACCCCAACCGTTTTGGCATTATATTTCGCTAATAATGGCTCAACCTGTTCAATTCTGTAGCCTGAATCGTGATTGCCCGCGATCATCAGGGTTTGCATGTGCGGTGCAAGTTCATGTGTATCGGCAAGGAATTGATACAGTTGTTTTTGTGCCTGCGAACTGGGGTTGATCACATCAAAAATATCGCCTGCGATCAGTAAGGCATGCGGCTGTTTCTGTTTGATTTGCTCAAGTAACCATGCCAGAAATTGTTCATGTTCATAATGGCGGGAATGATTATAAAAGAATTGCCCCAAATGCCAGTCAGAAGTATGAAAAAAACGCACGGTCATGAAATAGAAAATCCCTATTTTTGTATGGGAATAAGGTAGCATGTATTTAAATGGAAAGGAGGGCTTTGCTGAGCAGAAAAAGCCATACATAGTGCAGCTTGATCATTTTTAAGCGATCCTCTAATTTAGAATCGAAGTTATTATTAAAAAATGAGGAAATACAAAAATGAGTTCAGGAAAAGTAAGCCGTGAAATGATGGGTCATGTGATGTTGATTGGCTTGGATCGGGTCGCAAAACGAAATGCCTTTGATAGTCATATGATTGAGGATTTATCTCTGGCCTTAACCGAATATGAGAACAATCCTGAATTACGTTGCGCCGTGATTTTTGCACATGGTGATCATTTCACGGCAGGTCTGGACCTGGTTGAATTACAACCAAAAATTCCACAGGGCATTTTTAATTTTGAGGAAAGCCAAATTAATCCCTGGGGTGTTGGTGGACGGCACAGAACCAAACCTGTCGTTGTCGCAGTACAAGGGATCTGTTATACCGCTGGGGTGGAGTTGATGCTGAATGCCGATGTAGTGGTTGCCAGTGAAAACACGGTATTTGGTCAGCTTGAAGTGCTACGCGGAATTATGCCTTTTGGAGGCGCAACCGTACGTTTTGTACAGGCTGCGGGTTGGCAAAAGGCTATGCCGTATCTGTTAACGGGTAAGACCTTTGATACCCAAAAAGCCAATGAAATGAATTTGCTATCTGAGGTTGTGGAAAATGGCAAACAGTTGCAACGTGCCATCGAAATTGCCAAAGAAATCTGTATTTCTGCACCACTTGCTGTGCAGGCCTTGTTGGCTTCGGCAACCGATGCGGTGACACAAGGGCAGACTTTTGCCTTTCAGAACATGGACAGTTACCTCAAGCCACTATTTGCATCACAGGATGCACAGGAGGGAGTGCATGCCATGCTGGAAAGACGTTTGCCACAGTTTAAAGGGCAATAAAAATTAAAACCGACAATTCATGTCATGATGGATTGTTGGTGAATACTTTTAAATCGAATTATCTTCGTTCAGGTTTATATTGTGACTGGATTTTCTTGAGGGCGTGGAACAGATAGTAATGTCGCTCTTGAGAAAGCCCTAAACCAAAACGGATAGGTTGAGCCGCATCAATAAAGATTTGTCCCTGCTGTCTGTTGGATGAGTTGGAGACATAACTCTCACGGATTCGGGTCACTTCATGCCACTGGAAAGACCTGGATTTACCCAGTTTGCCAATTCCTGTAAAAACACGTCCACCTTGACGGTCAATAGTCAGCTCCACTTTGCCGAATGTCGCCATCAGAGTAATAAATCCAAAAAATAATGTGCCAAGAAGAAATGGAATCCCAAATAGGCTTTGTAAAAGGCTGAACTGCTGTTTTGCAATTTGAGTACCGTAAATGCCACCCAATGATCCGCCTGACCAAATCAACATAAATGGCACAAGAAAGAACGCGATTGGACTTCTTAGCGTTGCTCCAAGCTTAATTTCCTGCATATTGTTTTTATACCAGGTCCCTTTAGGAGGCTGGTTCAGGTCAAATGCAAATGCAGGCCTGTCAAAATGTTCTGAAACACGAAACAGGTGGTTGCATGCCTGGCATTTTCCCATATCACTTTGAATATTGATATTGTCGTTTGCCACTTCCGTTTGACAGTTTGGACATTTCATTTTCTAAAACTTAACTATTTTAATTTTATGAAATTTTAGTATAGCATTGTCATTTTGCATTCACATCAATTTCGCAAATTCCAAAGATATTATTGTCTAAATCGAGAAAATAGCCCTGCCAGCAACGGTTTGGCACTGTAAATTTCAGGCAAATAAAAACCGACGATTCGAGTGATGATAAATCGTCGGTCAAAATCTTTATTCAAGGTTTTGGCTGCTAACAAAACCTTTGCAAAAGATGGAGAGTCATAATGAAAGGTCACCGAAAACGTTGCGGATGCCGTGCAATGTCCAATCGGTTGCTGCGACCTTGTACCCTATATAACGGTGATAGTTGAGGATTGGTTGACATAAAAATGAAAAAAAAGTGAAAAAAAATTATAATTATTTCTCGAAACCGCTCTAGCTAGGTTTATGTTAATGATTTCATTGCGTTTGTATTATATTTGGTTTTTTATTATTTGTCTGGTTTCAACCTTGATTGCTGGCGTATTGGCAGCAATTCTACCCAATAGCATAGGTGGTGTGCTTACCGCTGTTCCTTATTTAATCGCGATTATTTTTGTCTTATTCAGGTTTTTAAAGCAACAGCGCCGCGCCCCAACTGTGCAGGAAAAGAAACGCCTGACTTTAGGATTTACCCTGATTTTTTGGGGATATAACATTTGTGGTTTATTACTCGGTTTATTTATCTTTGCCCATAAAGACCCTGAAATTTGGCAGAATTTTCTGCTCTATCTAAAACAACCGCAATTTCTCATCGCGGTGTTAGGCATGTGGGCGATGCTTGCTATTCCACTATTTCTAATGACCTACTGGTTCTATGGTCCACAGGCGCAAAGAATGGTAAACAAGATGTTTGATTAGGATAAAAAACTTCACTTGTAATTCATGCCAATTTTGCCAAGACTAGGATGCATATCATTTTATAAAGGTTGTGTGATGCAAAAATTGACTGTCCTGGTCACGGGCGCCAGTGGTTTTATCGGTTCCCATCTATTGCCATTTTTATTGG
This sequence comes from Acinetobacter thutiue, assembly GCF_030385805.1. Taxonomy (NCBI): domain Bacteria; kingdom Pseudomonadati; phylum Pseudomonadota; class Gammaproteobacteria; order Moraxellales; family Moraxellaceae; genus Acinetobacter; species Acinetobacter thutiue. The sequence goes on from NZ_JAUDZE010000002.1 coordinate 252,350, forward strand.
AAAGGCAATACAAGGTCATTGCGCTCACTCGGCAAAAGAATAAAGTTTCTGATCATCCAGATTTAACTTGGGTAAATGACTTTGAACAGATGAGTTCCCAACAGATTGATTATGTGATCAATCTAGCTGGAGAAAATATTGGGGAAAAGCGCTGGACAGAACAGCGTAAGCAACAGCTCATTGAAAGTCGTGTCTCTGTAACTCAAAGTCTGTATCAATGGCTGGAGCAAAAGCAGATTTTCCCACAATGCATTCTTTCAGGTTCAGCGATTGGCTATTATGGCATTGATCCTCAAGAACAATGGACTGCCATTTGTGATGAAAACACACCACCGCAAACAATTTTTATGTCTGAACTTTGTCAGGCATGGGAACAAGCCGCACTGAACTTTAGTCAGCAAAATACCAAAATTATTCGGTTGGGCGTTGTGTTTGGAAATGGAGGGATTTTACCGCAAATGCTGTTACCCATTCGCTTAAATGCAGTAGGCAAGATCGGTTCAGGACGGCAGCCAATTGTCTGGATTCATATTCAGGATGTACTCAATGCAATGGTTTTTCTGCTGCAATCGAATAGTAAGCAAAAGGTTTATAATCTGGTTGCGCCTGAGCAATCCAATCAGCAAAAATTTGTTCAGGTCGCAGGGCAGGTTTTAAAACGTAAGCCTTTTATTCGAATGCCGAAATGTGTCTTTGAACTGGCTTTGGGTGAGCAATCCCAATTGATTCTAAATGGTCAATTTGTATCACCTAAGGCATTGCTGGACCAAGGTTTCCAGTTTCAGTATCCCGACCTGAAATCGGCCTTGAGCGAAATTTTAGGAAGAGATTAAATCCTGTTTTTTTAGGCGTTCTGGTGAATAGGCGATTGGCGAAACAAGGGTTTCTTGTCCTAGCATTAACTGGCGCAGTAAACGTGCCGAACCCGCACCCATACACAGCCCATTACGGAAATGTCCAAAATTAGCCCACAGGTTTTCAATTTCAGGCATTGGGCCAATATACGGAATACCGTGTGGCGAACTTGGACGTAACCCAGCCCAGCGTTGCACAATCGGGAACTGTTCCAGCTCAGGCACCATTTCCAGACACGCCGTTAAAATATCCTGCTGCGTTTGCTCATCCACTGCGGTGCTAAAACCACAATCCGCCATGCTGGAACCACAGACGATATGACCATCCTGACGTGGAATCAGGTACATCACCCGATTCATACACATGGTTGGTAGCCAGTTTTCAGGCGTTTTAAACAGTAGCATTTGACCTTGTACAGGATGTACAGGGATTTTTCGTTGTAGCTGTTCGGCCCAATGCTGACTCCAGGCACCTGATGTAATCACGACATGATCAGCAAAGAAATTTCTGCCATCTTCTATTTGAATGCCTTGTACTTTTTTATTTTGAATGATCAGTTTTTTAACGGGACAATCTTCAAAAAAACGCACGGAGGGATGCTGTTTTAAATAGCTAATCAGCGATTGCAATAAACGTGGATTACGGACATTGGAAAGCTGGGGAAAATAAATGGCTTGCTGGAATTGTGTTGAAATATGTGGATTAACCTGTTCAAGTTGTTTGCGATTGAACAGGTCGCATTGCTGCATTGGCTCATTGAATTGGGTTGCGTAGTTTAGTCCAGGGTTGAAATCTTCTTGGTCAAAAATTAACATTCCAGTATCGTGGATTTGAAAATCAATGCCTGTAATCGGCAGCAGTTTTTCATTCCACATTTGATACAAGGATTTGCCATACTGGGCGAGTTGATTGACTTCAGGTGCATATCGCCACGGATACATGGGGGAGAGGATACCGCCACCCGCCCATGAAGCAGCCTGACCTGCTTGTTGCTGATCAAAAATATCCACTGAGCAGCCTTGTTCAGCAAGCTCCAGTGCAGTCATTAATCCAATAATACCCGCACCGATGATGGCAATATGCATACGTTCAACTCAAGCTCAAGAAAATTAATCCTGAAATTTGATACTTGGAAACGTCATCCGCAATTGTTCGAGGCAGGACTTTATTAATAAAGTGTTGTTTCTGCGATTCAGCAAACTAGCTAACAGTAGTTAACGAGTTTTGCGGATGACAATGGTTTTGCCTACTTTTCCCGAAAGAAAAGTAGGGCGAGCCGCAGGCTTATCCTAAAATAAGATGAGGACTCGGCAAGACGCTGCTGGGTAGGTTCTCATTTTAGAAGCAATGAATATTATTTCATCTCTTTCAGTTTACGGGCTGCTTCTTCAGCAAAATACGTCCAGATCCCATCGGCACCTGCACGACGGCAGCACATTAAGGACTCCAGAATCACACTGTCCGATAACCAGCCATTTTGAATTGCGCCCGCAAGCATCGCATATTCACCACTGACCTGATAGATAAAGGTTGGAACACCAAAGGTATCTTTGACTTCACGTACAATATCCAGATACGGCATACCTGGCTTTACAATCACCATGTCCGCACCCTCCTGAATATCAAGGGCGATTTCATGCAGGGCTTCTGCGCGGTTGCCAATATCCATTTGATAGTTGTATTTATTGCCACCTTTTAGGTTGCTGGCTGAACCTACCGCATCACGGAATGGGCCATAAAAGCTGGATGCATATTTGGCTGAATAGGCCATGATATTGGTATAGATAAAACCATTTTGCTCAAGTGCTTGACGAATCGCACCAATACGGCCATCCATCATGTCACTTGGCGCGACCACATCCGCGCCTGCTGCGGCATGGCTGAGTGCCTGTTTGATCAGGCATTCCACCGTTTCATCATTCAGTACATAGCCTGTATCATCAATAATGCCGTCCTGACCATGTGTGGTGTATGGATCAAGTGCGCCATCGGTGATCAGCACCATTTCAGGCAATTCTTTTTTAAGCAGGCGGCAAGTGTTTTGAACCAGACCATCTTCATGCCAAGCCGCTTCCGCCGTTAAACTTTTATCTTGTTGTGGTGTTACGGGGAATAGGGCAAGTTTGGATACACCAAGTTTCAGCAGGCTTTCCGCCTTTTTGAGCAATAAATCGGCAGACAAACGCTGCACATTTGGCATGCTTGGAATGTCCTGGCTTTGTTGTTGTCCTGGTAGTACAAATACTGGATAAATCAAGTGATTAGCAGTGAGTTGTGTTTCGCTGACCATGGCACGGAGCTGGTCATTTTTACGGATACGGCGCATGCGAGTCGCAGGGAAAGCTGGACGATTGAACGTATAAGTCATAACAATCTCGATGTTCAGTATTACACTATAGGAATAATTGGCTCATTTAAGGCATGCTGGGGAGAGCTTGGCAGCCTGAACCAATGAAAGAACCTCGCTATTGTAGCCCCATAATTTTAGATTTGTACAAAATAATGGGATGTTTATCGTTCCTTTGGATGTTGGCAGCGTATGAATGATGTAAAGAAAAACTGGACGGGTAATATTCAGTTAGGTGTGGAAGTAGATCATGCTGTGGTGTTAAAGCAACTTTGTAAATCTTTTAATGCCTGTCCATTTTTTAAATACAGTGGCATGGTGATGCGTGTGGTCGATGACCAGATTGAAGCCTATGTGGAAATGAAGCCTGAGCTGGTGGGGAACCTAGCCTTTCAAATCCTGCATGGCGGTGTGGCCGCAACCATATTGGATAGTATTGGTGGTATTGTTGCGATGGAACAGCTTTATCGTCATTCAACCCCTGAGAATTTGCCTGATACCATTAAAAAAGTTTCCCGTTTGGCAACAGTCGATATGCGTGTGGATTATCTGGCACCAGGGCGTGGCCAATTCTTTATTGCGCGTGCTGAAACATTACGTCTGGGGCGTAAGGGCTGCACCATGCGCATGACGATGGTCAATGATGAAGACAAGCCAATCGCAACCGCAATTGCGTCTTATGCGTACTAGGGCATTGAGCAAACATTTAAAGCGTCATTGGACGCTTTTTTTATAGGTGAAAATAAGGTTTATATAAAAATAATTATCAAAATATGAGAATTGAACGCATCAGTTATTTTTTTTATTCTCGATATGTGATTTTTTGTCGTTAGAATGTTTTCTGGATTTTTGTTTGTATTTTGATCTTTTGTTTTAACATTCGGTTCAGTTTTCAAAATTAAACTGATCGGCTGATTAAACCAAAAGTTAAAAGTCTCTTTAATTTTCAGGAATAACTTATGACTGACGCCCAAGCAAATCAACAGGATGCTGCTTCAAACTTGGCAGCAGATGATGCAATGAAAGCAAAACGTAAAAAGTTTTTAGGATTTTTCGCACTCATTCTCATTCTTGCAGCCATTCTGTATGGTATTTGGGCGATGTTCTTCAACCATTCAGTCAATACTGACAATGCCTATGTCGGTGCGGAAACCGCGCAGATTACCTCAATGGTCAGTGGACAGGTGTCTGAGGTTTTGGTCAAGGATACTCAGCAAGTTAAGCAGGGTGATGTGCTGGTCCGCATTGATGAGCGTGATGCCAAGATTCAACTGGCACAGGCACAGGCTGAATTGGCAAAGGCACAGCGTCAATACAAACAAAGTCAGGCCAACAGCAGTTCCTTGAACTCTCAGGTTGTGGTGCGTAATGATGAAATCACCAGCGCACAGGCGCAAGTGACCAAAGCCCAGGCCGATTATGACCGTGCCTCATTGGAACTTAAACGCCGTAATGAGTTGGCTGCATCAGGTGCGATTTCCAAGGAAGAACTGAGCAAGGCACAAAGTACGGTATCAACCGCGAAAGCAAGCCTTGAGTTGGCACAGGCAGGTTTGGCACAGGCAACCTCAAGCCGTAAAGCTGCGGAAAGCACATTGGCCGCAAATGAGGCATTGATTCAAGGCTTCAACGAGGCATCCACGCCTGATGTATTGGTTGCGAAAGCGCATGTTGAACAGGCACAGCTTGATCTGGAACGTACCGTGATTCGTGCGCCAGTTGATGGTGTCATCACCCGCAAGAATATTCAGATCGGGCAACGTGTCGCACCAGGCACAGTGATGATGTCAGTGGTGCCTGTATCAGCACTGTATGTGGATGCCAACTATAAAGAAAGCCAGCTTGCCAAAGTCAAGGCAGGGCAGAAAGTCACATTGACCTCTGATCTTTATGGGGATGATGTGGTCTATCACGGTGTGGTACAGGGCTTCTCAGGTGGAACAGGTGCGGCATTTGCCTTAATTCCTGCCCAAAATGCCACAGGTAACTGGATTAAGGTGGTACAGCGTTTGCCTGTACGCATTAGCCTTGATCCTAAAGAACTTGCAGAACATCCATTGCGAGTGGGCTTGTCTATGCAGGCGGATATTGATCTGGCATCGAAGTAAGCAGCCATGAAAACGCAAACACCTTTTGCAGAACTCAGTGGCGGGCGATTACTGCTTGCCGCTTTTGTCATCGCCCTTTCAAATTTTATGGTGGTACTGGATACCACCATTGCCAACGTTTCCGTTCCACATATTACAGGCAATTTGGCCGTTTCCAGCTCGCAGGGCACATGGGTCATCACCTCCTATGCCGTTGCTGAAGCCATCTGTGTGCCTTTAACAGGCTGGCTAGCAGGACGCTTTGGAACGGTTCGGGTCTTTGTCTTCGGGCTGATTGGTTTCACCATCTTTTCATTCCTCTGTGGTTTGGCGACCTCCTTGGAAATGCTGGTATTTTTCCGTATCGGTCAGGGGCTTTGCGGTGGCCCGTTGATGCCACTCAGCCAAACCTTGCTCATGCGCATTTTCCCGCCTGAAAAGCATTCACAGGCGATGGGCATGTGGGCCATGACCACCGTGGTTGGGCCAATCCTGGGGCCGATTCTCGGTGGCCTGATTAGTGATAATTTATCCTGGCACTGGATTTTCTTTATCAATATTCCTGTTGGGATTTTCTGTGCGCTGGCTGCAATTCGCCTATTGTCTGTGGCTGAAACCAAAACTGAAAAATTGCGGATTGATGCGATTGGTTTAGGTCTATTGGTGCTATGGATTGGTGCCTTGCAGTTGATGCTTGATCTCGGGCATGAGCGCGACTGGTTTAATAGCAGCAGTATTATCATGCTTGCCTTGGTGGCAGTCGTTGGCTTCATTGTCTTTATGATTTGGGAGCTGACCGATAAACATCCCGTGGTCAACCTGTATGTGTTCCGCCATCGGGGCTTTGCAGTTTCCGTGCTGGCACTGGCGTTTGGCTTTGGTTCGTTCTTTGGCAGTATTGTGCTTATTCCACAGTGGCTACAGATCAATCTTGGTTATACCGCAACATGGGCAGGCTATCTGACTGCCACGATGGGCTTTGGTAGTTTGACCATGTCACCGATTGTGGCAAAACTGGCAACCAAATATGATCCACGGGCATTGGCGAGTTTTGGTTTGGCCTTGTTGGGTATTGTCACGGTCATGCGTGCATTCTGGGTGACCGATGCCGACTTTATGGCATTGGCTTGGCCGCAGATTTTGCAGGGCTTTGCAGTGCCATTCTTCTTTATTCCACTGTCGAATATTGCAATGGGTTCGGTGCTGCCACAGGAAATGGCTTCTGCCGCAGGTCTGATGAACTTCCTAAGAACCATGGCAGGGGCGATTGGTGCATCCATTGCAGTGACGATTTGGGATGACCATGCCAAAGTGGCACGTAGTGAAATGGTGAATACCTTACATCCGCAAGAAGTACAGAATACCTTGTTGCAAAATGGTTTCTCTCCTGATGCGACCTTAGGTGTGATTGCGAATCTCGTTGATAAAGAGGCAATTACCATTTCAGCCAACCATGTGTTTATGATTCTGGCGATTGTATTTATCTTTGCCAGTGCCCTGATCTGGATGAGTCCCAAACCGAAGCAGATTACAGGTGGGCCAGCACCGCATTAACTTAAATAGATGTTTATTTTCAAAAAACTCGGACTTATTAATCCGAGTTTTTTTATTTAAATCTGACATGAGGTTTATTTGGTCTTTGGGTTTTTTATACGCATCACAGTTTTACTCCCCTATATTTTCCCAAAGTTTTAGCTGTAAATCTTCCTCACATTTCGATATTTTTTGATTTAAATATTTCATTGTGGATTTATGCTGATTTAAACCCCTACCGTGAAATGACCCAATTGCTTCCTGAATTTTTGCTTGCAAGTGCAAAAGATTTAATTCTTCATACGCTTCTTGTTTTATGTCCAGTAGTTCACAAGCTGTTTTAAATTGAATACGGATTGGTTTGATAGTCATTTATGCACCTACATGACAAAATATTGTGTAGGTGCAGTATGTTTTTTAATAATTATTAGAGTTGTGAAAACGAATTTAGATTACTTTTCACTACTTTTTATCTGCTAGATAAAACATGTATGCAGATTCATTACTTTTTGAATCTAAAAGTTTTTTTGTAAATGGAATAATAGTTTCTCTTAGTTGCTTTCCAGTAAATTGTCCTTGAGGAAATAAAAACTCTGCCAAAGTTTCATATTCAATATGATGATCTGTTAGCTTCTGCCAAAGCAAAATATCAATCACTTGCAAGGCTCTAAAATTTTTAAATTTTCTTAGATATTCTTTAGGTGGTAGAAGTTTTGGCTTGTGCTTTAGCTGCTTTCTCAATTGTATTAAATGCTTTTTTACGCCCGCAATAATTGCATCATCGGAAAAATCTAAATTAATACTAATAGCTGGGTATTCATCATAAGCATCCACATTCCCCCTCAATGCATATTTAACACGAATTTCTATATCGTCTGTGGCTTCCTTTAGTGGCTGTATATATGGTCTACAATCAAATAAAAATCGCGGAAATATCTCCATAGGTTTTTTGCTGTTGAGTATTTTCCCTAGTTTTGGATGCTCAGCATAAGTCTGCTCTGCAAAACCCTCAATCCATCTCAAATAAAACTTTTTGTCATCTTCAATGATTTGCTCAATAGTCCTCGGGGGTGGGGTGTATTCAATGCGCTCACCATTAACAATCCTAAAGCGTTTTCTACTGACGATTTTTTTATTCTTAATGTCATCGTCTGTAATAGGAGTAATGTAATCATCCTCAAATATGCCGTTGATTTTCCGTGAGATATTTTGTCGTTCTTGGATTTCGTGAGCTAGTTCCACCACACCACAATTTTTATAATATTCGTCATATCTTTTATTATTGAAAAACTCGGGTATTTTCCCCTTATCGCTAATACGTTTCAATTCATGCCTCCCAAGCATCCCCAAAAAGCTGCTAAGTCAATCGGATTGGGTGTCCGACTTTCGGGAGCTAACCTAGACTTAGCAATCTGAATATAAACGATATTAAGCTATATTTGTGTATCTATTGGCAATTACAGCGACAAATTGCGTCACTGTGCTTTCTTAAATTGAATAATGCTTTGGTCTGCAATTTCTTCTAAATGATTGGCGTACCATTGCATCATGCTTGCTCTGTCATCTAAATATTGAGCCTTGTTATATACGCCTGCCACGCCGTCTTTAACGTGTGCCAGTGCTGCTTCAATATGGCGTTCATCAAAGCCACGATTGTTTAACAAGGTACTCGCAATATGCCTAAATCCGTGTGGGGTTTGTCTGCCCTCATAACCCATACGGCGCAAAGCCATAATAAAAACCGTGTCTGATTTAGGTTTGCTTTTGTCCGATCTGCTTGGAAATAAGTATTTAGAATTGGTTTCATAGCTTTGCAATTCTTTTAATAGGGTGGTGGCTTGAGTTGGCAACGGTACAAGATGCTCAGGGCGTTTTTTCATACGTTCAGCAGGGATATTCCATAAGCCTTGCTCTAAATCAAATTCTTGCCACTTGGCTTGTCTTAGTTCAGTTGGTCGGCAAAACAACATAGCTAAAAGCTGCAAGCCTATACGTACATCCATAGTCGGATAATTATTGATAGCTCGGAGTAGCGGAGGGAGTTCAGGCTCACTCACATGCAGCATGTTTTGCTTTTTGCCTTGTTGTAGATATTTTTGAATGCCCTCAAGTGGATTGTAGTCCATACGTCCAGTGACCTTTGCAAAGTCGTAAATGTCACGACACATCGAGCGCATACGGTTCACCTGTTCAATAATGCCTTTTTCTTGCTGAATGCTTTTTAACAAGTTCATCCATTCAATAGGCTTGATGGTGGCATATAGGCGTGTGCCAAAAATAGGGAATATGTGTTTTTCCAATGCGCCTTTATTTCGGTTCATGGTGTCCTGTACCCATGATTCCTTTTTTGTGTCTAACCATTCACGAGCTAAAACTTCAAAGGTTGCACTGTGCTGTTCTATTTCTTTGCGCTTACGTTCTTGTTTGGTGATGATGGGGTTATCACCTTTTGAAATGTCGCTTAAAAGTTCTTTCGCTTTTTTACGTGCTAACTGTCCTGATATTTCAGGATAGCCTCCAATGCCTAACCATGACCATTTACCATCAGCTTTTTTATATCGTAATTGCCAAGATTTATTGCCATCAGGTTTGATACGAAAATATAAGCCGTTGCCGTCTAGCTCCCGATATTCTTTTAATTCAGGCTCAAGGGTTGCAAGTACGGTGTCTGCTAGTGGTCTGCGTTTTATGTCTGTTCGTTTCATTTTCTTGTATCCCTGCGAGTTCAATAAATATGAGGGGATACACGCTAGGATACACGGCATGTATCCCTATGGCTAGTTATGTTTAGGCAAAAAAAAGGCTTAAACCATTATAGCTTAAGCCTTTTTCTTTTATATACCATCATGTGACAGCATATAAATTTAGGTATTTGGTGGAGGTGGCGGGAGTTGAACCCGCGTCCGCCAGCACTACACTCGAGAATACTACATGCTTAGATATCGTCTATTATTTTAACACCAAGCGACCCGACGAACAGGGTACAAGGCGCGATCCTCTAAGTTTGGTATAAAGCCCCGAGGCTTGACTTTATACGGACTTGTGTGCGTGCGCTTCGGTCGGGTTCACTGACCACAAGTATTCAGTGAAGCGGACAAGCTGCCCTTAGGCAGCTAGAGCGTAAGTTTCGTCGTTTGCGACTATTAAAATGCAAATTTTATTTACGAGAGAAAATGCGCTCTCGGCATGCATCTATGAGCTTCATCACCAGCGTCGAAGCCAATAACACCCCCATATATGAACGGGCATCATAGCATAAATATTGAAAATTGACATCTAAATCTATAAATAAGGGGGTTAATGATTGAAATATAAGCAAGTGTTATAGCTGGATAAAGATGAAAGACTCAATAATTTGTGGATTGGAATTTTTTCAATAATTCAGTTTGATTTAAGCAGAAACAATTAGCCTAAGCATCTGACAACACTGTATCCATACAGTGACATTTTTCGCCACATCATCCCCGATGTGGTTTTTTTATGTCAGAAATCCTCATTAACCCGTTAATAGTTATAGAAAAATATGAGTTTATGGTTGAAATAAAACCAATTATGCATAATGATAACTGTTATTCACTTGGTCATTTATTCTAAGGAGTGGATCATGATTGATGTGCAATATTCACAAAACGTCTCGATACAGCAGTTATCGGATAACGCGTTCTTGTTAAGGGTTAATGATGCAAAAGTCTATCAATATTTATTGAGGCAATGTGGAAAGGGATTTGGTTGGGAGCGTTCCATACAAAAGTCGCAGAGTTTTTTAAATGGTGACATTGAATACCACATCAATGTTTCAGACATTCCTTTGGAAAACTTTGGACGGGACTTCTTTATGCTGGAGCCTGAACTGCTCAATAACATTGCAAAAAGTTAGTATAGAAATTTAAAGGTATTTATTCAGGATAGGTACTTTTTATAACGTAATTCACCCTTTCGCCACATCATATCCCCGATGTGGTTTTTTTATGCCTGAAATTCACTGTTATAATCTTATATATAGAGAAAGAGGAAGAATCTCAATCAATACCCAAAGTTAAGTACAGCTTAACTCTGGCATGACTGTTTTCAATAACAATTTTTTATTTCAATCCAATAATCAGTGCTCGTATTGTCATTTCTTTCAATGTATTTGGATTTCCCCAGGGATACTCAGGAATACCAATTAAGCTTAGGGCAATACCTAAGATACTACAGAGTAGAACATTCTTGATTTCATTAGGATCGCCCGCTTTTACTTCACCACGTTGTTGTGCTTCGGTGATTGCACGTGTGTAAATCTCTAATTGTGGAACAGCTTGTGAATCATCCACAAAATAGTGCTCCTCAGGATTCTGAGGGTGGTCTTCTATCAAGAAAATCGCTCGACAGTCATCAGGTCGGTTTAACCAAAAATCAACTTGTGTGAGGCATAGATTTTCTAGTCGTTCAGACGCAGGCGTATTCTTATAGCATTCCTCTAACTCCCTCATGAGATCAAGAAAAATATTTTCCCAAATATGGTGGAGCAGATGTCTCTTGCTTGGAAACAGGTTGTATAGCGAAGCAGGTAAGCATTCCGCTTTTGCTGCGATTTTACGCATGGATACGCCTTCGTAGCCATGCGCTGCAAATAAGTCTCTGGCAGCCTGAATAATGATATTTCGGCTTGCTATTATTTCCTCCTGACTACGGGGAGGACGCCCACGACGAGACGTTTTTGTTTGTTTATTTTCCATAGGTATTGATTTTAGTAAACATGTTTTTTAAAATCAAATTTAATTTTAATGAACGCGTTCATTAAATAAAGGTAGAATTTTAAAAATGGAAGATGATGATGAAAACTGCAACAAATAATGAAATATGGGATGTAATTGTGGTCGGTGCAGGTTTGGCAGGGCTGAAAGCTGCAATGGAACTAAAAAAGGTTGGGAAGCGAGTACTTGTACTTGAGGCTCGTGACAGGGTAGGTGGTCGTTCAAAAGCGGGCGAGATTAATGGAGAAACGATTGATCTGGGAGGTCAGTGGGTTGGACCTCAGCAAAAATTGTTGTTGGCTCAAGCAAAGGAGCTGGGCGTGCAAACCTATCCTCAATTTGCAAAAGGTGCGAGCCTATTTAGTCGTGAGGGCTTGGTTAAATCTTATAAGTCGGATATGCCTAAACTTCCTATAGCTGCTTTAATTGAGATTGCATTGATTGATCGGCGCTGGAATAAGGAAATTCAGTCTTTGCCCCATGGTAAACCCTGGCTGGCAAGCAATGCGAAGCAGTGGGATGCTGAAACTGTAGAAAGCTGGATTTTAAAAAATGTACGTACCGAAGCGGCGCGGGACTTTATAAGGACAATTGTTGGGGCATTATTCTGCTGCAATTCATCTCAGCTTTCCTATTTATATTTTCTGGAATATTTCAAACAAGGGCATGGATTAGAGGTTTTAATTTCAACTGAAAAGGGGGCACAGCAAGATAAATTTGTTGGTGGGGGGCTTGGCAAATTTCTAAACTTATTTCAGATTACTTGGGTGAAAATATTATTTTAAATTCGCCAGTCATGGCAGTTGAGCAGCATGTGGATCATGTTATCGTGACGTGTAAAGCCCAAAGCTATAAAGCAAAAAATATCATTATTGCAACACCACCTGTTCTGGCATCCAAGATTCATTACACACCACAGCTACCTGTAAAACGTGCCAAATTATTACAGAGCATGATTATGGGGGCGGTCATCAAGGTTCACTTGGCCTACAACAAGCCTTTCTGGAGACATCAAAAGTTAAATGGTGCTGTGGTTGCAACAGATCGGGCAGTCAGCGTTGTTTTCGACCAATCTCCCCAAAATGAAAGTCATGGTGTTTTACTGGGTTTGATCGAGGGAGACTATGCTGTTGAACTCAGTGCTTTAGATGCTGATACACGGCGTAAGCGTGTGATTGCAGATTATGTCTATTATTTTGGTCATCAGGCTGCCCATCCTTTGGAGTATGTTGAACAGGACTGGTTAACCGAAGAGTGGTCACAAGGTGGCTATGTTGCCCACATGCCGCCAGGCGCAATGACAACCTATGGTGATTGTATTCGGGAACCCTTTGATCGAATCCATTGGGCGGGTACAGAAACGGCAACTGAATGGACTGGTTATCTGGATGGTGCATTACAGTCGGGCATTCGTGCTGCAAAAGAGGTGATCAATAAGCAGGCAATATGAGTGTCATTTCAAACAAACCGACTTTGGGTTAAAAGTCGGTTTTTTGTTGGGTTATTTTCATAACCTATTGCTTAAAATATAAATGCCCCGTTTACACAAGGGGCATTTAAAAACAGTGAATAAATCTTATTTTAGGGTCGGATCGCCTTTCTTTAAAAAGAAACCCAAGGTTAGTTTTTGAACCCAAGTTCCATATGGTGCGTAAAATAATTGGGTTGGAAACAACCGATGACGTGAAAACACTGTTTTGGCATGGGATAGCTCACGGAATCCTTCCTCACCATGATAAGTGCCCATACCAGAGTTACCGATTCCGCCAAAAGGAGCATCATGGTTGACCACATGCCAACCCCAATCATTGATGGTTACGCCACCAGAATGTGTTTGTTTTAGGATATGGTCAAGCTCTGCATTATTATGTGAAAAGCAATACAGTGCCAATGGGCGCTCATCCGTTTTGATGTAGGCAATCGCATCATCCAGACTATTGTATGCAATGATAGGCAGAACAGGTCCAAATAGCTCCTCTTTCAGAATACGCATTTGCTGGGTGCAGTTCAGTACGATATGAATGGGCATGCGACGGGCATCTTTTTCAAAATCGTATTCACCACAAGCAATAATTTGTGCTCCCTTTTCTTTTGCGTCGGTCAGGATGTCCTGAATTCTTTGAAGATGCCGTTCATTAATGACAGAAGTATAATCAAGGTTCTTCGTCACATTGCGACCAAACATTTCAGTGAAATTATGCTGACATTCTGCAACAAACTGATCAACACTTTCCTGTGGAACCAGTGCGTAGTCGGGTGCCACACAAATCTGACCGCAATTGGTTGCCTTACCATGCAGGATTCGTTTTGCTGCATCAGCAATTGGGTAGTTTCTGGTGACGAGGGCAGGAGATTTACCACCGAGTTCAAGCGTGACTGGGGTCAGGTTTTCTGAGGCAGAGCGCATCACCACACGCCCAATCGCAGGAGAACCAGTGAATACGATATGATTAAATGGGAGATTGGTAAACTCCGCTGGATTGACAATTTCCTCACCAAAAACAGCAACCTCTTCCTGCTCAAAGATTTCTTGCAGCATACGGCGAAGTACAGCATTGGTTGCTGGGGTAAATTCTGACAGTTTAATCATGACACGATTACCCGCAGCGATTGCGGCAACCAAAGGTCCTAAAGCCAGATACACTGGAAAATTCCACGGTACAATCACCCCGACAACACCTTTGGGCTGATACTGAACCCTTAAGTTATTGGATAAAAATAACAGTTCGGTATGGCGTTTGCTTGGTCGCATCCAGCGATGCACATGCTTGATTGCATGCTCAGCCTCCAGAACAGAACCCAGTAAATCGAGCAATTTTGATTCCTCAATTGATCTTGAGCCAAAATCCTGACTAATCGCTGTTGCAATAACATCCTGATAACGAATAATTTGTTTTCTCAGTTGAACCAGTTTATTTCGTCTATAAGCAAGTTCTGGATAAGGTTCAGCATCAAAAGCAATTTTTTGCTGTGCAAAAATATTCTGCATGTGTGCAGTGGCTGAATGCTGGATATCACTTAAATGGGTTAATTTCATGATAAATCCTTTAAATAACTGGGTGAGCAGGGGAATGACATCCCAAAAGGAATAAATTAAAAAGCTTATTCAACTCTCTCAATGTCAACATGGAGGGAGTTAAACGGTTTCAATGACTTCTTTTACTGCCCGTATGGCAGATTCAAGGGCACCTTCGTAATAGCCCATAAATTCGGTGGCTGTTTCTGTTCCAGCCCAATGGATATGTCCAAAAGGTTCCCGCAAGGCATTTCCATATTTTGACAATATGCCTGGCTTGGTATGTGCCGCATAGCCACCCGAAGACCACTGCTCCTGATCCCAGTTGCAGTCAACATAATCAAGTGGTTCGGCAGCATCAGAACCGAAGTAATGCACAAGATCGGAGAGCACAATTTTTTTACGTTGTTCTGTTGAGAGTGATCCCATCGCAATTGCGTGATGAGCTTCAATAAGCCCGACTAGAATTCCAATCTTCTCATCATGGGGTGATTGATCGAAAACAATACCTAAATGGTGATCAGGACTCATTACTGATCCGTTTAAACCACGATGACGCCAGAAAGGGGTTGGATAAGCAATGTGTACTTTAATCACATTGCCCATTTCCATGCCTTGCAATAGCTTAGATTTTTCTTCTGTTAATTCAGGTGTAAACTTAATTTTCTCAATATATTCTGGTGGTGCTGTAATAATCAGTTTTTTTGCTTTAAAACGACTTTCAGCACAATTCACCTGTACACCATTTTTATCCTGCTGTACTGAAAGAACAGGCCTGTTCAAAACAATATTTCCCTCAAGTAAGTCAGCCATTTTTTGAGTAATCTGCCATGCGCCTCCAACAAATTTATCTTGTTGAGCACCGCCTTTCACATCAGCCATGACTTTTATGCCCTGTCCTTGTCGTAGACATTCCAGAAAAAACAAATAGGACGTTTTTGAAGCATTTGTACAAAGAATGGCATTCACTAATAAGTGAGTAAAATCATTGGCTATTTGATTTTTAACATTTTCTTTGATCCATTCATCAAGTGAGAGTCGGTCCCATTGCTGAACTTTTTCGGCTGACCAAGACTTGTGATCAGACATTAATTTCATATCACCTTGCCAGCGATAATAAACACGGACCAAAGTCCATAAGGAAGATAAAGGAAGCTTGGGAATGGATTGAAAATGACTGACTTTATTATTCAAACTAAGCAGACTTTTGCCCTTGATATATTG
Organism: Acinetobacter thutiue; assembly: GCF_030385805.1. Lineage (NCBI taxonomy): Bacteria > Pseudomonadati > Pseudomonadota > Gammaproteobacteria > Moraxellales > Moraxellaceae > Acinetobacter > Acinetobacter thutiue. Next base: position 268,148 of record NZ_JAUDZE010000002.1, read on the forward strand.
CGGGTAAATTTCAACATTCAGTGTCTGGGCTTGTTCCCTAAAACGTGATTGCTGTGCCCCCAGCCATTGACCACCATGATCGATGGGCTGTCCACAGATTTCTCCCAATTTGGCTCTTCCTCCAACACGGTCGCGTGCCTCAATCACCAGCACACTTTTACCTGCCTTTTTTAGTTCCAGTGCAGCTTTCAGCCCTGCCAAACCTGCACCGATCACAATTACGTCCCAGTTGTCATTTTTTAGCTTCATTTTCACTTCCATAATTTTTTAAACGTGTTCATTAAATTTAAATTGATTTTATTGAACTCGTTCATTAAAATCAATAGCCATAAAATTTGATTAATAAATATCCTATTTTTTGTGTATGAATTAATCATTGTTTGGGTCGGTAATGAGCTAAAACTGTTCAGTTTTTCAGAAGTTATGATCGGTGATTCGCTGGATCAAGGAGTAAAAAGTATGTTGTCTGAAGATTTTATAAGCGGAATGAAATATGAACTACAAAATCGGGCTTTTGCACTTCGAACCATTGAGCGAATTGCCATTCGTGTCGAGGGGGAGCCTGAGCATATTTTTTGGAGTTCCTACGAAAAATTAGAAAAGTTTAATACGCCACGCTATGCAGCCTATGCAAAAAAATTAGGTCTGGATACCACTCCATCTTCTTTTACCAAAGCGAAAGCCTCAATGATTGGTGCAACGCCTGGCATATTGCTGGATGCGTTACTCAAGCTCGTTTATTCAAAAACTCAGGTGTATATGCAGGATTTAAAGAAAGTACGTAGCTTGGGACCTAGTGGGGATAATGAATTTCTCAACTATATGATTGCCCAGGAAGAGGTTCAGATTGAGCTGATGGAACTGGCAATCAAAAAACGATATGGCGAAATTCAACCCAAAATTGACAGCTTTCTTAAGCACTATCAGGATAAAAAACTTGTATAAACATAAGTGTCCTTAAGTTTTTTAGCTACAAAAAAATGAACGCCAATACATCCTATATCTTTGTAGATATGGGATTTTTTTATTACCTAAATAAGTTCTTCAAAGTTTTTCAAAATTTTTTACAGGTTTTTATTGATTTTATAGAACGCGTTCAATAATATTTATATTAATTTAAATGAACGTGTTTATTTAAATTGGAAAATTCTAATGAAATGCTGGGTGGTTAAAAGAATAGGGCAAAACAAGAAATCAGAACTGGAGAGGTATTTGCTTCATTGACTTGTAGATCACCAGTTCATCAGTTTTTTTAGATGCCAAAACTTTATAAACATTTTCCAAAGGATGATGGAAATGAAACTAACAAATATTTTTTTAGGAAGCTTATGTGTATTGCCTGTTGCTGAGGTCTATGCTGCGGCAATGGATCAGTCTGGGCAGAGTATTTTACCATTTCTAGAAAATGGAAATTATGCAGAGGCAGGTATGGCCATAGCCGATATCAAGATTTCAGGTCAGGTGAAGAATCGTCCTGAATTGGTGGATGATTCGCAGAACCTCAATACGGGGGATATGGCAAATTCATTTAGTCTTTATAATTTTGCCTTAAAGTTTCAGCTTAGGGATGATCTCAGTGTTGGGATTCTTTACGATCAACCCTTTGGTGCGAAAATCTCTTATCCCCAACAAGCAAACAATAGTTATTTTGATAATCACCTGAGTCATGAGGGAACCGAGGCGAAAGTTGAAACACAAAATCTGAGCCTGCTGTTGGGATACTCGCCAGTTAAGAATGTCCAGATTTATGGCGGACCTGTCTATCAGGATGTAAAGGGAAAAGTGTCGTTAAGAGGAAAAGCCTATACTGAGGCTTTTAATGGCTATAACGCTAATTTTAAAAAAGATGCAGAAATAGGTTGGTTGGCTGGAATGGGTTATCAAATTCCTGAAATGGCACTCAAGGCTGCTATTACCTACCGATCAAAAATTAAGTATGAACTGCAAGTGGAGGAAGATGTTTTTGGAGAGCCATTACAACTGGTTAGTCCTGCCAAAACCAAGCTGGATACACCACAGTCAATCAATATTGACTTTCAGACAGGTGTGGCTGACAACACACTGATCTATACCAATTTAAGGTGGGTGAACTGGAAAAAATTTGCAAGCCGACCTGTGCAGTTTGATGCGATCTCCTCAATCCTGATGACTGAGGCAACGGGCGGGGCATATACAAATGGATTTAATCTAGATGGTTATCATAAAGACCAATACAGTGCCTTGATTGGTGTGGGACATCAATTTACTGAAAAATGGAGTGCATCCACAGACATCGGCTGGGATTCAGGAACTGGAAATCCCGCTTCAACATTAGGCCCCACCAAAGGATCATGGTCATTTGGGATGGGAGTCCAGTTTAATCCAGCATCCAATTATTTCATCGCTGCTGGTGTTAAGTACTTTTGGTTAGGTGATGTGACTTCGGAAGATGGAACGTATTACTTGCCGATTGAGGGGATTCAGCCAATTGCAGAACAGGCCGATTTTAAAAATAATCATGCAACTGCCTATGCATTGAAGTTTGGTTATCGTTTCTAAATCTATTGGGATGGTTATATTTACACCATTCCATTTTTGCTTTTTTAAGATGTTATCCACTGAATTGATTTATTTTATTTCTATGTGGATTTATACAGTAATTAACTTAACTTTCAATTATTCAGATTGGCTTGATCTGTTGCATAGTCAAACAGCAGATTAAAATATTTCGAAAAAGGGGTAAATTTTTGAGAACTCAGATTTTTATAACTATATTTTTTCTAATTCCCTGTTTATTTATGAGCCATGCCTGGGCAGATGATATTGTAGGTAAATGGAAAGCGATTAATGATAGAACAGGTGTTCATGAGGCCAATATTCTCATTTATCAAAATAATGATGGCAGCTATGATGGAAAGATAGAAAAGATTTATGACTTACCAAATGGAACTCCCCAGAAAGTAGAAAAATGTACCCAATGCGCTGGTGAATTAAAAGATCAGCCCCTTATTGGTTTACGTATTCTTTCTCATTTTACCAAACATCCAAAAAATCCCAATGAATATGTAAATGGTCTGGTTGTTGATCCTGAGACGGGTAAAACCTATAAGGGAACTATTCGAATGAGTCCAAATGGAAAAAAGATGACATTAAATGGCTATGTGGGTATATCTCTTCTTGGACGTACCCAAACCTGGATCAAGAGTAGAGACCAGTAAAATTTTAAAATTGAAGTTAATGGAATGAATTGACTTCAATTGATGGGAATATCATCAAGAAAAGAGTGGGAAAAGGGAAATTTACCAAAATCCTTTTTAGGGTGCAGGACTTTCTTCTCTAAACCTAAAATGAAAATTGATATGGAATATATCCTAAATGTATATTGGCTATTCTTATAATGGATGAGTGGTTTTTATTTATAAACGTATTAAGGTAAATAAAATTTTATAAAAGAATTAGGATTTATTTAATTTATCTCTTCTGGTTAAAATAAGAAAACTTAATGATATTGATATTTTGTTGTAAATATTAATCTTATGTTTTAGCTGAATAATTATTTCTGGTTTTTGTTGAAATAATATTTTTTATGATCTTTATTACAATAAATAATTATTTTATATTCTTATATTTTTGCAGTGGGTATGTTTGTTAAAATTAATATGGATGAGGAATAAACAATCCGTGCTCTTACTTAATTTTTGACAACAGGGCGGAAGAGTGCCGTAAGTCATTCTCACCCCATAATAATCAGCCAGCCTTATAACTTTATAAAGATGGGGTTATAAGGCTGGCACCATCATCACCCTACACATTGGTACGTTTGATTTACAAGAGAGACAATCTGTTAAGCAAATCGGCTATATCTCAACGATGCTTCGCCTTATGCTTTCTGTGGCAACAAAAATAAAAATGGAGATATGAAGATGGCTACCCAATTTATCTTGTCTATTACAGGCCTTAGTATGTTTGTGCTTCTTTCAGGCTGTACCGCATCCTCCAAATATCCACTTGCAGAGAGCTATGGTCCACAACCTGTGCTGCCTGAACCGCAGTCAGCTTTATTGCCTACGGTTAATATTGCACCTGCCAAGGGCTGGCCCAAAGGGAAAATGCCAATTCCAGCGGAGGGTTTAAAGGTTCAGGCTTTTGCACAGGGGCTTGAGCATCCACGCTGGCTATATGTATTGCCGAATGGTGACGTGCTGGTCGCTGAAACGGATGCCCCTCCAAAACCTGATGATAGCAAGGGCATTCGCGGAAAAATCATGAAAATGGTGATGCGGCGAGCAGGTTCCTCATTTCCGAGTGCCAACCGTATCCGCTTGCTGCGTGATACAAATGGTGATGGCGTGGCCGACCAGAACACTATATTTCTACAGAATCTAAATTCACCATTTGGGATGGCTTTGGTTGGCAATATGCTTTATGTGGCCAATACTGATGCCTTGCTGCGTTTCCCTTATCAAGAGGGTGCCACTCAAATTACATCAAAAGGCGCCAAAGTCTTGGATTTACCTGCTGGCAAGCTGAATCACCATTGGACCAAGAATGTGGTTGCCAATCCAGAGGGAAGCAAACTGTATATTACGGTGGGGTCGAACAGTAATGCGGCTGAAAATGGACTGGACAAGGAAGTGGGACGGGCGCTGATTCTGGAGTTTGACATTATCAGTGCGCAGGCACGGCCATTCGCCACAGGTTTACGCAATCCAAATGGCATGGCTTGGCAACCCCAGAGCGGTAAACTCTGGACCGTGGTCAATGAACGTGATGAGCTGGGGAGCGACCTGGTGCCTGACTATATGACTTCCGTCAGGGAAGGTGCCTTTTATGGCTGGCCGTATAGTTATTACGGACAGCATGTGGATACAAGGGTAAAACCACAAAACCCCGCGATGGTTGCACGTGCGCTTAAGCCAGACTATGCACTGGGTAACCATACCGCCTCGTTGGGCCTGGCTTTCTATGCGGCTGAACTTATGCCGCAGTATCGTGGGGGTGCGTTGATCGGCCAACATGGTTCATGGAACCGTAAACCGCATAGTGGCTATAAGGTGGTTTTTGTACCGTTTAGAAATGGTCAGCCTTATGGTAAACCACAGGATGTGCTGACTGGTTTCCTTAGTGATAAGGGACAGGCTTTGGGACGGCCTGTGGGGGTGGTAATTGATTTTTCAGGTGCAGTTTTGGTGGCGGATGATGTGGGTGGCATGATCTGGCGTGTGTCACCTGTGGGGCAGACAACTTATGAAAGCCCAATGCAACGGCGTTGAGAGGATACTCTGAGATAAATACTTAGGTGTGCTTTGACGATTTTAAATAATCCAGTTGATACTTTTCAGAACATAGTGCCTTTACCCGAGCCTACAGGGAATAGTCGGGTAAAACACTACAACAGGAACGTGATAAATTCAGGATTGAAGTCCCTCCATCGCTCTCATTCTAATCAGCTTTTTCAGCCAGTTGCATGGTTTTCTTAAGCCGTTTCTGATCGAAGCCTATAAACTCAATCAGGCTGCGGACGAGTCCTGGCGTACTGGCAACCAGCCTATTACTTTTGGGCACAATCACAATATCCTTGCGCCTTTCTATACCCTCAACCAGCTCCGCAACCACAGTTTCAATAGGCACATATTTCCATATACCTGTATTGCCATTCCATACCGCCTTGCCCGCTGGGTTAGATTGTACGGCATCCATCATCGGGGTCTGGAAAAAGGTGGGATGAAAACTGCCAACCCCAATATTCAGGTGCCTGAGTTCCAGACGCAGGCTGTCACATAAGGCCCAAACACCTGCCTTGCTTGAGGTATAGTGCGTATTTAAAGGGGAGTGGACAAAAGCGGCCAGAGAGGAAATAGCCAGCAGGTAGCCCTGAGTTTTTTTGACGTGGGGCAGTGCTGAACGGAATGTGCGGAACACACCGTTCAGGTTAATATCAATGGTACGCTCAAAGGTTTCTGGTGGCATGTGTTCAAGTGATGCTGGCGTTCCAACACCAGCATTGGCAATCACCACATCAATCTTGCCAAAATGCTGGACCACATTGGTCATTGCTTTTTCCAGACTGTCCAGAGAACAGACATCCGCCACCCAGCCAGCCGCTACCTGACTGCCACCCAGTTCATTTGCCTGTCGCTCCACACTGTTCAGGTCCAAATCAAGCAGCGCCAGTTTTGCGCCTTTCCCCCTTAAAGCCCGTGCTGTTGCCTGTCCAAGACCGCCTGTTGAACCTGTAATCACCACAACCTTGTCTTTTAATTGATATTTACGCATGTTTTTTACTCCATCACACTGCCACGGTACGTTTTAGAAAATCAATCTGGTCTTTGACCACATGCTCAAAGGCATCGCCTACATAGATTTCGAAATGACCGTATGAGTAAAGCTTGATCTCCTTGTGTGGTGTTCTTTTTGCATGGCGTAAGGTCATTTTTGTAGGGGCAACCGTATCGGTTTCACATACACAGAACAGTACAGGGGCCTTGATTTTTGTGGTTTGACGGCCTGGATAGTAGCGGATAATGTCGAGTGCAAAACGTGCCGCAACATAGTTCTTGTAGTCAGGGTCATTTTTGGTGATTTCCGATAATCCTGAAACAACATCAGCTGCATTCATCAGGGCGGTTTCACCTGGAGCGGCGGATAAAGGAACCATAATCGGTGCGTTCCCGAATGCTGCCCCGATGCGGTCACGTACAGCCAAGGCGGTGAGCTTGGCAGAGGTAACGGGGTTCATAGCCAGGCTTGAAGCCAGGCCATCCGTGAATGGGCACTGGGAAATCACCGCACGAATGCCTGAATCCTGTGCGGCAGTTGACAACACATGCCCACCAGAAAAGGATGTTCCCCAAAGAATAATTTTTGAATTGTCTATATTCGGCAGACTACGTGCATAGTTAATCGCCGCTTTCCAGTCCTCAAGCTGGCGTTCAATGTCCAGCAACTGTCTTGGCTGTCCCTCACTGTCACCAAAGTGGCGATAATCAAAAACCAGACAGGCATAGCCCTCGGCAGCAAAGCGTTCGGCAAATGCAGTCAGACGCATTTTTCTGGTGCCACCCAGCCCATGCGCCATAATGATGATTGGACTAGGGGCCTGATGGTCTGGACGATATAAATAGGCATTACATCTCATTCCAACTAAATAAAACTGAACATCGGTGGGTTGTGCCAGGTGGCTTAATTTATTGTTCATGAGGGTTTTCTCTAGATAGGCGGCGTCTAACCCTATCTTCAGGAAAAACGGAGTAGTTAGCTTGACGAGAGCCGCCATGTCACTTGATATTTTGCGCCAAAATATGCATTCAGCTTTTATTCCACATGAGAAAAGTTCGTGTCGAAGCTATAAGAGTTTTCTGCCCATCATAAAAATTGCCATATTTTGATAACGCCTGTCCGTTCTTCCTTTATAGACTCAAAAATGATCAAGGAAGGAGATCAGTATGGCAGAAGAAAATAAACTCCAGAAAGGAAGTCTAGGGCTGTGGTACGTGGTATTTTTTGTGGTTGCCGCCGCCTCGCCCTTAACTGGCGTTGTGGGCGCCTTGCCTGTGGCCTTTATGGCGGGCAATGGTGCAGGGGTGGCAGGGACATTCATTGTTGCAGGCGCATTGCTGCTTATCTTTAGTTTTGGTCTGGTGGCAATGAGCCGCTATGTGGTCAATGCAGGCGCATTCTATTCCTATATCGTACAGGGACTGGGCGTGACCTGTGGACTGGCGGGCTTTAATGTCGCACTGCTGGCCTACGCCGCAATGCAGCTGTCATGCAGCGCCATGTTTGGTTTCTTTACGGAGCAGTTTGTCACCCGACACCTTGGGATCAGTTTGCCGTGGTGGGGATATGCCGCCTTGATGCAGTTGCTGGTGATTGCACTGGGCATTGCCAAGGTAGAGATTGGTGGCAAGGTGCTTGGCATACTGATGCTGCTTGAAATTGCCATTGTCCTGCTGATGGATCTGGTGTTTATGACTCGACCAGTCTCCTGGGAGTTTAGTTCTTTTCAGCCGAGCACGGTTCTCAATGGTAATTTTGGCATCGCCATGGTGTTTGCAATCTGTTCTTTCATTGGTTTTGAGGCAACCGCAATTTATGCGGAGGAATGTCGGGAACCTAAAAAAATCGTCGCCAAGGCAACCTTTACCGCCGTTATCCTTATTACTGTGTTCTACGCACTGACCGCATGGGTGTTTGTACAGTATACGGGTGCCAATAATATCGTTGCAGAGGCAGCCAAAGACCCAGGCGTTTATGTCTACAACGTTGCGGAACAATTGCTGGGTGGCTGGTCAGTTGACCTGATCTCAGTCTTACTCATTACCAGCCTGTTTGCAGCAACCCAGGCCTTTCACAATTCATTATCCCGTTATCTATTTACCATTAGCCGTGATGGTTTGCTATGGTCAAAACTGGCAAAAACCCACGCCACTTATAAAACACCGTATATCGCCAGCATTGCGCAGGGCATCTTTATGATTGCCGCACAGGTTGTCTTTGGATTACTTCAGCTTGATCCAATGATCAATATTTTTGCATGGGCATCGGTGCTGGGCAGTATGGCCATTCTGGTGTTGCAGATCGGTGTTTCATTCGCTGTCATCAAGTATTTTCAACAACATAAAGACCTGCCTGTGTCGATCTGGAGCCGTTTGATTGCCCCGATCATTTCCGCACTGGGTATGTTGCTGATGCTGTATGTGGTGATTGGAAATCTGGAAATGCTGAGCGGTTCTTCTTCGCCCGTGGTGCTGTTTTTACCGTGGTTACTGCTTGCCTGCATGCTCATTGGCATGATCACAGCGCGGGTGCTGAAACACATCAATCCTCAAAAATATGCAAATGTCACAGACATTGTCACTCATTCTTAATGTCAGAATCGACAAGGAGTTTAACGTATGAATAGTTCAGTGGTTCAAAAAAATGATTACCAGTTCTGGCATCCAATGACCCATCCAAACAACTGGCTAAACAAGGCACCATTGCGAATCGTCAAGGGTGATGGACTGTTTGTCTGGGATGATAAAGGCCGCAAAATGCTGGATGGCTTTGCTGGATTATGGTGTGTCAATGTCGGTCATAATCGGCCAGAAGTTAAACAGGCGATTAGCCAGCAAATGGATGAGTTGGCCTACTACCAACTGTTTGATGGGGTGAGCCATCCAAAAGCCGAGGCCTTGTCCAATAAACTGATTGAAATGACCGCTCAGGAAGATATGGCGCGGGTTTTATACGGAACAGGTGGTTCAGATGGAGTGGAAACCGCCCTAAAAGTTGCCCGCCAATACTGGATTTTACAGGGACAGCCACAGCGTACTCGTTTTATCTCCCTGAAAAATGCCTATCATGGGGTGCATTTCGGCGGCACATCTGTGGGTGGCTTGTCCATTTACCGCATGAACTATGGCCCTGTGCTTGAGGGCTGTTCACAAATTGAGTCACCGTGGCTGTATCGTAACCCGTGGAACTGTGATGATCCAGAACAACTGGGACGCTTGGTTGCCGAGCAACTGGAACGTGACATTCTCTATTATGGTCCAGATAGTGTGGCCGCATTCATTGCTGAACCTGTGCAGGGTGCAGGTGGGGTGATTGTACCTCCAGCCAACTTCTGGCCTTTGGTTCGCCAGATTTGTGACAAATATGGAATTTTACTGATCGCCGATGAAGTAGTGACGGGTTTTGGCCGTAGCGGCAATATGTTCGGCTCACGCGGCTGGGGGGTAAAACCTGACATTATGGTATTTGCCAAGGCTTTAACCGCAGGCTATGTGCCACTGTCGGCAACCTTGATCAATCACCGAATTGAACAGGCCTTTTTACAGAACAAGGACCATCGTGGCATTTTGATGCAGGGCTATACCTATGGTGGACATCCATTGGGTTGTGCGGCAGGGCTGGCAGTTCTGGATATTGTGGAAAAAGAAGACCTGCCTGCCAATGCTGCCAAAATGGGCGATAGCCTGTTGACCCAGTTAAAAACCTTTGAGGAAAAATTCCCATCTGTGGGCAATGTACGTGGTAAAGGTTTGATGCTGGCGATTGATCTGGTATCAGACAAAAACACCCGTGAATCTATCGCACCTGACAACAATTTAGCTTGGCGTATTACCGAGGCTTGCCGTGATGCGGGTGCTGTAGTGCGTCCAGTCGGGCCGAAAATCGTACTTGCCCCACCTTTGGTGCTTGATCAGGCGGGTTGTGATCTCTTGGTCAATGCGCTACAGACCGCGTTTGAACAGGTTGACCGATAAAACCAGAGATTCACTAGCTTAAATAAGGATTGGGTGTTGGCTTTATCAGCATCCAATTCTATTTTTTTTGATTTATATAACTGAAAAATATAATTTTTTAAAGGTGTAATATGCATATTCTTGTTTTGGGCGCAGGGGTGATTGGCACAACCACTGCCTATTACCTTGCTAAGGCAGGACATGAAGTGATTGTGGTTGACCGTCAGCCTGATGTTGCCCTTGAAACCAGTTTTGCCAATGCAGGCCAGATTTCCCCAGGCTATGCCTCACCTTGGGCTGCGCCTGGCATTCCCCTGAAAGCCTTTAAATGGCTGTTTCAACAGCATGCACCGTTGCGGGTCAAACTGACAGGTGATATTTTTCAGTATCGCTGGATGCTGCAAATGCTGGGTGAATGTACGAAAAACCGATATAAAATCAATAAGGAACGCATGGTTCGTTTGTCTGAATATAGCCGTGATTGTCTGGATGAACTACGACAGGAAACAGGCATCCATTTTGATGAGCGCCAATTAGGGACTTTGCAACTATTCAGGAAACAGGAACAGTTGGACAATGCGGTGAAAGATACCGTGGTGCTGAAAGAAGAGGGTGTTCCTTATCAACTGCTGGACAAACAGGGCGTAATTGAGGTTGAGCCTGCCTTGGCCCATGCGCAGGTTGATTTTGTGGGCGGATTGCGCCTGCCGAATGACCAGACAGGTGATTGTCAAAAATTTACCCAGAAAATTGCGCAGTATGCCAGAGAGCTAGGGGTACAGTTTCGCTTGAATAGCCGTATCCAGTCGATTCAGGCAGACCAGCAGAAAATAACTAAGGTGATACTGGAAGATGGATCACAGCTCACCGCGGATGCCTATGTGATGGCATTGGGGAGTTATAGCCGTGATATGTTGAAACAACTGGGTTTATTTGCACCAATTTATCCACTCAAAGGTTATTCCATCACTACCGCCATTAAAAATGCGGATATGTCTCCCGTGTCTACCATTCTGGATGAAAGCTATAAAATCGCATTGACCCGATTCGATGACCGTATTCGGGTGGGTGGCATGGCGGAAATCAGTGGTTTTGATCTATCCCTGCATACCGAACGTGAAAACACCCTGAAAATGGTGTTACAGCAACTTTTCCCCTTGGCCAGTTCGCTTGAGCAAAGCAATTTTTGGACGGGTCTAAGACCTGCCACTCCCGATGGCACACCAATTGTCGGTAAAACGCCTTATAGCAACCTGTTTATCAACTCAGGTCATGGCACCCTAGGCTGGACCATGGCATGTGGCTCTGCGCGTTTGTTGAGTGACATCATTTCCCAAAAGCCGACACAGATTCGTAGTGAGGGACTGGATATCTACCGTTACCAGAGCTAAATTTGAGTTTTTTCTCATATCAGTTGACCATAAATATTCAATATTTTTTAGGCGAAATATGCTTGGATATACATTTGAAATAATTACATTTAAAGACTTGCCAATTAGGTGATTCGTTTTACAATAAAAACAGGACTGGGTTTTTTATTTAAACCTAACTATAAGATATTTTTACATTTTTAGGTAAAAGCGAGGCACGGATGTTAGTCGTTGAACCAGATGTAAATTCAGGTTTGCTGCATGCCTTTCAAATTCGGGAGTCGTTGCAGCATACCCAGATTTTAAAGGACTGGTCGCTCTCCTATAACCAGCTTTCCTCAGGTCATTTTGAAAGTCACTTAAATGAACTCTGGCTGGATGACATTCAAATCTATGAAGAAAAAATCAGTCCCTCGATTTTCCAGAGTGGCGAAGGCAAAGCCGACTCACTGTGTCTAGGCGTGTTTTCCAACCTGTCCGACCCAGCCCTGTGGATGGGGCAGGCATTGCAGGGTTCAGAAATTATTTCACTTTGTCAGGGTGGTGAAATCATGATGCGGACACCACCGCAGTCGTCTTTTCTGTCGCTGAGTCTGCCCATGTCTCTACTGGCCGAGGCTGGAGAGATTCCACAGGGCGCAAGCATGTTGACCCATCAACCCTTGGCACAGGAAATTTATTGCAAACTTTCGGTTTTATTAAATCAGCTCTCCAGACTTCACACAACAAACCTGGTCAGTATGCAACAGGCAAAATCCGAGATTCTGGATCTGGGCTTTCAGTATATTCAGGCCTTGCAACAGCAACGCAACGAGATTCGGACCTCTGCACGTAAGGCCAAGATTGTGGTGCAGCGTGCACTCGATGCCATGCAGTCCTGCCATGATAACCCACCCACAATGGATGAGTTGTGCCAACTGACCTATACCTCCCGCCGTACCTTGCAGAACTGTTTTGAACTGATCACGGGGCAGAGTCCTGCACAGTTTTTAAAACATTTACGTTTGAATGGGGTAAGGCGTACCTTTATCCAGAATGCTGAATCGGTGTCGGTCAGTGAGGTGGCGAGTGAATGGGGATTCTGGCATTTATCGCAATTTGCCACAGACTATAAAAAGTTATTTGGTGAAACGCCGTCACAAACATTGGCGCAGTGTAAATAGGTCGTATTTTTTGTTTGGTCTTGGAATGAGATAACAATAAAAAGAGAAAGAATTATTTTTAGAAACTTTATTGAAAAGGTTTAATTTAAAAGCACTAAAGCCAGTCATTTGACTGGCTTTATGTTGTGGACTGATCGGCTCAATGTGCCAGAGAGTTTGCCTGCGCACCGTTTTGGTGTTTACGGAACTTGCCATTCAACAGGGTCACCAGAACCAAGGAGATGACAAACATCGCCATGGCATACATGATTAGGGTGTTAAAGCTGGCGGTTTGTTCAATAATCTGGCCTGAGATGCCAGGGCCAACGCCCATGCCAATCGCAATCATCAGACTGACATATTTCATAATGCTGCCTGTATGGTCCATCATGGCGAGGCTGGCAAGGATAAATGGGAAAGTAAACATCCATGCAAACTTGAACACCACAATTGAGGTCATAAAGGTCGATGCTGCAATCGTACCGAGCATGAGGAACAGGGAAATAAAGAACAGGATAAATCCAATAATCACCACCACAATACGGCTGACCCGATGCCCAATAAAGGTGGCGACAAAACAGCCCAAAATTCCAAATAAGGTGGCAAAGGATAAATAACCATTAATGGAGGCTTCTGGAATGTTGGAGTTCAGGCCAATACTGGTCAGGAATGTCCAGATACTGCTGATCGACATAAAGAAAGACAGCACCGATGCAACCCCAATAATGCTCCAGATGATGGAAAGGCTGGATGGGTGGTTGGCATGCTGTTCGGTCTGTTGTGGTGCCTGCGGAACTTCATTGCTGAACTGTTTGTAAAAAGGTGTTGCGATCAGCATCAGTACAATCAACAGCACAAAGAACGCCTTTAAACCAAACTGGGCGAACAGGTGTGGCAACACCAGAATGGCGAGGGCACCAAAAATGGTTTGTCCAAGTAGCCACAGAGCAAAGGTTCGGGCAGGTTTGGAGGTCATGCTGCATGAAGCCATAGTGACAATCATGATGCTGCCAGCCGCAAAGGCAGCGGATGAACGGGCCAGCACCAGCGTGGTCAGGCTATTGGCAAACAGGGACAGGAAATTTCCCAGAATAAATAGCAAAATAAACACTTTCATGACTTTTTGCGGTGAATAGCGTTTTGCCCAGTAAATCGCAGGTAAAGCGGCAATCCCCATAAAGATTTGTTCATAGAAGAAGAACGTGCCGACCTGTGATGGCGCAAACTGCCATTCAGTTGCAAGTTGATAGGCCAGTACAGGCGTGGTCATCATCACCAGTGGGCCAATGGCGGCAAACAGGCACAATGCAAAAATATGTCCCTTGGAATCAAAAAAAGCCTGAGTATTCATAATTTTTCTCCCAAGTTTTTGGTCTTTTTGCTGCGCCATTCAGCCTTGAATCGGGTGAAATGAAAAATAGGTAAAAAATACAGCCGTTCAGCACGATATTGGGGTTGCCTGTCTGGAACCACCCAGACATAACACATCCGATCTAACATGACATACTCCTTGAAGCCGTTTGCTTCCTTGCAATGAAGCGTTGAGTTATGGGGTTGAATTTATTTTTTGCGCAAGCTGATCAATCAGCTGTTTCTGGAACTGGTTAAAGGGAGCGCTGGGTTGCTGTAATTTGAGCAGGTCAATACATGGGTCCTGTACGCTGGTTCTGATACCACTCAGTGCCTCAACCACCGCCAAGCCGCAGAATGGAACATAGGATTCCGCATAGCCTCCCTCATGCACCATCACCAGTTTGCCCTGACATAGCTTTTCAGCTGCCTGCTTGGTCAGTTCGGCCAGACGGCGGAAAGTTTCACTGGTCAGTAACAGGCGGGCGAGTGGGTCGAATGCATTGGCATCATAGCCACAGGCGACAATGATCATGTCGGGTTGGAACTTTTCCAGCGCAGGCCATACAATGCTTTCAAAGGCATACAGATAGGCTTCATCGCCACAGCCTGGCAACAGTGGAATGTTGATGTTATAGCCCAGTCCTTTTCCTTCGCCCAGATCGTCAGCGCCGTGATAGCCAGGCGGGAAGCAATGTTCCTGATGCAGGGAAATGGTCAGTACATCATCCCGTTCATAATAGATATGTTGCGTTCCATTGCCGTGGTGTACATCCCAGTCAATCACCGCGACCTTGTTTAGGCCAAATTTGGCTTTGGCCCGTTCAATCGCAATCGGGATATTGGCAAGAAAACAGAAACCCATCGGTTTGTCGGGCAGGCAGTGATGACCAGGTGGACGTGAAAGGGAGTAGGCATTCTGTAATTCACCGAGCAATACCTTTTCAACCGCCTCACAGGCAAGCCCTGCCGAAACTTTGGCAATTTCGTAGCTGCCAGGGCCAATCGGTGCATGTTCATCCAGCAAGCCACCGCCCTGATCACTTAGATTTTTAAATTTGCTAAGATAGTGCTGGGGATGAACACGTAATAGGTCTTCCTCTGTGACGGGAGAGGCCGAACGGGCATCCAGCTGTCTGGTCAGGCCAGACACATCCATTAAGTTTTTAAAGCGGCGTTTTGATTCAGGTGATTCCGCGTGTGCTGCACTTGATGGGGCCTGTACCCAGCCACCGACTGGCAATACCGTTGCATGTAGGCCTGTGGTGTGCCAGAAACACCACTCATCAAAGAAAAATCCAGTTTGCTTCTGTTTCATTTTTAACTCCATCTATTTTTATAAAAATCCCGTAATATGGGATATATATTACTTTATTGAGAAATAAACAATAGTAAAAAGATAAAAATTCTTATATTTCGATAAAAAAATTAAAAATTCTATATTTTGGTGCAGCCTGCACAATCATACAGCACCCTTTTGCATTACAATAATGCATAAATATTGAAAAATACCGTAATGTGTAAATATTTAAAAATATGTGTTGTTTTTATGATTATTTAAATATATAAAATCCCATAATATGGAAAAAATTGTTTTTCATAGGTTAAAACCCCAAAGATGACATCGCCTCACATACATTCAGGGTGGACTGATGAGGCAAACAACAAGGATGAAAAGGAGAAGAATATGAAATATTCAGTTTTAGCTGCCATGCTGGCTCTAGGGTGTGGACAGGCGGTACAGGCAGATACAGGAACATCAGCTCCAGCAACATTTATGGATCAGTTTTCTGTACATGGAACCTTAACCCTATCCTCAGATTACCGTAGTCGTGGTTTTTCCAAGTCGAGCCACAAGCCATCGGTACAGGGTGGGATGATTCTGGCGCATCAGTCAGGTGCTTACCTGATGCTGTGGGGTGCAAGCGCCACCACACCGAATGGCGGCAGCATGGAAGCTGATGCAATTGTGGGCTACACATGGCGTATTGATGACAAGAACAGTCTGGACTTCTTTTATGCGGATGTGAATTACCCAGGAGGGGATTTCAGTCCCAATGGTAAGTCTGCTGATTTTGGTGAATATGGTGTCATGTATAAGCGCACAGGCACACTGGTTGCTCAGGATAACTTGAGTGCGGCAGTTTACTATTCTCCAGAATATCTATTTGGCTCAGGTAACGAGTATTACTTTAGTGGAGAATACAGTTTCCCTGTGGTTGAAAACGTACGGTTGTTTGGTTCAGCGGGCTATACCAAACAGGACAGCGTTGCTGAGTTCCAGCTAGGTTCGGTTCCCGATGGCAAAAAAGACAATTACTTCGACTACAAGGTGGGGGTACGTGGTGACTATAAGGGCGTAACCACTGAACTGGCCTGGGTAGGCAATAATATTGACAGCCAGTTTGATATGTACGATGACCGTCTATATGTCAGTGTGACCAAGAATTTCTAAACGCTGTGGCTCCTCTTTGTGAGGTGGGTAGGATGGTTTGGCTGCCTCACTTTTTTAGGGAGTGAAGTATTACTGAAACGGGTAATAGGTCCAAAGGAGAACTCATGCAAGTTAAGGAATTTGATTATATTGTCTGTGGTGCGGGATCGGCTGGCTGTGTGGTCGCCACACGTCTGATTGAACAGAATAAGGGAACAGTATTATTGCTCGAAGCAGGCGGCAGTGATCAGGACTTTAATTACAAGATTCCAGCAGGTATTCCCGTGGTGATCAACTCCACCTGGAACTATACCACTGAACCCGATGCCCGAACCCATCATCGGGAAATGTCCTGTGCGCAGGGCAAGGTTTTGGGTGGCAGTAGCTCCGTCAACGGCATGATTTGTCTCCGTGGACAGGCTGAAGACTACGATGAATGGGCCGATGTGTATGGCTGCACAGGCTGGGATTTTCAGTCCATTCTGCCTTATTTTAAAAAATCTGAAAACAATGAAAGCCTGTCTGGTGAATATCACGGTACACAAGGGCATTTTGTGATCAGTGACACCCGACTCAAACATCCTTTAACACGTGCCTTTATCAAGGCGGGACAGGAACTGGGCCTGCCTTATGTGAATGACTTTAATGGACAGTCACAGCAAGGTGTGGGTTTTTATCAGCACAATATCAAAAATGGTGAGCGTGGCAGTACCTCAAGAACCTATCTGGCTTCGGTACGCCAGAATCCACAATTAACTGTGCAACTCAATACACAGGTGGAGAAAGTTCTGGTGGAACAGGGCAAGGCCACTGGAATTGAATGCAGAATCAATGGCGCCAGTACGACCATTAAAGCCAGAAAAGGTGTGGTACTCAGTTCAGGTTCAATCGGTTCAGCAAAAATCCTGCTCCTTTCAGGCATTGGGCCGAAAGAGCATCTGGACAGTCTGGGGATTGAGGTCAAGCAGGACCTGCCAGTCGGAAAAAATTACCACGACCATCTGCATACCTCGATTAATGCCACCATCAAGCACCCAATTTCACTGTATGGTGAGGATAAAGGGCTGAAACGCTATAAACATGGTTTGCAGTGGCTGTTGTTTCGGGAGGGTGTGGTTGCTTCCAGTGTATTGGAGGGTGGTGCATTTATGGATAGCAACCATGAGGGCCGTCCCGATGTACAGGCGATGTTCCTGCCTGTTCTGGATGTGTTTGATGATCCAAGTGGTCAGGGCAAAAACTATACCCATGGCATTACCCTGAAAATGTGTCATTTACGGCCTAAGTCGAGGGGACAGCTTTATCTCCGTAGTAAAAACCCAGATGATGCGGTTAGGATCGAGGCTAACTTGCTGGAACATCCAGATGATCTACAGGGGCTGATTCGGGCCACTCAGTTCGGTCTGGACTTACTACAGCAACCCTCGTTGTCCAATGAAATTGACGAGGTTTTTGCCCCTGACCACACGGTAAAACGGGATGATGTGGTGGCACTGGAAAGTTTTGTGCGGCAATATTGCAAAACCACCTATCATCCTGTAGGAACCTGTCGAATGGGGCAAAGTCCGCAGGATTCTGTGGTGGACTTAAACCTGAAAGTACATGGAATTGATCAGCTCAGTGTGATTGACTGTTCAGTGTTTCCATCCATCCCAAGCGCTAATACCAATGCGCCAACGGTTGCGATTGCGGAAAAAGGTGCTAACCTATTGATTCAGCGTAGCTAAACCTGAATTCGACTTAAATATTGTTTTAACTTATTGAAAAAAAATTGCCTTAACGGAGTCTTGCTGAGTTCTCATCGAATTTCAGGATAAGCAACTTCGTCTTGCGCTATACCAAAGCTTTAGTCGCTTTGGTTTGCTCAGGCTCGTCCTACTTTTGTTTTGGCAAAAGTAGGCAAAACCATTGTCATCCGCAAAACTCGTTCACTACTAGCAACTAGTTTAATGTATCGCAGAAACAACATTTTATTCATAAAGTCCTGTCTCGAACAATTGCGGATGACGTTTCCGAGTATCATATTTCATCAAGAGTTTTATGTTGAAGTCAGCTACTTACTCTAGATGCTCAACCTCTTCACGTTGAATTTGTTCCTCATTGACCTCAATTGGCGTATTCACTGATTTAGGCGAGGACACAATGGATTTGGTTAGGTTTTTGGCTGTTTCCAATAAAATCTCAATGATGGTTTCCTGACGCAATAAATTAAACTGTTGATCAGACCCCACCACACAGACGCTATAAGTCACTTCCTTTGAATCAAAATCTGAAAAGATTGGCGCTGCAATCCCGATATTACCGATATTCAACTCGTTATTGGTGGCGCAGTAGCCATCCTTACGAATGGTCTTGGCAATTTTCAGCACTTCCTCAAGTGAATAAGGGTTTTGTGGGTCTTTAGAAATTTGAGTCTCATAAAGCTCCCTGATTTTTTTAATGCTTCTATAAGAGGTGAGAACCTTGGCCTGTGCGCCCCTGAACAGCGGTAAAGGTCGCCCACGACCAAAGCTAAAGTGCATTTCATTGTTGGGGCTTAGAATAAAGGTGTTGATGATCTTGCTGTCATAAAACGCGCTGACAAAAACGGTAAGGCCTGTAATCTGGCTTAAATTTTCCAGATAGGGACGGCCCGTACTGAGCACAGGGTCATATTTCCTCATCATCCAGTCCAGCTCAATCACACGGGGACCCAGCGCATAACCACCTGGCCCACGCTTGGCAATTAATCCCGCATCACATAGTTCTTTTATATAGCGATAAGACGAAGTTCTTGATAAATCAAATTTTTGCGCGATAAGTTCAGCATCAATTTCTAATTGTTCAGGGCCAAACAGGTTAAGTACGTTCAGTATCCTGGCCAGACTGCTATTCATATTGTCTCGATTAAAACTGCAAATTATTTTTCATATCTTTCACCAGTTATGCAGTCTGGTCAATTGAAATGTTAAAAAATATAAAAAATCCCGTAATATGAAAATAATTGTTGAAATTATAAATTTTATGTTTTATAAATCTCTTAATAAGGGAATAATTAACTTTTGGTGGAAGCGATGATCGGTGCGGAATACTTTGTAAAAACAGCTGCGCAACTTGGCTTTGAATATTGTTTTGCCAATCCAGGAACCACAGAAATTCCGATGGTTGCGGTGATGGAGTCAGAAACAAGAATCAAGCCAGTGCTGTCTCTCTTTGAGGGAGTATGTTCTGGGGCGGCTGACGGTTATGGTCGTGTGGCGGCTAAACCTGCCTTGACCCTGACCCATCTGGGACCTGGTTTCGCCAACAGTATGGCAAACCTGCACAATGCCCGCCGTGCCAATACCCCAATTGTCAACATCATTGGTGACCATGCCTCATGGCATGTCAACTATGATCCACCGTTAGCCAGCGATATTGAAAGCATGGCGAAAACTGTGTCAGGCTGGGTGCGTATGACCCGCAATGCCAACAGTATCGGTGATGATTTGCAGGATGCAATGAAAGCGGCCTGGCAAGCCAAGGGACAAATTGCCACCCTAATTTTACCAATGGATTTTCAGGCTCAACAGATTCAGGACTTGGGTAAAAAATTCCATGTGGCTGCCCCACAACGCCATTTTATTGCCACTCAGGTTGAAGAGGTTGCCAAGCAATATCAACAGGGTAAATCTCTGGTGTTTATTGTCGGTGATACTGGCGTAAACGAAGAGGGCTTGAAAGCGGCAGGGCGTTTGGCAAATCTGGATCGAATCAAGATGTTTGCTGAAACATTCCCACGAATTAGCCATCGTGGCGGTGGCTTGCCTGATCTGGACCGTTTGCCGTACTTCCCTGAAAAGGCCATTGAAGTGCTGGAACAGTATGATTATGTGGTTTGTGCAGGTGTGATTGACCCGATCAGTTATTTTGGTTATGAGGGCTTGCCATCTCGTTTGGCGGAACCCGACCATTTACTGTATTTGGCGAATGTAGGTGAGGATGTCCCTGCGGCACTGAATGCACTTGCCGATGAACTGAATGCCCCAGCCTTTGTTGCTGCTCCGTCTAAAGCCATCGAGTTGCCACCTGCACAGGCTGAACTCAGTCCAGCCTCCATTGCCAAAGTGTTGGCTGCCAGTTTAACTGAGGACTGTATTGTATCCATTGAGGGTGGAACCTGTGGTTATCCATTTTTTACCGCTTCCAATGATGCAGTCAAACATCGTGTCATTACCAATACAGGTGGTGCCATTGGACAGGGCATCCCCGCGGGCTTTGGTGCGGCACTGGCTGAACGGGGTAATCGTGTGTTCTGTTTACAGTCAGATGGTAGCGCGCAGTACACCATTCAAACATTATGGAGTATTGCCCGTGAAAATCTGCCGATCACGATTTTAATTGCGGCCAACCACCGTTATGCCATTTTACAGAATGAGCTTCGACGCTTTGGCATAGAGAAATTTAGTGAAACGGCATTATCCTTAACAGAATTGAATCAACCTAAAATCGACTGGACGGCATTGGCACAGGCCTATGGGCTTGCGTCTACCGTGACCCGAACCAACCAGGAATTACAAGCGGCATTGACCCGAACCAATCAATCAATGCAACCCCACCTAATCGTAATGGAATTATGAGGTATTCAACATGGCTTTAAATACGGTTTTTCCAGAAGTACATAATTTTTTATCCAAACCAACGCAATTGTTTATTGGTGGTCAATGGGTCGATGCAGTGAGCAAGCAGACCTTTGAGGTTGAAAATCCAGCCACCCAGCAGGTGATTGCGCATGTGGCAAAAGGTGATGCTGCCGATGTTGACCTGGCGGTGGATGCTGCCAACAAGGCGTTTAAAACGTGGCGTTATGAGATTCCAGCCACCCGTGCCAGATTATTGTTTAAGCTGGCGGATCTGGTGGAAAAACATACTGAGGAACTGGCGCAAATCCTGACACTGGATAATGGTAAGCCATTGCTGTATTCACGCCATGAGTGTGGTGCGGCAGCGCATATCCTGCGTCACTTTGCAGGCTTTGCCACCAAGGTCGAGGGCCGTCAGGTGCCTGTTTCGGGCGCACCAAATGGCGCATTCCTGAACTATACCTTGCGTGATCCTGTGGGCGTGTGTGGCCTGATTGTACCGTGGAATTTTCCACTGACTATGTGTATCTGGAAGCTTGCACCTGCCATGGCGGTGGGTTGTACCGCCATTCTAAAACCTGCCGAGCAAACCCCACTGATTGCGGTGCGTTTGATGCAGCTTTTTGAAGAAGCGGGCTTCCCAGCAGGTGTGGTCAATCTGGTGACAGGCATGGGTATTGATGTGGGGCAGCCGCTGAGTGCACACATGAATGTCAATAAGGTGGCATTTACAGGTTCAACCATGGTGGGTAAAGCGATTGCCCAGCAGGCGACCTCCAATATGAAGCGTGTCACGCTGGAACTGGGGGGTAAGTCACCAAACATCATCTTACCTGATGCTGACCTCAGCAAGGCGATTCCAGGGGCAGCGCAGGCGATTTTCTACAATCAGGGTCAGGTGTGTACAGCAGGTTCCCGTCTGTATGTACATGAAAAGGTGCTGGATGAGGTACTGGATGGTTTATGTAAACAGGCACAGGGCATGAAGATTGCCAATGGTCTGGATGAAGCATCCACCATGGGGCCACTGGTATCTGAACGTCAATATGACCGAGTCAACCGCTATATCGAGCAGGCCTTGGCGGATGGGGCAGAGTTGCTGACAGGCGGCAAGCGTCCAGATGGCTTTGACAAGGGCTATTACCTTGAACCGACCATTTTCCTTGATCGTGAAGAGAAAGCCTGTATCTCCAAAGAAGAAATTTTTGGCCCTGTCCTGACCGTGATGAGCTGGTCAGATACTGACGAACTGGTCGAGCGCGCCAATAACTCAATTTATGGACTGGCGGCAGGCATCTGGACGCAGGACCTGTCTCAGGCACACCGCATTGCTGCACAGCTTGAAGCGGGTTCGGTGTGGGTGAATTGCTATAACGTGGTTGATCCAGTGTCGCCATTTGGTGGTTATAAACAGTCAGGTTGGGGCCGTGAAATGAGCCATGATGTGATTGAAGCCTATACCGAAACCAAAAACGTATGTGTGAATTTGTACTAATCAGAACATAGAGAAAAGGATTAAAACATGGATTTAGAGCTAAAAGACCGAGTGGCGATTGTAACTGGCGGTGGCATGGGCATTGGTAAGGATGTTGCCCGTTTCCTGTCACAGGAAGGCTGTAAAGTGGTGATCTGTGCCCGTCGTATGAGCTATCTGGAAGAGGCGGCCAAGGAAATCTCTGCTGAAACAGGTAATGAGGTGTTGCCATTATTCTGTGACACCACGGATATGCAGACGGTACAAAGTATGGTCGATCAAACCATGCAGCATTTTGGCCGTATTGATATTCTGGTCAATGGCGCTGCGGCACCGTCAGGCGTGGTACGCAATGATATTGAACATGCCGAAGACCATGAATTGCTGGGTGATCTGGATACCAAAGTTATCGGTTATTTCCGTTGTACCAAGGCCGTTACGCCACACATGAAAAAGGGTGGCTTTGGTCGGGTGATTAATATTGGTGGTTTAACAGGTCGTGGCAGTAAGGTGATGTCGGGTATGCGTAACCTTGCGATTGCCCATATGACCAAAACCCTATCTGATCAGCTTGGGCCATCTGGCATTACGGTTAACCTGATTCATCCTGGGGTAGTGGATACGCCGCATATTCAGGAACTGTATGAACGTGAGGGCGTGAAGCAGAACAAAACGCCTGAACAGGTGCGTCAGGGTTATATTGAGAATACGCCAATCCGCCGCACCCTTGCCCCGATTGAAATGGGCTATCTGATTGGTTTCCTTGCCTCGCCTAAAGCGGGAGCGATTACGGGTGAATCCATCGGGATTGATGGTGGCCTGACACGTGGCATCTTTATCTAAGGGAGAACGGTTATGTCAAATGGAACATGGTTGGTTGCCACCGTTGGTCAGGCGGTCATCCGTAGTGGCGATGATGGCAAGTCATGGCACCGTCTGGGTGTCGGACAGGATTTGGAGTTTGATGCCATTAGCCGTTCTTTGTCACAAGACCCTGAGCAACACGAAATCATTTATGCAGGCACGGATATTGGTCTGTGTGTCAGCCATAACTGTGGTGGTAAATGGGAGCAAATGGATACGCCATTTAATGGACAAACCGTTTGGAAAGTTGCGGTTGACCCGAAAAATCGACAAAGAATCTTTGTGGGGACAGGCGCACCCTCCCGTGCAGTGCTATGGCGGACGCTGGATGGTGGCAAGAGCTGGGATCGGGCACCTGTTGAAATTCCAGAGTTCTGTGAAGGAGTAAACCGTCCCCGTCTACTGGCCTTTGCCTATGACCCAACCGATGCCAATAAAATCTGGTTTGGTCTGGAAGAGGGTGGCTTGTTTCACTCACAAGATGGTGGCGAAACATGGCAGCGACTGGATGACCGCCTGCTTTGGGACTTTAACTCCGACGTTCATACCATTGCGGTATTGCCAAATCACGGTCAAAAAGTGGTGGTGGTGGTCTGTGTCAATGCGGTGTACCGCAGTTTCGATGATGGTCAGACATGGACAGGGATTATTGCCAAGGAAGAATTTGGTTTGTACTACATTCGGGCCATGTCAGCACATCATCAAACACAGGACAGGGTGTATCTAAGTATTTCCGATGGTACGCCAGGTACCACCAGCAAGATTCTGGTGTCCAAAGATGCGGCTGCCACATGGGAAGTGTTGCCATTACCGCAGCAACCCAACTCATGTGTCTGGGCAATTCAGCAGAATTTTAATAACCCTGAGCAGGTGATTGCAGGCACCAAATATGGTCATCTATTTGTCAGTGAAAATGGTGGCAATAGCTGGGTCAAGCAATGGCGTGAATTTAGTGAAATTGCTGATGTGTTATGGACACCAGCACAGACTGAAATCAAGGCATTGCATCAGTCGGTGATTCAAAAATAAAGGGAGCAACGAGATGCAAATCAAGGTATTACGTACCCATCTTTCATTGTTTGTTCGTGACCCTGAATTATCAGCCAAATGGTATGCCGATGTGCTGGGTATGGTTGAGCATGCACGAGGGCCTGCATGGGTGATGATGAGTTTTGGGATCAAGCACCATGACATTGCCCTGATCAAGGCTGCGCCTGATGCACAGCAGGGTGGACTGGGTTTACAGCACTATGGACTGGAAATCGAGGGCACATTTGAAACCCTGCAAAAACTGCATGGCATGCTGATCCAGAAAGGCGTTGAGGTGGTCAAGACCACAGATCATGCGGTGGGAAATGGCCTGTATTTCAATGACCCTGATGGCAATCGTCTGGAATTCTTTTTAGAAACCATTCATGACGATGCCGAGGCGATCAAGGCTTTTCATGATGCGGGTGCGCCAAGCAACCCGATTGAAATTAAACCTATTTTTTAAACGGTTCCGATATGAAACAAGCAAATTTTGAACATTACCATATCCGTAAATGGTACAGCTTTGTAGAAGAAACGCTGGCGAATGAAACTGGTGTGCTGGCAGATGGTGAACCAATTTATAAATATGCGGTTGCTGCTGCCATTCATAATCCGTTTGCAGGTCAATTCCAGCAAGACCTGAATACACTGATTGAGAAATCACCTGAACTGGGTCGGGAATTTGGTCGCCGTATACAGGCTTTGGCACAGGGGCGTGCCATTGAAAGTTATGGCAAGGCGATATTGGTTGGTATGAACAGCGAATATGAACATGGTAATGCTTTCCTGACCAATCCTGCGGCTAACCCTGTACGGGAAGCGATTGGCGGCGGTAAGTCATGGGTGCCATCGACAGGAAAACGGGGTGTGGCAGGCACGATTATTGATGTGCCACTGGCCCATAAAGATGCGCTGTATGTACGTTCACACTATGACAGCTTTTCCCTGTCCTTTAATGATGCACCAAATAACGATGAAATTATCGTGATCTGGGCATTTGCCACCCGTGGACGCTTACATGCCCGTTTAGGGGGGTTACAGGCATCTGAAATCAAGGGTGAAGATGGTTTGAATTAAAACGCCAATTTTCATCATTAACTGAACCTGAGTTTGACAAGAAATATGATACTCGGAAACGTCATCCGCAATTGTTTGAGACAGGACTTTATTAATAGCGTGTTGTTTCTGCGATTGATTAAGTGAGCTGACGGTAGTCAACGAGTTTTGCGGATGACAATGGTTTTGCCTACTTTTCCCGAAAGAAAAGTAGGGCGAGCCGCAGGCTAATCCTGAAATTGGATAAGAACTCGGCACGACTCCGTAAAGATCTGTATTTATTTTCAATAGATTTACAACAGAGCTGACTTAATTAATTTCAAGGCAGGACATTATGCAAACAGGAAGTCATTTTTTTAAAAATCGTAGTGGGCTAAAACTGCATTATTTAAGCTGGGGACAACCTGAACAGCCTGTCATCATCATGTTGCATGGATTACGCTCCTATGCAGCCACATGGCATCTGCTTGCACCATTGCTGGCAGAACGCTTTTATGTGGTGGCACTGGATCAACGGGGACGTGGACAAAGCGACTGGGCTGAATATTCCACTTACCAGACGGAATACTATGTGCATGACCTTGAAGACCTGATGGCAGAATTAAACATTGATCAGGTCATTCTGTTGGGCCACTCTTTAGGAGGCACCAATGCACTTGAATTTACCCGCTTACATCCTGAACAGGTGCGGGCGCTGATTGTTGAGGATATTGGGCCTGGCTCTTCCATACAGGGCGATGGTGCGGAGCGAATCCGCCGTGAAATGCAGACCACACCAT
The DNA here is from genome assembly GCF_030385805.1 of Acinetobacter thutiue. Taxonomy (NCBI): domain Bacteria; kingdom Pseudomonadati; phylum Pseudomonadota; class Gammaproteobacteria; order Moraxellales; family Moraxellaceae; genus Acinetobacter; species Acinetobacter thutiue. The sequence continues at coordinate 294,461 of NZ_JAUDZE010000002.1, forward strand.
TATCATTTAAGGCATGGGATGAGGCTGCTGCATTCTGGAAAAAGCTGCGTCCACTGATTGACGGGCAGGGCATTCAATCCCGCCTGCAAAACACTTTGGTGGAAAAACAGGGACAGATTCATTGGCGACATGATCAGGAGGGCATTGCCAAGGCACGTTTGACTTTTCCCTCGATTGACCTGTGGCCTGCGGTTGAAAGTTTGAATTGTCCGACCTTATTCATCAAAGGTGGCCTGTCTGATTTTCTGTCTGCTCAGACGCTTAAGCAAATCAGGGCAAAGAAACATCATGTGCAGGCGGTGGAAATTGCGGGCGCATCGCATTATGTCCATGATGATCAAACTGAGCAGTTCAACCAGACGGTACAGGATTTTTTAAATCAACTGGCTTAGCTGGCACAAAGACAAAAGGAATGGAGCAATAGGCATGAAGCAGGAACAAACACAGGTTGTCATTGTAGGTGGTGGGCCAAACGGTATTGCGCTGGCGCATTATATGGGCATGTATGGAATTCAGAGCATTGTGCTGGAAATGAATCCAGACATTTTGCCTTATCCCCGTGCGGTGGGCATGGATGATGAAGCCCTGCGTGTATTGCAAACCATTGGTGTGGCGAATGAAGTGGTGAAAGACATGATCCACAATGTGCCATTGCGCTACTACAATGCCCGTGGTGTTTGTTTTGCCGAGGTCAAACCCTCTGTTGCCGACTATGGCTGGCCAATGCGAAACATCTTTATGCAGCAGCTTTTAGAAAAATCTATGAGGGAGATGTTGCAGCAATACCCGCATGTTGAGCTGCGTTCAGGCCATGAAATGCTGGAGATCTCCCAGACTGATGCACAGGCTACCATTGAGGTGAAAGACCTGAATGGCGACATTTACCAGATTTCTGCCAAGTATGTAATTGGTGCGGATGGTGGGCGTTCCAGTGTCCGTAAAAAAGTCGGCATACAATTGAATGGTCTGACCCATCCACATAAATGGATTGTGGTCGATGCCGCCCATGATTCGCTGGATGCGCCTTATACCGCCCTGCATGCTGATCCAGATCGTCCATTCGTCTGTATCTATCTGCCTTACCAGCAGCGTCGCTGGGAATTTATGCTGTTTGAGGGTGAAGATGAAGAAAGCATGTGCAAGGAAGACAACATTCGTCAACTGATCCGTAATCATATTGGCGATGCAGTGGATGAACTGGACATTATCCGTATCCGTGCCTATACGCATAACTCACGGGTTGCCAATCGTTTTGTAGATGGGCGGGTCATCCTGATTGGTGATGCGGCACATATCACCCCACCGTGGGCAGGACAAGGACTCAATTCAGGCATTCGTGATGTCGGCAATATTGCATGGAAACTGGCTGCGGTATTAAAAGGCTATGCTTCGGAAAAAATCATTGCCAGCTATGACGATGAACGTCGTACCCACGCCACAGAGCTGGTTGCTTTGGCGGATAATATGGGCATGGTACTGGGCTTGACTAATCCATTGATGGCAGGGGTACGGGACTGGTTATTTCAGGCCTTTAACAATGTGGATGCGCTGCGTAGTCATCTGGTTGAGTTTAAGTTCAAGCCAAAACCATTTATCCATAAAGGTCTAGTCTATCATCCACGTCCGCATGTCAGGGACACCGATGTGGTGGGGAAAATATTTATTCAGCCACAGGTGGAAGATCATTCAGCACATAAGCTGAAGTTTGATGAAATCCTTGGTCAATGGTATGCGGTGATCGCATTCCGTAAAGACCCATTGTCCTCACTTTCTGAGCAAACCCGCCAGTTCTGGCAAAGCCGCAACACCCGTTTTATTCAGGTCAACCGTGCCAAAAGTGGCTTGAACCGCAACCAGCCTTTAACAGCTTCAGATCAGGTCATTTGTGTCGAGGATGTGGAGCGTAAACTGGAAGACTGGTTTGAAAATGCCCGTGATGAAGTGGTGATTGTCCGTCCTGATCGTTTTATTGCAGCGACCTGTTCGATCGAGAAACTTGAGGAAACACTGGAGAAACTGGCATGTCAGTTGATCAATTAACCGAGTTGCAACATCGTTTGCTGGATGCCCGTATTGCCAGACATTGTCTGGATGCAACGGAGTTTGAATCGGCTGAAATGGATCAGGCCTATGAGATTCAGGCCCAGTTGATTCAGCAATATTGCCATGAAACTGCATGCACAGTATCTGGATGGAAAGTTGCATTGTCAGGAGCTCTTGCCAAGGCAAAATATGGCTTGCAACAGCCTGTTTATGGACAGCTTTGTGCTGATATGCAACTGGCAAATGACAGTTGTATCGAACTTGCCCAACTGTATCAGCCTAAACTGGAAGTTGAATTGGCCTTTATTTTAAAGGAAACCATCAGCACTGCTGACTGTACCGATGCCGAGTTGCTGGCAAAAGTGGGGTCAATCCGCCCTGCCATTGAGATTGCTGATACTCGCTGGCTCAATTGGCAATTTAATCTGGGGCAATTTCTGGCGGACAATTCCGCAGCCCAGTTTTATGTGCTGGGAGATGAAGTGGATGTATCTATCACTGAACTGGATATTAACCATTTGATTGAACATGCTAATGTGGAAGTGATTGTCACCACCCAGCCAGAAGATCAGCCCATCCGTAATTATTTATGGCTGGTTCGTACCTTATTGGCACAGCATAAAAGCCTGCAAGCAGGTGAGGTCATTCTCACAGGCTCTATCATTCGCCCGATAGACTTAAAGGCAGGGCAATATCAATTTCAGGTGTTTGGGCAGCAAGTTTCACTAAAGGTCACTTGAATCAGTCAGGATTGCTGTTAAAAATAAGAGAAGCTCAATGTTTGACAATAGGGAAACAAGAATATGGCACAGTTGAATGATCACGGTTTATTAAAGTCACAAGCATTGATCAACGGTCAGTGGCAGGATGCAATCTCTGGTCAGACCCTAAGCGTGACCAATCCCGCGACAGGTGAAAGCATTGGTACTGTACCCAAAATGGGCAAACAGGAAGCGCTGGAGGCGGTTGCGGCGGCTGAACAGGCATTGCCCTTGTGGCGTAAAAAAAGTGCCAAGGAACGCAGTAAAATTTTACGCCAGTGGTTTGACCTGATTATGCAGCATCAGGATGATCTGGCTTATATTCTCACTTTGGAACAAGGTAAGCCCTTGAGTGAAGCCAAAGGTGAGATTGCTTATGGTGCAGCCTATATCGAATGGTTTGCCGAAGAAGCCAAACGGGTGTATGGCGATATTATTCCTGCCAATTCCCCAGACCAGAAAATTTTGGTGAATAAACAGTCGATTGGTGTTTGTGCTGCAATTACGCCGTGGAATTTCCCGAATGCCATGATCACCCGCAAGGTTGCGCCAGCGTTGGCGGCAGGTTGTACCATCATTGTTCGTCCAGCTTCGCAAACCCCATTATCTGCTTTTGCGATTGCAGAGCTTGCCTTGCGTGCAGGTATTCCAGCAGGGGTATTTAACGTCATCACAGGTGGTTCCACCGAAATTGGTGAAGTGCTGACCACCGATGAGCGTGTGCAGAAGTTTAGTTTCACAGGTTCAACCGAAGTAGGCAAAAAACTGATTGCCCAATGCGCCTCAACGGTTAAAAAAGTGTCGATGGAACTGGGTGGCAATGCACCGTTTATTGTGTTTGATGATGCCGATCTGGATGCTGCGGTAAAAGGCGCGATTGCCAGCAAATTCCGTAATGCAGGTCAGACCTGTGTCTGTGCCAACCGTATTTATGTGCAGTCAGGCATCTATGACCTGTTTATAGAAAAACTCTCTGAGGCGGTAAAACAGTTCAAGATCGGCAATGGCTTGGAGGCTGGAGTAAACTTTGGACCTGTGATTGACAGCAACGCTATTGATAAAATCGAAGAACATATTGAGGATGCCGTCAGCAAAGGCGCTCAGGTAGTACTGGGTGGAAAACCCCATCCTTTGGGCCAATTGTTCTTTGAACCAACCATTGTCAAAGAGGTTACGGCTGACATGAAAGTAGCCAAAGAAGAAACCTTTGGCCCTTTGGCACCGATATTCAAATTTGAAACTGAGGAAGAAGTGGTGGGCTATGCCAATGATACCGAGTTTGGCCTGGCATCCTATTTCTACACTCAGGATTTAGGCAGGGCAATGCGTGTTTCCGATGCGCTGGAATACGGCATGGTGGGACTGAATACAGGAATCTTGTCCAATGAAGTCGCGCCGTTTGGTGGGGTCAAGCAGTCAGGTCTGGGACGTGAAGGCTCTAAATATGGCATTGAGGATTATCTGGAAATTAAATATGTGTTGCTGGCTGGTTTAGAGAATAGATAAGGATTGTATCATCCAGTTTTATGAGAGGAAAAATATTGAATTTTTCCTCTCATCTGCTCAGATCGTCTATTTCAAATTGCTGTTAAAGAAAGTAGCCAGCTTATCAAATGGAATCAGATTGACACGATCATATAAATCCACATGACCAGCCCCTTTAACGTAATACAGTTCCTTAGGTTGTTCAGCCAGTCTATAGGCTTCCTCACTAAACTCCTTTGAATGTGCCTGATCACCCGTAATAAATAGCATTGGACGAGGAGAAATCGTTTCTATGTCATTAAATGGATAGAAGTTCATAAACTTGATGTTGCTAGTAAGCGTTGGATGTGTGGTTGCTTTAGGATCAGCGCCTTTAGGTGTAAATTCCCCACGTGGCGTACGATAGAAGTCATAAAACTCACGTTGAATTGGGTGGGTTTCGGTAGTGAGTTCATGCACTGTACCACTGGTATATTCTATTTTTCCACCTGTAAATTCCACATAACGTTGCTGGGCAGCGGTCGCAATGATCTGTTTTCTTTGCTCTAAACTCTGAGAGTGATTCAATGCATTACGATTGGCTGCGCCCATATCGTACATGCTCACGGTTGCAATTGCTTTCATACGCGGATCAATTTTTGCGGCACTTATAACAAAACTACCACTACCACAAATCCCTAAGGCACCAATACGTTCACGGTCAATAAAATCACGGGTGCCCAGATAATCAACTGCTGCACTAAAAGCTTCACTATAGATGTCAGGAGCAACGACATTGCGAGGTTGTCCTTCGCTTTCACCCCAAAATGGCAAGTCAATTGCAAGGGTAACAAAACCTTGCTCCGCCAATTTTTGGGCATACAACATGGAACTTTGTTCCTTGACAGCACCCATTGGATGACCAATCACAATTGCAGGTGATTTTGTTCCTTTTTTAAGGTTTTTAGGGATCACCAAATTACCCACTACTTCCATATTGTATTGATTCTTAAAAGTCACTTTCTGAATGTTGACTTGACTGCTTTGATAGAAATTATCTGCACCATTTGACATATCTGCTGCCATCGCTGTGGTAGAGGAAAATAAACTTACTGTTGTTGCCGTAATGACTGCTAGTGCAGATTTACGAAATTTTTCGGTGTACTGAATGATGAATACTAATAATATAAATATATAAGAGTAACGAGATAATTGTGGGATTTGATGGGATATTGTGGGACTTAGTGGGATGAGTTTTGAAAAGATTTTTCATACTGTGAAATGAGAAAGCGGATTGTGAAGTCCGCTTTTTTATTCACTGAATAAGTCCAGATTTGGGCTTTGGCGAACTGGCAGCTTTTCTTCTGAGTTCACGATACCACGAATTGAGCGCAGTGTGACACCGAATTTACGCGCTAGGCTTTCTTTAGATACCCGTTTTTTAGCAAGCTCTCTGATCTGTCGATTACGCATGGCAACGGTAATTGGTGTGCCCATTGGCACTTCAATAGTTTCGTTGCCAAGATGTTCCGCCAACAGCTGGAGCTTACTCAAGCCAATGGCCTGAGCAAGCTCTGATTGTACATTTAGCGCATGGCATTTCGGTATGAAAACTTTAGTGCCGCCAAATGCATCAATCAAATTCAATGCATTTTCGACCTTAATCAAACGTGCAATGAATATAAAGTTTTTCGGCATCAAGTTAATGATCTCATCGTCTGTGAAAACCTGTTGGGCATCTGTGATATGTGGACGATAAGCCATGATCTATACCTCCTATGCTTCCAGAGTAACGCGCTCAATGCCACAGCGCTTGCACCATTGACGCAAGTGATTGATGACCATGTCTGCGCTTTCAGTGCTCAAGAACTGCAAAGCACTGACTTTCACACGATTCTCAATGAATTTAGCAAGTGCCTTTTCACTGCCATTTTTGACCTGACCTGCATGGTACAGTTGAAGCCAAAGGTGGCGAATTAGTTTGCTTTGTGCATCGCTTGCCAGATTTTTAACGCCAGTCTTGTTCGACTCCACTTCAAAGCCGAGTTGTTTCAGCCGATCAAGCACAGCCTCCAACTGTGCTGGCGTTAAAAGTTTTGAACTAGTTTTGCCCGTGGTGCTTGCTAAGATGTCGCGGTAAACGTCATCATCAAGACCAAGTTTTGTTTTGGCAACGTGAATGAGCTTAATCAAGTTAGCCTTTTTATTGAATTTCATTTGTCAGACTCCTTATTTAAGGCATCAATCCAGTCTTGTGCATTCAACATATGGCGAATGGCTGTCGATAGTTTTTGGTTTGCTATATCAACATAGGTTTTACACGTTAAGCCTTTGCGGATTTCGTCCTGACAATTACGCAACTCTGCTAGTGCTTCCTGAATCTCTTCCAATGCAACTGATGTGGTTTTTTGGATTAATTTGCTCATTTCAAGCTCCAGCGATGGCTTGTAGCAAGCCACCAATTGCCAATAATGCCAAAGTAAGTGCTAAGCCAGCTTTTAAGATATAAGCTCGGCGTTCAAAGATGGTGAGACCAGTGTTGGTGCGAGTGATCCACGCGAGCCTTGCTTCATTGAAGCAGTGATATAGTCCAATCAGAAAAACTGCAAAGTAAGCTAAAATCATCATGCTTTAGACTCCAGTTGTGCGTATTGCTCACCACCATTCATGGCATGACTTAACTGTGCTGATCTACCAGACTGCCTGCCAGCGCGAATATCGTTAATAGCACGGTCACTTAACGTTTTACCGCTACTACGGTCTTTGGGTGTGAATTTTCCAAGTTCGCCATGTGTCTGCTGCATGTATTTTGCAATACGTTCTTTTGTATTTTCGGGTGTGACCGTAAAGAAACGGTTAATAAGACCTTGTACAGACTCAACCCAGCCATCGCAGAATAGGTCAGCGCGACGTACTTTATTTTTCTTAACTGTTACTCGTTTTAGAGTGGTCTCAATAAAGTTTTTACGGGCCTTGGTCACTTGGCGGTAAAGGACATCAAAAGCATAAGCCGCCACTTCTGGTGCTGGATCGACACCAATAAAAATCCACTCTGACTTAATGCCAAAACCTGAGTGGCCTTGGCTGAAAATATGTTTGCACTGCATAGCACGGGCAATCATTCTTACTAAATGTGATTCCCATGAGGTTGGTGTCTTGGTAACTTTACTGGCACATTTGGCTTCAACAATGTCCAGTAAGTCAGGATCAATTTGAAATTCTTTCATTAGTGACTGTGCCATGCGTAAAGCAGTAGCAGCTTCATTCTCGTTGCTGGACTTTGAAAGTGCCAAGCACTTTTTGATTTTCAGGATGGCTTCATCGCGTGACATACCCATTTATTTTTGCTCCATAACATATACATAGGTTTCAAGTTTTTTTGACCAGTAAACACATTTACCTTTTTTGATTAATTTGCGTTTTCTGCGTCGGCTAATTGGCCTTTCTTTCATGGGATTTCACCGATGCTGGTCTGAACTTCTTCAGGTAATTTTTCTAAGTCTTCAACACTGATCATTGGTAGCCACCTCCGTAATCAACCATTTTTATTACATACTCATCAGTAATAGGGTCTGCCTTAACTCCTAAAGTTTCTGAGCGACCTTCAGGTATTAGATTCAGTGGACTAATTGATCCAGCAGAATGAATTGAGCAACCTTTTAAAACATCCTGTTGTAAAGCGTCAGCGACATCCTTATGCACTAACTTGTTTGGGAAAAGAACAGGAATTAACTCAACCAATCCATTCTTTTCTTGCTTAAACATGATGTATTTCATGAAACCCTCGCTGCTCATCAGTACCAAGTCACGACACTTGGCAGACACAGGCACGTATGCCTGTGTTTCGCTTAGAAACTAGTTGGTTGTGCTACTGCACGGGTTAATGCCATTAAGCCTTGCTGTAAATTTGTTGCACCAGTTGCTACCCAGTGGTGTGGTTCAGCATTGGTCAAACGTTCAAATTCTGAAAAATCACCTGTTGCAGCACCATGTGCACTGGCTTGATCAAGCTGTTGACGTGTATGATCAAAAAGTCTTTCAACTAAAGAACCGAGTTCTGCGCCTTTGGCTTTAATTTCATTCATCAAGTCAATTTCTACTTGGGAAAGATCACGATAGCCTTTGATTTTTTGGTGTTGGTTTTCCATTAGTTCACTGCCTCTTTAAGTGCCTTACCAGCTTTGAAAGTTGGTACTTTTGCTGCTGCAATGGTGATTGCCTCACCAGTTTTAGGGTTGCGACCTGTACGTTCGGCACGTTCGTTCACTTTGAATGTGCCAAAGCCGACCAGTGCGACTTCCTCGCCATGACTCAGCGCATGAGTAATGCCAGATTCAAAAGCCTGCAAAGCTTTGGTCGCTTGGGCTTTGGTAATACCTGCCTGTGACTGGATATGTTCAATAAGTGTCGATTTATTCATTGATAGATACCTATATAGTTAGTGTGCTGCGGTTGCTGTTGGATCGACTGTTTCTATGTCATATCCGAATGTGTTGCGTGTATTGACGCTTGCGCCAATTTCCGCGATTTGCTCTGGTGTGAGTTGTTTGATTGCCTCCTTGTCTGGTTCGGTTTTGGTACGGATGCAGTGTTCAAGTTGCAGTTCTTTTAGGACTTGGCATGTGAACACTGGATCAGGAATTGAAACGGTTGTTGAAAGCCGATAGCCGACTGAGCCATGCGTCAATTTCTTGGTTTTAATCTGGGTGAACTCAGATTTACGTGCTTCGCAGAACTCTTTGAGTTTGAGTTCATTCGCCTTGACTAGCTCCAGCAAGGGTTTAAGTTTGTCTTTGCTTTCAGTCTTGAGCTGATCGACTTGCTCATTACATGCAGCCTGTTCAAGCTCAATTTCGCGTCTGGCTTCGGCAATATCTGCCAAAGTCTGGTTGACAGCTTCCCAGCTTTTAAGCTGTGGTTCTTTGAGTGCTGTGCGTGCCATTAGTTTGTTTGCTCCTGTTCTTGCTCTAATTCCGCTGCCTTTAAGCGGTCAAAGCATTGTTTGTGGGTTTCGCCATCGCATCTGTTCTGGTTGACATGGGCAAAAAGCTGTTCTTTTGGAATACCTTTGAGTGAGCTTGCTTCAATGGCTTTACGCTCCTCACTGGCTTGTTTGATAAGTTCAGCAAATGGAACTGCTGGGCGTTCATGCTTCTTGCGTTCATGTTCAGCCTGATCCGTTGCGCGTTCCGCATCAGTTTTTGCATGAGCAGCCTGAACTGCTGCATGTCGTGGTCTCGAATCTTGCACTGGTGCATATTCAGGCTTATATGAAGTGAGGACTTCATATAGATAGCCGTGATTTTTGAAAGGTAATTGCAGTTTGCCTTGGTCACGTCGTTCAATGATCGTATTGATTGCCCATATCCATGCTGCTTTTGGCGCTGGGTAAAAATGATGACCACGCTTGATTTGCTTGGCATTTATATCCGCTGCGAGTTCATTCAACAGTTTTGAAGCACGCTCAAAAGTCAGGTCGCGGTTCTCGGAACGGAACATACCAAGGTACTGGATCATTGGTTTTGCCAAGTCACCAACAAGATTAATGGCAGCCACAAAAGCACGGCTTGCTTCACTATGACCAAGCAAAGCATCGAGTGATGTAGTCGCTCCGCATGCTGGGCATCTGGTTTTCATAGTGATGCCTCTTGAGCGGCTTTAATTAAAGCCTTATGAATGGCTTGGATTGCCAAGCAAGCACAATCTTCGCCAGAGTCACCAGAACAAGCTGCTTGCCAATATTCAAAAAATTCAGGGTCATCAGAAAGTTTCTGAAGTTGCTCCCAAGTCAATTCGCTTGGGATCACGGCATGTTTGCCATCAATTAATTTGTCTAAGTCCTTGGCGAACTGAACACGTTTATGTGCTGGTGCAGCTTGTAGGCTTTTTTCTGCCATGCCTTTTAAAGTTGATTTCATAGGCCACCTCGTAAGTGTTTTTGTTTTGCTTCCAACACAGACTGGCAAGCGATGCAAAGCGTTACACCGCCTAGTTTTCTGCGTTGTTCTGGTATCTCTGCACCGCAGTCCTCACATTCGTGGAAACTTGGCTGGTCAAAGTGTTTAATGTTTGCCAGAGCAATGTCTAAATCTTGCTCTGACAATGTGCTTGCAACGTCTGCGTAATCAGCCATGACAAGCTCCAGAAAATTTGACTAAGTAGCTGCAAAGTGTGTCGATACTTAAGTAGATAAAGAGTCCAATAATAAAAACTCGTTCTGTAGACATGGTTAGACCTCCATCACTAGATCAGCAGTAATGACTGGTGCGCCAAGCTCAGCAGCAACGTTCATTGCACCTGTGATGAGATTGCCTACGGCTAAAGGATATAAAAGGCTTTCGTGCTGATTCTTGCGACCAACGTTACGAGTTAGCTTTGTGCAGATTGCATCAAGTCCAGATTCGTCAATGAAGTCACTGAGCTTGCGATCTGCTGCCTTGCAGCGATGCTGTAAGTAGTCAACAAGGCTGTTTTGGGTAAATGGTTCGAGCGTGACAATTTCACAGCGCTGTACGACTTCTCTGATTTCAGGATTGTTCTCAGAAAGCTTGATCTTGAGTTCATCCTGACCAATCAGGATGATTGAAATTAATGGAGTGAAACCATTCTCAAGTTCAAGAAAACGCTTAAAGTGCTTCAGTGTTGGAATAGACAGACTTTGTGCTTCTTCAACAATTAAAAGGTGGCGGTAGCCAGCACGGCTACTTTCTTTGAGTAGGTTGTGTATCTGGCGTGCCCGTGCTTCTGGTGAGCGTTTTGCTGGTGTGCTTGGTGCAAGGGCAGCTAATATTGACTCAGTAATATGGGACGATTTAAGGGTTTTACCCTTAATATCATTGTCTTCAGATGCCAAAACATATGGTTCAATCACAATAACTGGTTCGCGTTCACGTTCGATGCGGTCAATCAGTTCACGACGTAATGTGGATTTTCCTGCACCTGATTGACCAACCAAAGCAATAAAGGAAGAGTTTCCCTTGGCTGCCTGCCACATGCTTTCTCGCACATAGTTGATGTCGCTGTTATTGAAGAGTTCAGCAGCACTGCGGATGGGTTCATCAAAAATGTTCTTAAACAGCTTGAAATGTTTCTTGGCTGCTGGCGTTAGGGTTTGTTTGCGTAGTAGCATAAGCTGCTCGTCCTCTGATGAGTCTGCTGCACACTCACTGTCCAAGGCTTGGTCGTTATTGGTGTGAGTCTGTGCAGTGGTTAAGGCTTGTTGGATTTGATCTGATGCAATTCCTTTTTCTTCCAAAAGTTCAATAAACTTTGACTGGAATTGGTCAGGGTTCTTTTTCGGTTTTTGACCGTGATTTACGAAAAGGTTGACCGCTGAAACACTCACGCCCATTGGCTTACTGAGTGTGTTCTGGTTCACTTTGTGGTCTTTAAGTAGCTGTTTTAATGCGCTCATGATTACTCTCCAACCACTTTAAGTTTTGTTGGCTTGTTGCTTGAGTTGACGCGTTCCACCCAAAACATGATGTCTTCTTGCGGGAAATTGCCATCTGAATAGGTCGTTTTGAGCTTGTTCATCCATTCAGGTGTCCATAGGTCACCGACATGGCCGCGAATGGCTTTGGCTGCCTGAATAATGTTGAGTGGTGCAAGCTGCTTGCGCTGCTGTGGTGTAGTGAGCTGCTCCCCAGCACGGTTGATATAGGTCGGAACTTCGACAGACTGAACATCAGCCATTGGGTTGAGTTGCCCGTCGTATGCTGGCTTTTTCTTGGCAATGGCCTTGTCAGCTTGCTCCAGAGTGTCGGCGTTGTAGGCTTTCTTGATGATGCGCTTGCGGTTCTCATCAATTTTGCTTTGTGGCATTGCCTTGATTTCTTCACCGATGATGGCTGCATCTTCCCTGAAGCCGCCCCAGTCAGTCTGCATTGGTTCACAGGTATAGATGACATCGTTGCCGTGTTCATCTTTTGCGATCACGTCAATGGCAGGCGCACGGTATGGGTTGACCACAATCATGACCTTTGCTTTTGGGTAGATGCTATGAACATGGCGAACGTCATAGTCATGTGAGCCATAGCCTTTAACCGCATGGCTGATGGTCAAGTTACCAGTAACGGTTTTGCTTTCTGGCATGGTGCTGACCAGTTCTCTGCATAGCTCCAGTGGTGGTGCAATGCGTAACTGCTCTGGTTTGATGGTTTGCCAGACGGCATTTCTGGAGCGTTTTGTGCGACTGTGAATCTTGGTTTCATTCCAGTACATGCGCCATTTCTCAACAGCAGCATTGAGCTGCTCAAGGCTGTCAATCTTCATGAAGCGCAAACGGCCCTCAAACTGTGTCTCCACAATATTGTTGCCATTTTCGACCTGACCTTTTGCCTGTGAATTTCCTGTGGCATGGGGGATGAAAATCACATCCAAGCGCTCAAGTAAGTTCTTGAATAAGCCAGAGGTGTTGGCACAGCCTTTATCTGCATAGAGGATGTTTGGTACACCATGCATCGGCTCTTGTGCTGAGCGCTTGATAATGCAGTTTAAGAAAACTTGAATCAGGTTTTCTGAGCTTTCACTACCAGTCACATATTCAACATAGATTGAACCGCTAAAGTGATCGGTTATGACATAGCGGATCACACGGAAGTTCTCAATCAATTTGGCATTGGCAGGCTTGTTCTTATAGAACTTCTTCTCATCCATCACCTGCATGCCGCCTTTAGGGAGATAGAACAGGACGCAGACTGATGCATCAACCTGCTGGACATGGTTTGGGTGTAGCGACTTCTGTTGGGTATGTGCCGATGGTGTAGCCAACTGTTTTGGGTGACACATATTCTGTTTCATGACTCTGGCAATCGTGGCTGCTGACACGTCAGGGGCTTTGCCATCTGCAACCAGCATGTCTAGGGCTGTGGTAATTGGCAGGGTTTTTTTACCATTGGCGCGTGTCGCCACATGCACCATGCCACCAATCATTTCAGCCACTTCAACTGGAACTACAGTCTTGCCTTTGTCTGAGCGTTGCTTGCGTTCTGATTTAAAGCCAACTGTTTCAAGTTCGCGGTAAAGCTGCGGACGGCTGATGTTTAATGTGCCACATGCAGTTTTGATAATTTCATCTTTGCTACCAAACTTAGCTGCCCCAAGTTTGGCTGCAATATCACGGAGATAATCCTGTTTTGCTAAGTTCGGAGTCGTCATGATTAAGACTCCAACAGTGTTTCGACGTTTTGCTGAAGATGCTGAAGTTCTTCAATATCTAGCTCGCCTTTGGCTGTGTCAGTTACCATCCAGCTAGGCGTAACCATATTTTCAAAGTCAATTTGAATGCCTAGCTCAACACTGGTTTGGGCAATTTGCTGAAATGCTGCGACTACAGATGACTCAAGCTTGTCCTGAATGTCGTAGAGTCCATGCTCGTTGATTGCATCCAGAATTGAGTTGATGTGGTTGGTGAAGCGCACGACATCGTTGTGCATGGTTGCACATGCAGAATCGAGTTCCTCAAGTGCTTTTTTGGTTAGTTGTTGCTGTTCGGTCTCGGCACGTTTCTTGATTTGTGCAGGGCTTTTTAGCTTTGCATTTTCAGCCAGTAATTCATTGGCTTTTTGGTCTTTGGTTTTGATGACCTGTTCTTTTGCATCAATATCGGCTTTGGCATCACGCAGAGCTTTTTTAAGCTCACGTACAGACATGGTTTCAATACTGTCTAAATTGACATCGCCAATACTTCCGCCATCTTCGATGATTTCTATATCGCTATCATCTAAAACAATTAATTCAAGTAGCTTTGACTGTGATTTAACGGTTTTCAAAAGAGGAGACGTTTCCACTTTTGAGAATTTCAAGGTTGCCACCATTAGTTTTCGAGCAAGGCTTTTGTCAAAGCCTAGAAGTTCAACCCGACTGATAAACTCACCGTGTTGAGTTTGCTCTTTTAGGAGTAATAAACGTTTGCCAAGTTCAAATAAGTCTTCAATAGTTCGGCGTTGGTAGAGGCGAATGCCATCTTCCAAAGCGCCAACTGATAAATCACCGTCATAGCTAAGCTGTGTAGCAAGAACAACGATGGTTTGTGTATGTGTGTTGACAATATCGGCGACAGGTATTAACTCTTTGCTCATTGCATTTATCCTTAGTATTGCGTTTCAAGGCGTTGTTGGTATTCAGCAATACGTGCCTGAACTCGGTCATGCTCTTCCTTGCAGGCTGTAGCAAATCGAACAGCTTTTATGCTTGGTGCATAATTTCCGTTGTCTCTTTTTTCAGCCCATCCATCTGCTTCCAAAGTCTGTAATGAGCGTGTAATGGAACATGGTGATTCATTTAAGCTTTCAGCAAGCTGTTTGTTGCTAAGACCAAAAAGATAATGTCCACGTAAAGCAAATAAGACTCTGAGGACTTTTTCTGCTGATTTAACGGTGCTCATGATTGACCTCGCTTCTTACACATGGCAAAGAAACTGTTGTCATCCAACTCCTGCTGAGTTGGTTGATAATGCTTGGCATTTTGTTCAGGACGTTTGGCTTGTAAGGCGTTCTGTTCAAAGCGTTGGCGCAGTAACTTCTTAACTGCTTTCAGATCATCTTCATCGAGTGGAATCCAGCCATGATCACCACCAATTGCATTGATGCTGCTAATTTGTTTGCTTAGAGCGTAAGTAATTGCTGCTATTGGAGTTTTCATTTGTGTAGCCCCCGAATTTCACTGCTGTTGTATTTGAGGGAAGCCAGTTCTTGTTGAAGAATTTGGTTGTCCAGCTCAGCAATAAACCAGCCGAAGTAGCCAAAGGTCACAACGAAAATAAGTAAAAAGGTCAAAAAGTAGTCTTGTTTTTTCATGGTTTTTCTCTTGTAAACTGTGGTACATTTCTGGACAATTACTGGATAGTTTCTGGATTTGGTTTTAAACCCAGTGCAACTGCGATTTCATGACTTTTGCCGTAATTGCATTTGCGTGTGCCTTGCAAGATTTTGTAAACGGTTTCGTGGTCGTAGCCGTGTTGATCTGCCCAAGCCTTTGCTGTAGTCCCTTTCGCTACAAGATTGGCTTTGACGCGCTCTATGTCTGCTTTAGTAATCATGGATAGCTCCGTGTGTGTTGTGGATAACTAAAGGTGAAGTTTTAGTGTCCTTATAGATTAACAATAGTAACTAATTTGTTACCTGTCAATATATCAAGGAGTTTTTTTGTGTCTATTGGTCTGCGTTTAAAAGAAGAGCGTGAACGCCTCGGTTTTACCCAGCCTGTTTTTGCTGGATTGGCTGCCACTACGAAGAAAAGTCAGATAGATTACGAAAAGGACTTAACCCAACCTAAAGCTGGATATTTGTCTGTAATTGCAGATGTTGGTGCTGATGTTCAATACATAATCACAGGTGAACGTTCTGCAAATGCTCTCTCTACAGATGAGAATTTAATTCTTGAGAAATATCGCAAAGCGAGTCCTGATATTAAAAATAAAATGTTGATGTTGTTGTTAAGTGGAGAAACGACAAACAGTGTCGTAAATAGTCCAGTTAATAGTGGAAAAGGCAATCAATATAATGGTACAAATCAAACAATAAATAATGCTGCTCCAGCCAAATCAAAAGATATAAATGGTGATGTAAGCATTAAAGCAAAAGGTAAGCGTGCTCAAGCCGCGTTTAATATTAAGAATGAATGATATTCGGGGTTCTTATGGAAAAGCTCAAGATCAAGGCAGAGGGAGAAAAAAGCCAAGCTGCTTATAATATCTTTAATAAACCAGTCTATATGGTGTGCCCTAAGCAAAAGAAATGTAGCCAGATGAGCTATAAGCAAAATGCCAAGTTCTCTGAATGGTTTATGTGGTTTTTTATTTTTTTAGTTCTTTTTTCTATCTTGTCATCACCATTCATTCGTAATGAGATGACTGCAATTTTTTCTTTTGTAATGTATATAATTGGTTTTATAGGTTTTTGTCTGTCTGCACTGTGTGTAATGTTCTTTAATGTACATATAAAAAAATACTAGTTTCTAAATTATCTGTTTGATCATTTAGAAACTAGCATCAATAAACGGCATGAAAAGTTGTAACCATAATTAAATTAGTGGGATAAAAATGTTTGATCCTTTGAGTTGGCTTCCTAAATATTTTCTGAATCGGTTTTATTTAGGAGTCATAATTTTATTTATTGCTGGTATTGTTAAAACTATATTTTGGTTGTTGGGGGATAATTAATGAGTAAAGGTTTTAAATTTTCAATATTAGCAATAATAGGTCTGATTTTATTTGTTATTGGAGTTGGCAGTCTTTATAAGCCATCAGTGAAAAAAGAGTCCGATAGTATTGATAAAAATATTGCACAAAATGAGCAATATGAAAAATCTTTAGAGCAAGCTGCTATTGCCATGCATGAAAGTAAATTGGAAGCTAAGCAAAAAGAGCTAAATCCGCCTATAAACGCATCTTTAAGTATTGAGCAAACAAAGGACTTTATTCATCGTGTAGAGCAACTTAAGTCTACAGATACTCAAGTGAATTTAGAGTATCTGCCTGACGTAGCTGCCCAAAGCCGTAAATATAATGCATTGATTGATGAGGCTGAGAAACTTTATGGAGTAATTGATATTTCTAACCCATATAGATATTGCACATCTATGGCGAACTATGCCCGTGCACTTTGGGAGTTGAAATATTCAAAAGCTACTGAATCAAAAGAATCTTTGGATAATACGCGTAAAACTTTTCAGGCATCTTATATTGATGCTCAAAAAGGTTGTTTAGAAGATATTCAAGCTGCTGGAAAATAAACGGAAGCCTTTCCGCCTAATATAAAAAGTCTTAAATATACAAACTAGCCTCATCATTTGATGAGGTTTTTTGTTGTGAGCAAAAAATACATTTTATCTAAATTAAGTCTAAGCCGATTGGTCGGACTTAATGCAAATCTTGAAGCTGTTGTAAAACGTGCAATCGAAATCACTGAACAAGACTTCTTGGTGGTCGAGGGAGTTCGTTCTAAAGAGCAATGTTTTATCAACTACGGTAAAGGTCGCACGCCAGAACAATGCAAAGCCAAGGGTGTGCCAGTGCAATATGCCCAGCCCAAACTGGCAAAAGTTACTTGGCTGAATAGTCCCCTTGGCAGCAAGCATGTCACTGGTAAAGCAGTCGATCTAGTGCCATACCCTGTGGACTGGAATGACCTAAGCAAGTTTAAAAAAATCGCTGTTGCAATGAAACAGGCTGCTAAAGAGCTAAACGTTTCAATGGACTGGGGTGGCGACTGGACTAGCTCAAAAGATTATCCGCATTTTGAGATTAAGGGGTAATCGTATGAAAAAGAGTCTTGTTCGTCGCCCGCTTCAGTATCTTATTCGTGCTGAAAAGCATATTGCCGCGAGAGTACACCTGTCGAACATGATTGAGCGGTTGCTTGATAATCATGATGATCAACTTGACTACACATATAAGCATGCACGGGAAGAAGGTTTTAAAGTCGCCCGTAAAAATTATGAGGATGAGCTGGAAAAACAAAAGCTTGAATTGGGAAAAGCTCACAATCAGCACTTATTGGAACAAGCCAAAAAGCATCAGAAACGTGTTGATGAGCTAAAGGTCGAAATTGCCAAAAAACCGCAACCAATCATGGCAACACTTGGTGAAACAGTACATACAGGCTTAATCGTCCAGAACTGGCATACAGCATGGAAATGGATTTCGACGTGGGCTTTTGGCCTGATCGCCTATGTTTCTGTTGCTGGCATACCACCCGAAGTCCTTGCATTAGTTCCAGAGGCATCCCAATCAAAAGTCACTGCTGCTCTGGCATTGCTCGGCTTTGTGGGTCGCTTTATTAATCAAAGCCGTTCTAAACCATTACCTCCTGTACAGGAGGAAACATGACGATTCAACTGGAAGTTTACCAATTCATCATGATCTTGATTGCAGTGCTAAGCACTGTAATTGGGACTGTGAAAATCTTATGGTCTCGAATAGAAAAAAGTCTGGATCAAAACTTTTCAATGACGAACCAAAATATTGATGAAGTTGCAAAACAGGCTGCTAAAGGACAGGAAGAAGTCCGTGCTCTGGAACGTCAGTTTTTGGAGTTCAAAGCAGATATGCCTTTCCGCTACATCGCACGTGATGACTATATTCGCGGTCAAACCATTATTGAGGCAAAGCTTGATGCTGTAGCAGACAAGCTTGAGAAAGTACAAATTAAACAAGGGATTCAATCATGAGTTTTGATGTTCAAAAAATCCGTCGTGAAAGTATGCGCTGGCATTTGCTTAATGCGCTAGATAAGGCACGTCCATTAGGTGCATTGGATACCTTGTTGCTGGATGTAATGCGTGCTTTATACCCTGATACAACACCACAGGAATTGCATGTCCAACTGGACTATTTGCAAGAACGAAAACTGGTTGAAATTACCAAGCGTCCTGATGGTCACTGGCATGCCAAACTTGATCGCTTGGGGATAGACATCGTTGAGTACACCATTGATTGCCAAGCTGGCATTGCACGTCCAGAAAAATACTGGAATTGAGGTGAGACATGGCACGAGAGTCGTCTATTGACCAGTTAAGCACTGAAGACAAAACATGGCTTGATAAACGTTTCATGGATAAAGGTTTCTGTGGTTATGAGGAAATCGCAACTATTCTTCAGGAGCGCGGTTATAACGTCAGCAAGTCAAGCGTGCATCGTTATGGGCAGAAAGTTGAACAGAAGCTAGCTGCGGTTCAGGCCAGTACACAGGCTGCAATGATGATTGCTGATGCTGCTCCAGATGACAGTGATATGCGTAGCTCTGCTGTTTTGTCATTGGTGCAGACTGAATTGTTTAATGCCTTGGTTGCCTTGCAGGAATCTGATAGTGAAGATGCTGATCCAGCTGACCGTATCATGCTCATGGCAAAAGCAGGAAAAGGAATTGCTGAAATTGCCAAGGCTTCAGTTAATCAGAAGAAATGGGAATCTGAAGTTAAAGAGCGTGTACAGGCTGCTGCCAAAGCGGTTGAAAAAATCGTTAAAAAAGGTGGCATGTCTAAAGATACTGTTGACGAGGTTAAGAAAGAAATCTTGGGAATTATCGGGCTATGAGCGAACAAAAAGTCACTGATCCACGAGAGATACTTAGCTCTGCTGGTTATGAAGATGTGCCAGCAGTTCTCTTGCCATATCAGCAAGAATGGATTGCTGATAAGAGTCCATTGAAAGTGGCTGAAAAATCTCGGCGTATTGGTTTGACTTGGGCTGAAGCTGCGGATTCGGTATTAGATGCTGCAAGTGATGCTGGGCAGAATTGTTATTACCTTGGTTATAACAAGGACATGACTGTTGAATTTATTCAGGCTTGTGCGATGTGGGCAAAAGCTTTCGATGCGGCATGCAGTGAGGTTGAAGAAGGTCTTTGGGAGGATGGTGATAAGCATATCCAAACTTTTACTATTCGCTTCCCTAAATCTGGAAAACGCATTGAGGCATTAACGTCACGTCCATCCAACTTGCGTGGTCGTCAAGGCCGTGTAGTTCTTGACGAGTATGGTTTCCATGAAAAGAAATCAGAGCTTTTGAAGGCAGCTATAGCACTATTGATCTGGGGTGGATGTGTTCGTGTGATCAGTACACATGATGGCGAAGACAATGAGTTTAATGACCTGATTAAAGAAATTCGTTCTGGAAAGCGTAAAGGTACAGTACATCGCACAACTTTCCGTGAGGCTGTTGAACAAGGTCTATATAAGCGTGTTTGCTTGCGTAAGAAAATTAAATATAAAAAATCTGAAGAACAACTTTGGGTTGAAGATACATACAAGTTCTATGGTGATGCAGCTGATGAAGAACTGGATGTTATTCCAAGTAAAGGTGGTGGACGCTGGTTGCCATTGTCTTTACTTGAGGGCAAAAAGGATTCTTCTGTTCCAGTCATTCGGTTTGATGCCCCAAAAGGTTGGGATGACTTTAATAGTGTCAGTGAAGAGACTCGGAATGCTGAGGTTAAGGAATTTTTTGATGAGCATCTATTGCCGATCCTAGAAGCTCTTCCCTCAAAAGTAAAAAGTTTCTATGGTCTGGACTTTGCTCGTAAACAAAATGCTTGTTCTTTCTGGCCTTTGATTGAGCAGCAAAATACCAAGAAGAAAATTCCATTTCTCTTTGAGATGTTTAAAGTGCCATATAAACAGCAAGAAGAGTTTCTGCGCCTCATTGTTGCCAAGTTGCCTAACTTTAGTAAAGGTGCACATGATGCTGGTGGTAATGGTGGTTTCTTGGCTGAGGCAATGCAAGTGCTGCATGGTGATCGGATCGAAGCCGTTATGCTTACTGAAGCTTGGTATCGTGAACATACACCACATTTTAAAGCTGCACTGGAGGATGGTGATATTGAAAACATGCCAGCCGATCAGGATGTCATGGAAGATCATCGGGCATTTGTTTTGGTGAATGGTGTTGCGAGGATTCCAGCGATGGGAAAATCCAACTCTAATAATAAAGACCGTCATGGTGATAGCGCAATTGCACATTTACTTGCTGATTATGCTGCCAAGAATCCAAGTCCACCGATTGAGTTTATGGGACTTCCATCCCGTGAAGAGATGGATATGCATCCTGATGATTATGATAGTTGGTACAGTGATGTTGGGTGCATGTAATTTAATGGAATTGCTTCCGCCTAATTTCTAACTTTTATTTTTCTAATAATTAAAAACGAGGTGACGATTCTTGCTCCAACAAGAATCGCCCCCTTTGGTATTGATGCTACCGCAGGCAAAGCCTCGCTACTGTGCACACAGTCATTCGAGGCTATCAGAAAATGAAAAGCTTTTGCAGTAGGTGAAAACATGAAAACCAAGCCAATCGTGCCTTGGATGGGTGGTAAACGTCGTCTGGTGTCGCAACTGATTGAAAAAATGCCAGAACACCAGTGTTATGTTGAATTGTTCGCTGGCGGTGCAGCGCTGTTCTTTATGCGTGATGAGCGAAGCGCAAGGGATAAAGTAGAAGTGATTAATGATGTGAATGGTGAACTGGTGAACCTGTATCGGGTTGTACAGCATCATTTGGAGGAGTTTATAAGGCAGTTTAAGTGGGCAATCATTAGTCGCCAGATGTTTGAGTGGCTAAAAGCTGCCAGCACCGATCTGATGACAGACATCCAGCGTGCAGCACGGTTTTATTATTTGCAGCACACCGCCTTTGGTGGAAAGAATACAGGTCAGAATTTTGGCACTGCAACAACGGCCAAGGCCCCCAGCTTTTTACGCATCGAAGATCAACTGACCGAAGCCTATTACAGGCTTTCAGGTGTCACAGTTGAGAACCTGAGCTGGGATGAGTGCTTGCTGAAGTATGACCGACCTCATAGCTTTATGTATGCCGATCCGCCTTATTGGAAATTGGCTGGCTACGGTGTTGAGTTCGGTTGGGATCATTATGTGAAGATGGCGGAGCTGATGAAGTCCTGTCAAAGTAAGATCATGCTGTCAATTAATGATCATCCTGACATCCGTGACCTGTTTGCTGACTTTAATATCAGCACCACCAAAATTAAGTATTCAGTCGGTCAGGTGGGTGTCAGTCGGGAGCAAAAACAGGAACTCATCATCACCAATTATTAGTGACTAGGATTTATAGCCCTAGTTTGTTTTATAAAACGGTTTTTAGCGATTTAAAGTCATTTCAGCAACAATGAGTCGTATTTGATTTTAAGTCGCTAAAATCGCGCTTTCTGAGCAATTTAAAAATTCTAAAAATAAATGGAAGTCTTTCCGCCTAATTTTAAATAAGTCAAAAAACAATAATGGTGCAAAATCCTCAAACTGTATTTGCGCTATGGCTAAGAAAAAATCCAAATCCAAAACTCAGGATCGTTCAGCACTTGAGCAGAACCAGACTGCTGATGTGGCATGGCTGGCGAACCAGTGGCAAGAGCATCCCGTTGTTGGCCTGACTCCACAACGGCTTCACCAGCTCCTGACCAATGCCGAACAGGGTAATTTACAGGCACAGGCCGACCTCTTCTGTGATATGGAAGAGCGTGACGGCCACATCTTTAGTGAAATGGACAAGCGTAAGAAAGGCATCAATGGTCTAGCGTGGGGAGTCAATCCGCCAAAGAATGCATCTGAGGCAGAAAGAAAAATTGCTGAAGAAGTTGCTGAATGGATTGACGACATCAAAGATTTTGAGATGTTCCTGTTCGATGCAATGGATGCTGTCGGTCATGGCTACTCCTGCCAAGAGGTTGAGTGGCATCAAATGGGTAGCTTGTGGCTGCCTAAAAGTTTTGAGTATGTAAATCCCCGTAACTTCATGACACCTTATGACCAGCCGAATGAACTGCGTCTGAATGATGGATCGCATGAGGGCGCTGACTTCTGGGATTTCGGCTGGTTTATCCATCAGCATAAGGCCAAGTCTGGTTATATCGCCAGATCAGGTTTGCACCGCGTGCTGGCGTGGCCGTTCCTCTTCAAGAATTATGGCATCCGTGATGTCATGGAGTTCTTGGAGACATACGGCCTGCCAAGCAAGATTGGTAAATATCCAAGCGGTGCAACCGAAAAAGAAAAAATGACTTTGCTGCGTGCCGTGATGAGTATTGGGCGCAATGCGGGTGGCATCATCCCGCATGGTATGAGCATTGATTTTGAAGCGGCAACCGATGGTGACACTAAAAATCACTTTGATTTGGTGAAGTGGTGTGAGCAGACAGAGTCAAAGGTCATTGTGGGTGGCACGTTGCTCAGTCAAGCAGACGGTAAAACTTCAACCAATGCCCAGAGTCAAACACACGAAGTTCAGTTTGAGAAGCTGGTCAAGTCTGATGCAAAACAGCTTGCACGTTCAATCAATGACTGCCTGATCAAGTATCTGATGCAGTTGAACTATCCAGAGATTGCACCTGATCGCTATCCGTCATTTTATTTTGACACGACTGATACTGAAGATATGGAAGTCTTTAGTGAGGCATTGCCAAAGCTGGTTGAAATCGGCTTTCAAATTCCGCGTGCTTGGGGACATAAAAAGCTGGGCATTCCTGAGCCTGCGGATGATAAGGAACCTGTGCTTGCAGTTGTGCAACAAGCCCAGCTTGCAGTTAATCGCATGGCACTGCCTGCCCAGTATCTTGCAGCATTGAATCAGAATCCTGTCAGCTCAGCACATCCAGCCGAATTGTCTGCCATCTATTTTCAGAATCTGTTGGATGAGCAAGTGCAGCAAAGACTGGATAACCAGCATGTGCAACAGCAGGCTGAGACCTTGCTACCCCAGTTAATTGAACGTCTAGGACAGGCAGATGACATTGAGGGTGCCTTGGCAATGCTGACAGAGGCATTCCCTGATCGTGACCTGCAAAGTCTACAAGATGATCTGGAAACCTTGATTTTTGCCAGTGATGTATTGGGTCGTTTGTCTACCCATGAGGGACGCAAGCGTGGATAAACCCTTACTGAATATGCTGTTTGGGCAACCGCCCCAGCGTGCCATTGAATATTTGCAGCAAAAACAGCTCATGCCATCTGAGGATTGGTGGCGTGTACAAGGCAATGCCCATAACCATGCCTTTGTTGTAGCCCACATGACCCAGCTTGACCTACTTGAAGATGTGCGTAAATCACTGATTGAGGCCCAAAAGAATGGCTGGGATTTAAAGCAGTGGGCTGCCCATATTGAACCCAAGATGAAAGCCAAGGGCTGGTGGGGAAAAAAGGAAATCACTACTGAAGCTGGCACCCGTGAGGTACAGCTTGGTAGTCCCTATCGTTTAAAGACGATTTATCAGACCAATATGGCGCAGGCCTATGAAGCTGGTCGTCAGTCGGTCATGTGGGATGACAATGAGCTGTTTCCGTATGTGATGTACAGCGCGATTCTGGACAATAAAACCCGTCCACGGCATCGAGCCTTGCATGGCGTTGTAATGCGTAAGTCTGATCCTGCATGGGCTGCGATAGCACCCAAAAATGGTTATAACTGCCGTTGCACCATCATTGAGCTGATGTATGGCGAAGTGGATGGGAAAGAAATCAGGGTTTACGACAGTGGTAAATACCTGCAAGTCTATGATGTTGATGTGGGTCATGGCGGTGTGGCAAAAGTTGCAAGACTGGACTTTCCAGATCGACCATCATTTCAAACTGATGCTGGCTGGGTGGGTCACCCTCAGTTGCTACCGACAAGACAGCTTATGGACAAGGCTGCGGTGGCTGAGCCTAAACTCGCATCGAATGTGGTTAAGCAGGTTCTTCAGAATAAGCCTGTAGCAAGTCAATACAATGATGAGGTCAAGCAATGGATTCAAAGCGTTGATCCAAAGCGTGCCAATAATGAA
Organism: Acinetobacter thutiue; assembly: GCF_030385805.1. NCBI lineage: Bacteria > Pseudomonadati > Pseudomonadota > Gammaproteobacteria > Moraxellales > Moraxellaceae > Acinetobacter > Acinetobacter thutiue. The sequence goes on from NZ_JAUDZE010000002.1 coordinate 319,002, forward strand.
ATGCGTATTGTTGGGACACTTGATCCTGAGTTTGTAAAGGTTCTATCTAGTCGAAATATTGCGCTGGATAGTGCTGCTCTGGTTGTGCATGATAAGTACACGCTGGGCCATCTTGATAAGGAGCGTAAAAAGCATGACCGTGAATGGGTAGAAAATGTTGTTGAACATTTAAATGGTCGGCATGATTTGTATCTTGATGTAGAAACCAATACGCCTTTGCTGGTATTTGATGTAGAGCGTGATGGTCATGTCTACAAGCTTGTACTTCAGATCAACAAGGCACTCAATGCCAAGGATCAGACTGGCAGCAAGCAGAAAATCACAGGAAATTTGATACGGACGATTGTGATTGAGGAGCTGGTCAATTTGACCAATGGTAAGCGTTATGAATTTCTTGGAAGTAAAAAGTGAGCTGGTTTGGGACTCGAACCCAAATAGACGAAGTATAAACTCCGATGCTTTCCCATCAGCTACTTCAGCCCACTCTTTGTTTTAGTTTAGTTTGAATTTTAAACAGGTGCAATATGTCAGGTATTTTCTTAAATGATGAGGAGCTGCGAAAAAGGCTACAGCTTGTTGCATCTCGGCTGCAAAATCCGCTTGAGTTGACCTCTACACTTGAACGTGTGCTCGTCAGTCAAACGTTGCAGAATTTTCATGCCAATGGCCGTCCTGCTTGGGCTGGATTGTCACCAGTAACTCTTGAAATTTATCGCAAGCAAGGCATTACACCTCAAGGTATTTTGCAGCGTTCACCTGCTGGATTGAAAGCCAGTATTCAGGGTGATCATGATCGGGATTCGGCAACAGTCATGGCTGGTTCTGGTCAGAGTAAGAACTATGCAGCGATTCATCAGTTTGGTGGCATGGCTGGTCGTGGACGTAAAGTCAAAATTCCTGCTCGTCCTTACTTGCCAATTGATGAAAATGGTTTTCTACAACCCGAAGCTGAAAATGCTGTGGGAATGGTGGCTGGTCATTACTGGCAAAAAATATTTAATCCATAGAAAAATAAACGGAAGTCTTTCCGCCTAATAATAAAAAGCTGGTGATGCGATATTGCCAGCATGAAAAAGACCTTACTTGCAGCTTCGTGCTCATTCGACTTATCCGCATTATCAGATCACTTTGTATTGATTCCTGAAGGTGTCTTTCGTAGTGAGATTGATGGTCGCCCTTATGACGCGCCACACTGGAAATTGACTCCAGAGCGTGGTCGCCAGATTGTTGCCGCCTTGAACCAGCGCAAGATTGATACAGTCATTGACTATGAGCATGCAACATTGAAGTCCAAGACCACAGGTGAGCCTGCCCCAGCTGCGGGATGGTTAAAGTCTGCTGGTTTCACCTATATTGAGGGAGTCGGATTATGTAGTACCAACTTTGAATGGCTGGATAAGGCCAAGGCCCATATTGAGGCAAGAGAATATAAGTATATATCGCCAGTGTTCTTATATGACAGCACTGGTGCAGTCACCACACTGATTAATGTCGCCCTAACCAACACCCCTGCATTAGACCAGTTGCCCGAAGCCAAGCTTGCTGCGGCGGCACAGGAGTTTTTTGCCCAAAATTTAACACAGGATTCCGAAATGGATGAGTTACTAGAACAATTGCGCTGGATGCTGAACCTGCCTTTATCCGCAACTGCGGAAGAAATCTTGGCAGAGCTTGGCAAGCTTCAGCAGCAAATTAAAGAAAAAACTGGTGTGGCACTCGCTGCCAATAGTCAAAACCTTTTTGACGCGATTGCTGCAATTGACCAGCTTAAGCTGGCTGCAAACAGTCAGGCCACACCTGATCTCACACAGTATGTACCGATGGCTGTCTATCAGGAAGCCGTAAATCAGGCCAGTACATCAGCAGCTCAGGCCAAGGCCAAAGAGATTGATGATCTCATTCTGGCGGCTTGTAGTGATGGGCGCTTGACTGGTGAGGCAACCATTAACTGGGCAAAGGATCAGGCAAAAACCAATCCTGATTTTATTAAAACCCATATTGAAAGCTTGCCAAAAATTGCCGCCTTGTCCCAACGCCAGACGAGCACAGTAAATCTTTCTGGTGGTCAACAGCAACAACAAAGCCAGCCCGATGACATTGCGGTCTCAATTGACGCGCAACTAGGAATTTAAGGAGCAGCCAATGGCTAAAACTGAAATTGCAATCGTCACGGAGATTCGTGACGGAGAGCTGATGCCCATCCCGTTGTTGGCGGCAGCAGTCATTTTACAAGGCACGTTTGCGGTGGTTGATGGCACTGGACATGGCATCGCATCGGATGATGTTGGTGGTGCAGACCAAATCTGTTTAGGCATTTGGGATCACAGTGCTGAGAATACGGGTGCAAATGGTGATCTATTGGGTTTGGTGCGTCGCAACAAGCAGTTTTTGGTGCGCAACTCTACAGCCGATCCAGTCACTCAGGCGGATTTTGGCATTCAGGTTTATGTCGAGGATAACCAAACCATTGCAAAAACGGATGGTACAGGTACTCGTTCGCTCGCTGGTCGTTTTATGGGTTTTGATGCGCAATTTGATGATTGCGTCTGGGTGGAGATTTAAGCAATGCTTTTTAATGAACAAACAGCACAGCGTGTGCTGAACAACCTTAAAACCAGTCTCAAGAAAGTGTTCGATGCTGCATTTGAGGCAGCGCCGAGCCAGTGGGATCAGGTTGCTATGGAGGTGCCGAGTAGCGGTGCATCCAACACCTATGCATGGATTGACAAGTTTCCAAAGTTGCGGAAATGGGTCGGAGACAAGGTTGTCAAACAACTGTCAGCACATGCCTACACCATCAACAATGACGATTTTGAGGCAACTGTCGAAATTGACCGTAATGATATTGAAGACGACAATTTAGGCATCTACAAGCCACAAACACAGATGGCTGGTGAATCTTCAAAACAATGGGCGGATGATCTTGTTTTCACTACCTTGACCAATGGTTTTGATGAGAAGTGCTATGACGGTAAAACGTTCTATGCGACTAATCATGAGGTTGGTGAGGGTAAAAATAAAAAGCTGGTTTCGAATCGCCTCAATGTACCTTTAAGCGCTGATACATTGGCTGCCGCCAAAGCAAGTTATGGCGCTGCGCGTACCATGCTGCGTAGTATGCGTGATGAAGAAGGTCGCCCACTGAACCTGAATCCGAATTTGCTCATCGTTCCCCCCGCGCTGGAAGACACCGCGAATGCGCTGATGACAGTGGATCGTCTTGAAGATGGAAAGCCAAACCCATACAAGGGTACGGCAAAAGTTCTGGTTGTAGGTTGGTTAAAAACCGATACCGAATGGCATTTGCATGATGCATCCAAACCAGTGAAAGCCATTATTTTCCAGCCTCGTAAGAAGCCAGTGTTTGTACAGCAAACAGATACTTCCAGCGATTCTGTATTTATGCGTAAAAAGTTTAAATACGGTGCTGAAGCGCGTGGTGCAGCAGGTTATGGCCTGTGGCAAATGGCTGTAGGTTCTACGGGAGCATAGGTCATGTATGTAACGGCAGATGCGATGATCAAAAAATTTGGTGAGCGTGAACTTATTCAACTCACTGATAATGAAGCGCCTTATCAGGATGTAATTAACCATGACAAGCTGAATGCGGCCATTGAAGAAGCAAACAGTGAAATTGATGGTTGGTTGCAAGGTCGCTATAAGTTGCCGTTACATGACATCCCTCCATTTTTAGTCAATATTGCTTGTCACATGGCTCGTTATCATGCCTGCACTCAGGCTATTGCTGAAAATAGTCCAATCAGGATTCGCTATGACGATGCCTGTAAAAAGCTTAAATCAATTTCCAAGGGTGAAATGGGTTTGGGCGGTGCGCCAGCTGGCGAAGCTGCTCCAACTGAAACGTCATCCAACAATGTGATCCTTGCTGTTGGTCGTCGTGATTTTGGAGGTCGTGGATGGTAGACCTTGATCTTTCCATTGTTGAGCAAGGCATCAAGGATGTCTTGGCTCGACAGGTTCAGCAAAAAATCTGGACGTGGATACGTGAAATCAAGACCTATGGCGGTGAGTTTGATGATGAAGCGCTGACATGGGTTGATACATTCCCTGCGATATGGGTCACATTTCAGGGTTCGGGCACACCAAAGAAAACAAGTCACAACAAGACTGTATATCCAGTGACTTTTGTTGTGCTTGTTGGTGCTCGTTCAATGCGAAATGAAGAGGCGCAGCGGCATGGTGCTGGTAGTGATATTGGTACTTTTTTAATGCTCAAGCATGTTCAAAACCTACTGATTGGCAGCGATCTATCCAGTGTCGGTGTTGTTGGTCTTGATCCGCTGGAACTGGGTCGCACTAAAACCATTTTCAATACTAAAACCCGTAACCAGTCAATCAGTGTTCTTTCTCAAGAGTTCACGACTCAATACACCATCACTGCTTCAGACCGTGACCGTGAAGAGGAAGCGACTGATGCATATATCCACCGTATTAACGTTGACTATCATTTTATGCCTGACGATGGCATCAAAGACGAGTCTGACTTAATTGAATTACAGGAAAATTAAGCAATGCCTATTCCTAATTTAAAAACACCTGGCACTTATCTGGGCGTGAATATCAACACACAGCGCACGGGCCTGCCAGCCAATATTCACAAGGTTTTATTTATCACCAATGATGATCAACCAGAAACAACAGCCATGCCCATTTCGATTTATGACAAGGCCCAAGCCGAGTCAATTTTTGGAACTGGTGAGGCACCAAGCGAGGCAGCTCGTATGATCACAGCTGCAATCAAAACCAATCGTGTCGTGGATGTGCAAATCTTGGGAAAGTCTCAGAGCCAGACTTAGATTTATACACTCCAGCAATTTTGGCGCTAAATCCTAAAGCTTACTATCTGATGAATGAAGAATCTGGGAATGTTGTACATGACTCTTCACAATCAGGATTTCATGGTGAGATTCATGATGTTGATCATGTAACTTACAAACAAAAAATATTGAGAAGAGGTTCGACTGGGGCACTGGGATTTAATTTATTTGAAGTTGCTGCAAGCATTGCTGAATGTTTTGTGAGTGATGCTGTGGCGGGTGATTTTTTTAGGAAATTAGCTGGCAATGAAAAATCATGCACCATCGCATTTTGGTTTGAACCAACTGCTATAAGAAATTTCAACTGGATGTACGCATACCCGACCGATGCACTGTGGGGGAAAAGTAACTATAGATGCACAACCATAGGAGCACATTCGCGTGGAGGTCAGATATTGGCTGAGTCGCCGAGTGATGTAAATACAGTAAATTCGGATGAAGCACTTTTAGACATGCTTAATAAAAACCATTTTGTTGTGTGGCGAAAAGATGCTGTGACAGGGAAATATACTCTCACTGTAAATGACATCACAAGCACAGTAAGCGGTGAATCATCTCCTGAAACGGTTGGGACGGGTTTCTATTTTCCAATGAGCGCTGGATTTGATAACTACGGTTTACGTGGCTATATGTCTGATATGTCAGTATTTGATTATGTATTGTCAGATGTGCAAATAGCTGATTTATACAATAAAGGCACTCTATCTGATATTTAATTTATAAGGATTCTATTATGTCTATTCAAGAAACAATCGCCCCATTGGGCCATACAATCATTGCCTTGTCAGCTCCACCAGTTGACTTGACAGCAACAACGGCTTGGATTGATCACTTAAACTCTGTGAGTGATGCGATCAACCAAAAGCCAGCTATTTTGGTCATTCCCTTTGCCGATGTTGAGGCCGCAGAAGAGTTTGCGGCACAAGCGCCAGTTGAAACATCGTATCGGGTGGTATGCGTTTGCTATCATGGTGCGTATGGTCAGGAACCAGAACTTGCGGCAGCGATGGCTGCTGCATTGGCTGACTCAAATGATCCAGCACTGCCGTTTGACGGTGTCAATCTCGGTGGCATCACTGCTGTTGAAGATCAGTACAAGCTAACCTTTGAACGTATTGAAGCCGCACTGAATCACGGTGTTTGCATGATCGAAACGGGTGCAGATGGCAAGCCAGAGATTGTACGTGCCGTGTCTACATACCGCATCAACCCTGATTCTGGTATTGATGATGACCTGATGCTGGACATCAACGGTGCGCTGGTGATTGACTATACACGCAAAGTCATTCGTGCTGATCTGGCAAAAGAGCGTCGTCGCAAAAATACAGCAGCACAGCGTCGCAACGTTCGTTCGATTATTTTGAAACGTCTGACGCAGTTGGATGATGCAGAAATCTTGCAGGATGTTCGTGACAATGCGGATCAACTGACCGTCACTGCTGATCAGACGGATCGCTATCGAGTTAATGCAAAAATCCCTGCGAATTGGGTACGCGGTATGCATGTGATTGCTGGAACAATTGATGTTTATTAACTTTTAGAATCAACATTTAAAGCCTGCAATAGCAGGTTTTAATATTTATGGAAGTCTTTCCGCCTAATAATAAGAAAATAGTTTTTGCACAATAGCCTCATGTTTTTATGAGGTCTTTCAAGATGGCTGAAGAAGCAGTTGGCTCTATTGTGATGAGCGTGGATGGTCAGGAATATGACTGCTCAAAGTTCACGTCAAAAAAAACCACAGGTAATAAGCGCATTCTCACAATGAATCGCAAACTCAAGGCGAAATTTAAAACTAAAGGCATAACAATCTATGACCTGACATGCTCTGTCGTTATTCCAGACGGTAAAGATACAGTTGACTGGGATGGCGTTGAGGGTATTCGTATTTCGATTGAGTCTCCTACGGGCGGTTTCCGTGAAACATATACTGATTGCGAAGTGGTGGAATATAGCGATTCGTATGATGTGAATGGTGAAACCACACGTGATTTAACCCTGTTCGCAATGGACTATTTAAAAGAATCTTTCTAATTTTTAGGTGAAAAAATGAGATTAAGTGTTGTTGGTGTGTTGGCTGTAGCCATGACTGTGCTGGTAAAGGATGAGGCGGTCAAATGTAAAAGTGTTGAACTGAGTGATTTAACCACAGGTGATATGTTTGCAGTTCGCCAACGTGCGAAAGATGGTGAATTTTGGGCATTGCATGAAATGGCGGCAAAAACTCAACTAGTTGATGATCAAGGCCGTAAACATACTTTGACGTACGAAATGTTGCACGATACTTCATCCGCCAATTTTAAAAAATTGGAAGAACTGGATTATGAGTTGCAAAAAAAGCTCAACGCCGAGAGTTTAGGGAACCCATCCAGCTAGTCGTCTTGCTACATCAGGCAGGTATTGACTTGAAAGATGCTGAACAAATGCCGATGCAGTATGCATTGGCTTTTTTGTCTGAGAAAGCAGATTTACTGCTGAAAGCAAAAGCTAAACTTGAGCATGGGCGGCCACACAATACTCATGCATCACCGTCATCAAATACAAAGACTTATGTTGCAACCGAGCGTAAACATTCAAAACCCAAGTCTGGAGTAAATAAATGAGCAATAGTAATTCTACCGTTTCATTGACGCTTCAGATACGTGGGCAGCAAGCTGGTCAGGAAATGAAAAAGATTGCTGACCAGCAGATCACAGCAACCAAGCAGATTAATCAGCAATGGACGCAGATCGGCTTGGCACAGGCCAAGTTTGTGACAACAGCCAAGGCTGGTACTCAGGCCACTGTACAGACTGCCCGTGCCAGTGATGGTCTACTCCGCACAAATAGAATGATGGAGGGTGTGTTACGCCAGCAGTCCATCCAGACCCGCATCCAAAGCCAGCAATATAAGACTCAGCAAGTTGCTGTTCAGCGTTTAACGGGTTTAATGCAACAACAGCAACAGTCTGCACAGCAGCTTGCACGCTGGATGAAGCAAGTTGAGTCTTCAAGTAAACAGACACATCAACAGACTCAGCAAACTGTCTCACTCTGGCAAAAAGGTGCTGCCATCACTGCTGGTGTGGCAGCTGGTGGAGCCATTGTTTCTAGCGCTTTACAACAGCCTCGTGATTATGATCGCCAAATGGCTGGTATTGCTTTAACCGCTGCTGGCAGTAATAGATTAACACCTGAACAATACAATAAGTTGAATTTGCAAGCTCAACAGTTGGTGAAAGATTCTATTCGTCAAGGGGGTGGTAAACGTGAGGATGTGTCAGCAGCATTAGGAGAATTTGTTGCTGGTGGATATGATTTGGATACAGCAAAAAAACCATTGCTTTTAAGCAATCAAGCTGCCACTGCTGCTAATGCTGATGTGGTTGATATGGCAAAAACAGGAAAAGCATTAAAACAATATGGAATACCTGAAACGCAAATGGAATTGGCCTACGATAAAATTATTATGGCTGGTAAAGCAGGTTCTTTTGAAATACCAGATATGGCAAAACATTTACCAAAAATATTAACTTCTGCAACTGGAGCTGGTTATGGTGGACAAGATGGGCTAAATAAAGTTTTAGCTTCAATGCAGATTTCAATGTTGACGGCATCCGCGCCTGATGATGCGGGAAATAACTTAAAGAATTTATATGACAAACTTCAGTCTGTTGATTTTGCAAATGCTGTTGGTAAGTCTGTGCCAATTAAAAAAGGTGATCCCACTAAAAAAGATGGGAAAAAAACTGTATTCGATTGGAATCAATATGCATTAGATTCAAAAGCCAAAGGCATAGACCAGATCGAGGCTTTAGCTTTATTACTCGATAGGCAATTTACTGATAATAAAAATTGGATACGCCTTAAATCGGAAGTCTCACAAATAAAAGGAAATGATGATCTTGCCAACCAGAAAAGACGTGAAAAGCTTATGCAGATGTCACAAATGGCTGAGTCAAGTGAGGTTAGTAAGCTTTTAGTTGATCGTGAGGCTCGTGCATCAGCACTAGCTCATTTGACCAATAGAACGCAATTAAAAACTATAGAATCATCAATAGGCGATGCACAAGGAATTATGCAAAACAATCTTGCATATAACCAAACCAAAGATTTTTATAAAAATGATTTGGTTTTGGCTGAAAAGCAATTTGCACAATCCAAAGCATATGATGCTATTTCTGAATCTTTAGGTAATGCAAAAGATAAGGTCATTTCATGGGCGCAAGGCAACGAGAATCTTGCTGCCACTGCTTATGGTGCAAGTGTCGCTGTGGCAGCATTAGGTGCAGCAGCTGGTATTGCAGCTATAGCCACTGGTGGCAAAGGCGGATTGGGTGGTTTGCTTGGACGTGGTGCTGGCGTGGCAACTGGTGCAGGTGCAGTGGCTACTGGTGGGACATTGGCAACAGCAGCTCAGGTTGCGGTTGCTGGTGGTGTTGGCTATGGCATTGGTACAGGTATTCGCAATATGTACATGATGACAGAGACAGGCCAGAAATTTGATGATTTTCTTGGTGAAAAAATAACTCAGACCCTTGCGTTATTTGGTAATGATAACGCTCAAGCTGCCCTTGAATCACAAGCAAAATATGATGAAATGATAGCCCAGCAGGAAGCGCAGAATCAGAAAATTGAAGAACAAACCCAACTCAGCAAAGACCTGTCAAATAAACTGAGTACCTTGATTACTGTTACACAGCAGAATAAACCTGTGGTGAATATCAATGGTGGTTCATTGGTTGACCAGATTTCACAGCATGCTGCCAAGGAAGAAAAACGGCACGGAGTTGATTTGCTCTCATACGGTCAAAAATAAATGGAAGCCTTTCCGCCTAATATAAAAGTTTAGTTTTTCGCACAATAAACCTCACTAAAGTGAGGTTTTTGTTATGGGCTGGAAAGATGATCTGCAAGATGCGAGCTTTCGTGGTGTACAGTTTGAATGCACATCTACAAATGAATCTGGCTCTAAATCATTAGCAGTCAAACAGCCGCCATATTCTAACAAAGCATCTGTTGAGGATATGGGTAACAACCCGCTCAAGATCAGTATTGATGCGGTTTTTTCTGGCGAAAACTATAAAATCGAAATGGATGCCCTGATTGCAGCGCTGGTCGCTACTGGATCGGGTGAACTGATTCACCCTATTCATGGGGTGATGCAAGTCTATGCTGAGAGCTATCAGATTGGTCATGTCGCTGAAGAAGTTGATGCATGCAAAATCTCAATTGAGTTTTTGCAGGCTGAAGACAAGGAACGTCCGCTATTTATTCCAATTGCAGTACCTGTCTCAATTCCATTATTCAGCATTCCTGATTCACCAGTCACTGCACTTCAGTCAGTGCTGAAAAAACTACAGCAGTTCAATCCAAACAAGTTTTTTTCATTCGTCAATAAAATCCGTGATGGCATCAGTGCAGCCCGTCAGTTCCTTGGCACGGTAAAAGGTGCAATAGAAAATGTCCTGTCACCTGACTGGATCGTCGGTCTTATAGACGATGCAACACGGCTGGCGACATTCGACACAAATATTTCCGCAATCTCGAAATGGCGTGACGTGTTCAAGCGTGTACAGCGTTTTGAAAAGCTTTTTCAGAATGATGACGATACGCCAAAAGTCATGCAACAGACATGGCGGGCGGTTCATGTTGCCACAGCTGTTGCTGTGACTCAGCAGGTTGTTGCGACTGTACGCAAGGAAATGGCTGAAAATAAAACAGTCAGTTTTACGCCAGTGGAATTGGCTGTTATCCGCCAAGCGACTCGCAAACTGATTCAACAGGCAATCAACAGCGAACGTGCGCTGATCGCTGCTGCCACCGCTGCACAAAATAATAATGCGGGCATCAATGTTGAGGATGACGCTCCAGCAAGTGAGCTGATCTTTATCGCAATGACACAGATTCAGGTCTACAAGCAGCTTGCTGACCAGATTCATCTACAGATTCAGGAATTGATTGAAGTACGTCCACCAATTACCACAACCAAAGTTTTAGTGCCTTGCACCCTGCATTGGTTGGCTCATGCCTTATATGGCGACATGGATCGTGCTGACGAAATCCGTCGCCTGAACCCTGACTTGCAAAACCCTGCTGTTTTGCGGACTGGCATGGAGTTGACCGTCTATGCAAGATAATTCAGGTAATGTAATCCGCTTGGTGATTGGTGATGTGGAAATCAGCGGTTGGGATAGCGTCACGGCTGACAGCCAGATTGACACGCCAGCTGACAACTGGAGTTTAAGCCTTTTCAGGGAAGACGGTCAGCCTTTGCCAGAGAGCGTTCATGGCGCTGCAAAAATTCAGTTGTTCTATAACAATGAAGTGATCCTGACCTCAATTGCAGACAATATTGAAGAGGCTGTTAGCCGTCAGGGTTATGGTTTGGAGATTTCTGGCCGTGACTTGGCTGGTCAGCTAATTGATTGTTCTGTGCCTATTTTTAATGGTCGCCAGATCACGCTAGAAGAGCTTTTACAGCGTTATGTGTTGGCTGGTGATCTCGCTTCAGTCATTCGTGATGTACATATTCAGGACAATAGCTGGCTGAAGAACAAGGTCTCTGTTGAGCCGAGCGAGTCTCTTTGGGATGCGATTGCCAAAGCTGCTCAGGTGACGGGTCAGCATGTATGGCTTGAGCCTGACGGCTCATTGAGTATCGGTGATCCATTCGCCAATCCCTATCAGGTGCAGGAAGCGCTGCGCCTGATCAAGCCCCTTGATAACTCAAACAATGTACTGGATTTGAGCTATAGCAATGACGTTTCTGGTGTCTTCAGTCAGATTAAGGTTTTAAGTCAGGATGGCGAAGCACAGTCAATTTTGTCTGAAGCGATGGCACAGACTCAGTACAGCTTTAATCGCTTAAAAATCGTGACGCTTGGTGATGTTGAGACCAAGGCTGAAGCGGACGCAGCGCTTAATAAAATCATTAAGGACAACAATCTGGCAGCTTTTGGGCTGACTGCAACTGTTGACGATTGGATAATCGACGGCAGGCTCTGGCGTGCTGGTTTCTATGTCAATGTCGAGACCAATGCCCTTAGCCGTGCCACAGGCAAATGGGCGGTTTTGGGTCGCACTTTCTCCTTGTCCCGTGAGAAAGGCAAAACCACAAAATTAAACCTGAAGCGCCAAGGCGACTGGGCGCAGCCTTTGATCTACAAAGACCCTGAATCCAAAACCAAGAAGAAAACCAAAAAAGCCAAAAAAACCAAGGGAGATCAGCAGCAATGATGAAATCCGTTGGTTCTCGCATTCAAAAAGCAGCTTCACAAATCCGCCAAACATTTTTGGGAATTGTGGCGCGTGGTGATTCAAAAGCATTGCAGTTGAAAGGTTTTACAGATGAAACGCTGCAAGAAGTTGAACTCATTCAGCACGTTGGTTTTAGCTCATTTGTTCCAGACTCAGCAAAAGTTGTGGTGATTCCTCTTCAGGGAAAAACATCAAAATCCGTTGTGGTTGCCACCACTGGCGGAGCAGTTGTGGTCAATGTTGCCAAGGGTGAAACATGCATTTATGACCAGTTTGGACATCAGGTTTTGCTGCATGAAACAGGCATCAGGATGAAAGGAGATGTTGAAATTATTGAGGGCGGTTTGACGGTTGAAAAGGACATTAAATCATTGGCTCAAATCTCTGACAAAACAGGCTCAATGCAACAAATGAGGGTTACTTACAACATTCACTTACACGGCAGCAGTCCACCGCCATCGGTTCAAATGGAGTAAACAATGGGAAATATTAATTTAGAAACAAAAGACTATGTGCTCATGAGCTTGGATAGCGCATTTAATGATGATGTGGTTCAGTCTGCGTGTCTGCGTTTGAATATCCATCGTTACCGCTATTGGGCTGATCCTGATCTTGGTAGTCGTTTCTACACGTTGCGACGTTCAAAAGATGTGCCTCGTATGCTCCAGATCGTCAAGCAGTATGCTGAAGAAGCACTGGCTGATTTAGTGCCTGCACGTTTGCAGTCCTTGATTGTTTCAACCACTCAGACGATTAAAAGCCGTATTGACCTGAGTATTGAAATCACTCGACTGACTGGTGAGAAGCAGACAATTCAATACTTTGTACCGATTGGTGGTTGATATGGCGTACTCGATCAAAACGTTCTATGAAATCCATGAGCTGATTGTTCAAGAGATCAGAAACTCAACAGGCTTAACTGTTCCATTTGACTCAGATGCCAGCATCCGTGCCGATGGTACAGCTTCAGTCGTTGAGGGCTTGTACCATCATCAGGCATATATTCAAAAACAGCTATTTATTGCGACTGCTGATGAGCCTTACCTTTATATACATGCTGAAGAACTTGGTTCACCAAGATTAGGTGGTACTCAGGCTTCAGGTACGGGTACAGCAATTTCCAATGTTGATCTTACAATTGTTGCTGGTAGCAAAGTTACAGATGGCAAAGGCCATTACTGGAGCGTTGTAAGTGATGTTGTCTTGATTGCAAATGTGCCAGCGACAATCAATTTTGTGGCAGATCAAGTCGGCGCAAGCTGGAATACGAGCAGTTCACTGATCTGGATTAGTCCAGCAGCTGGCCTGAATGGCACCGTCACTGATGTGAGCATCGGTGGTGGCTCTGATGAAGAAGAGCTTGAAGACTGGCGTGCACGTTTATTGGAGCGTAAGCAGCTTGGCTTGTCGCGTGACCGTCAGGCTGATCTAGTCAACTTCATGAAAGCCGTCACAGGTGTGCAGGATGTTTATGTTTATCCAAAACGCCGAGGACTCGGTTCTGTAGATGTTGCAATCACTGCTGTCGGCAATCCACCTACGTTGCCAAGTCAGGCATTGTTGGATGCCGCCCAAACTGCCCTTGATGAATATGCAGGCTTTTGGGCCGATTGCAAAGTCTATTCACCGACTGAGCAGCTTGTACCAGTCTCGGCGATTGTTGCTGGTGTAGGTGTCAATCTAAATCAGGTTGAGCAAGTCATTCGAGACTACTTTGCCGAGCTTGCTCCAGCTGAGTCATATCAAGCATCAGTTCTGGTTGCTCGCATCATCGCATTGCCAAATGTCACTGATGTCACACTAACACCGTCTTCAAACATTGTGCCAACAGTGGACTGGATGCATACCTATTGGCTACGCCTTGGCACATTATCAGTGAGTGCAGCATGATGACATTAGAAGAAACCACCAAAATCTACGCTTCAGTATTGCGCCAGTTGTTGCCAGCGGGCGGTTATGACGCGGCACAAAATACGGTGATTGCCGCTGATGTCTACGCACATGCAAAAGCACTGGCTCAAGCCGATCTGGATGCAAAGCGGCTTTTGAATATTCTGGAATCTATTCCGCCTGAATTACTTGCTGAGTATGAAAATGAATATGGTTTGCCACTTAAATGCCAGACCAACGCCGCTCAGACGGTTGAAGAACGTCTGCAAATTGTCAACTGGATCATGAACACCAAAAACGTTCTCAATAGAGCTTATATCGAGCAACTACTAACGATTTTTGACCTCGATTTCGAGCTTGTGACATATAAGCCGATGCAGTGCACCGCACCTTGCACTTCACCAGTCAATACCGAGCAGCTCAGGTACAAAGTCAAACTGAAGCTGCAAAGTCCTGTTAATGCGGATATTGACTGCATTATCTATAACTACTTACCAGCGTTCATTCGCTATGACATTGAGGTGATTTAATGAAACGAATTGACAGTATTAATGCCCGTCCAAATGCAAATGGTGCTGGGAAAACAGGCTTTCATGACAATGCTGACTTGTCTGGACAGGATGCAACTTATCTCACACCTGATTTTATGAACCATCTTCAGGAAGAACTGTGCAATCTGCTTGAGATGAATGGGATTGCACTTAATTCAGGTGTGCGTGATCAGCTCTATCAGTTGCTTGCAACAAATGCTGACATTGATGCTTTGGCAACTGCTACTCAGGTAAAACTTGATCAAGAGCAAACATGGCGTACTGACGCTGACAACTGGCTACAACAGCAAATTAATAATGAACAAGTTGCAAGACAAAACGCTGATACCTACTTGGATAATGGAAAATATAACAAGTCTGGGGGGGATATTGGGGGCGATGTCAGAATTGTAGATTCTAAATTAATACTTTTTCATCCGCATCCTGATCCAGAGAATCCCAGTTCAAATCGGAATGAATTATTAACTCAGATTTATCATGTAGATAACTATACATTTCCTTATCATGATTATGTCAATATCGAGACCAATGCAAGTGCATTTCAATTCAATAAGCCAATTAACGCTCCGAATCTAAATATGTTGGGAGTAAGTCAGTCTTGGTATGACATGACATCTCAAAGAGCTTTTAGTGAAATTTATACAAATGATACAGGTAAGCCGATTCAAGTTAATGCTGCGGTTCATGGTTATGAACTAGATGGCGTAGAGTATGTTGCAGCAGATGTTAATTCTGTTCTCGTTGATAAAATTTATGGCCATTCAACAGGTGGCAGTTATTACGGAACTTATAATTTTTCTTTTATTGTTCCTGCGGGTGCGAATTATCAAATTTATGGAACCACAAGAGATATTTTGTATTGGTCGGAGTTGCGTTAATGAATCAGACTATCAAAATCGGTGACAGCTTTGCTCTGCCAATACAGTTTTATGACACTGAGACAAAGCTCGGTATGCAGATTAATGATGACATGCTTATTTCTGCTCAAATCATCAATTCACAGAATCAAGTGATTGCCACACCTGTAATCACAGTCTATCCCGATCAGGAAACGGATGCAGGCTTTATTTTGCTTGAAGTGCCTGTCTCTATAACTTCAACGTGGAAAGCAGGATCAGCACAGCTCGATATAAAGCTTTCAATCAGTGGGAACGTGCGTCATTCGCAGAATATTCAATTTCAGATTATTCGGAGCATAACACAATGAGCAATATTGCATTAAAAGTGTTTTGGTCTAATGAACCAATGCCACTCAACCGAAAAATTGATAGAGCTGCTATCAATGTGCCATTTGGTGTGATGATTACTCATCCTACGGGCCTGATTAAATCAGTGAATGGCAAAGTTGGTGATGTTGTTTTAAATGCTGCTGATGTGGGTGCTGATGTTGCTGGATTGGCTGAAACTGTGCAGCAAAATCTCAATACTGAAGTCAATACATTAAACATACAGCTTGATTCGCTTTCGAGTCAGACCATTCAAATACAAACTTTAGCTCAGACAAATGAACTTAAAATTTCAACTAAAGCAGATCAAGCTGATTTAGAAACAACGCAGCAGCAAGTTGAACAAAATCGTTTGGCAATACTAACTAAAGCAGATATTCAGGCACTTGCACAGCTTGCATTATTAGTTGACACAAAAGCGGATCAGTCTTATGTCAATCAGCAGATTGCTAATTTAGTCGGTTCTGCACCAGAAGCTTTAAACACAATCTATGAGCTTGCAGCAGCAATTCAGAACGATCAAAGTCTTATTGATTCATTAAATCAGTCCGTTGCCAATCGAGTACGTTTTGATATTGCAACGCAAGCACTGACTGAGATTCAGAAAGATAATGCTAGAACAAATATCGGCGCTGAAAAACTTGGCACAGCACAGCAGTTGGTTGGTCAAATTACAACAGCATCTATTGGCGCAGCAACGGCTGCTCAAGGCGCTAAAGCAGATACAGCATTGCAATCTGCTGATGTTGCCCCAGTCGCTTTATCTGGATTATTTTCAAGTCTTGGTGGTCAAAATAAAATCTTTGATGTTGTTTTTAGTGCTTATGCTGTGGGTTCAAATACAGCAATTTCGGTTGCAGACACACTTGGTCAGATGCTTGGGAAGTTGCAAGCGCAGCACGGAGTGTGGGTTCTACTCACAAGAAATGCTGATTACACAGCACATGCGAATGTTACAGCTATAGATGTGTACGCAAAAATTGTTAGTGGTTTGATTTATGTATATTTTGTTGCATCAGTAAGTTCTATTGCCAATGGCGATATTTTTTTAACTTTAACAAATACGAATTTTATCCCTAAAGCATTATCTGGAATTTCAGGTGGTTTTATTAATATGAGTATTTCGGTTGGCGGTGCGACTGTAGACGGCTCAGGTCAGAGGATTAGTATGGATGTACTAGCTAATGATGCAACGGGCATTGGTCAAACTACCAGATTTAGGATTTATAATGGCGCTTTAACAAGTACTAGGAAAGTTTGGACTCTTCCTATTTGTATTGGTGCAATTTAAAATGAAATTCTCTTTCATAGATTGAAAAAGAAAAATATATTATTTATCTCGAAATTTTAGTTAATTTATCTCGGCGCGCATCAGAATGACGGACATAACGATCTCACTTAATAACAATCGGGTGGCTATTTCACTTGGCGTATCACAACGGTAAATTCCGACTGACTCAAAAATGCTTTTGGTAGATTTTCCATTTTTCCCAGAAAAATAAGCCCATTGGCATAACCGACATCAGAATCTTTATAGAAAATCGCTAAATTTCCCCATGGCACGTAATAGGTCAGATCACCTGCTTGACCTGCATAACCCTTGGAAGCGGATTGGGTTGAGAGTCTGTGGGGCAAGGTGGCTATTTTTTCTGAAGATGCATAATCACTGAGCTTTAATGAAAGCGGCAATTGCTTAATAAAATCCTGAGTAGTTGGCGAGGACTCTAATGTTGCAAAAACAGGCTGCTCTGAGCCTTCAATCTCAATCTGAATTTTCATCTTGGAAGCCCTTGCTAAAGTTGGATAATGGTCGAGGCTAGGTTTGGCTGTTGTCCCTAAGGCCAAGCAGCTTAAAAAAATTGCAAACACAATCGAACAGCCAATAAAAGCAAAAGAATATTGATTTCTACTCATCATTAGGATGCTCTCAAACTTATTGATGTAGATGCTCGTTTTCTAGCAGATTTCCAGCTAACCATTGTAATAAACAGGCTGAGAACCTATGTTGAAATCAGTGTATGTGGTTTTATCAAAAATGATTAGAGTAAAAAAACAGCATGGACTTATGAGTAGTATTCATGAATAATGCATTGAATTGGCTTATTTCAAGCTATACTCATTGCCATAGTCATAAATAACAAAAGCAGATTTTTTATATGATCACCAAGGAAAACTACAACGATCTCTATGCCTTTCTGATGGTGACGCGAGAGGGAAGTTTTACCAAAGCTGCTGGAAAACTAGGGGTCTCCCAATCTGCACTTAGCCATACCATTCGAGGGCTGGAAGAAAGGCTAGGTATGCTGTTACTGACCCGAACCACAAGAAGTGTGTCACCGACAGAAGCAGGAGAACGTTTAAGGCAAACCATTAGTGCCAGTTTCGATCGTATCGACAATGAGCTTTCATTGTTGAGTAAGTTACGGGATACACCCGCAGGAACCGTCAGGATTAATGCCAGTAGCCATGCCATTCGACAGATTTTACTGCCAAAACTTCAGCAACTGACACAACATTATCCTGACATTAATATTGAGTTAACAGCCAACAGCGGTATGGTGGATATTGTTGCTGAACGCTTTGATGCAGGTGTCCGTTTTGGTAGCCGAGTTGCAGAGGGTATGGTCGCCGTTCGGATCGGCAATGATGTCAAAATGGCTGTGGTCGCAACACCTGACTATTTTGCAAAACATGGTCTGCCGCAGTCGCCACAGGAATTGACCCAACACTCCTGTATTGGTTTTCGACTCACCACGCAAGGCGGCATTTATGCCTGGGAGTTTGAAAAAGATGGACTTGAAATAAAGATCAAGATTAATGGACAATGGGTCTTTAATGAATCCTATCACAGTGTTGATGCTGTACGGCTAGGATTGGGAATTGCCTATATTCCAGAAGATATGGTTGAGGATGACTTGCGTAATGGACGTTTAATCAAGGTATTGGATGAATACAGCATCCAGTTCTCAGGTTACCATTTATACTACCCACATCGTAGACAGCAATCCCCAGCCTTAAGGCTGGTTATTGATACTTTACGTTTAACAGATAGCGCCATGTAAATGAGGCAAACAGGGCACTGATCACCAAAATGATTGCACTTAACATAAAGGTTGCCTGATAGCCTTGCCAGTCGAAAAGTAAGCCACCCATAGTTGCGCCTAAGGTAATGGCCAATTGAATAATCGCGACCATCAATCCACCACCTGCTTCTGTTTCATTGGGCAGGGAGTGGGTAAGCCAGGTGTTCCAAGCTACAGGTGCGGATGTTCCAATTAGTCCCCATAAAGCCATCAATGCTGCAATGATCCAGACATGATGGCCAAATAAGATAAATGCACCTGCTATAAAAGCCATTGTGAATGGAATCAGAATTAAATAACGATATAGATGTTTGTGTAGAACCTGACTGATCATAAAAGTGCCGACCAAACCAGAAATTCCCAAGATTAATAGCAAGATAGAAAGCTGGTTTGCATCCACCAAAGTCACTTTTTCTAAAAAGGGACGTAAATAGGTAAACAGCGAAAACTGGCCCATAAACAAGAACAAAATAGCGAACATCCCCAAGCAGATCACAGGCCGTTTTAATAACAGGAATACATTGCCACTCATCTGCTGAGTCTTGATGGGAGGTAGGGATGGCATGGTTTTAACTTGCCAGAGTAGGGCAATGATGGCAATGGGAACAATACAAAAGAAAGCTCCCCGCCAACCAATCATTGACCCCAAGAAACTGCCTAATGGTGCTGCAATTGTGGTGGCTAAGGCATTGCCGCCGTTTAAAAGTCCCAATGCTTTTGGTACATCATTGAAAGGCACTAGTCGCATCACAATAGCTGTGGACATTGACCAGAAGCCACCGATGACAACGCCTAGAACTGCCCGTCCAAGCATAAATAAAATGGAGTTGTGGGCAAAAGTGATAATGACCCCAGATAGTATCATCAGCAAAGTCAGCCCCAACATCACGGAACGGCGATCCCATTTTCGAGTAAATTTGCTAATGATCAAACTGGTCATGACGGCAAAAATCCCTGAAATTGCAATCGCTTGTCCGACCTGTCCCTCAGTCATCTTGAGGTCAAATGCAATCGGTGTCAGCAAACTCACGGGCATAAATTCAGATGCAATCAGAACCGCGCAACATAGAGACATCACGATCACTGCACTCCATGTAGGCGTACTCGGTGTTAGATCGTTTGGAGATTGTTTTTCAACTGGAAAAGACATACATATCCTGCTTTAAAAAGCATTTAGAATTCGGAGCTAGAAAGTAGGACACACTAGCAAATCATCAGGTTATGAGTTAGGTGTCTTTATTGAATAGAGTCATGAATTATCTGCATGAATAGATCAAGAAAGTTGTCATTGATAGGAAATAAATCAATATATGAAATTGCATATATGTGTTAAAACGTATATAAAGATGTAAATGGATCGAATCTAGTATTTATACAATACGTCTATTTATTAAAAGATTGACCATTCATACAAAAGTGGCGATCAAAAAATTTAGTGGTTTATCTTATATATATGCTTATCTATATATCCAAATAAATGGGAGTGAATATGGATCAGGTGGCTTTCTTTAAATGCTTGTCAGATGAGACCCGTCTTAACATTGTGACTTTAGTTGCTGAAAATAAGGAGCTGTGTGTCTGTGATCTCACTGAAAAATTACAGTTAAGCCAACCCAAAATTTCAAGGCATCTTGCCTTGTTACGTGCTTCGGGATTGTTGCAGGATAGGCGACAAAGCCAATGGGTGTATTACAGCATCAATCCACAGTTGCCAGCGTGGTGCCATGACATTTTAACGATTCTGGTTGCTCATCCCTTAAATACCCTCTCTACATTAGCAGCATGTCATACCCCAAATTATTGTGAGTAATCCATCATGAAACTTCTTTTTTTATGCACTGGAAACAGCTGTCGTAGCATTTTGTCTGAAGTGCTGTTTAACAGTCGCGCACCTGAAAGCTGGAAAGCGTACAGTGCAGGCAGCAAACCCTCTGGACAGGTACATCCATTGACCATTGAAACTTTACAGAATCTGGGGCTTTCGACCGATGGCTTGTGGAGCAAAACCATTGCTGAATGTGAACAATATCAGCCTGATGTGGTGATCACCGTTTGTGATTCAGCAGCGCAGGAAGCTTGTCCGCTTTATTTAGGTGGAGCGATCAAGGCACATTGGGGCTTGGCTGATCCATCGCATTTAGATTTACCAAAAGAGCAAAAGTTACAGGCATTTCAGATAACAGTAGGCCACATCAATCGCCGTTTAGATGCTTTATTTGCATTAGATACGGCAAATATGACCCGTCCTGAATTGATTGCTGCAATCAATCAAATCTCAAACATCGAATGAGAATGTCATGGCTCAAGAAAGACTGTCATTTTTAGATCGTAACCTGACGCTATGGATTTTTATTGCGATGGGGGTGGGGATTGCAATCAGTGTGTTTTTACCTCAAGCTTCCATTACTTTAGACAAAATGAGTGTGGATTCTGTCAATATTCCAATTGCGATTGGCTTGATTCTAATGATGTATCCACCTCTAGCCAAGGTGGACTATGCCGCTCTGCCACAAGTATTTAAAGATAAGAAAACCTTAACTTTATCGCTGGTACAGAACTGGCTGATTGCACCTGTATTGATGTTTGTGCTGGCAATCGTATTTTTGCATGATTATCCAGAATATATGACAGGGCTTATCCTGATTGGTTTGGCTCGCTGCATTGCCATGGTGCTGGTCTGGAATGGCTTGGCCTGTGGTGATAACCAATATGTTGCGGCATTGGTGGCATTTAACAGTATTTTCCAGATTCTGTTCTTTAGTAGCTACGCATGGTTGTTCCTGACATTCTTGCCACCATTTTTTGGAATTGCAGGGCAAGTCATCCATGTCGATTTTTGGACCATTACCCATGCGGTATTGATGTACTTGGGGATTCCATTTTTCCTTGGCTTTATAACGCGATTTACTCTCGTGAAAGCTAAAGGTTTGGAGTGGTATCAAAATGTCTTTCTACCCAAGATCAGCCCACTCAGTTTGCTTGCACTTCTATTTACCATTGTGGCAATGTTTAGCCTAAAAGGTGGTGATGTGGTGATCTTACCTTTGGATGTTCTGCGTATCGCAATCCCACTGACCATTTACTTTGTAGTGATGTTTTTCATCAGCTTCTTTATGAGCAGGTGGATGGGTAATGACTATTCTAAAACCACAGCAATTTCTTTTACGGCTGCTGGCAATAATTTCGAGCTGGCTTTGGCAGTTGCAATTGCCACTTTTGGTTTGGTTTCACCTGTTGCGTTTACAACGGTAATCGGACCTTTGGTGGAAGTTCCCGTATTGATTTCACTTGTGACTGTCTCGCTGTGGTTAAGAAAGAAGTATTTTCCAAAGGAGTCGAGTGAGATAGGGTCTCAAAAATAATATTTTTGCTGATCTGGCAACCATCATTTTTATTATCTTTAAGCAGAATTTTTATAACAGATCAGTTTGGCTGAACTGGTCTGTTATATTTTTTTAAAGGTATTTTGTGTCTATTCTTGTTTTGTATATTCATCCAAAATCTAGCTTAGACAAGATTTGGGAGCTGAATATGAGTTTTTTAAAAAAGAAAAATAATGCCGCTTTTGTATTCTTTATCATCACACTTTACGCATTTCTAGGCTTTGGACTTGGCTTTATCATTTGGGAATATGTTTTATAAGACAGGGCATGATCTCTCTGGGCTGATCGCTATGGGTTGATCAATGATATAGGCAAGCTAATCGTCAAGTCTTAACCATACAGAACTGATCGTTATCGTTGAGTTAGTGCAATAGGCCATAACTCTCCATAATTTTTGAATATTGTTCCCGATTAAAGCCAAGATTCCTTAAACCGCCACTTCCCAGACCACAGTCATAGCTGCTCATGATATTGGTCGGAGTCTTTTTAGTGGCATTGGGAGAGCAGACATGCTTTAAACCAAATGCATGGCCCATTTCATGTGGAGTGGCAGCCTGGGTCTGGTAATTTAGCCGTTCCCAGTCAATCAGGATAAAAGGCTGTCCCTGATTGCGAAAACCCCAACTGGTAATGTCATTATATTTCAGCTTCTCAGTGTAGGAATCATAAATAATAAACAGTACTTCCTTGTGTTTTCTACGTGGAAAGCATTGTTTTACAGCCGCAGGTATGCGATCTGTCACAATGGGTTGAGGTTGGTTAAGAAGATTGGCCAAATCGCAGCGACGCTTACTAAAATTCTGATAGGAATAGTAGCGATAAGGCTTGAACCTGAAGATTTTATTATCATTTTCATCAACAAAATATTGATTCAGGATTTGAATCTCTTTCATCATCTGTGCTGTATGATCAAATTCTCTCGCCTTTGGATTGTTTGTTGTAAAAACAAAGCTTACATGCACAACAGGTAGGTTTAGATTTTCTTCTGGGCGTGGGGGAGCGGAGTATCTTTCAAGCTCAGTATAGTTTTTATTTGAAGTGCTACAGGAAATACAGAGTAAGGCGGCAAGAGAAAAAGGAATAATATTCTTATTCAACATAATTTATCCTCTGGTTTTATCTCGTTGTTATTTCTTATTTTGTACAATCAGATTGATCATAGCAGAATTTTAGGCTTTCTTTTATGCAAGATACCAATGAACTACATCGACAAATTCTGCAAGTGATTGCCCTTATTCCTTATGGGAAAGTGGCAAGTTATGGACAAATTGCCAAACTCGCAGGATTGCCTAAACATGCGCGTTTAGTGGGTTATGTTTTAAAGCATTTAGATAAGGAAAGCCAGATTCCGTGGTATCGGGTGATTAACTCGCAGGGAAAGATCAGTGTCACCCGTATGGATGAGAAAGGAAATAATGTCCAACAGGATTTACTGGAAGCAGAGGGTGTTTACTTGCTGAATGGTAAAGTCAGTCTAAAAAAATTTGGTTGGCAGCCTTAATATTGAGTCATCTATAATGATTAACACACAAATGAAAATTGAGTTTGTACAGCATGATTTTGAAAATGAAATAGATCATGTGATCTATTCCTTAGCTGTTAATGATTGTTATTATGATAGTGAGCAGATTGTTTTTAAAAATTGTTTATCTGAACCTATTTTGCAAGAAATGATGGAGCTGAAACTCTTAACTCGACATAAAAAACAAGATTTTTTAGGTATTTTTCTGATTTGTCATCAGGAAAGTAGAAATCAGTTAATTAGCGATCACCTATATTTTTCTTTTGATTTTGCTTATAAAGAAAATAATCTTATTATTTATAATGATAAAGAAGAATCACAAGAACTTTATAGCGATCAGGAATATTCTGATTTAGATTGTTTTTTTAAAAGAAAAGAGTTGATTTTTAAATATTTAAACCACGAATGTGGTGAAAAATATTGGTTTAATTTAAATCTATTTGAGAAAACATGTTGGTTACATATTGCTTTCTTGCTTACTAGATTAGAAAATGATGAGTCTGAAAAAGTCAAAGAAATTATATTGGATGGGTTTTACATTCAATCTAGGTTGGATTTATATTGTTATATCGGTGAAGAAGTCTGTGGTGTGTTGGGTTATATGGGAGCTAACTTTTCAGCAATGAGGGATTGTTTAGATGGAAGTTTTAGACCAATTCAATATCCTTTACGCATCGTATGGAAAAATTTTGATTATTCAAAAGAAAAATTTGACCAAAATGATGATATTCAATATGTAATTGATCTATTATCTCAATATGCTGATTTGCAAGTTTGTTAATTGTACAACTTAACGAACAATCAACACTGGAACATGGCTTTCACCCAATACTTTTTGCGCCACACTTCCCAGAATAAATTTTTTAAAACCTGTTCTACCATGTGAACCCATAATGATCAGGTCTGCTCCCAAATTTTGTGCAGCCCCAATAATTTCCTGAGGGACAGAAAAACCCTCCAGAACCTGGGTGGCAACCGTTAAGCCCAGCTCTTCAAATTTCTGCTCGGCTTTTGCCAGATTTTCTTCGACATAGCCACGAACACGCTCAATTAAATCATTGCTCTGACCAAATCGAACATAGGTATCGGCTAAATATGGGTCCAATGCCATCACCTCAACCACAGTAATTTCACTGTTGAGCGCTTTGGCAAGTTGTGCAGCTTGCTGAATGACATTGACCGAAATTTCTGAGTCATCAATCGCAACGAGGATTTTTTGATAAGTCATGTTTACTACTCCTTATTATTCCATTTTAAGATTCAGCAGGTTTATAAATATTTGTATAAAATAAGATCTATATTTTTATGGTAACCCTATTCTTGAAAGAATAAAACCTAGTATTTTTATAAGGATAGAGAATTTACTTATCTGTATTTAGGAAAAATGGCTAAAATAAAATTATGTGAAATTTCTATGAATATGAGAAGTACAGGATATCAATAAGTTATCTTCATCATTTATAAGTTTTCTTGAAGAAAACTCTTTAGATGATCAATATTATCTGTTTGTAACAGTTCACGTATTTTTAAAAATTGCCTTTCATCTAAATCATAAAGTTTGAGTGCAAGCAGTTTTTCTATATCTTGTGGGGAAAAGCGGTACTTCATTACTTTGGCGGGAACACCAGCAACAATCGCATAGGGTGGCACATCCTGGGTAACCACAGCACCTGTTGCGACCACTGCTCCCTCACCAAGTTTTACTCCCTGCATAATCATGGCGCGACTGCCAATCCAGCAACCATCTCCAATGATGGTATCTCCAGCAGGCAAAAAACTACGTGTATCAAAGGGAAAGGTTGAAATCCAGTCTGGTCGATGCAACTGATTGCCACCCATCATGACCACACATTCGGCCCCAAAGCAGACAAAGTTGCCAATATAAAGCTGGTCAATTGGTTTATCTGGTGTGGAGGCTTTGTCATGTAGATAACGCACCACGCAACGTTCAAAACCCTGATCCCAATAGGCTGAATAATAAGAATAATTACCCTTGATATGAATATTGGGATTCTTCACTGTTTTGGCAATAAATTCGAATTCACACCAGTGTTTGACAGGAGAGTTAATCGTGTTGGGCATAGAGCATTAGAAAAATGAAAGGGCTGGATGCTGATCATTAAAATTTTAGGTCTAGATTCAAAAATAATGAAAGCAGGGACAAAATTTACCTGATTCAGGTTTGAATAGGGTTATGAAAAAAACGATAAAGTTTAGCATTAATATTCCGTAAAAGTGTTAACTCTTTTACAGACTGCTTCCTCTGTATTAAAACATACTTGGCTGGTGATTTTATCTCATAAAAATATTTATTTGAATTTATCTCCATAGAGGAAATAACGATATGAGCCAGTTAGACATTACCAGCCAGAAAAAGCCGAAATATGATTATCGCCATATTCAGGTAAAACCTGTCACAGGAAGAATCGGTGCGGAAATTTCGGGTGTGGCACTCAGTGTAGCATTAGATCAGGACGTTGTAAGCGAAATCAATCAGGCATTGCTGGATTATAAAGTGGTGTTTTTTCGTGGACAGCAGCATCTGGACGATTTAGGGCAGGAGGCCTTTGCCCGATTGTTGGGAGAACCCCTGAATCATCCAAGTGTGCCAATCAAGGGTGGTACTGAACACACCCTGGCGATTGATTCGCGTGATGGGCGTGCCTCATCATGGCATACTGACATTACCTTTCTGCCAAACTATCCGAAATACACCATTTTAAAAAACGTGGTCGCACCTGATGTTGGTGGTGATACCGTTTGGGCAAATACCACCGCAGCTTATGAAGACCTGACACCAGAACTGAAAACGCTGGCAGAAAGCCTGCGTGCAGTTCATACCAATGTTTATGATTATGCCAATAAGGCAGCTTCAGCGGCAGAGTCAGAGGGGCGCAAACTGTTTACTACTGCTGTTGAAATTGAAACTGAACATCCGTTGGTACGTGTACATCCTGAAACGGGTGAAAAAACCTTAGTGCTGGGGCATTTCTTTAAACAGTTTAGTGGCTTGAGCAATGAAGATTCACGTCTGCTGTTTACTTTATTCCAGAACCATATTGTACGCTGGGAAAATGTCGTGCGTTGGCGCTGGGCGGTGGGTGATGTGGCAATTTGGGATAATCGCGCCACACAACACCGCGCAATTGATGACTATGGCAGTGAGTTGAGAATTGCTTCACGCGTTACCTTGGAGGGTGATATTCCTGTTGGCGTGGATGGTCGTCCAAGTAAAATCATTAAAAATGTGGTCAATCAGGATATTAGTGAACTAAGAAAAGATGAGGGACGGATTTATAAAAAAGTTTCTTAGTCATAAGGCAGTCTTGTCTTGGGAAATCCAGAAAAACGGATAAAATTAGTGAAAAATAATCGTTTGTTTGTATAAGCAATGGACCT
This sequence comes from Acinetobacter thutiue, assembly GCF_030385805.1. Classification (NCBI taxonomy): domain Bacteria; kingdom Pseudomonadati; phylum Pseudomonadota; class Gammaproteobacteria; order Moraxellales; family Moraxellaceae; genus Acinetobacter; species Acinetobacter thutiue. The sequence continues at coordinate 346,133 of NZ_JAUDZE010000002.1, forward strand.
AGTATTTTGTAGATATTAGGTCCCTTTTGAATAAATATGCTTGCCATTGGTCATGTCTCCAACACTAGACAAAGGCTGGAATTGATTCTGGAGCAGGATGATGTCTTTAAGGCATTTGCTTCTGATACCCAACAATTACTATTGCAGCAGGTCTCTTTTCGCCGTTTCCGATCTGGACAGTTGATTCTGAGTCATCAGCAGACGGTGGCGGATATCTATGTCTTGCTAAATGGTTCTTTACAGGTTGGCTGGTTACAGAATAATGGACAGCTTAAGGTAGTGAATTATACAGCCAATTATTCAGCTTTTAATCTGGTGTCATTTTTGCAGAACAAACCTGTCAATTATGATTTTTTTGCAGTGGGACAGGTCGATATTGCGGTCTTGTCGGGACAGATTTTTTTAGAACAGTTACAACAGCAGCCACAGGCAATGTGGCAGATTCTACAACTCCTCAGTCAGCGTATGTATAGCCTGTTTGAACAGTCCAGATATACCCATACTGCCAATTCCACCCAGCATATTGCGTATTATCTTGAGCAGCTTGCCAGACAATATGGTAAGGAAAGTAACAATGGCTGTTCCATTCACCTACGGATGACGCAACAGGATTTTGCTGAGTTATTTGGTATTTCAAGACAGACCTTGGCAAAAAAACTGCAACCATTTTTAAGGCAGGGCATACTGGAATGGAATTATAGCCAGATCCATATTCTGGATATTCAGCGACTCAGGCAGTTATGCAGGTTGGAATAAGACTTTATAATTAAAGCGATATTTGTAAAATATAAAAAACAAAACCCCTCAGATTTGAGGGGTTAAGCTTATGTAGGAATATTACAGGTATTCCACACTGATAATTTCGTATTCAACTTCACCTTGCGGTGTCTGAATTTTTGCCTCATCACCCTCGTTTTTGCCTAACAGGCCACGGGCGATTGGGGAGTTAACGGAGATTTTATTAATTTTAAAATCTGCTTCGTCATCACCTACGATCTTATAGGTTTTACGCTCTTCCGTATCCAGATTCTCGATGGTAACCGTCACACCAAAAACCACACGGCCTGTTTGCTCAAGTTCCTTAACATCAATCACCTGACAAGCGCCAAGCTTTCCTTCGATGTCCTGGATACGGCCTTCACAGAAACCCTGCTGTTCACGGGCTGCGTGGTATTCAGCATTTTCCTTGAGGTCACCGTGTTCACGGGCCTCAGCAATCGCTTGTGTGATGCGAGGGCGGTCCACTGTTTTTAACTGTTGTAATTCTTTCTCTAAGGCAGCCTTGCCTTCAGGAGTCATTGGATAACGTTGCATTTTAGTCCCCTCTAAATTGGTTGGGAAAATACAGGATTAAAAAAAGAAAAAGCCCGCCACCGATAAGGTGGCGGGGCTTATCGGTACAGAATTAACCTACAGTTTGTAAATCTTGCAAGCGGTAAACATCCATTGGCAATTTCACGGCAAATGCTTGGCAAACTGCCTCTGCGCCATTGATGGTCGTGGTGTAGTACACTTTGCCTTGTAGGGCAGCACGACGAATCATTGCAGAATCATATTGAGCCTGTTTGCCTTCAGTGGTGTTGACAATAAGATGAATTTCACCATTTTTCAAGCGGTCAACAATATGTGGACGGCCTTCGGTTACTTTATTCACAGATTCACATTCCAAACCTGCTTCTTTAAGCACGCGATAGGTACCACCTGTTGCAACCAGTTTAAAGCCATACTGGATTAACTGCTTGGCAATGTTTGCAATGTATTTCTTGTCTGATTCACGAACTGACAGGAATGCATGCTTCACTTCACCTTCAGTCGGCAAGCCTGGTAAACGTTCATTTGAGCCAAGTACAGCCTTATAGAAAGCTTCACCAAATGTTGTACCAACACCCATCACTTCACCTGTAGACTTCATCTCAGGCCCAAGCATTGGGTCAACACCCTGGAATTTAGCAAACGGGAACACCGCTTCTTTCACTGCAAAGTGAGTCGGAATGATTTCCTTGGTGAAACCTTGTGACTCAAGGGATTGGCCCGCCATACAGCGTGCAGCCACTTTCGCCAAAGACTCACCAATACATTTCGATACGAAAGGTACAGTACGGGATGCACGTGGGTTCACTTCAAGGATGTAAATATCATCACCCTTTACAGCAAACTGAACGTTCATCAAGCCGACAACGCCAAGCTCTTTTGCCATGGCAACAGTCTGACGGCGCATTTCGTCCTGAACTTCCTGTGAAAGTGAGTACGGTGGAATTGAACATGCTGAGTCACCAGAGTGAATCCCTGCTTGTTCAATGTGCTGCATGATACCGCCGATTACCACGTCTTTACCGTCAGATACGCAGTCAACGTCAACTTCAGTTGCATCGTCAAGGAAACGATCCAGCAGGACAGGGGCTTCATTCGATGCCTGAACTGCTTCACGAAGATAACGTTTTAACTCATCTTCGTTATACACGATTTCCATTGCACGGCCACCCAATACATAAGATGGGCGGACAACCAGTGGATAGCCCACTTTAGCCGCTTCTGAAATACCTTCTTCAGCAGATTTTACAATACTGTTGTTTGGTTGGCGAAGCTGTAGACGTTGAATCATTTGCTGGAAACGTTCACGGTCTTCTGCACGGTCAATCGCATCAGGTGAAGTTCCAATAATTGGTGTGCCTGCTTCTTCCAAGGCACGCGCCAATTTCAAAGGAGTTTGACCACCGTATTGTACGATTACGCCTTTAGGCTTCTCAGTACGTACGATTTCAAGGACATCTTCAAGTGTTACAGGCTCGAAGTACAAACGGTCAGATGTGTCGTAGTCAGTTGAAACCGTTTCAGGGTTACAGTTGACCATGATGGTTTCATAACCATCTTCACGCATTGCAAGGGCAGCGTGTACACAGCAGTAGTCAAACTCAATGCCTTGACCAATACGGTTAGGGCCACCACCAATCACCATGATCTTGTCACGGTTCGATGGATTTGCTTCACATTCCTCATCATAAGTTGAGTACATATATGCCGTACCAGATTCAAACTCGGCAGCACAGGTATCAACACGTTTGTAAACTGGATATACACCCAAGTTCCAGCGATGCTTACGGAATTGCTTTTGTGAAATGCCCATCAAATCGGCAATACGCAGGTCAGATAAACCTTTGCGTTTAAACGCACGAATATTATCGACATTTAAATCGCCAAAACCTAAAGTTTTGATTTGATTTTCAGTTTTTACGATGTCTTCGATCTGGATCAGGAACCAGCGGTCAATCTTGGTTGCTTCAAATACGTCATCTAAAGAGAAACCGTGGCGGAATGCATCTGCCACATACCAGATACGCTCTGGACCTGGCACTTTAAGTTCTTTTAAGATAATGTCTTTGGCATTGGCTGTACCCGCTTCAACTTTTTCATCAAAGCCACTTACACCCACTTCTAGACCACGAAGTGCTTTTTGAACCGATTCCTGGAAGTTACGACCAATTGCCATGACTTCACCCACAGATTTCATCTGAGTTGTTAATACAGGCTCAGCTTGTGGGAATTTCTCGAAGTTAAAACGAGGGATTTTCGTTACAACATAGTCAATGGATGGCTCAAAAGATGCAGGGGTAATGCCACCTGTGATGTCATTTTTCAATTCATCAAGGGTATAACCCACCGCAAGTTTCGCAGCGATTTTGGCAATTGGGAAACCTGTTGCCTTGGATGCAAGTGCAGATGAACGAGAAACACGTGGGTTCATCTCGATTACGACCATACGGCCATCTTTCGGGTTGATACCGAACTGAACGTTCGAACCACCTGTTTCCACACCGATTTCACGAAGAACCGCAACCGATGCATTACGCATGATCTGGTATTCTTTGTCGGTCAATGTTTGTGCAGGGGCAACCGTGATAGAGTCACCTGTGTGTACACCCATTGGGTCGAAGTTTTCAATCGCACAGACGATGATACAGTTGTCGTTTTTGTCACGAACAACTTCCATCTCGTACTCTTTCCAGCCAATCAAAGATTCATCAATCAATAATTGTTTGGTTGGCGAAAGATCAAAACCACGTTCACAGATTTCAATAAATTCTTCTTTATTGTATGCGATACCGCCACCAGAACCACCCATGGTGAATGATGGACGGATGATCACTGGAAAACCGAAACGGGACTGGATTTCCAGCGCATGTTCCATGCTTTCAGCAACATCAGCACGTGGACATTCCAGACCGATCTTACGCATTGCGATATCAAACAGTTTACGATCTTCTGCTTTTTCAATCGCTTCTTTAGATGCACCAATCAATTCAACATTGTATTTTTCTAAAATACCGTTGGCATCGAGTGCAAGTGCGCAGTTTAATGCTGTTTGACCGCCCATGGTTGGGAGAACCGCATCTGGACGCTCTTTTTCAATGATCTGTGCAACCGTCTGCCAAGTGATTGGCTCGATATAGGTTGCATCCGCCATTGAAGGGTCAGTCATGATGGTCGCTGGATTCGAGTTGACCAAAATAACACGGTAGCCTTCTTCACGAAGCGCTTTACATGCTTGCGCACCTGAGTAGTCAAACTCACACGCCTGACCAATGACAATAGGGCCAGCACCAATAATTAAGATGCTTTTAATATCCGTACGTTTAGGCATTATTCGCTCCTTAATTACTTCTTAGCTGCTTCAATCAGTTCGATGAAATGATCGAACAATTGCGCACAGTCATGTGGACCAGGGCTGGCTTCAGGGTGACCCTGGAAGCTGAATGCTGGTTTGTCAGTACGATGAATACCTTGGTTTGTACCATCAAACAGTGAACGGTGTGTCACCTTTAAGTTTGTAGGTAAAGTGCTTTCATCGACAGCAAAGCCGTGGTTTTGTGAGGTGATCATCACTGTACCATTCTCAAGGTTTTGTACAGGATGGTTCGCACCATGATGTCCATGATTCATTTTCATGGTCTTTGCACCAGAAGCGAGTGCCAAAATCTGGTGACCCAAACAAATGCCAAATACTGGCAGGTTTGTGGTTTCAACAAGGGTTTTCACCGCTGCAATCGCATAGTCACATGCCGCTGGATCACCAGGACCATTTGACAGGAATACGCCATCTGGATTCAAGGCAAGCACTTTTTCAGCAGGGGTTTGTGCAGGAACAACAGTCAATTTACAACCACGGTCTGTCAGCATACGTAAGATGTTGGTTTTGACACCATAATCGTATGCCACAACATGATATTTTAATTCAGGTTGGGTAAAGCCCTGACCTAAAGCCCAGGAACCCTCGGTCCATTCAAAACCTTCAGGATCACAGCATTCTTTTGCGAGGTCTAAACCATTTAAGCCGCCGAATGCACGCGCTTTTGCAATGGCTTCTTCTTCTGTAATATTTTCGCCAGCAAGGATACAGCCATTTTGCGCGCCCTTGTCACGTAAGATACGGGTCAATTTACGTGTATCAATATCAGCGATGGCAACAACATTGTGTTGTTCCAGATATTCGCTCAGCGATTGTTCAGAACGGAAGTTGCTGTGTAATAAAGGGAGATCACGAATAATCAAACCATTCGCCCATACCTTATGGATGCGACCTGATTCAACGTCTTCACTATTACAGCCAGTATTTCCAATATGAGGATAAGTCAGCGTCACAAGTTGTTGTGCGTAACTTGGATCAGTCAAAATTTCCTGATAACCAGTCATGGCGGTATTAAAAACGACTTCACCAGTCGTACTACCCGATGCACCGATAGACGTTCCTTTAAAGACCGTTCCATCTGCGAGGGCTAAAATGGCGGGGGTGCTCAAACCAAAGCTCCTGAACTAAAACCACAAAAATAGGGCTGTAAAAAAGCGAGTAGACATAAAAAAAGGCAGGCTGTCTTAAAAAAACATGCCCTCCTTCTGGTCTGCTCGCTTGTAACTTAACAGCGCATTATACGCATGAGTAGGTGAAAAGTCTATGTGTTTTGTCTATTAAAGTCAGGAATTGGTGTTTTTCTTTTATAAGTTTAAATGGACAGGTGTCTATTGCAAAATCAGTCATTCTTATAAATATATCATGAGATATTATGCAAATTGTCTAACAATTTTTTAGGGCTTTAGGTAGAAAGGGCTTTATCTTATATATAGCCAAAAAAGCAACAATCAATATAGAGGGGAATCAAAATGGCTGAAAATCAAACTGCAACAACTGTAACTGAAGAAGTGAAAGGAACAGTCGTGGCAAAAACTGCGAAGGCAAAAGAAGTTGTAGCAGAAAAAACGGCTGAGGTAAAAGAGGCTGTTGCTGAGAAAACGGCAAAGGCGAAAGAAGTCGTTGCTGAAAAAACCGCTGAAGTGAAAGAAGTGGTTGCAGAGCAGACAGCAAAAGCGAAAGAGGTGATTGCTGAGACTCAGGAACAGGCGAAAGAAGTCATTGCTGAAACACAGGAAAAAATTGAAGCTGAAGCAAAAGAACTCAATGATGCTGTTCAAAATCAGTTTGCACAAATCAAGCAAGACATTTTACAGCGTATTGAAGTGATCAAGGCCCAGTTTAACTTGTCTCAAGAAGACTTGGTTGAATTTAAGAATGCCTTGAAAACTGAGTTAAACGCTTTGGTTGAAGACTTAAGCAAAGTCAGCAAAGAACTGAAAGATGACATTAGCCAGATTTCCGTAAAACACAAAGACACTTTGACTGAGAGCTTTAAACGTACCAAAGAACAAGCAGTTGAAGCTTGGAACAAGGTGCGTGCAAGCTAAGTCATCGCTTGCCAATAAAAAAGCGAGAATTGAGTTCTCGCTTTTTTGTTTTTTAGACTTATTAAAAAATTTAAAACTGATGCAGCCAATCCCGTTTGTTATGGAAATCGGCCTGAGGGCTGCTATGCTGCATTGCAAAGTAATGCATGCCTTGAGTGGTATTTAACACTGCGGTTAAACCAAGATACAGGTCAGCCCATTTCAATTTATTTTGCTGCATAAACTGGGACAAATCCAGACTGACATTTAAGCCATAGTGGGTACGTTGTAAATGGTTCAACTCAATATCATAGGCAGCTATGGGCGGTATATTTTCTGGAAAGCGATATTCTTCAAATTGATAGGCCTGCCATGCCTGAGAGGGGGAGAGATTGATTTCACGATAGAAATCCTCATCTTTCACACCAATAAAAATCTCAAAGCAGGTCTGTTTCCATAAAAAGTCACGGCGGGGATGTGCCGAAACCTGATCGGGATAAATCAGAAACTGATTTGGGTCACGCACCCAGAAACCAACATTCACAGTTGCTGGTGTTTGCTGCTCAATCGCCCCAACCACCGTAATGGCGTTAAAGCGATCAAAAGCCGACAATTCATAACTTGCCATTGCTTACTTATTACTGAGGTGAGCAAAACGAACGAGGTTGGAAAGATGCTGGTTTTGTTTGGCTGCCTTTTTATAAAGCAAAACAATTTTACCAATTTTCTGTACAGATTCCGCACCAGTCGCCTCAACAAGGGCGTCAATCACTGCCGCACGCGCATCACGGTCTTCACCTGCAACTTTCACCTTAATCAGTTCATGGTCATTTAGCGCACGATTCGTTTCTTCAATGACGTTTTCTGTAAGACCTTGGCTACCAACCATTACAACTGGGTTAAGTGCATGACCAATTTGACGTAAACGCTTACGTTCATGGATAGATAAAGCCGCCATTAAAAATACCTGATTTGAAAAACGACCTAGTATAGCCTGCATCCCAAACCTAAGATAGATTCAGTAGGCAGACTGATCATAAATATTCAAGAAACTGTTGAAATAACCAATGATGTTGATCGAAAAAAATCTGTAAAAGTTCGTGTGATTACGCTACATCCGTACTGTAATGAGAGTAATTTTCACGTACAATGACCAATCAGAAGTGTTTTGAAATTTAGTGAGTTATGGCGACACGCATTACCAATCAAAAATTGTCTAAAAGCAGTCGTGCGTGGATGAGAGAGCATCTTGATGATCCTTTTGTTAAAAAGGCGCAGAAAGAGGGGTATCGCGCACGCGCAGCATATAAGTTACTCGAAATCCAAGAAAAATATAAACTGATTAAACCTGGCATGACGGTTGTCGATTTGGGCGCGGCGCCTGGTAGCTGGTCACAGATCGCAGGTAAGCTGGTCGGTGCCAATGGTTTGGTGATTGCATCCGATATCCTGCCAATGGATGCGCTTCCAGATGTGACCTTTTTACAGGGTGATTTTAGGGAAGAGGAAGTCTTCGAAAAATTGTTAAATATTTTAAATGGTCGTCAGGTAGACATTGTAATTTCTGATATGGCCCCCAATACATCAGGTAATAGGGCTGTCGACCAGCCACGCCAAATTTATTTGTGTGAGTTGGCACTGGATTTTGCTCAGAAAGTTTTGGGACCAAATGGACAGTTTGTGGTTAAGGTGTTCCAGGGTTCAGGATTTGATGAGTTTAGAAAACAGGTGGTTGATGGTTTTGATGTATTAAAAACAGCCAAACCTGCGGCGTCACGCGCTCGGTCAAAAGAGGTTTTTTTGATTGGACAGGGTCGTAAAAAGGCATTGCAATAAAAAGTGTACTTGCCAAGATGTTAAAAATTGTGCATTTTGTACCTTTTAAGTTTTTTGCAACGCAAATTCATTGCTGTTTTTGTGAAGGTCAGCCAAGATTAGGTATGATCAAATTAGATTGATATGGGAATAAAGCCTTGAGCGATTACTTCAAGAATGCCGTATTGTGGCTCATCATACTCGGTGTTCTGATTTTGATTTTTAGCAACGTCAGTGACCGCAATAAGCCTGCAGCGATGAAATATTCAGATTTCGTTGCAGCGGTGAATGCTGGGCAAATTAAACAGGTCACCATTGATGGCTTGAATATTAGTGGTGAGAAAACCAATGGTTCTTCATTTGAGACGGTTCGCCCACAAGTAGAAGACACTGAGTTGCTACCAAGCTTGAACAAACAAAATGTGGTGGTTGAGGGCACAGCGCCACAACGCCAGGGCATTTTGATGCAACTTCTCATTGCGAGTTTCCCTGTATTGCTGATCATCCTGCTGTTCATGTTCTTCATGCGTAATATGGGGGGGGGTGCTGGTGGTAAAAACGGTCCGATGAGCTTTGGCAAGTCAAAGGCAAAAATGCTGTCTGAAGACCAGATCAAGGTCACGTTTACTGATGTTGCGGGCTGTGACGAAGCAAAACAGGAAGTGGTTGAAATTGTAGATTTCCTGAAAGACCCTGCTAAATTTAAACGTCTTGGTGCGACCATTCCTCGTGGTGTATTGATGGTGGGGCCTCCAGGTACAGGTAAAACATTATTGGCAAAAGCCATTGCGGGTGAAGCCAAGGTTCCTTTCTTCAGTATCTCTGGTTCTGACTTTGTTGAGATGTTTGTTGGTGTGGGTGCATCACGTGTCCGTGATATGTTTGAACAAGCAAAACGCCATGCACCATGTATCATCTTTATTGATGAGATTGATGCGGTGGGTCGTCACCGTGGTTCAGGTACAGGGGGGGGGCATGATGAGCGTGAACAAACCCTGAACCAGATGCTTGTTGAGATGGATGGTTTTGAGGGTAATGAGGGCGTGATCGTCATTGCCGCAACCAACCGTGTCGATGTGCTTGATAAAGCCTTGCTTCGTCCAGGTCGTTTTGACCGTCAGGTGATGGTTGGTTTGCCAGACATCCGTGGTCGTGAGCAAATCCTGAATGTTCACTTGAAGAAACTTCCTTCAGTGACTGGTGTGGATGTTAAGGTCCTTGCCCGTGGTACGCCTGGTTTCTCTGGTGCGCAACTTGCCAATCTGGTGAATGAAGCTGCATTGTTTGCTGCCCGTCGTAATAAAAATACGGTTGACATGCATGACTTTGAAGATGCAAAAGACAAGATCTACATGGGTCCTGAGCGTAAGTCGATGGTGATCCGTGAAGAAGAGCGTCGCGCAACGGCTTACCATGAAGCTGGACATGCGATTGTTGCTGAAATCCTACCAGGTACAGATCCTGTGCATAAGGTAACGATTATGCCACGTGGTTGGGCATTGGGCGTGACTTGGCAGCTTCCTGAACAAGACCAGACCAGCCATTATAAAGACAAGATGTTGAATGAACTTTCAATCCTGTTTGGTGGTCGTATTGCGGAAGAAATCTTCATCAACCGCATGTCAACTGGTGCATCCAATGACTTTGAACGTGCAACCAAAATGGCACGTGCAATGGTCACCAAATATGGTATGTCAGATGCACTTGGTGTCATGGTTTACGAAGACGAAAATCAGAGTGGTTTCTTCGGCAATGTTGGTAGTCGTACTATTTCAGAAGCGACTCAACAAAAAGTAGATGAAGAAGTACGTCGTATTCTGGATGAGCAATATACCGTTGCACGTAATATCTTGGAAAATAATAAAGATATCGCCCATGCAATGGTGAAAGCACTGATGGATTGGGAAACGATTGATCGTGATCAAATCCGTGACATCATGGAAGGTCGTGAACCACAACCACCTAAGGTCTATATTCCTGAAAATCCAGTGGCTGCATTTGAACCACCGAAAGATGGTCCATCTACACCACCACCATTACCAGCAATGGGCTAATGGTTAAAATCATGGAGAGTCGCTAAAAGCGACTCTTTTTTTGTCCTTATTTTGGCTAAGCTGAAAATAAATCAACATTGTTGATTTATATAAATTGTTAAGATTAACTAACCTGAGTTCGGCAAAAATATGATACTCGGAAACGTCATCCGCAACTGTTCGAGGCAGGACTTCATTAATAGCGTATTGTTTCTGCGATTTATTAGACTAGCTGCTGGTATGTAACGAGTTTTGCGGATGACAATGCTTTTGCTTACTTTGGGCAAAACCAAAGTAAGGCCAGCCGCAGGCTTATCCTGAAGCTGGATGAGAACTCGGCAAGACTCCGTCAAGATGATTATCTTTCAATAAGTGAAAGAAATATTTAAGTCGAACTAAGATTAATATAGTTAATATTAACTATTGGAACATTTAAATTATGCAATTGATGTCCTTACCACAGCACCAGTTACACTGTGGTCGTTTTACACTGGATTTATCCCAACCCCAGATTATGGGTATTCTCAATGTCACGCCTGATTCGTTTAGTGATGGTGGACAGCATCATCATAAAGAACAGGCAGTTCAACGTGCCTTACAGATGATGGAAGAGGGCGCAAGTATCATTGATATTGGTGGAGAATCCACACGCCCCAATGCGTCACCCGTTGAGCTTGAGGAGGAAATTCAGCGTGTAATTCCTGTGGTTGAAGCATTGGCAAAATATGATGTGGTTATTTCAATAGATACCAGTCAGCCAGAAGTAATTCGTGCTGCTGTAAAAGCGGGCGCACATATCTGGAATGATGTTCGTGCCTTAACCCGTCCGAAAGCATTGGAAACGGCTGCTGAGTTGAATATTCCTGTGATCCTGATGCATATGCGTGGTGAGCCGACCAATATGAACCAGCTTGATCAATATACAAATGTCACAGAAGATGTGATGTATGAGTTACAGCAACGCTTGGATCAGGCATTCGAAATGGGAATCAAAAAACACAATATCATCCTTGATCCTGGTTTTGGTTTTGCTAAAAATGCTCAACAGAATTTTCAATTATTGAATGAATTCTGGAAGCTGAACCAGATGGGCTATCCGATCTTGTCAGGCTTGTCACGTAAGCGTTTTATTGGGGAAGCCTTAAATGGTGTACCTGCACAAGAACGTGCGGTGGGCAGTGTTGTAGGACATCTAATGAGTATTCAGCAAGGTGCCAGTATTGTCCGTGCGCACGATGTCAAAGCGACCAGTGATGCCATTAACGTCTGGAAAATGATGTTAAATCAATAATAGTTTAGGGTATTGATAGAACCGTAAGATTCTATTGGCTTGCTCCATAAATACATCAGATGAGTAATTTTAAAAAATGGAAAATAAAACAATTACATATAAAAGCCTGTGGGTGTTTGCACTCATTCTCAGTCTAGGATTTATTGTTTCGGCTGCGGTGATTGGCTATGCCGTGAAGCAATTTAATAACAGCAGTAATTCAATTACTGTCAAGGGATTGGCAGAAAAACCGATTCAGGCAGATTCGGCCCGTTGGGAAATTAACCTGCAAACCAGCCATACTTCAGACAGTATTTCACAAGCCTACCAGTTACTTGATCAGCAAATGAAAACCTTGCAGGATTTCTTTGTTGAGCATGGGTTTAAAGCCGCTGATATGCAATTGGGCAATAAGAGTTCCCAGTCTTATTATGAAGAGGTGGAGACGGATGAGGGACGAACCCGACGTGAGTTTAAAGGCTATATTGCAATGCAGTCTTTGGTGATCAACAGTCGTGATATTCAAAAGATTGAAAAGGCAGCCAAAGATGCGTATTTGCTGGATGAAAAGGGCATTGCAATTGCCCAAAAACCTGATTATCTGGTGTCTAATTTAGAAGAAATTAAAATGTCATTGATTGCCAATGCCACCAAAAATGCCTATAGCCGTGCCAATGAATTTGCCAAGGTGGGAGGTGCGAAAGTGGGTACGATGCGTTCAGCCAGTCAGGGTGCATTCTACATTTTGCCTGAAAGTGGTTCGGATGAAGATAGTGATTATGGTGGAGCTTATGATAAAGCCACCATTAATAAAATTGCTCGTGTGGTCGTTACCATTAATTATGCGATTGAATAGTGAGGATTATTTTTTAATCATTATAAAATATTAAAAGAAATCCCAAAAATCAAGATACATTCAAATACGGTGTATCTTTCTTTTTTTGCATACAATGATTTTGATCTAGCCATACATTTGAAAAGATAAATAAAATTGGGGAAATTGAAAATGCATCATTTTGCAAAAATATTTGCTTTAACCGTACTTGGCAGCATGATTGCCGCCTGTCAATCAGTTGAACCACAGCATCGCCAAATTGCAATGGAAGCCCATGATCAGGCCATGTCTGCAAGTATGAAAGCGATGGCGGCACCACGTCCTGTATTGGCAATTGCAGCCATGCCCGCACCTGCAATGGAACGCCAGCGTTTAGAGCAAGACACCGAAAAATATCAGAAAAATGATGTGAATCCTGTACATCGGGTTGCAGATCAGGCAGTTTCAACCTTTAGCATTGATGTCGATACAGGCAGTTATAGCAATACTCGCCGTTTCCTGAATGATGGACGTTTACCGCCAGTTGATGCAGTTCGTGCTGAGGAAATGATCAATTATTTTGATTATCAATATCCACAGCCAAATAGTATTCATCCATTCTCGGTCACGACTGAAACTGTTGATTCACCTTGGAAAGAAAATGCCAAGTTAATCAAAATTGGTATTCAAGCCAAAGACTTGGCAACTAAACAGTTACCACCAGCCAATCTGGTTTTCCTTGTCGATGTCTCAGGCAGTATGGATGCCCCAGATAAATTGCCCTTGGTTAAGCAAACTCTACGTTTATTGACTGAGCAATTACGTGCTCAGGACAAAGTCACCATCATTACCTATGCCAGTGGTGAAAAACTGGTTTTGGAACCCACTTCGGGTGATCAAAAGGACAAGATTCTACGTGTGATTGATGCTTTGCAGGCGAGTGGTGCAACCGCAGGTGAGCAGGCGATTCAACTGGCCTATCAACAGGCTGAAAAAGCCATGCTGAAAAATGGCATCAATCGAATTTTACTGGCAACGGATGGTGACTTTAATGTCGGGATCACCGATTTTAGCACCCTAAAAGGCATGGTGGCGGAAAAACGAAAAAGTGGTATTTCGCTCACTACACTGGGTTTTGGAACAGGCAACTATAATGAGCAACTGATGGAGCAGCTTGCCGATGCAGGCGATGGTAATTACAGCTATATCGACAATAAGAATGAAGCCAAAAAAGTGGTGCAGCGTCAGCTTTCATCCACACTTGCGACAGTGGCGCAGGATGTCAAGATTCAGGTCGAGTTTAATCCAGCGACTGTAAAAGAATACCGTTTGGTTGGCTATGAAAATCGGATGCTGAAACAGGAAGATTTTAATAACGACAAGGTTGATGCAGGTGATATTGGGGCGGGGCATAATGTCACTGCCATTTATGAGATCATTCCAGTCGGGCAGCAAGGCTGGCTCAATGATTCACGCTACCAAACCCCGACAAAAACCAATGCAGGAAATACCTCGGAATATGCCTTTGTCAATGTGCGTTATAAATTACCGAATCAGGACAAAAGTATTTTATTGAATCAGCCTGTGCCAGCAGGTCATAAATCTTTATCCCAAGCCAGTAACGATACCCGTTTTGCCATTGCGGTAGCTTCCTATGCCCAGCAGTTAAAAGGTGGAGAATATAATGGTGCAATGGGCTGGGATCAGATTATTCAACTGGCGCAGCAGTCAGCCAAACCTGATCCTTATTTAATGCGAGAGGAATTTGTTGAATTGGCAAAAATCGCAAAAAATCTCAGTGCTAAAAAGGACTAGAGATTAAATTGATGAAAAGCGGTCGGAAAAACCGCTTTTTTAATGCCTAAATCTCGTGATTTGCAGCAGATTATGCTATAAGCATGGCGTTTTATTGACATCTTATTGTGTATGTTTGAAGATTTACTCCTCCCCATGTTTGACGATGAATATTATCCCGATATTCTGGTGGCCGAAGTCAAACAGCATATTCAGCAGTTCTCAAAAAAAGTAGCGGGTTCAGGCGTGTCTGAGTCGGATATTTATCGTTTCGCCCATCAAACCCTGATTGAAATCAATGAAATGAAACCGCAGTTTGATGATCTGGATTCAAGCCTGGATGATACGGCTGCCGATTATATTGCTGAAGCCATGATGATGATTGTGCAGGAGGCGGGATATTTGGAGATTGAAATGGAAGAGTTGATTGCCAATCGGGAGTGGTAAGCTGCACTCCCGAGCTAAGATTTCTCTTTAAAAAATAATTATTGCGCTGTTTCACTCCAAAGTTTGGGTAAAACAATTTGCCCTGAAATCCCTGCCTCGATTTTAGGCTGTCTGATTTTTTGATAATAGATACTTTCACTATTGATCAATAAACCCAAGGTATCATTTTTATGCAATTTTGCATTGACACTTGGAAGTTCAATATTTTGACTCTCTCCATCTTGCTGTGATGAACCCTGTATCACCTGATCATAAAGGCGTTTTTTTGCTGGATTCAATGGCGTAGTCTGTTCATTTAGAATCTGGTATTTGCCCGTCCTGGCTGATTTTACTGCAACGGAAATAAACAGGGTTGGATCCATTTGCCCAGACTTTGGCTCAATGTTGAGTGTCAACTGTGGTGAACCCGTCATATAAGTGGTTTGGGTTGCGCTATGAATGGGAATAAACACTGCCTGTTTCGCTGTTGCTGTAATCCATGTTTTGGCAATGCTGTAGTGTGTGCTAGGCGTTAAATCACTCAGATGATTCACAGGGCTATGATCAATACATAATTCAGGCAACGTTATAGGTGCCTGATCTTTAAGTTTCTGGTTAAACCACGCCATAATCGTATCTTGCAAATTATAGTGTTGTTTATTGCCACAACTGACTGACTTGCCAATATACCAAAATGGTGTATTGCCCAACGGTGAATGTTGGGCAAAAGGCTGTAAATGACCACCTTGAACACCGATTAAATGTACCTCATGCTGTGCATTCTGAATACATTGTGCAGCCTTGACTCCCTCATTAAATGGAAACAATACATCCCGAAATCCCTGAATAATCAGGGCATCTGCTTTTGGTGCCTGGGCATGTTCACAAAACCAGCTAGCCTGATGGGTTTTAAGGAAGTTATAGGTAGAATCCTTTAATTGACCTTGCTGGGTATCGACATAGGCCTGTTTCAATTCAGGATCAAACTTGTTCCAGTTCCACCAGTCACCAATCAGGTTGAGGAATGTAATCCAGTCACTTTTGGGAATCCCATTCGGGGCAAGGCTATTCACAATGTCATACCATGTTGTGATCGGTACAATCGCCTGTAGACGCGGATCTAAAGCGGAAACCAGATATTGTATGCCGCCTGCATAGGACTCACCAATCATACCTGCACGGACACCTTTCTGATTTTTTGCCAATTGAGGAAGATTCTGTTCAGCCCAGTTCATGATGCTGATCACGTCCTGAGCTTCCTTTTCAGGATCGGCAAGGCGAATTTTACCCTGACTGTTGCCATGCCCACGCTGGTCATAACTAATCACCCAATAACCATTTTGCCAGGCTGTTTTTGCCACTTGTCCAGTCGGTAGCAGAAAACCATACAGGCTCAGGCTAGGACGTTTCATACGGGACAAGCCAAAACCATGCGTATGCAATAACAAAGGCGCAGTTTGCCCGACCTTTAAATGTGGCTGATAAACAGTAAAAGCCAGTATCGTGCCATCGGGAGCGATGGTTTTTGCCTGATAATAGCGCTGTTTTAATTCACTGGTCTTGAGTTGGGTAGGGATAGGTTGAACGGCGGCATGCATACAACCCTGTAATGTCAGAACTAAGCCAAACCATAGCCATAAAAGGTAGGTACGCATCGATTTTTTCATCCTTGAGCAAATCTTTGGGAGCTCACAATGTGAGTGGCTATAGTTTACTGTGGCTCATCAATGGATACCATCCACTGATAGATCATTTTGGCTGACCTATCAGTTTTAATCGTTACAACACACGGGCTTTGTTGCGATAGGCATATAAAGACAGGCCTAAGCATAGGAAAATTAAACCCATAATCAAGTGTGAGCTAAGGGGTTCATGGTTAAAAAATACACCCCAAAAAGTGGCCAATACAGGGGTAAGGATCGTGATCAGCATCACTGTGGTTGGATTCAACTTCTGGATGAGGTGAAAATAAAAAATCATCGCGAGTATGGAAGAAAAAAACGCACTATAAAGTATAGCTAGACTTGCCTGTAAACTCGGCAATTGCGTTGGCATCTCATTCATAAAAAAGGGCAACAGGCACACATAGCCCAACCATGACACCAAGGTTGAACCTGTGGTCTGAATGATTGGATGGATGTCAGCACCAACTTTCGCCACGGCAAACATTGAAATGACATAAAGAAATACGGCCAGCATCACATAGCCAACGCCCAGCATATCCATCTGAATATGATCAGCGCCAATTCCCATCGTGAGCGCTAAACCGAATATGGCAAGACTCAGTCCATACCATTGGCGTTTTAAAAAATGTTCACGTTTTAAGATAAACACCGCAATCAAGCCTGACCATAATGGGGCGGTACCAAAAATAATCGAGATCATGCCAGATGAAATTCGGGTTGCGCCGATATAGCAAAAAGTCATTGAACCAAACAAGCCCAGTGCACCTGCGGCATAACTCATCAGGGATTTTTTATTGATGATGAGTTTTAGACGAAAATAAAACAGACAGATCAAGGCCAGAGGAATGGCAATGCTGAATCGTAGAAACAAGCCCCACGCCCAATGAATTTCATGCACTGTCCAGACGGCTGCCAATGGGGTCAATGACCAGATCAGCACCACAGCAATGAATTGACCGACTGTAGCAAGGCGAGGGTTGGCAGGGACTACAGTCGGTTGTACCTGTGTGGTCTGTATAAAATTCTTTTGCTGAAACTGTGACATGAGAAATCTCCTGTTATTGTTGCAATAGCAACGGTGTGTTTTTTTAGATTTAAAAAAATAGGGCAATAAAAAAGGTCGCTACTGAGGCGACCTTGCTGTTCAAATGATGCTTTTAAATTGTCATCGGCTGAATATTTGCAAAGTCCCCCGCATTAAAATGCAGACACGTCGCCATGCCGCACTGGCGGGAATGCTGTGCGGAATCATAATCAGGCGTGTAGAGGAAACTTGCTTTGCCAACATGAGCATGATTTAAAAATAAACGATAGATTTTTATAACATAAGCTTGGGTTGAAAAATAGTTATAATCTCAAATCATGATAAAAATATCAGTGAATAAAATAAAGAATTTGTGATTGCTTAAAATGAGAATTTTTCCATAATGATGTCATCCAGTTTTTATAAGAAGTTTTCTATTGTCTCCTCTAGAAATAATAGCCGTCATTATTAGTGTGATTGGGGTTGCCTTAACCATTCAACGCAATATGTGGTGCTGGTGGTTTAACTTTCTGGCTTTTATTTTATATGCCTATCTTTTCTTTACCTTTAAGCTGTATGGCGAAACCATTCTGCAATTTTTCTTTATGGTGGTTAATTTCTATGGTTTCTATTATTGGCTAAAAGGCAAGCGTCAGGATCATGAGATTCGGATTGAACCGATTGCCATTAAAACGGTTTTGCTACAAATGTGTCTGGCTGCAATCGGTGGCTTGTTGTTTGGCTTGATCCTAAAGCATTTTACCGATGCCGCCATACCAATGCTGGATTCACAACTGGCTGCATTTAGCCTGCTGGCGACTTACTGGACCAGCCGTAAGCATATTGCGACCTGGGTGCTGTGGGTATTTGTGGATATTGTCTATGTGGGCATGTTTATCTACAAGGAACTGTTCCTGACCGCAGGTTTATATGCTGCCTTTGTGTTACTGGCGGCTTATGGCTGGTGGCAATGGCAACAGGTTAAACGCAAGCAATTGGCTCATCCATAAAATAGGGGCAGGTGATCTGCCCTTAAAAAATATAGCGTTACAAAATGAGTGAATAATTCCTTAAGTTATTAATTTTTTTATATAAAAATTAAAGGTGCATTTAAAAGGATTTTTATGGGGCCAGAGCGTATGCAACAACTGGAGAATCATATTGTTGGGATGATTTATGATGCTGCCTTGGATCATCAGCTTTGGACACGGGTTTTACAGTCCATTGTTGAATATACACAGAGTAATACTGCTATTTTTACTGCGGTTGATCAGCTGAATCCCAGTTTTGATTTTGTCTATACCTACAACATTCCTGAATCAGCTTTAGAAGCCTATCAGGATGAATGTATCAATGTGATTGATATGAAACTGCATGTCCCTTTATGGCAGCAGGCTGGCATTGGCGGGGTGGTGCATGCAGATTTGAGTCATTATGCAGATATGCCTGAATATTCAGATGAATATATTTTTCATGACCGATGTTTAAGAACTGCTGGGATTAGCCGTTTTGGTGCTGTTCTGCTTGAACAGGGGAAATATCAATGGTCGGTATTTGCAGTACACCGTAACCCAAAAGCACCGCCCTATACTGTGGAGGAACTGCAACTGTTGGCCCGATTAGGCAAGCATTTGCGTCGTGCCCTACAAATTCATCGGCAGTTAAGTATTGTAAGGCAGGAAAACAGTGAACTGTATCAGTTGATTGATGGGCTAAGGACAGGCGTAATCATTTTAGATGAACAGATGAATATTGCCTACAGTAATCTTCAGGCCAAACATATTTTAGAACATTCTGCCTTATTGAGCATTGATCAATATAACCATTTATATGCTCCTGCCCAGTTTCAGGCACAGTTGCACCGTTTGATTCAAAGTGCCTTGTTTAAGGACAATACCGTTAATGCAGAAGATGTTGGCGGTGTTCTGGGAATTTATGGGCAACAGGGAGAACATCCGATTATGCTGACAGTCATGCCATTATCTGACCAGTCACATATCTTCCAGATTGATCAGCGACAACGGGTTGCGCTGTTTATTACAGAAGTTCATGAAAAGTGCCAGTTGGCGGAACAGTTTGTGCAGCAGTTGTATGGGCTGTCACATCGTGAAGTACAAATCTGTGTGCTATTTTTTAAGGGGTTGAAGACTGAGGAAATCTCAACACATCTAGGTCTGACTTATCACTCAGTACGGACTTATTTTAAAACGATTTATGCGAAAACGCAGTGTAATTCACAAGCTGAATTATTAAAATTGCTGGCAGGGTTTACACTGGATTTTGAGCATATCGTTTAGTTTGGGCCCTTTCATCGGTTTGAATGAAAGGGCATGTGTTGGATTATTTTATTCGTTTGAAAATTGCGGGTTCTTCATTTTCATATTGAACTGCAAGTGAGTCATTTTGCTTAATGGTGAATGTGTAGCTGTCTAGATCATATTGTCCAGGAACCAGCTCTGGATGATAGGAATCAACTAAACCAGCACAGCCTGTGGTGTCATAATAAATCTCAGAAACTTTCAGCGTGTTATTGGTGGCACTGTATTTACCATATTCTAAGCCATTGAATGCACAATCTTCTTCTGTAGTGTG
Organism: Acinetobacter thutiue; assembly: GCF_030385805.1. NCBI lineage: Bacteria > Pseudomonadati > Pseudomonadota > Gammaproteobacteria > Moraxellales > Moraxellaceae > Acinetobacter > Acinetobacter thutiue. The sequence goes on from NZ_JAUDZE010000002.1 coordinate 366,297, forward strand.
CAGTAGGAAATAGCTATTATCGCTAAAGAACGTAAAGATGTGGTTCGGCATCTGCCATGAACCGACCAAACTGTTTTCCTGATTTGGAACCTTAGTCAGGGTATAACGGGCATTGTTGTCACTCGGTTCCCGTATTAGCAAGGTGTCTTTCTGCTCACCATAGGAAAGATAAATATCAGTGTCAGAACCTGCAAAGCCCCATTCACCATTTTTATCAATACTCGCGGTGGCTTTTATATGTGAAGTAATTGGATCAATATTAAAATTACCGATCTCGATACCAGCTTGTCCATACGCATCTTTAGCAGAGGCCTGTCCCATCACATAGTTGCCATTTGCATCCACATAAACCAGGGTTTTTTCTTTGGCCTTGGTTGAGGATAGTTGCCATACGCCTGCAATATCACTATAAAATGCCTTTCTTAAATTGACCTTGGCTGTTTCAGAATCCACTAGGGTTGTTCCTGATTCTGCTATCGTCTTTTTAACATTGCTGTCCTGTACAAACGCTGTTGAAGCTTGATCAAAATTGATGGGTGTCCCCGCTAAAACATTTTTGGTTTGATCACTGACCTGAATACCTGCTAATGCTGTATTACTGTCCAGAGACTGAATAAATGCAACCAGATTTTCCTTAACATTGGTTTTTTCAGATAGATCTACAGGAGTGAGGACTGCTTTGGCACTCACCTCATCCCCCAGTTGGACATTGCCTAAACTAAAACGAATTTTTTCTCCAGTTTTGTAATTAAATTCGCCCTTGTCATTGGTATCACCCTGTGTGCCGCCACTGGTTTGATAGTGAACACCTGAAACAATCTCGCCATTTCTAAATACACCGACCTTTGACTCATTTGGTTGGGTAGGGGGATTAGGATTTTCTGGGGTTGCAGAATCATGATCATTGTCAGAACCGCCACATGCTGTTAAAAGACCCGCTAAGGTAATGACTAAAAAAGTTTTTTTCATGGCATTTTTCTCTCTATGTTGCTTTATATTCAGCATAGAGAGATTTTATTTAACTGCATATCCGCAAATGTGGAGTATCGTAAGACTCAGGATTCGTTCTTAACTTTGAATATCAGGATGGCCTGTGTTTCCAATAAGGCCAATTTTCCTCAGGACTAAACTGATAATTGCCATCCAGCCAGTATGTCCGTTTTGGCGCTGACTTTTCCTTAAGTCCCATGATATGCATCAGGTTGTCATCAAGTTCTGCCGTGTTCAGTGTCCTGGTTTTATCCACACCAGTTGAGGGGATATGGTCATACCACATGATCACGGGAACCTGATAACCCGCCTTGGTATTTGGGCTGTGGCCTGCATAATCGATTTCATGCCCGACTTCATTGCCATGATCCGATACCACCATGAATGACCTGAAGTCTGGTACATGATCGGCCTGTAACTCATCCAGAAATTTGGCCAACAAGGAATCTTCATATAACACGGCGTTGTCATAATCATTGCGTAGCGAACGAATCCACGGGTCAATATCCCTGTTTTTAAGGTCAGTTTCCACCGCATCATTACTGGTGCTGGTAAAGCGGTTAAATGCTGCTGGATAACGTTCCTGATAGTTGGGATGGGCACCGATCAAATGCAGGATAATCAATTTTTTCGGTTCAGGATCAGCCAGTGCCTGCTGATAATCAGGGAGCAGGTTCTCATCCAGAGAACTGCTGCTACGTCCTGAACGCCTGTTTTTATAAATGGCTTTATCTGTATAGGAACCAAAAAGGGAGGAGAGATAAACATCGTCCTGATTACTGATCCAGTAAATTTTATAGCCTGCCGCTCGGGCATAGGCCAGCACACTCTCAGGGGAATATTTATCATGTTCCGATGCGGGACTTTCCGTCAATAAAACCCGTAAGGCATTGATGGTGGATGGAGCAGGTGAAAAGGCGTTACAAAACACTTTAAGCTGATCCAGTCGTTTACTGAGTTCTGGTGTGGTATCTCGTGGATAGCCACATACACCATAATTCAGGCTGGTGATACTTTCTGAAAGTACCAGAACATGGGTTTGTTTGCCTTTTGCCTGCTCAGTTAAGACTAGATTCTGTTTTGCGCTGAGATCCCATTGCTGATGTACAGCTTTATGTTGCTTGATCCTGTCTTTAAAATTCTGGATTTTGCTGTAATAATCTTGCCAAAATACCACAGGGTGAACTTTGCGCGAGGGCTTCATTAAATAGCTGGTGATTGTTAATAAGATCAAAAAAATAATAAAAATGCGGTAAAAACGTTGATTCCAGACTTGCAAAAGGTCATTTGCACTTAAATACTTAAATACTGCATAGCTATAGCTCACTGTAAGAAAAGTTAAGCTTGACAAAACGAGAATAAGAGAGGCGAGATGTAATTCAAAAAATTCCAGAATTTCCTGCTGATTGGTATTGGCAACCGCCTCGATAATAAAATAGGCCTCATTGTCACTGTTAAATAGAAACCATGTGCTGGAACGTAACAGTGCATCAAGCCAGAAAATAAACCACCATATGACGGTGAGCACATGCCAATATTTTTTCTGTTTAATGATGGCGAGAATAAGAAAAATTGTTCCAGGCAAGGATAGGAAGCCCAGTCGTAAACCATCGGTTAAATTTCCAGCAGAAATCAACAGACCACCCGTGATTAATGCGGGCAGCACAATAAGCAGCAAAATATTAAAATTTTTTAAGCTGGCTTTCATATGGTTCTAATACAGTGGGAGAGAGTAATAAGCGTGCTAATATCGGTTTAAGTGGAAGATGTGTCAATTCAAAATTGAGAAGTATTTGATTGCACAGCAAATTAAATTGTTTAGCAAAGCTTTAATTTCTCATGGAAATGAACATTGAAATTATTTCACTTAAATCTCCAAAATCCATTATTTCTCCGCAATTTCCGCTTTTTGCAATGATATGTTAATAGAGATGGTGTTTGCTGGAAAGCTCGGTAATGATCATATGCTGAAAGTCACCATATTTGTTTATGTTTTTGAAAAATTGACTGTTTCAACTATGGAATGAACAGCCGTGCTATCTAAGTTTTTTATTGAGCGACCCATTTTTGCAGGTGTACTTGCCATTATCGTCATGGCTTTAGGAATACTCGCGATTCTCAACTTACCTGTGGAACGCTATCCTGATATTGCACCGCCTAAAATTACTGTCTCAACAAATTATAGTGGCGCAGATGCCAAAACTGTTGAGCAGAGTGTTACTCAGTTATTGGAGCAGCAAATCCAGGGGCTTGACCATTTACTGTATTTTAGTTCAACCAGTGATGCCTCAGGCCGTAGCCGTATTACCATCAGTTTTGAAAATGGCACCAATCCAGATACCGCACAGGTTCAGGTACAAAATAAAATCAGTGGTGTGATTCGACGTTTACCCGATGCAGTACAGCGTCAGGGTGTCAATGTGACCAAGTCACTTGGTGATACCTTTATGGTGGTGGGGTTATATGACAGTACAGGAAAATCAACCAACATCACCTTATCCGATTATCTTTCAACCCATGTACTGGATAATTTAAATCGTATTGATGGGGTGGGTGAAACTGATGTGTTTGGTTCACAGTATGCCATGCGAATTTGGCTGAACCCCAATAAACTGATCCAGTACCACCTGATCCCCAATGATATTGTTGCAGCGATTAGTACCCAAAATACGCAGGTTGCCGCGGGTGCAATTGGTGACTTGCCTGTGGTGGATGGTCAATATCTCAATGCCAAAGTGACTTCAGGTTCCCGATTAAAAACCATTCAGGACTTTGAGCAAATCGTGGTTAAATCCAATGTCTCAGGCAGTTTTGTTTTACTCAAGGACATTGCCCGTATTGAACTTGGTGCAGAAAATTACCAGTCTTTTAACACCATTAATGGTTATCCAGCGGCAGGTTTGGGAATTTCACTTTCTTCGGGTGCCAATGCCATCCAGACCTCTAAACTGATTCACCAGACGCTGGATGAGTTATCCAGCAAATTGCCTGCTGGCTATAAAATCGTTTATCCACGTGACAACACACCTTTTGTTCAGGAATCCATCAAGGAAGTAATCAAGACATTGGTTGAGGCCATTGGTTTGGTGATTCTGGTGATGTTCCTGTTCCTGCAAAGCTGGCGTGCCACGCTGATTCCAAGTATTACTGTACCGATTGTGATTCTCGGTACTTTTGCTGTGCTGGAGTTGCTTGGGTTTAGTATCAATACTTTAACCTTATTTGCTTTGGTCCTTGCCATTGGTCTGTTGGTGGATGATGCCATTGTGGTGGTGGAAAACGTGGAAAGATTGATGCATGAGCAGCATCTCTCTCCCAAACAGGCTGCCACTGAATCAATGCAGGAAATTAGTGGCGCACTGATTGGGATTACGTTGGTGCTGACTGCGGTCTTTATTCCAATGTCTTTCTTTGCAGGTTCAATCGGTGTGATCTATCGCCAGTTTTCCATTACCCTGGTTGCTGCCATGATATTGTCACTGTTGGTGGCTTTGGTACTGACGCCTGCTTTGTGTGCCTTGATTCTAAAACCGAACCATCAACCTAAAAAATGGGCTGTTCACTTCAATAACGGGATTGAAAGTTTAAAAACCAAATACCTGAATTTAGTCCAGACCACATTGCGCTATAAAGCCCCTGTTCTGGTGGTGTTTATTGCATTGATTGCGGTATTTGCCTTGTTCTATAAAGGCTTGCAAAGCAGTTTCCTGCCGAAAGAGGATCAAGGAATCTTAAGTGTGCAATTTAGGCTGGTGGATAGCGCACCACTGTCCAAAAGTCAGGAAGTGGGTGAGTCGATTCGACAATATTTTCTCCAGAATGAACAACACAACGTCAAGCTGGTACTGATTCGGTATGGACGCAATAACTCAGGTACAGGGCAAAACTTAGGACAGGGTTTCATTGCACTGAATCATTGGGATGAACGCACGGGACAGAAAAATTCTGCCGAAGCCATTCGTAAACGGGCACTTAAATATTTTAGCCAATTTCCCAATGCCCAGATTAACGTGACCTTACCCGCTTCGGTAAATGGTCTGGGTTCAACCGATGGACTTGATTTCTGGATTCAGGACCTGAATGGTCAGGGCGATCAATTCCTTGATCAAAGCTTTAAGCAGCTACAGCAACTCAGTCAGAAATTTTCGAGCTTTGAAAATCTGGACAAGCAGTCAACCGACAGTAAAGCCACCCTGAATGTGAAGATTGACCATAAACAGGCGTTGGCAAATGGCCTAAATCTGAATGATATCAATAGCACCCTGTCAACGGCATGGGGTGGGACTTATGTAAATGACTTTATTGATCGGGGACGGATTAAGCAGGTGATTCTGCAAGGTGATGCGCCATTCCGTTCCAAACCAGAAGATTTATATCAATGGTCAGTCCGTAACAGTCAAAACCAGATGGTGCCATTCAGCTCATTCTCAAATACGTCCTGGGCAGGGAATCCAAGTATTGTGCAGCGTTATATGGGCTATAGCGCCCTGCAACTACAGGCCAATGTGGGCAGTGGCCAATCCTCTGGACAGGCCATGAAAGATATTGAGCAGTTGGTGGGCCAGCAACAGGGACTGGGATTATTGTGGACAGGGCTTTCCTATCAGGAAAAGCAGTCAACCAATCAGGCAATCTGGCTATATTTAATCTCCATTGCGTTTATTTTCCTGTGTTTGGCCGCCCTATATGAGAGCTTGCGTATCCCAATGGCGGTGATGACTGCAATTCCCTTGGGGATTGGAGGCAGTATTATCTTTGCGCATAGTTTTGGTTTGCCGAATGATGTGTATTTCCAGATTGCCTTGCTTACCACCATTGGTTTGTCCTGTAAAAATGCGATTCTGATTGTTGAGTTTGCGGCAATGGCACAGGCTCAGGGGAAAAATGCCATTCAGGCCGCATTGCAGGGTGCAGGCTTGCGTTTACGCCCGATTCTGATGACATCCTTTGCCTTTGGTGCAGGGGTGATTCCCTTGGTTTTTGCTTTTGGTGCAGGTGCGGTCAGTCGTCAGGAAATCGGGATCAGTGTTTTGGGTGGAGTGTTCTTTGGAACGGTCTTGGTGCTGATCTTTATTCCATTTATGTTTGTACTGGTTGCCAATATGTTTAAGCCTCAACATAAACTGGAAACCATTGAATAAGACAGTCTTTAAAATTCAATGCAAATGAATAATCAGGTCTATGAGTTAAGTCCATAGACCTGAATTGTTCATTTTTGTTAGCTCATTTGAGAATGAAAAAAATTATTTGTAGTATTGCCGTGCCGTATAAACGGCCCAATGAGGATTAATTGCCTAAATGGACACGCAGAGTTGTCGTTTTTCAAGAATTAAACATTTTTATATTGACCAAGTTCTGAATGAAGCGCTGATCAGCCAGTAAAATAAAAGGCTGATTGACTCTTCATGACAGATCATTGGTGAAGAGGCGGATATGAGCTCCAACAATTTCTTATATTTATTAAATGATGCACTAAAGAATAATCAGATTGAACTTGCACTTGATTCGGTAAAAACATTCCGTGCCGTTGACATTGCGGATGTGTTGACCCAGTTACCTGTGGAACAGGGGCAATTGCTGTTAACACATTTGCCCAAACGGGCCTATGTGTTTTCTTATCTTCCCCCCACTGAACAGGTCAATCTGGCGAAAGTCATGCCAAGAAATATTCTGGCTGAAATTATTGGCGAGATGTCATCGGATAAACGGGCTGATGTATTTAAATGTCTGGACCAAGAACAGCAGAATGCGCTGCTACCCGCATTGGCACAGGCTGAAAGGGAGGATATTCGCCAACTTTCCTCCTATGTTGAGGGAACCGCTGGAGCGATCATGAGTTCCGAGTATGCGACCTTAAAACCCAACATGATGGTGAACGATGCGATTAAGATGTTGCGTCTGGAAGCACCTGATACCGAGACAATTTACTTTGCCTATGTGTTGGATCAGGCACGAAAGATTTTGGGTGTTCTATCCTTAAAGCAACTGATTCTTGCGCCTGAGGAACAGAACATTAATGAGCTGATGGAAACTAATGTCCTGAAAGCCTATGTCGATACAGATCAGGATGAGGTCGCGAAAACCATTGCCCGTTATGACCTGTTGGCCCTGCCGATCATTGACCATCAGGACATGATGGTGGGAATAGTCACTTATGATGATGCAATGGATGTTGCCAGTGAGGAGGCGACGGAGGACTTCCTGAAAGTGGGGGCGGTGAATGCCTCATCTAAACTCAGTATCAAGTCGGCACCGATTTTGCAGCTCTACCAGAAACGGGTGTTTTGGCTGGTTTTCTTGGTTTTTGGCAGTTTGCTTTCGGGTATTGGGATTGCCCATTATGAAGACGTGATTTCGCAAAATCTGGTGCTGGTGTTCTTCTTGCCATTGCTGGTGGGAAGTGGGGGAAATGCGGGTTCCCAGTCCTCAACCCTCATGGTACGTGCCTTGGCTACGGGGGATGTACAGTTTAGGGATTGGTTTCATTTATTGGGACGGGAAAGTCTGGTGGCTTTGTGCCTTGGTGGAACTATGGCTGTTGCAGTGTCGTTGTTGGGCTATTTCCGTGGTGACGAAATGGTCGCCTTGGTGTTGGCAATCAGTATGATGGGTATTGTGTTGATGGGGTGTCTGATTGGGATGAGCTTGCCCTTTATCTTGAATAAGGCAGGACTTGATCCAGCAAGTGCTTCGGCACCTTTGGTCACTTCAATCTGTGATGCCACAGGTGTAATCGTGTATTTGTTTATTGCTTCAATGATTTTATTCTGAACTGTAATAATAATTGTACCGACAAAGCTTAAAAACTACTTTATTCTCAAGCATAAACAACGTTTTTAGGTTGAGTGAATGACTGGTCCAACACAAAAAAAATTAACCCAGCAGCAGGCAATTGCGGTGGAACGTGATCTGGCAAAATTTGCCAATACCATGGATAGTCTGGTCAGGATTCCATTTACTAAACAAGGGGTTGGTGCTGATGCAGCACTCAGTACCATTCCCTTTGCAGGTGATATTGTGGGGTTTGTACTTACACTCTATGCCTTTAAAAAGGCAAGGGAAGTGGGTGTTCCACAACATAAACTGAATGGTGTGGTCAGACTGGCGATTATGGATATGCTGGTGGGTTTTATCCCAATTATTGGTACTTTATTTGATGTATTTATTCGTCCAAGCCGCAAGACACTGGATATTGTGCATGAGCATATTCGTGAGGAATATCAGGTATACAGTGACATCCATGTGGTGCATCCATTCCTGCATGAATCCCTTGAGCAAAAGCAGAAAACCTCGGCATTTTGGCGTAATCCAATCGTAAGCTGGATTTGGTTAAGAATTCCTGACTTGCTGGGTATTGCGGTACTTATTCTATTGGTGATTGCCATGTGGGCTGGTTTTAGCTATTTATGGCAACTGTATCAGTCTTTCAAGGCTGGTTAGATTAACCAAGTAAAATAAAGCCTCCATTTTGGAGGCTTTATCGTTTATCTGGTTTAGATTATTGAACATTTAATTGCTGTAAGGCGGCAACACGTTGTTCAATGGTTGGGTGGGTTTGAAATAAAGCAGCTAAGCTAAAGCCTTGTTCCTTACCTTCCGCAATCGCAAATGCTTTCATTTCTTTCGGCATTTGGTCTGGCATTTCAGATTCCGCCTGTAAACGAAGCAGGGCAGAAATCATCGCCTGTTTACCAGCCAAACGTGCTCCAGCCTCGTCTGCGCGGTATTCACGTTGACGGGAGAACCACATCACAATGGCAGAGGCCAAAATACCGAACACAATGTCAAGTACAATGGTAATGGCAAAATAGGCCAGGCCTGGAGCTTCACCATCTTCACGACCAAACACGTTACGGTCGATAAAGTCACCTGCGACACGTGCAAAGAACATCACGAAAGCGTTGACCACACCTTGAATCAAGGCCAGTGTCACCATGTCACCATTGGCAACGTGTCCGATTTCGTGGGCCAGCACAGCACGAAGTTCATCTTTGTTCATGCGCTCAAGTAGACCCGTGGAAACGGCAACCAGCGCATCATTTTTATTCCAACCTGTTGCAAACGCATTGGATTGGTAAGACGGGAAAATACCAACCTCAGGCATGTTGATTCCTGCACGTTGGGCTAATTGAGCAACTTCCTGCAATAACCATGCTTCCGCCTGGTTACGAGGTGCATTTGGGTCGATTAATTCAGTCCCAGTGGTTTTTTTAGCCATCCACTTTGACATGAACAGGGAAATAAAAGAGCCCACCATACCAAAGACAAAACAGATGACCATCAGGTTGCCTAGATTTAAGCCACCCGCACCACGGTAACTACCGACACCGAAGAGTGACAAAATTATGCCAGCTACAACCAGTACCGCGAGGTTGGTTAGCAAAAACAAACCAATCCGCATCATTGAGAAAACCCTCTTATAAAGAAAAAGTGATCTGATTTATAAATTATAAACCATACCGTTAATATGCAGGGTGAACCCCAAAAATTCAAGAAAAAAATGGGGATTGATACATTTAATCAATAAAACAATGAACTGACGGTTAAACAGGGACTTAAAAGCAAATTTTTATAAAAAACAGCTAAAATCATCAGGTGAGAATAGATGAAGTAAATTGCTAGTCACTCAGGCGAATTCGGGCAGATGCAGTGGCATTGCTGGTGGTATATGTTCCCATCGGTGCATCAGTGAAAGTACCATCCGACAGGGTGATAATTTGACGGCTGTACTGTTTGGCCGTTGGTGCGGGTTCGGTAGGGTTGCTGGAATTCGTGGAATAATTGGCGGATTGCGCCAGCACTTGTCCGTTTGGAGTATTGTTGTTTGAGTCAGAAAGCGGGGTGCCCAGACCTGATGAATAAAGGTTTTGCAGGCGGCTGGTAACACGGCGTACATAGTCCTGAGTTTCACGGAACGGGGGAATACCGCCGTATTTGTCCACATTGCCTTCACCCGCATTATAAGCGGCAATTGCAAGACGGGTGTCACCGTTAAAACGTTTTAATAGCCAGCTTAGATATTTGACCCCACCAAAAATATTCTGCTGTGGGTCGTAGGCATTACTGACATTAAAGCGACGGGCTGTTGCAGGCATGAGTTGCATCAGGCCCTGAGCCCCTACAGGTGAGCGTGCATTAATGTTAAAGCCCGATTCGGTGTGCATGATGGCCTTAACCAAACCTTCTGAAACGCCATGTTGCTGGGCGGCCTGCCGAATCAGTTGGTCAAATGCATTTTTGTTACGGCTGTAGCTTGGCAGAACAGAGGCTTCACTCGCGCCCCAGTTACTATAACTGTGAATGTTACTGTCAGGATAATAGGTGGCTTTCACCACTTTTAAATGATTATATTCTGCTTTCTTGCGATTGGTCAGCAGGGTGGTGCCATTGGTGTCTTTAAATTGATAAATGGTCTGCCCAGCATACGCGGTCGATACTGTGCTATGAAAAAAACCGATTGACCCCAAACAAAGAGCAAAAAAATAAGTTGTTTTGTCCATCGTTATAATATTCACAAAAGATGAGCTTAAGTTCTTCACAGCAGTTTAACAAAAAAAAGCATAAAAAGTACTTTGGCTACAATTTTTTTATTTTTCACTGTCTGACAAAAATCAAGTCATTTTGTGCGAATGTTCAGCAAAAAAAATTAAAATATTTTTTTTAAAATCGAAGTATTGACTTATATAACCTATTGATTTTATTTTAATAAAAACATTGGTTAAAAAATGATCAATCTAATCGAACGCCTTATTTTAAGATAAAAACAGTTTGTCAATAGCGTAGAAATCCACAATTTTATCCACAGGTTTTGTGGAAAACTGTGGAAAAGTTTGAAATATAAGCAATCCAGACAATTTTTACTTATTTTGGCAGAATTTTACCAGTATGAAACTCTAATATGACGATTCAAAGAAATTGAAAAAATTCTTTAGGTGCGCATTTTTTCGGAATCATATAAAATCTTGCGGTATTTTTGTTTATGGGTAAATCACGTCTATGTACGCGCCAGTCGAGTCCAACCAAGGATTTAATTTCAAGCCTGAACTTCCGACCAGTTCGGCATATTATCGCCTGTTGAAAAAGCTGCGTCGTCAAGTTGGACATGCGATTCGTGATTACAACATGATCGAGGATGGCGACAAGGTCATGGTCTGTGTTTCGGGCGGTAAGGACAGCTACACCTTGCTGGACATCCTGTTGCAGTTCAAGCGTATTGCACCAATCAATTTCGATATTGTTGCGGTGAATCTGGACCAGAAACAGCCTGGCTTCCCAGAGGACGTTTTGCCACGTTATATGGAAGAGAACAACATTCCCTACTACATCCTTGAAAAAGACACCTATACCATCACCAAGCGTTTAACACCTGAGGGCAAGACCTATTGCGCTGTGTGCTCACGCCTGCGCCGTGGTTCCCTCTATGGTTTTGCCCAGGAGATTGGTGCAACCAAGGTCGCGTTGGGACACCATCGTGATGATATCATGGCCACGTTCTTCCTGAACCTATTCCATGGCGGTAGCCTAAAGGCAATGCCACCGAAATTACTGTCTTCAGATAAAAAGAATATCCTGATTCGTCCTTTGGCCTATGTCGAGGAAAAAGACATTATCAAGTATGCAGAATTGCGTAAGTTTCCCATCATTCCTTGTAACCTGTGTGGTTCACAGGAAAACTTACAGCGAGCCATCATCAATGACATGCTGCGTGAGTGGGATAGACAATATCCGAAACGCCTGCACAGCATCTTTGGTGCATTGCAGAACGTTTCTCCATCACAACTGGCTGACCGTGAGTTATTCGACTTTGAGGCGCTGGACGGGCAACGTGAGTTTGATATGAAAGATCCTGAGGAGATGAAGAATCGTCTGGATGTGGTGAACCTCAGCTTTGCTGCGGAATAATCCATATAATCTTCTGCCATAATCAAATAACTTGACCGCAATACATGATGAAATCTGTATTGCGGTTTTTTATGATTTTATTTACAAACAATTTGCACTAAAAAAATTCAAATTTTGATCAATAAGCGATAAAGGTAGCAATAAGCATCTAAAAAATTCAGTTCGAGGTACAAAAAAGCATAGCCTAAACTAAAAATTACATGCTATAACAGGGCACAAGCAAATTGCTTCATGTGATGTCGTCTGGATAGATGGCACAAGAAATTGAACAAATACATTTGAGGAAGAATCATGGCTGCATTTTTAACTGATGATTGGTTTGCAACTGTTGAAAAACTTACTGCTGAGGCGGGTGATTTAAACTTACCACCAGCACTTGCGAATTTAGCGATTAACTTGGTTGTTACAGATGCGGCTGGTAATACAGAGTTGGCTTTAGATGCGGGTAAAATCCAAAAGGGTTTATCTCCAAACGCTAAAACCACTTTGAACATGGATGCGGAAACTTTACGTAAAGTATTCCTTGAGTTTGACATGGCTGCTGCGATGCAGGCATTCATGACAGGTAAAATCAAGGTTCAAGGCGATATGTCCCAGCTTATGGCTTTACAGACAGCTAAACCAAGCCAGGAACAAAAAGACCTATTCAAGAAAGTGCTTGAGCAAACTGCTTAATTGTTTTCTGAACAAAAAAGCTTACCCAACGGTAAGCTTTTTTTATGCCTGTCTGGATTCAGACATCAATGCGGTTACTGGTTTTGATGTGCTCTAGATAGGTGCGGATACGGGTGACGTATTGAACCGCTTGCTTATAGCGACCATTTCTAGCTTGATTGCGCTGTAAATAGTCATATAGGTTCACCCACTGATTTGGGTCCTTGCCCTGAGCCTTGATCCGTTTCTGAATCTGGTTCACTGCACCAGGTCCCATGTTGTATGCCACCAGCGCATACCAGTTACGGTCTGGGTAGGCTACATTGGCATATTGATCCAGCATCAGGTCATAATACTTCGCACCACCCTGAATACTCTGTATTGGATCAGATCGGTTACTGACACCCATTGCCTGCGCTGTACTGTTGGTCAGCATCATTAAGCCGCGGACACCCGTGGGAGACACCGAGCTAGGCTTTAGGTAAGACTCCTGATAGCCAATTGCTGCCAACAGGTGCCAATCCAGATTGTATTTTGCGGCACTTTGCTTAAAGCTCGCCTTATAAATAGGTAAACGTTGATTCAGGTCTTTCTGAATAGTTGACCAGGATTCAGGTTTGACCACATTCCGATTATAGAAAGAAGCGAGTTGTTGAGTGGTGCCTGATTGCTTGCTCTGACAGACAAAACCACTGGCTGTCAGGGTAAGGGGATCATCAGCCTGTTTAAACACCCAGTTAAGCTGGGGATTTAGTCCGTTACGACTCAAACTTGCTTGATCACCACAGCTTGCCGAGAAAGAAACCAGTTGTTTGCTCTCAATTGCCGCCAGTGCTGCCGTGGTCATGGCCAGGTTTGCCTTACCTTGGGCAACCCATTTCAATGCGGTTGCATTGTCTGGAACAGTTTTAAAGTCAAGTTTTACGTTGAGGCTCTGTGCATAGTTGCGGGCTAAATCATAGCCGAAACCATGCAGAAACTGACCGTCTTTAAAAACAGTGGTTGGGTTTTCAACTGCAACCACTGTTAAAACATTGGTTGTCACAACCGTGTTGTATTGATGTGATTTTTCTGCATTCAAGCTATTGAATGGCATAATGACGATGCCTAAAGCAAGGGCCTGGAATGGTAGCTTGGAAGATAAAGAGTTAAGGCCAGGCCTAGACCCAGAACTTGAATTACTGTGCATGTTGTCTCCGCTACAGGTAATTTATGCCCTAAAAATTGAGGCAAAACTTCACCACAACTTCTAAAAGTTGATAAATTAAATCGGGGTGGGCAAGTCATGAACGTCATTCAAAATGACATTGGGTTAATGGAAAAATGATGAAAATGTTTCACATCACTTACAAAGTGTATAAAAAGTAAACAAAAAACTAACTTAGGGGCGCATCTTAAGCGTCAAAAAGGAGCTTGTCAAATTTTGATCAGTAAAAATATGAGAAATACATCACAAACACATGATTTGAAAAAGAATAAAATTTATACACTTTAGTCGTGTTGAAATAAGGAATACAATGCAAAAACTTGTAAATGGATTGTTGTTGTAGCGTTTTTAAATATGAAATCGAACTTGATCACACGTAATGGACATGACTTGCTGGTTGCTGAATTAAAAAAACTATGGCATGACGAACGTCCAGAAATCACCAAAAAGGTAAACTGGGCCGCAAGTTTGGGAGACCGTTCAGAAAATGCAGATTATCAATATAATAAACAATTACTTAGAAAAATAGATCGTCGTGTTCGCTATTTGGGTAAGCGTTTAGAGGAGTTGAAAATTGTTGACTTTGTGCCTGAGCAGGAGGGAAAAGTCTATTTTGGTGCCTGGGTTGAAATCGAGAATGATGATGGTGAACAGAAAACCTTGCGTATCGTGGGGGTGGATGAAATCTACGACCATCATCCTCAGCATATCTCAATTGAATCTCCTATGGCGCGGGCACTGTTGAGCAAACAGGTGGATGATGAGGTTGAGGTGCACACGCCATTAGGTAAAAAAGTCTGGTATATCAACTCAATTCAATATGAAAAACCTGAAAATGCTTAAAATAACAGTGTTTTGCTTTTATTTTGAGCACTTGATATGGGCTTTTAAATAAAATATTTGCCAAGTTGAGCTTTTATTTATATGATAGTCGCCATTGGAAGCGTGGCAGAGCGGTTTAATGCACCGGTCTTGAAAACCGACGAGGGTGTGAGTCCTCCGTGAGTTCGAATCTCACCGCTTCCGCCAAATATTTAAATAAGCCCTTGTTTTTACAAGGGCTTATTTTTTATATGTACTTTTATCCCACATAAAAACCCACATAAAATTTTGGATTTGAATAGTCTACATAAGAATAATTCAGAGGGCTTTGGATAATAGATAAATTGAGTTTAAGTTGATCTCTTGCAGAATAAGCGATTTGTAGATGTACTACACATTTGATTCTTAATCCTGTTTTTATTGCTAATGATCATTTTGATCTTTTTATTGGGGGGATTATGATCAGGCTTTTTTTTAACTTTTCTGAGTCTACTTTGATTGTAGCTGTTGTATGTCTAATTCGAGGTTGACCTATTTTACCTTGGGTGGGTGATTGCGTGCCACGAGCATTGTCTTTTTGCTCAATAGCTTCTTTTTTCTGTTCAGTAGATGCAGTCTTTCCACGTTCTGTCTCGCATAAGGTCATTTCATTTTGAAAGGGGGGTGTAGGGAGGACGTTGGGACCAGCCTCATTTGTAGATTGTGTTTCTTCATTGATGCCTTGACATGATTCTGTAGGGGGGTGATTTTCGTTCTCAAGTTGCATTAGATTTAGAGAATTTTTATCAATATTGTCTAAATCATTTCCTAGTCCTTCTTGTGAATCAGTCTTATCTAGAAATGGGGGGAGAGCAGGTTTCAGGAGTAAACTCTGCCGATAGCTTGCGAGCTCTGATAAATAGGTTTTTTCACGCTCATAAGCTAAATCTAGTTGTTTCTGCAAGGTGATATTTTGCAAATGTAGCATGTTTAAAATATGTCTAAAATTTTCTTGATTAGTTATTTTTGTTTTCTTGATTGCTAATGAAGTAATAATCTGTAGGGCATCTTCGTAATTTATTTTACCATTTAAAATCATTAATTTGCCTATTTTATTGAGATAGTAAATCTTTGATCTAGAGAGACCTGTCAGTTCGCTCAGTTCAATAACAGTCACTTCTTTCATGATTGGTTATGTCTAAAATAAGTATAATTATACATAATTTTATATAAAAATTGACTATTTTGCCATAATAAACTTAACTCTTAGAGTGTGTTAGCGCTTTAGAAAAATGCATTTATATTATTCGCAGTGAATAATATTTTTATTTACTGTAAGCAATAGTAAAATTTGATGTGAATAATAGTGAAAATAACTATGCTTAATGTGGTGGAATTTATTGTATAGTTTGACTCAATCCAGCTAATATAAAGGGTATTCATTGGTTTTGAGTATGTTAATGGATAATTATAAGCTAATAATTAAAGATAAAGATCTATTTGATTTATTTTTTAATCAAGTCCCTTATATCTGGCAAGCCGTAGATCGCTCCGTGAAGCAAGATCAGGTGTATCAACCCGCTTGTTTATATAAAGAGTCTGTTCAAGTTATTCGCGCAGTCGATAAGTTTGTGGATGATTTGAAGTCTGGAAGTTTGCCTCGGGCGACTCAGTTGGGAATTAGTGTGACTGGGCATGCTGAATTTGACCCTTTGTTTCTTGTTTATTTTAAGACCCTTCAATTTGAGCGCAAAATGTTCGATATGACCTATCTTGAACTTGGCTTAAATTGGATTTATTTTCAAAAGTTTTTGGAAGAAGATGCAGTTAAGCTACCAAGTAATACTGCTTGTATTGAACAGGTTCTGTTGGGTTCTGATGGTTTGCAGGAACGAAAGCAACAATGGTCACCTTCAAAATTCACATATTTAAAAGCATGGAAATTGATAAATTTCTTTTCTGACTTACAGAAAAATCCATCATATATTGAAGAAACAAATAGACAGGCTCAGCAGGTTGAAGACGATATCAATCGTGCTTTTGCGGATTTTGATACGCTTTTATCAATACAGCAGGAAGTGTATACCTTGGTGATTGATGTTCGGTTTGTGCGGACAGTAGGTCAAGCTGAGAATGAATCGTTAGGGCAATTGATTAAACAAGT
This sequence comes from Acinetobacter thutiue, assembly GCF_030385805.1. Classification (NCBI taxonomy): domain Bacteria; kingdom Pseudomonadati; phylum Pseudomonadota; class Gammaproteobacteria; order Moraxellales; family Moraxellaceae; genus Acinetobacter; species Acinetobacter thutiue. The sequence goes on from NZ_JAUDZE010000002.1 coordinate 383,015, forward strand.
ACTTAAAGATCGGGCTGATCTACAGAATGTGATTTTTCAATTGATCCCTGATTGGCTTCATTTACATACTAAGCTTGAACATGATTATCAAAATGGTTTAAAGCTTTCATGTATTTTTATACTAAGAAGTTACAGCATTGATCAGGAAGACGTTATTGTTGCCCGTCTACAAGCATTATTGAGGAATAGTTTTAGTCACTACGATGCGATTGATGTCGTTAATGGAAATGAGTTTGTACGAACACATGGTAGGAAACATGCTGTTGGTCGTATCGGAATAAATACACCTGTTCGGGTTGAACAATTTAAGTATTGGGTACTCAGCTATTTTTTTAAAAGGGATTCATTTGCTAAGCTCATACATCCTGAAATATCTTTTAAGGTGAATGAGGTTTATGTGCATCAGAATTGGCAACAGCCTGAAATAAAGAAGCAGGCTGTGTCATCCAAGATAAGCCCTCCACCTAAAAATCTTGCGCAGGTAGTGCAGGAATACAAAGTACCCAAGGGTATATGGGATGTTAAACATCTTGCGAAGCGTGTAGCCGATCGTCTGCTCGTTAGCCAGATTTACTACAAAGAATTTTGTGCTGAACAAGGTATGTCAAAACAACATGGTGAGTGGTTATTCCAAATTGAAGTATTTATTGAGACTTTGTTACACAATCAACAACCAGCTTTTAATGAGGTGAGATCAGCACATCAGACCTACTTTTTGAATGCTAGAGATATGCAAGCATCCGCTACACAGCTTGGCCAGCAGTATTTATCGCTTGTGAAGCAGATTGTAGGTGATTTTAACTTTTTTGGGCAGATTGATCATTTAATTCAAAATTACGGTCTACGTACATGGTGGTTTGGGCATGAAGACAATTTGAGCTTGCGGATGGTTTTTCAACAGATTTTTACAGACCTTATATTTGATCAGCCAGTAGACTCCGCTGTGTTAGGCCAGTTAAATACAAAACTCCAAGCTGTAAGGAATTATTTTCTTGCAAAACAACAATCAGAAGTAAATAAACGTGAACTTCTAGAAAAGCATTATGCTCAAGGTGTACGGAGGCATACAGATACACGAGAATACCTTAATAGTGTATTAGAGCAGAATTGTTGGGCTTATCGTATTACTGTCAATGCGAGTTCATCAAAGGGGTATTTGAAACAGTCTGAACTATCAAAATTATTTACTGAGTTCATGCGCTTAGCAAAGCGAGCTAAACCTTGTTATTGGTTGCATGGCTACGTAGGTATTTGGCAAGAGACGAACTGGCAGATTGCTTCAGAATTTACATTAGATGTTGTATTGTTTTTTAATGATCGTTGTCAGGCGCAATTACAAACTCTAGTCTATGATCTAGATCAGCGCTGGAACAAATTTCTTGATATTAAAGCTGCTCAGACTTTAAAGCTGCAAGATGCAGAAGATATAAAGTACCATGGCGCAATTAAACCGAAAATATTAATGCGTTCGGTTGATGGATTGAATACAGAAGATAAGACTCAGAGTACGTATTATGTCTGTCTTGAAGCTCATGATCGTAAAATGAAAAAAAGAGTCATTGAACATGTCATACCCTATTTCGCTTATTGGAATGTATTTCACGCTCCGTTCAGTCAGATAGTCCCCAAAGCTTTTATTAAAGGTGTGATACTTAAAAAATAGTTGGCCTTAGCGTTGAGCAAGTTTATTGTAATCCACTCATTAATTTCAAAGGTGGACCCCTGCCAAAAAGATTTGTGATTAAGTGAACCTGTTTGTGGAAAGGGGATCATGGTAATCGGATTTATAGTCTAACAAGCTGTAGAACGTGGCACGACTTAGGTTTGCAATAAAAGCTAATTTCTGCCGTAACTCTCGTAAATGAGATTGTTTCTAAAAATACAGGATTTATAGGGTGGGGGGAATTGGATTGACCTATGAACCGATTGATTTTGCAACTACTAAGTCTTGTGATAAGTCGGTAAATAATATTATTAATTAAATACTTAATATTAATTAATATTCAATCATAAACACCTCACTAATATACTCATAGTGAAATTAGAGACTTAACCGTGATGTCTACTGAATCTTGATACAGTCAATTAATACGCTACTATTCCTAAATGCAACTTATAACGATCAGTCCTGAGATCGATCTGGGTCTTGGAATAGGGTTCACCATGTAGGCATCTTCATACATAAAAAAATAAAGTTGTCTCCTTAGTTATGTACCAAACATAACCAAGGAGTATCTCAATGCAATATGACCTATCTCATCAGGCAGGCGTCATGACAGCCGTAAATGGCTTCGTTGACTGGGTGCTGAATCTGGAGCTAAATCAATCTTCCTTTATCACGCACCTTTGTTCATTGATCCCTGCATTTCAGATTTTTGATCAAAATGGTATTGAGTACAGTGCATCCATTCAGGCTTTTAAAGATATGACTCTAGCCATTGAAGAACTAAGAGGGGCTCTATGTCTTGAGGATTACTTGATACGGCTATCTTCTGTTGAGATATTAAAGTTAATGCGAAGATTGAGAGGTCACCGTAGTTTGATTCTAGATGAGATTCGCTTATTCAGGCAGCAGGAATCAGATAATCAAACCAGCTTTTTAACTTATGTTCAGCAAATGATTCAAGATCATTATCAGGTTCTAATTGTCCGTGTGGATTTGGTCTATTTAAAAGACTATATGTCGAATGTCACAGTTCATGACTTCTATCTCCATATTCAGTCTTTATGCAGGTACCTAAAAGATAAGAATGGCTGTTTTAAGCATTTATTGGGTTATGGTTTAGCTTTAGAGCAGGGGTATAAAAAGGGTTATCATGCGCATCTAATGCTGGTCTATAACGGCTCAGAACGTTGTCAGGATCGGTATCTAGGGGATCTGGTTATTTTAAAGTGGCAGGCCATTACTCATGGTTGGGGTTATGGGAGGAATGGCAATACCAAAGAAAATAAAGATCAGTTTGCCAATAAAGGCTTACTGGGTATTGGCAGGATTCACCGTAAGCATCCAAAAGAACTTCAAAATGCGTTGAATGTTGCTCGTTATTTGACGCATCCAGAAAAGTATTTGCAACGGCTGTTAGTCAAACCGATTGGGAAAAGAACATTCTTTAAAGGTGTTTACCGAGTGCATGGTCGTAACTATCAGCTTGTATCTGGTTAAGTGCCTGTAAAAAAATATGGATGAAACAGTTCTATGAAATCCACAACTTTGTAGAACAACCTCCATGGATATTACATACATTGAGCACCAAACAGCACCACGTCTAGAGAAAGATGTGCATGACTTTTTTACTCAGGCGCGTTATGGGGCTTCAGGTCCCAAGAAAAGCGATGTTGAAAATGAAAAGAATCTGAAACAGGAATGGTCACAGGTTTTTTTAGATTATTTTGGCGATTGGAATTTTTTGATGTATTCGCATCGAGAGGCTGAGCTTGGCTTCTGGATTACTCTATTTCGAAAAGCTTATTTTTGTGTGTTATCACAGGTAAATCCGTATGCACGTTACTTTGTACCTGATACGACGCATACTACGAAATGGATGGTTTGGCAGATTCTTGAAAAACTAAAAACACTATTTAGGACGACAGGCTTTATTGAGTCTTTACATCAGTGCAATGAGCAATATGAGAAGCACATTAATCAAATTCGAGATGCTTATATTGAGGTGAGTAAGAGAAATATTGATGCACCAGATCTTAAGTTTTATCTGAGTTTTCCTTCAGGAACAGAGCAACTGCAATCAATTGATTGGGTGATTCGATCTTTTCGAGTATTTGAAAAAAACTTGAAATGCCAACCTTGGTTTAGAGGGCAGGTCATATTTACTTACTATCACTTAATTCGTGATGGCTATAGAAACTGCTATGTGATTCGTTTTTACTTAACCTTTCAAAAAGTTTTTTATTCTATTGATATGAACTATTCAGCTTTGATACTGCGTTTATGGCAGGAAGCAACTGATGGATTAGGAATGTTATTGATTATAGATGAGGAGCGATCTAAGCAGCCAGCAGCTAATCCTTTTGGTTTGGGCCGTGATGATGTTCTGGCATTTCCTGAGCCACAGGACCCATTAGATGATTTAGATAATGTGCCTGAAGCTGCTTCTAGTGTATCGGAAAAGATGAATAAGATTTGTATCCTAACACGTGGGTTTAAAGCCTTTCATGGCAAAAAATGGTGATTTAACAAATCAAATGTAAAACAATTGACCTCCGTATCTAATCAAATAGATACGGAGGAATTTGAGGGCATATATTTTTTTACGGTGATGGACATGATATGTGCAGAAAGCACGCTTTCATACCACATCGGAGTACATCAGATGAACGCGTTAAATTCACAAACATTTCAGATCAATCAAATTTTAAACATCAAGCAACTAGTTGAAATCACAGGGCTGAGTCGTGCCACAATTTATTCACTTCTAGACCCTAAATCAAAATATTACGATGCCAGTTTTCCGCAGCAGATTAATTTAACGAGCAATCGAGTTGGTTGGATTGCGCATGAAGTGAATACGTGGATTGATCAAAAGATCAGTGAACGTGGAATCACCGCAATTTGAGGTTTATTCAATGTATTAGCTTGTTACCCCATCATTTCGCCACAACCAAGATAGAAGCCCTGAAACTCTCAGCTAAGCTTAGTGTCTTTTTACTAAAATGAGCACTCTGCTGCGACCATCATTAAGTCTCTGTGATTATGATTACTTGTGAATAAATATGAATAACCTAAACATTCACTTGTGTTAGAACATTGACACTCTAAAATTTGCTGATTATCCTTTGTATGCTGACCTACATCGTCAGTCGGTTTTGACAGACCGTTTACACAAGACACCAAAAAGTTAGCTTTTTGGTGGCGAACTCGTTCGTTCCTCAATCGTTGCGGTAGGGGCGATTGGGGGACGCCTTGTGCGTGCTGGGTCCTTGTGTACCAGTCTGTCAACCCTTGATTGCTCCTACCACCATCAATGACAGTGATGTGGTAGTGCTTCTTTAATTACACAAGGAGTCGCCCATGCGTCTACATCTTTTTAATTTCCCGTTCTTTTCTATACCCCAGTGCTGTCTACGGCTCTGTCAGAGCTAAACCAGCAACAGCACAACTAAAACAACAACTTTATCTGGGGTAAACAAATGAGGGATCTGCATCCTCTGTTTGTCTGTGTGCTCGGATCATTTTTACTCATGGGCTGTGGAAACAGGAATGCCTCCACGGAAGTTCTACGTCCTGACGAAAATGCGGCACTCAGCCAACGACTCGAACCATCGCATCGGCCTGTCCTGGTCGAGGCCAACGCATTAAAACCTTTTCTGAACCCACAGCAACTGCCTGAAACCGATGTCTCGGGTTTCCGTGAATACATTCATGGCCAGACAGGCAGTCGGGCCGCTGTCCTACAGTTCCGACAAAAACTGCAACTCAAGCCAAACCAGGTGCTGCTGTTGGGAGACGAGCAGTCATACCAGAAAAACATCCTGCTGGAGTTTCCCAAAAATGACCTGTTTGCCAGTGCCAATGACCTGGTGGTCAACCATGCACGGATGATGAAAACCCCTGTGGCGGGAGAAGTCAGGGGTGAGTTTGAAACCACTGAACAGTACCAGCGGCGTAGCCAGGCTGAACGGGACAAACTGGCTAAAGTCACAGCCAACATCAACGTTGACCTGGGTCGGCTGGAGGATGCCCTGAACTACCTTGCAGTGCCGATTCCCGTCAATGTGCTTAACCCGTCAGGCGATGACTCCGCCCAGTATGATGCTGACCGTCAGGTCATGCACATTCAGACATCCAGCACCAGCAGCACGGGCTACTATTCCTCTGTGGTCTCCACGTTAAACCTGGACTTCAGTGCCTCACCCAGGGATGCCAAAGTGATTCTGGGCAACCTGCGGGATGAACGGGATAAACGGAACTACCTTGGCTTTATCCTGGGTATGCAGCAGGGGCAACTGGTGCTGGACCAGGTCATCCTGTACCAGCACAACCACAATGATGACCGCTACCTGCGCCTTGCCACCATCAATCCATCCGAACTGTATTTGAGCACACGTCCGCTGAATGAGGATGAGTCAAACCGTGAGCTGCACTCAAGGCAGCAGTATCCACTGAAGCAGAAGCTGCCGTTCCAGTTTGGACTCAGGCATTACCGCAATCCTGAACAGCAACAGCCTGAACCAGAACTGGAGTCCAGGCCACCGACTGAGGAAGAGTTGACCCAACTGAGTCTGGAAGCGGCGTCAGGTGACACAGAGGGAGGATTGTAAAATGTCAAAGCCATTCAAAACCAAGACCATCCTGAATATTAGACTGCTCAGTGGCCTGTTGCTGCTTGGCACGCTGTATGGATGTGCAGGGGAAACAAAACGGGAGATTCCCCAGGCGGATGCCTTGTTGCAGTTACTCCATGCCAGGGATGCTTCGGTTGTTCAAATCAAGCTTAAGCAGTGCCAGGTCGGCAACCTGTTTGCAGGGCAGGAGGGCACGAGCTCCAAATGGGACCTCTACCGTTGCCAGGTCACCGTTGAGCGCTTTGATGATGAATACAAACAGAGCTTTCTCAAGGAAGAAACCATTGATTTACGCCCCCATGACTCAGAAACGGGTTGGCAACTTCTTGAGTCCCACTAAGCCCTGACCCAACCATGGGGAGAAAACAATAATGAAGCAATTTACAACGCTGGGCTTTCTGGCAGGCATGCTGCTGATGTCAGGATGTTCAACCTCAGTCGAATCACAATTTAAAAAAGCCTGTCGTGATGGCGGTGGAAACCGCACTTTCTGTAGTTGCCTGTATGAACAGGTCTCAGGCCATTACGGCAAGGAAAGGTTTGATGCGATTGCCACGGGAAAACGCCAACTGCCCAACGACTATAACGAAAAGGTCATGGAAATCACCTATCACTGTGCATCGAAACAGCTTTAACAATTTGGGAAAGGCATATCGAACATGAAAAAACTCGACCTGATCAAGAGTAAAAGACAATGATGGACTTTAACCAGTTTAAACAGCAGTTTCCGCAGCTTGAACTGTTGCAGGCCGACCCCGCCATTTTCCTGGCACCGCAGATTCCCATGAACAAGATCCTGGGGGCGATGAGCTACCTGCCTGCCCAGACCCGACCCGAAGAGGTGTTGGTGCTGGTGGATGAAACCGTGTTTGGTCATGGCAAGAATGGACTGTGCCTCACCGCCAGGGGGATCTACTTCAAGGAAGTTTTTGAGAACGCAAACTTCTATGCGATGAAAGCCATTACATCGGTGGGCTATTCAATGGGCTGGATCAATCAGCAGCTTGTGATCAGTGGCACGGTCAAGGTTACCTTGGCGCAGCCTGAGAAAGCAGGAGTACGGTTGCTGGCCGATTTTTTAAACCAGTACTGTGCCATTCAAAAAGCCAGGACAGATTCATCCACATCAGCGCAGCAACAACAAAACCATGACAACCACGGTATCCCAAACCTACAGCCGATCATCAAGCTGTATGCATATTTATTGCTGGGCTGGCGGGGAGAGTGGACGGAGCAGGTGCGTGAGATGATGCGGAGGCTGTTTGACCGCGACTTTGTCAGTCCGCAGGATCAGGCATTCCTAAGCCAGTTTATGCGGCAGAACCAGCAGCTTGATTTTTTTGACATCCTGGATGAGGTCAGCTCAATCCAGGACAGCCTGCCACGGCAGCTCTGCCATGGACTACTTGAGGAAATGCTGGCGTTCATGGAGAAAAGGAACTTTGAGGTTCAGGTGGCGCGAGACCATTTCCTCCAGATCAGCACCGCCCTGAATATCGACCAACAAAGCGCTTTGGCGATTCTCGCCCAGTTTCCAGCATTTATGGCGGGTGATGCCAGAATGGGGAAACAGGACACTGCCTCCACATCTTCGGGTGCAAGGCACGCAGGCAGGCTGACCCAGGAACAGCAGGCAGCCTGTGAACTGCTGGGCATAGCGCCTGAACAACTGGACCGCCAAATGCTGACCCGCGCCTACCGCATTAAAATGGCGGACTTCCATCCTGACCAGTACCAGCAACTGCCGCCAGCGGTACGCCAGGTGATTGAGCAGCAGGCACAGCAGCTCAACCAGGCACGGAGCTGTCTGGAGGCGTTGCTGGGATCAGGCTGACATGCCCTGTCCACGTTTAAGAATAAAGAAATTTCAACTACATATTACCAGAATGAAGTAAGCACACAGGCTACCCAACAGTAGCTTTCCACCCCTTTGACACTCTTTAGATTAAACCAGAATCAGGATATTCAGCATGAATAATAAAACCATACTGGGCTTAGCCGCAATTATTGCTGTTACGATTATCATCGTTGCAGGCTTGTACTTTAATGCACATAAGTCAAATACACTTAGTCCAGCGACCAGCACTGAACAGACTGCGATGACAGAAGCTGCCGTGTCTACAACACCAGATTTCACAGATGCAGAACTGACACCAGCGGAAGCCATCGCAACAGCTTCAGCCCAGGGCATTGATGAACAGGCGTTGAAGCAGGAGACACCTCCCCAACAGAAACATACACCTGAGCTGCTCAGCTTTGAATATGATGATCAAATCGATGGCGATGCCCTCCTTGAGTCCATGATTCCGTATGCTGATTTACCAAAATACGAACAGGATCGTATGCGTCAGTATCAAAACTATATTTTTGAGAAAACGGCAAAGGACATTGGTAGGCCCGTCAAGGGCTTTAGCCTAAAGGCGAGAGGGGTGCTTGAAACAGAATCAGCAACCCATCGCCTTTATGTCTATAAATTCAATACAGGTGAGGGCTGTGAGTTTCATCAGGTTAGCCTTGATACAGATACTGGAGACTATGAGGTTCGCTATAAGCATTGTTCATAACAAACCCACAAACATATAGAAAAGCATATTTAGCCACACCCATGGGGTGTGGTTTTTTTATGCCTTAACAGGACCCTAACCATGAGCATCATACGCTGTCCCTATTGTGGTTCCGATCAGGTGATTCCAGGGGAGTCACAATCCAGTGACTTCAAGCACTTTGAGGAAATCCTGAAGTTGCTTTCCCCCTCGGCCATGGCGAGACTCGGCATCAGGCTGGCAAGGGAGGCAGGCATTCCCCCCTATGTCGGTGGGCTGATTGGTGTGGTGGTGGGTGGAACACTGGTGCTGGTCAGCCAGCACTATTTCTACCGCCATTACCGATCCGCCCAGCACTACCACTGCACACACTGTGGATGGGACTTTGCGGTTGCCGACAAAACCTAGGCAGGCAGACCCATTTCCCGATTTTCCATACCTGGTCAGCCCACCCATCTGGCTGATCCAGCTTTTTAAACCTTTCGCTTAACCTTTTATATAGGAATCATCTTTATGGCACATTTAGTCGAAACCATGGCATTTACTGGACAAACCCCGTGGCATGGTCTGGGCAACCAGTTGACCCCAAACCAGCCGCTGGAGGTGTGGGCACAGCAGGCAGGCATGAACTGGCGGATTGAATCCTCCGATGTCAGCTACATGGCCCAGAATGAAAAGGGGCAGAGCATCATCATGCCGTTTGAGGAACAGCGGGTTTTATATCGCTCGGATAGCCATGCACCCCTGTCGGTGGTCAGCCAGCGCTTTCAGGAGGTGCAGCCGATGGAAATCCTGCATTTCTACAAAGACCTGACCGAACAGTCGGGCTTTGAGCTGGAAACCGCAGGGGTACTCAAAGGCGGCAAGAAATTCTGGGCACTCGCCAAGACAGGACAGACCGCAGCCTTAAAGGGCAGGGATGTCAGCAATGGCTACATCCTGCTGGCAACCGCCTGTGATGGAACACTTGCCACAACAGCACAATTTACTTCTATCCGTGTGGTGTGCAACAACACCCTGGCGATTGCCCTCAAGGGACAAAACACCAGTGCGGGAGTGGTCAAGGTTCCACACAGTACCCGATTCGATGCGGAGAAAGTGAAACAGCAACTTGGGATTTCGGTTCGTGCATGGGATGAACATATGTACGAGATGAAGCAACTGAGCCAGCGCAAGGTCACACAGCAGGAAGCCGCCGCCTATTTTGACGCGGTGTTTAACAATACCAACCTGAGTACGGCAGAGCAGGATGAAAGCATCATTCAGTACTACCGTAATGCAGCCATGCCAAATCAGGGCATACCAGTCACATCCACAACCAACAAGGCTGACAATAAAACAGAACCGAATGGACGTGCCATGTCGAAAGTGATGACCATGTTTAACGGACATGGACGAGGTGCGGAACTCAGTTCAGCCAAGGACACCGCCTATGGTCTGCTCTGTGCCATCACCGAGTTCTGTGACCATGAACGTCGGGCCATGAGTACCGACCACCGACTCGACTCAGCATGGTTTGGGGCAGGTGCAGTAATCAAGCAGCGTGGCCTGGAACAGGCGCTCAGAATGGTGGCTTAACAAAAGCATACCATTCATTCAGTTTTATTTAAGCTCATCAATTTAGCCTAAGCATACGGTAACACCGTACAAGCACAGCAGCACCTTTAGCCGCACCCTCAGATGCGGCTTTTTTATGCATAGATTTTGGTTCTGAGCTGAAATAATTTTCAATTCTTGATTGAAAAAATGAATTTTTGCTCAATCATAAAGGAAATAGCTGAGCGACAGCAGGAACTAAAATCACTATGCACATGCAGTATTATAAAAATCTCTCGGTCGAACAAATTTCTGAGACAGAATTTTTGTTGCGAGTAACAGACCGTAAATTAGCTGGAGAACTAAGACAGCGTTTTGGCATCTTCGGACGCTATATCGCAGAACTGAAACCCATCAAAGATGTTAATGGTGAGGTATTGGAAGACCTCTTTAAAATTTCAGGTATGGATTCTGTTGTTTTTAATAGGCATTTCAATACTTTAGCTACAGAATTATTCCAACCTATCTAGTCATTAAATTTATAAATAGAGATTTTTTAAAGATAAATCTTTATTGATTTGAAAAGACCACATCATGCGATGTGGTTTTTTTATGCCCAAAATTCAGCTTTTACGATTTTATCCATACAGGAATAGCTACAATGAATAGCAATACTCAAATTCAAAACACGTTAAATCATTCACCGTTACAGCCTTATTCACCAAATTTAAATCAACCCACCCAAAATTCACCGACTCAGCAGATTGAAGTCGGAACCCGAACCAAACGAGACCGACCGAATACGCAGCCACGAAAGACCAAAACACCTGTAGCAAAACGACTTGCCAATACCAAACAGATGAATTACCAGCAATGGCTAGAAGTCAGAAAACAGGGTATTGGCAGTAGTGATGCAGCCACCGCATGTGGACTGAATCCCTATATGTCGATGCTGGAACTGTGGATGATCAAGACAGGTCGGATGCAACAAAACATCGAGGATGAAAGTGCAGGATATGCTCCGTTGTACTGGGGTAAACAGCTAGAACCCTTGGTGGCTGAATACTACAGCATGCATACCAACAACAGGGTGCGTCGGGTCAATGCGGTGCTGCAACACCCTGACGAGGACAAACACTTTATGTTGGCAAACCTGGACTATGCCGTGGTGGGTAGTGACGAGGTGCAGATTCTGGAATGTAAAACCGTGGGGGAATACGGGGCAAGGCTGTGGCGAGATGGCGTGCCACTCTATGTACTGTGTCAGGTACAGCATCAACTGGCGGTGACAGGCAAACAGGCGGCACATATCTGTGCCCTGATCTGTGGGCATGAAACCCGAATCTTTAAGGTGACGAGAAGCGAAACCGTGATCCAGCACATCATCAATGCCGAACGCCACTTCTGGCAATGCGTGGCATCTGATATTCCACCCAGTGTCGATGCCTCTGAGTCAGCGGCCAAGGCCCTGCAACAGCTTTATCCTGAACAGGTGCCGTTACTGGTGGAAGACCTGACCCAGAACGAACAGGCCAACCACCTGTTTAACCAGTTACTGGAGGAGAGGCACAGGGTTGAACAGCACCAGCAGTATTTTGATGAGTTGAAGCATCAACTACAGATGATGATGAAAGATGCTGAACGGGCCGTGTTTATTGGAGGCTCGGTGACATGGAAAAAGGCGCAGGACTCAGTCAGCCTGGACAGCAAGGCATTGCTGAAACAGTATCCTGAATATCTCAGCCAGTTTCCACACACCAGGGCAGGAACACGGCGTTTCCAGATTTATCCGAATGGTGGATAAGGCAGACTACCCATATCCATTATTTATCTACTTAACACCGTATCAACCAATACTCAAAACCAACCGATCCCATACCCCAAGAGGTATGGGATTTTTTATGCCCAAAATTTATTTATCCAAATTTAAACATCTATATAGAGGACATCACCATGATTAAAGGTCTCGCAATCACACCACCTGTACTGGGTCGTATCAGTATCGGCAAGATCGTAGAGAAAAATGGTAAGCGCATCCCTGAAAAGGATGACCAGTTTACCATTACCAGCCAGATTCAAGGGAAAGACGGCTGGGTGAGGCACCCACTGGATGAACAGCTACGTGTCAAGGCACAGAACCAGAAACTTAGAACCATTCCAGTTCGTATGATCTTTAACGATCCTGAACTGAACCTACGGGCAGAGTACAGCCTGTTTGACCGCCAGACTGGACGCTTAATCTGCTCAGGTAATGGCGAAACTTGTCAGCGACTCGGACAAAATGGGATTGAACAACATCCATGTCCATCACCTGATTTATGCCCATTGGCACAGGGTGGACTATGCAAACCCTATGGACGATTGTATGTAAATTTAGATGAATCGGATGAGTTTGGCACATTCATCTTTAGGACCACAGGCTTTAACAGTATCCGCACCTTGGCAGCTCGATTAAGTTACTACCATGCAGCATCGGGTGACCTGCTTTCATGTTTGCCGTTGCAACTAACGCTAAGAGGCAAAAGCACCACGCAAAGTTACCGCACGCCGATCTATTACGTGGATTTGACCTTACGTGATGGCACAAACCTAAAAGATGCGATTAGCTCAGCCAAGCAGATTGATGAACAGAGTAAGGCAGTAGGGTTTTATCAGGAGGCGCTGGATCATGTGGCACGGCAGGGCTATGGCAATGCCAGCTTTGAGGTGGGAGGGGAAGAGGGCTTGGATATTGTTGAGGAGTTTTATAGCGATCAGCAAAATACTGTTGAGGTGAGTTCTGATGTCATATCAGCAGCATCGACTGCTCAAGCGGTCAATGATGCCACGGAGATAAAACAGAGGCTTAGACAAAGTGTAAGGGCTATAAATTAACCAAAACCAATTGGCAGAAAAATACAGAACTCGGTTTTGTAATGAGTACCAAGCTAATAATATCAATGAGATAAAATAAGAGAATTATAGTTCTCTTATTTTTTTGATTAATTACAAGTTATTATACTTGCCAGCGACATATATAGTCGTACCTATCCAAGGGTGCCTAGCTTTGTACTTTGGTAGGGGATTAAAATATAAAATAGTATATATCTTTATTTTTTGTGTAGTACATGACTTTTCATTCGTCTTAGATGTGCTAACGTAATAAACTATTGAACATTAAGTATAAAACCACAGCGGTTGACCATTGATCGAGGATAAAGAATGAACTCATTGGAACAAAAGTTTCTAAATGACTTAGATGATAAGCTTTGGAAAGCCGCTGATAAATTACGTAGTAGCTTAGATGCTGCCAACTACAAGCATATTGTGCTTGGATTAATTTTCCTAAAATATGTATCAGATGCTTTTGATGAACGTCAGTCTGAACTCAAGGATTTATTTGCTCAAGCGGATGATCACAACATTTATTACATGCCTCGTGATCAATACGACACAGAACAGGAATACCAGCAAGCAATCGCTGATGAATTAGAAATTATTGATTATTATCAAGAAAAAAATGTGTTTTGGGTGCCCAAAGCAGCACGTTGGACAACATTACAAAATACAGCCGCTTTAGCCATTGGCTCGATTATTTGGCAAGATGAACATGGGCAAGATGTCAAACTGCGTTCTATCTCTTGGTTAGTTGATAATGCTTTTGATGAAATTGAGAAAGCCAATCCTAAATTAAAAGGTATTCTGAATCGTATAGGGCAGTACCAGCTTGATAATGACAAACTATTGGATTTGATCAATACTTTTTCGGACACGAGTTTTACCAAACCTGAATACAATGGTGAAAAGCTCAGCTTGCACAGTAAAGACATTCTCGGGCATGTTTACGAATACTTTTTAGGGCAGTTTGCGTTAGCGGAAGGCAAGCAAGGTGGGCAATATTACACACCTAAAAGTATTGTGACCTTGATTGTGGAAATGCTGCAACCTTATAAAGGTCGTGTTTATGATCCTGCAATGGGTTCGGGTGGTTTCTTCGTTTCCAGTGAAAAGTTCATCGAACAACACGCACAGGAAAAGCACTACAAAGCATCGGAACAGAAAAAGCATATTTCGATTTACGGACAAGAAAGCAATCCAACTACTTGGAAACTTGCTGCCATGAATATGGCAATTCGTGGCATTGATTTTAACTTTGGCAAAAAGAATGCTGATACATTTTTAGATGATCAGCATCCAGACTTGCGTGCTGATTTCGTCATGGCAAATCCACCGTTTAATATCAAAGATTGGTGGCATGCTTCACTGGAAAGCGATGTACGTTGGAAATATGGCACACCGCCACAAGGCAATGCCAACTTTGCTTGGATGCAGCACATGCTGCACCATCTATCACCAACGGGCAGTATGGCACTTTTGCTTGCCAATGGTTCGATGAGTTCCAATACCAATAATGAGGGTGAAATCCGTAAAAATCTGATTGAAGCAGATTTGGTCGAATGTATCGTGGCATTGCCAGGGCAACTGTTTACCAATACCCAAATCCCTGCCTGTATTTGGTTTTTGACTAAAGACAAAAAGAATGGCTTGTCCTTAGATAAAAAGAAAGCCAACCGTGAAGGCAAGACTTTGTTTATTGATGCTCGCAACTTGGGCTATATGAAAGATCGTGTACTACGTGACTTTACCGATGCAGATATTGCCAAAATTACCGATGCTTTACATGCTTGGCAACAAGGCGAAAATTTTGAGGGCGAAGCTTATCAGGATGAAAAAGGCTTTTGTTTCTCGGCTGAATTAAAAGATATTCAAAAGCATGACTATGTACTGACCCCTGGGCGTTATGTGGGTGCAGTCGAGCAGGAAGATGATGGTGAACCTTTTGCTGAAAAGATGGCACGCTTAACAGGACAATTGAAACAGCAATTTGCTGAAAGTGCTGTACTGGAAAGTGAAATCAAAAAGAATTTAAAAGGCTTGGGTTATGAGTTCTGATCAACCGTTGCTACTTGAAATTCAAAAAGGTGAAAGCAAAACACTGGAATTTAAACAACAGTTGCCGAAAGGACAACAAATTGCCAAAACATTAATTGCCTTTGCCAATAGTAGTGGTGGGAAGTTGATCGTTGGTGTCACTGATGATCGGCAGTTGGTTGGGATTCAAGATGATATTTTCGAGTTGCAAGATAAAATCACTTCGATGATTTATGAGTTATGTGCCCCACAACTTGCAGCACAAATCTATATTGAGAATATAGATGATGTTGAGCTATTGGTTGTGGAAGTCGCACGAGGTAGTTTATTTCCGTATTACCTTAAATCTGTAGGACGTGAGCAAGGCACATATATCCGCCTAGGTGCGAGTAACCGTGTGGCATCGCCTGAGCATATTCAACAACTGGAATTGCAAAGGCTGAATATCAGTTTTGATGCCTTAGCCAATTATCAATATCCTTTAGAAAAGCTCGATTTAACGGTCTTGGAAGCAGCGTTCAAAGCTGCTGATAAAACACTGACTTTAGAAAAAATGTTGAATCTGAAACTGGTGATTGAAGAGCAAGGGCAGCGTTATGCCAGTCATGGTTTATTGATCTTGCTCGGTCAATATGAGCATGTGATGACCCAATGCGCCCGATTTAAAGGCACCAATATGAGTGTGTTTTTAGACCGTAAAGAATACACAGGTGACTTGTTTTCTCAAATTGAACAAACAGAAATTTTTATTAAAAATCATTTGTCTTTACGTGCTGAAATTCGAGGCTTAAAGCGTTATGACTATTTGGAAATTCCAGAAAATGCCATCCGTGAAGCCTTAATTAATGCCTATGTACATAGGGATTACAGTAACTTTGGGCGAAATATCAAAGTGGCTGTGTATGATGATTTGGTCAATATCGTCTCCCCAGGTGGATTGCCCAATGGTTTAACCGAAGCAGACTTGTTACAGGGACGCTCGGAAATTCGGAATCGGGTGTTGGCTCGTGTGTTTCGAGAGCTAGGTTATATTGAGCATTGGGGCAGTGGTCTGCAACGGATCAAGCAGATGTGTGAAGCGGAAAAACTGGCAACCCCTGAATTTTTAGAAACCAATGATTTTTTTGATGTGAAGTTATATCGTCCTGTGATTGAGTATGAGGGTGGTGCAATAAGTGGTGCAATTGATCATTCAAGTGGTGTAATCGAAGACTTAGGTGGTGCAATCGAAGCAAATCAATTAACCGAACGCCAACAGGAAATTTTAGTTTTAATTCAGCGTAATCCGAAAGTTTCTTATCGCTCTTTGGCAGAGCAACTTGGTATTAATCAGTCTGCCTTACAAAAGCATCTGAATCATTTAAAAGAGGCTGGCTGGATTGAGCGTGTAGGTGGAACTCGTGGTTATTGGATGATTAAAAAAGAGTTTGGGGGTGAGGTGTGAGTTTTGAGACAATAAAGGATATTGTGAATTTTAATCCTAGTCGTCCTTTATCCAAAGGTAAGGAATTTCCTTTTATTGATATGGCATCTTTACCTATAAATGGTAGAGACGTTACTGAAATTTCACATAAAGTTTTTAATGGTGGCGGAGCAAAATTTAAAAATGGTGATACCCTATTTGCACGAATCACTCCATGTTTAGAAAATGGTAAAACAGCTAAAGTCGAAAATTTGCCAGTAGGTTGTATTGCCCACGGTTCAACAGAATTTATAGTTTTGTCAGCAAAGTCAAAAGACGACGAAGATTTTGTTTACTATCTCGCACGATTACCTGATTTTAGAAGTTACGCAATTTCAAGAATGGAAGGAACTTCTGGGCGACAAAGAGTTTCTTGGCAAGCATTGGCAGAATTTAATTTACGATTACCAGAGAAATGTAAACGGAAAAAAATAGGTGAAATTTTAAAATTACTAGATGACAAAATCCATCTCAATAACCAAATCAACCAAACCCTAGAATCCATTGCTCAAGCGATTTTTAGAAGTTGGTTTATCGACTTTAATCCTGTACGTGCCAAAATTGCAGCAAAACAAACAGGACAAGACTCTGAACTTGCTGCGATGTGTGCGATTAGTGGGAAAAATGAAGCTGAGCTTGAGCAAATGGCAAAAGAAGATTTTGCAGAGTTGCAAGCGACTGCTGCGCTATTTCCTGATGAGTTGGTGGAGAGTGAGTTAGGGGAAGTGCCGAAAGGGTGGTTTAAAACAGATTTAAGTATTCTTGCTGATTTGAATGTTCAATCATGGACTAAGAAAAATTGTCCTGAAAAAGTAACTTATGTAGATTTATCAAATACAAAATGGGGTGTTATTCAGCAAACGGAAGAATTTATTTTTGAAAATGCACCGAGTCGAGCAAGACGTGTATTGAAAATAGGGGATACAATTGTTGGTACAGTTCGACCTGCAAATGGTTCTTATGCTTTTATTCAACGAGAAAATTTAACAGGTAGTACAGGTTTTGCTGTTCTTTCGCCTAAACATGAAAATTATGCTGAATTTATTTATATTGTGGCAACTGATAAAGAAAATATTAAGCGTTTAGCTCATTTGGCTGATGGTGGGGCTTATCCTGCCGTGAGTTATGATACTGTTTTAACTACACCTTGTATTTTACCTATTGAAACAAAAGACAGAGACAGGATTCTAGGTTTATTTCATCAAAATGTTAATGAACTTTATAATTTATTAGCAGCTAAGACTAGGGAAAATGAATATCTAGTAGATACGAGAGATTCTTTATTGCCAAAGTTACTATCGGGTGAGTTGGATGTATCGGATTTGCAGGGTGAGGGGGATTAATTATGAATATAATATTCAGATTCCTACTCACTTTAAATTCGACATCATTATTGTTGATAATTTTTCTGATTAAAGAAAAGTATGTTTTGTGGCAAGGAGTGTCTGAATATTTATCATATATTGTATATGTTATTCCACCAATTTTGATGACATATCTTAGTATTCTTTTATGTTCTAAACTTAGTAAAGATAGTTTTAAGTGCGAATTAGATGAAACTGGAGCTATTAAAAGTTACCCAATACAAGAAATTGAGTATGCAAATAATAGTTTTTTACCCAGTTATCTAGGTTATTTTTTTGTTGCATTGAGTGTTAGTAATATAGAAACATTGGTGTGTGTTTATGTAATATTGTTCGTATTTACATTTTTATCTCAAGCTTTATATTTTAATCCATTATTTTTGTTGTTTGGGTTTAATTTTTATAATGTCAAAACTAAACATGGTGCATCTATATTTTTAATCACAAAATTTGATTATAAAATCCCAGAAGATGTTGAAATTGACGTAGCATACCGAATTAATAGTTACACTTATGTCGAAGGAGGAAATGAATGAATCAATTAATGGCACGTGTAAAAGGCAGGAAGAAACCTTTTTTCTATAAGTTACTTTCTGATACAGAAATATATTGTTTTGATGTTAGTAGTGTCAGTCTAGTTGAGTATTCTTCTGACCATCTTCTTGATGAGGATAGCTGGTTTAAGGTTGATAATTTCAGTAAACAAGAATTTTTTCTAGATTTTTTAGGAAAACAGTTCGTTTCTTCAGAATATAACAGTATTCCAAAATCCAAGTATAAAGATATAGTCTACCTTTGTTCAATCCAAAATGAAGATTACTTCTTTCAAAAGGTTACACCATCATCTTATGTGACCAAAACATTCCTTGCTTTAGGTGATGAGCTAGTTATTGAAGATAAAGTCGACCGAGTTGTTATTAACTATTTTCCTGATGCTATATATTTAAAAAAAGAAGATAGGTTGATTTTTAGAAATTTAGCTACTATTTCCAGCATTTTTAAGGGAATAGATATGCTGTATAAAGAAGCTACCCAAGAAGAGGTACAACAATTTATTGATTTGGATTTTATAAAAGTATCGAATGACTATGATGCTCAAAAAGTTGGTAAACAAAATAGGAAACGTATAGCTTTGGCTTTAGCTACATTTACGGCTATGAGTAATGCTGATAAAGACACAATCTTTGATTATGTCCAAGAATATTGTGCAAATCTAAAATTTGATAAATCTGCTAAAAACTTTGAAATATCATCCGAAGAAGATATGAAATTTTTATTGTATGGAATTGAACAGAGATTTTATACAACTGTTTGTGGGAAAGAAAAGCGACTTGCCAACTCAATTCAGAAGTTGTAGGTATATTAAAAGGACTAATCATGCCATACCAACCGCCTTATACTTTAACCACACCAATTTTAAATGAAGTTGCTACGATTAGTGAGCAAATCGGGCGGATAACGGCACAAACCCAGCAACAGGATTTACGATTAAGACGAATTAACCGCATTCGCACCATTACGGGTTCACTTGCGATTGAGGGAAACACTTTAGACGAAACACAAATCACAGCAATTTTAGATGGTAAACGAGTGCTTGCTCCACCAAGAGAAATACAGGAAGCACATAATGCTTTACAAACCTACGAGCAGTTGCCGAACTGGAAAAGTGATGCCGAACAGGATTTATTACAGGCACATCACACCTTAATGATAGGGTTAATTACAGAAGTCGGACAATATCGACAAGGCGGTATTGGGGTGATGTCAGGCGAACAAGTAATTCATGTTGCACCACCTGCATCTCAAGTTCCACGTTTAATGAATGATTTATTACATTGGCTGAAACATAGTCCCGACCACCCATTAATTAAAAGCTGTGTATTCCATTATGAATTTGAATTTATTCACCCTTTTGCCGATGGTAATGGGCGTATGGGACGGTTATGGCAAACGCTGATTTTATCGGAATGGCAACCGATTTTTCGTTATATTCCTGTGGAAAGTCTGATTCATCAACACCAACAACAATATTATCAAGCTATTCAAGAGAGTACACAGCAAACAGATATTGCCCCATTTATCCAGTTTATGTTATCCATGATTCAACAGGCAGTTCGTCATCAGGTTAGCCCCCAAGTCACACATCAAGTCAGCCCCCAAGTCGAGGCTTTATTACAGTGTATGATTGGGGAAATGAGCCGAGAGCAAATTCAGCAAAAATTAGATTTAAAAGACAGAAAGTCATTTAATAATAGATATTTACAACCTGCATTACAAGTAGGTTTAATAGAAATGACCATTCCAGACAAACCGAATAGCCGTTTGCAACAATATCGTTTAACTGCACAAGGTAAAATGTTACAGGTACAAGGACTAACTCATGAACGAAACCCAACTTGAAAACCTATGCCTGGACTGGTTCTCTGAAAATGGCTGGGAAGTTGTTCATGGTGTCGATATTGCGCCTGATAGTAGCAATCCTTTGCGTAAAGACTATAAACAGATTTTAATTGAAGCGGACTTACTGACCGCTTTTGAAAGATTAAATCCACATTTGCCAGTGAGTTGTTTTGAGCAGGTTTTACAGAAACTGAGTAAACCTGAAAGTCTGGATTTAATCACCAATAACCGTGCTTTTCACCATATGTTACTGGAAGGTGTACCTGTCAGTTATAAAAAAGAAGATGACTGGGTGAATGACCATGCGTTTTTGGTCGATTTTAATCATGTGTATCAAAATCGTTTTGTCGCAATTAATCAATTTACCATCCAAGGTACAAAGCAACCAAGACGACCTGACATTATCTGCTTTATTAATGGTATTCCTTTTGCTGTACTTGAGCTAAAAAGCCCAACTGATGAAAATGCTGATATTTGGGATGCCTTTAATCAACTACAAACCTACAAAGAAGAAGTTTCTGATCTGTTTGTTTTTAATGAAGCTTTGGTAGTGAGTGATGGCATTACAGCTCGGGTTGGTTCATTAACAGCAAGCCAAGAACGTTTCTTGCCGTGGCGTACCATTAAAAATGAAAATGATAAGCCTCTGTTAGAATGGGAGCTTGAAACACTTATTCGAGGCTTTTTTGACCGTGAATTATTTTTAGATTACATCCGTTTCTTTGTGTTGTTTGAAACCGATGGCGAAAAGACCATTAAGAAAATAGCAGGCTATCATCAGTTTCATGCTGTGCGTGAAGCGGTGCAAGCAACCATTGCCGCAGCTAATCCGACTGGTAATAAAAAAGCAGGCGTGGTTTGGCATACTCAAGGTTCAGGTAAAAGTATTTCGATGTGTTGCTATGCAGGTAAACTTTTACAACAACCTGCAATGCAGAATCCTACATTATTGATAGTAACTGACCGTAATGACTTAGATGGACAACTATTTGAAACCTTTAGTCAGGCACAAGAATTATTAAAACAAACGCCAGTACAAGCCAATAATCGTGATGAGCTGAGACAACTCCTTGCAGAACGTGAGTCGGGCGGTATTATTTTTACCACAGTACAAAAGTTTGCTTTACTCGATGGAGAAGCTGAGCATCCATTATTGAATGGTCGGCACAATATTGTGGTGATGTCAGATGAAGCACACCGTAGCCAATATGGACTCAAAGCCAAACTGTCTAATGATGGTACTTATAAATTTGGCTATGCTAAGCACATGCGTGATGCTTTAAAGAAGGCAGCTTTTATTGGTTTTACAGGTACGCCTATTTCCAGTGAAGACAAAGACACTCGAGCTGTCTTTGGTGATTATGTTTCGATTTACGATATTCAAGATGCAGTAGAGGACGGCGCAACCGTGCCGATCTATTATGAATCCCGTTTGGCAAAATTGGACATCAATAAGGCTGAAATCGAAGAACTATCTGATCAAGTTGATGAAGTGGTAGAAGATGAGGAAGATGTCGGTAGTCGTGAAAAGACCAAAGGGGAATGGAGTCGCTTAGAAAAATTAGTGGGTGCGACCCCACGCCTGAAACAGATTGCTGCGGATTTGGTGACGCACTTTGAAGACCGTACTGAAGCCACGGCAGGCAAAGGTATGATTGTGACCATGAGCCGTGAAATCTGCGTGCATTTGTATAATGAAATTATTGCTCTGCGCCCAGATTGGCATGATGATGACCCGAAAAAAGGAAAAATCAAAATTGTGATGACGGGTTCAGCATCGGATAAGCCATTGCTACAGCCTCATATTTACAATAAGCAAGTGAAGAAAAGCTTAGAGAAACGTTTTAAAGATGTGAATGACCCTTTGCAGTTAGTGATTGTGCGTGATATGTGGCTGACAGGTTTTGATGCACCGTGTACCCATACCATGTATATCGACAAACCAATGAAAGGGCATAACCTGATGCAGGCGATTGCTCGTGTGAACCGTGTCTTTAAAGACAAGCAAGGTGGTTTGGTTGTTGATTATATTGGGATTGCCAATGAGTTAAAGCAGGCATTAAAAACCTATACAGATGCCAAAGGAAAAGGCGAGCCAACTTTACGTGCGGAAGAAGCTTATGCTGTGCTTGCTGAAAAAATGGATGCCATTCGTGGGATGTTTGCCAAGACCAATGACCAAACTGGATTAGACTTAAGTGGTTATGAAACGCAAGCACATCGCTTGATAATTCCAGCAGCCAACTATGTGCTGAGTCTAAAAGATGGCAAAAAACGCTTCTTGGATTTAGTACTTGCAGTCAATAAAGCCTTTTCATTGTGTGGTACGTTGGATGAAGCCAAGACATTGCATAAGGAAATTGCGTTTTATTCAGCCATTAAAGCAGTCATTAGTAAGCATACTTCTGTGGATCGTAAATTATCACAAGCAGAAAAGGATAGTACGCTTAAACAAATTCTGGATAATGCTGTTGTTGCTGATGGTGTGGCAGATGTATTTGCGCTATGTGGTTTAGATAAACCAAATATTGGTTTACTGTCAGATGAATTTTTAGAAGATGTTCGACAAATGCCATATCGTAACTTGGCGGTCGAATTATTAGAAAAATTATTGAATGATGGTATCAAGGCAAAAACACGGAATAATCTCGTACAGGAAAAACGTTTCTCTGATCGTTTGCAGGAAACTTTAAGGAAATATAACAACCGTGCGATTGAGACCTCTCAAGTGATTGAGGAGTTGATCCAGATGGCGAAAGAGTTTCAAGCTGAAATGGAACGTGAAGCTTCGCTAGGTTTGAACTCTGATGAAATCGCTTTCTATGATGCTTTAGCAAATAATGAAAGTGCGGTGCGTGAATTGGGTGATGATACGTTGAAACAAATTGCTCGTGAAATCACTGAGAAATTGCGTAAATCGACAACTGTGGATTGGCAAGTTCGAGATAGTGTACGGGCTCAGCTTAAAATCTTGGTGCGTCGTACTTTACAGCGTTGGAAGTATCCACCTGATAAAGCGGCAGAGGCGATTGAGTTAGTCATGAAGCAGGCTGAAATGTTATCGAATGCTTGGACAAGCTGATATAAGGTTAAGGAGCAGGTTGTTCTGCCCCTTATTAAGGGCTTGGATTGAAAAATGATTTTTGATGTCATTTTTAGAATTCATCATCAACTGATCAAGTCACTGTACATGATACCGATCAAGCTACCGTACAAGCTGGCGATCATGTTCAACGTTAGATTACGGTTATGGAGCAGAGGGAATATAGTTTGATAGAATTAATGTCTTTACTTCATCATCCAACATTCCAACATTCCAACATTCCAACATTCCAACATTCCAACATTCCAACATTCCAACATTCCAACATTCCAACATTCCAACATTCCAACATTCCAACAAAATTCCTTAATCCAGCAATAGAAGCAGGGCTGATTCAACGTACTATTTTAGACAAGCCAAAAAGTCCGAAGCAAAGATATAGATTGAGTTTATAAAGCTGGGTGGCTCAAATTCCAAATAAACCACTGGGCTGGGTGAAAAACAACCAATTAAAATAAGAATAATAGATACTCAAAATTGGACAAAATGTGGACGTTATTTGCGCCTATTTTACGCCTAAAAATTTAAATTTTTTTGATAAGTTTTTGATTTAATTTATAAATAAAATTTCACTTGTCCAATCCATCAGTAGCACAGACCATTTAGGCACAACCAGCTACAACTACAATGCTGTGGGTAATCGCCTACTCGGTCCAACAATAATCATATGGACTGGAATTTATATAAACTTAGGCACTTGGTGGAAAATGCCTTTGCGAGATTGAAGCAGTTTAGAGGAATAGCAACTTGATATGACAAGCTAAAGTGTAACTATGAGAATGCCGTTGCTTTAGCATGTATATACATTTGGTTGCCATTATGAAATGTCAACAGACCCTAATAAACTTTTTAATTTATTTTTCTTTAGGTTTTATATAGATAAATGGTTCAAATGGTGATGTTTATACACGAGTTAATATTAACCAAAGTATAAGTATGTAGGCTGAAAGAGCGAATCCCGTAGAGAATTGTTGTGACGCGCTATCTGAAAATATCCAATTAATTAGTAACTGGATTCTTGTCCAAATGTAAAATATTAATCCGCCAATGATTATCCATGCCAATGGAGGAAATTTCCCTCCTAACTCTACCAATAAATTTCGTCGTTGACTTATTTGTTCTAATTGTTGAGGTTGTATATCACCTGTCAGAACGAAGTTAGAAATCGTATCCCATACAGGTTCTTGGATTGCAGCCCCATGCCCACCTTTAATGTAAGCAATTTGATAGATATTAGGAGTATGTTGGGTAATCATAAAGCCATCATGTCCAGCACTTCCAAGGTCTTGCCATTTTAGAAACTCGAAGAATTTAGGGAAAAAAGCTACAACCCAATCCCGCGTTGCCACAAAGTTTAATACAGCCTTTACCTGAGGGTTTTTTCCATCCATGAAACGTTGCCAATCATAGGATGATCGTACTACGCTTCCAGCAAAAACCACCTTGTCAAAAGTACAACAAGGGTATAGCTCTAATGCTTTTGCTAAGAGATATGTACCATTGCTATGCCCAACATAGGAGAATGACGCATTTGGATATCTTGCCAATGCTTCCGTATATTGATCCATTAACCACTCTACTTTTCTGCGTCGATACCATGAAAAAAGAAAGGGAAGCATAGGAAAATAGCCATAACTTGATGTTTCAGTAGTCCATTCATTAAGGGTATTTGTTCGCTTTGCACCATACTTAATTTGTCTGGCGATTTTGTGAGTCCAATAACCTACATCTCGAATACCATGAATAACAAATACCATGTTTTGAATATTTTCATTGGGAGCTCCAAATTGTTCATCAGCAGGAATAATTGCATTTTTTTCAAGTTCCTCAATAGAGCCTGTCAGTGCCAATAAAAAGATTCTTTGCCGTTCAATACCCAAAACTGGATGATCTAGATCAATAATATTTGTATGACCACTATAGGGAACATCAAGATAAATAAAATCACCACCTGAAACGAGATCAATATTATCTTCTGGAGCAACGATATCGTCTATTGAACCAAGCAATTGAATGGTTATAGCTCCTCCTAGTTGGCTATTATTAATATTTCGTTTGTATTTTTGTCTCATTCGAACCCATTGGATTCTTAACTGTGTAATAAATTCTGCACCTTGCCGAATTGTTGAAATAACTAATATCTGACCAAAGAACAAACGGGCTATATGACTAAATAGGGCTCCTGTCATCCATAAGGCAGCTTTACTTATACCTAGATGGTGAGTAATATGCCAACCTCTATTCATGCCAGCCAATAAAATCAGTCTTGAAACATTAGTTGCCCAAGGCTGAGGTAATAGCAATCCATCTTTAGTTCTAGGTCCAAGTTCTTTAAATGCAGGTTCAAAAGGAGCTTGCTTCGTTTCCCCACTTGCAATTACATAGAGTTTTCGTGCAAGCAGTGCACCAAAACTATGCCCAATAAATATTATATTTACTATAGGAGTTTCAGTTTTATTAGCTTTTTGAATTTCTTCATTAAGTGTTTTAATAAGTTGAATAATAATTTCGTTGGGATTAACGGTTGACCAAAGTGAAAAAGGCATATCAGGGCTTAAGAATTTTGCATTCTGCCATTTACTTTTTATAGCTTTTTTCAGGCTAATAAGTCGCTTTGAATCACCTCTATAACCATGTAATAATAATATTAATGTATTCGAATTTTTGTTACTAATCAGTTCGCTTTCCATTGAGTATTTCCTAAAAATTTATATTCGAAAATAGAGTCTTCTACACTACGCTATTAATGTATTTTGCAATTTGAATTGGATCTCCTGACTCATTCCAAACTTTACTTTCTTGCTCTGGTTTTGTATTATCATATTGCGCTGAGTTTACCAATGATTCAAAATATAACTGAACGTTAGATGGATCAAAAATAAGATTGTTACCAGTTGGACCATTCCATGTTCCATCTGCACAAAAGATAATATTTTTTCATTTTTTCCCCCTATTGTTTTATAAAGCATTATTGTTTTTGTAGAAAAAATCCAGTCAAAAATTTAGATTAATTTATCTGAACTATATTGGTTGATTTTAATAATTAACATAAGCTAAATATATAGTTAAATTTATAATCACCTAAATGTATATTTTAATTTTATTAAAATATACATAAAGATTAGATATAAGGTTTTTAGTTTGAGGAAATTATTCATAATGAATAATCGAATTTCCAGATAAAACTCTTTAAGGATATGTTAATAAGATTTTGGTTGTCGATTGCGCTATTAAATTTTTATGCATTTCTTAGGTTCAGTATAGATCAAACTTTTCTTCTTAAACTTTTAGTGTATCCGCATTCTGAATAACGGTTACAGGCCATAAATTCACCGTATGGTCCTGTTCTTTTCCACATACGTCCTTGGTTACATTTCGGACATCGCCATTTTTCTGGAATATCATGGTTAATGGATGTATTTTCATCCTGCGGTATATGGATAAATTCCTTGAGGCTTGGGTCCTTGGTAACCTCCTCAAGGAATACTGAATTACGTTCACCAATAAGAAAGACTTTTTCTTTTGCACGGGTCAGGGCTACATAGAACAGACGACGTTCTTCAGCATAGGCATGTGTTTCTGGTTGTGGCAAGACTAAGTTGATAAGAGGGTCATCTTCTTTTTCAGAGGGGAATGCGCTACTGCCAGTATTTAAGCCTAAAAGAATCACATAGTCTGCCTGTAGGCCTTTGGATGAGTGGATGGTTTTAAACTCAACGCTGCAATTTCTAAGAAAGGGTCGAATACTGTCCAAGTTTGGATTGTGGTGTCTGTAGCGGCCCAAAATATAAATGGATTTCTTCTTGTCCGAACCTGAATTGGCATTATTGATTTCCATTATGGTTTTCATCAGGTACTCATGAATTTCCTGAGTCTTGGTTAAAAAGCTTATCTCAACTACTTTACTGCTGGTCTTATCAACGGCATTGACCACTTTTTGAAGCTGGGACTTATTTTTTTGGATAAAGCCACTGGCGACATTGGCAATGCCCTGGTTGGAACGGAATGTCTGGGTAAGCTGTGTCTGCTTGGTATAGCCAAAGACCTTTTCAAATTGAGTAAAAATACTGATGTCTGAACCTGCAAATCGGTATATGGCCTGCCAGTCATCCCCAACACAAAACAGTTTTGCTTCGGGCACCTGATTCAGTAAGGAAAGGATGAGTCTGGCCCTGGCCTGTGATGTATCCTGAAACTCATCCACAATAATAAGCTTGAATGGGCTTTTATATCTGTTCTCATTGATTAACTGGGCAGACTCAATCAGCAGGTCATCAAAGTCATGCTCCTTGCTGCTTTTCAATAACTGGTCGTACTGTTGGTAAACCTTGGAAAATAGCTGTAAAAAAAGGCTCTCCCGTAGGTTGAGTGAGGGTCTGGCTAGTAGGCTGGCAATGTTGGCCTGATTGGATTTGTAGTGACTTAAAAAACTGACATAAAGCTCATTGGCATCATATTCATGGATGGACTGTGCTTGAGAGTTGATCTCAGTAAGACTACGTGGCCTGAATATCTGTCCCCTTGATTTAAGCCCCTGTTCCAGCTTTTTAAAAATAGTACCTGTAATAAATTCATGAAAGGTTGTACTGATTAAATCAGTTTTATATTGTTGATGGATTCCTGTCTTCCACTTCATGTCATCAAGATACTTTTGCCCAAAATGTGCAGGCGGTTTGCCATTTTGGTCTACAGCATAATGTTCCAGATACAGGTTTATTTCAGGCAGGTAAAAGTCAGGCTTATATTGGCGGTGGTGTTCATTCGCTGTGTCATGCTCGTAGTTTCTTTCGTACTGGTAGGGAACCCCCTGACTGTATAACCAGTTTGCTATGGCTTTTTCACCATGTGACTTAACGATTTCTCCCTGATAGGTTTCAAAGCCATCCTTGAACCTGTCAAATGATCGTCTGCGTGCCTTTTCCCATTCACTTTGGGTTTTAAATGCAAATGGTGATAAGGGTGGTCTTAGGTAGGCCGTTTTAAATAAGAGATATTTTGCCTGAAAGTCTGGATCTGTTTCGATCAGTTGTTGAATAATGCGATTCAGCAGGGATTGGGGTTTTCCTGCATCATTGGAAACGGAGGGGCTTTTCCCAGTTGCCTTACCAATCACCTTGACACCAAACTTGTGAAAATTAAGTGCCTCAACATGGGTGGTAAACTGGGCGAGAATTTCTTTTAGTCTAAGGTTAATACGTTCACTGAGTTCCTCACCTGCATTTTTATTAAATGCGAGAACCAGAATCTCTTCGGGTTTGTAGAGTCCAGTCAACAGGGCATAGCCCACCTTTCCAACAATCGTGGATGTTTTGCCCGAACCAGCCGCAGCAACCAGTAGGTTACGGTCCTCGAAGATGATGGAGGAAATGCGCTGTTCATCGGTTAGGGGCCTACTTTCCACCTGATCAAAGAACTGCTTAAATACCTTTAACTCACTTTCAACAAAACGCTTATTCTTTGCATCGATGGCATAGTTTGCCTCAACTGGCAATTCAATGAACTGTCGCAATTGCTCAAACAGGTTTTGTAGGGGTGGTTCAAATGCAAAAGAACTATCCCTTTGAATCAGGCTGTTAAACTGTTCAACAGGGGCTTTTGACCTTTGTGATAAATCTGACCTAAACAGCTTGCCGAGGCAATGAGATAGGTAAATGTTTTGCTGGATAAAACTGTGATATTCCCGTAAGTACGGTTTTAAGGTTTCCTTGATCTGTTCAGCGTTTCTTTTATTACTCAGGAATTCTGCATCATTACGGATTTCAGCTTGAAACTGTTCAGCCTGTGTATTGAACATACCCTTGAACTGAAAGTTTTGATCAAGTGTCTTGAGTGTCAATGATGACCATATCCAGCCTTTCTGGATATGTGTTTCCAGCACCTGTTCAGGATTAAGCCTTATGGTTCTGGTATCCAGTTCAAGTACCAACTCAGGAAATGTATAGTTGAGTCGCCATTTGCTGGAACCTGCAAAAATGAAGCTCAGTAAACTTGGTCGGATATCCATATTGCCCTAAAATGAAAAATGATTTTTTAATAATTCAAGATTTGTAACCGTATTTGTAACTGTTTATAAAGTTTACAGAAATTTTAGTCAGTTGTTTTTATTACTTTCACAACTACTCCTTGAATGTTTCATTCAATGCTTGTTGTACAGCATCCACCCGTAACTTACATGCCTTATAGGCATACATTGATTCCTCAACAATCTTCATTAGGTTGTCGATGTCTGGTTCTTCCTGAGATTCCAGCAGGGCGGCATTCTTCTTCAGCAGTTCATAACCGTCTTTAAAGCTTAACTCATTTTTACTCATGATTCGTCACCTCACTTACACTGGCATGAATATAGCCATCCTGCATCTCAATTGAAACAGTTGAACCGACCTGTTGTACAGAGCGGATTGCCTTGTTTTGACTCCGTACAATAGCATAGCCCTTGGCAAGCACATTCCTTGGATTCTGTAACAGGGTCTCACGCATTAAGGACTCAACCTGTGTGGAGGCAAGCTTAAGCTGCTGCTGGGCAAAATACTGGGTTGTGGACTTAATCAGGTCAAGGTTTCTATTGGCAGTATTTACCTGATTCTGGGCATGAGTCCTGATGGTATTTATCAACTGGTCATTCTGGCCCTGATATGCTGTGATTTGATGCTGGGACAGCAACTTGATGGTTTGCAGGTAACCCATCACATCCTGAGACCGTTCTGAAATCACATTGCGGATACCAGCAATCACCTTGCTTGGCGTGTCGAAAGAACGATGGGCGATTTCATCTAAGATGGTTCGATCCTTTTCATGACCGATGCCCACCCATATTGGAACCCTGCGCTTACAGAGCAGGGTGGCAAGGTCATAGTCATTTAAATAGGCAAGGTCGTTCACAGCACCGCCACCGCGAATAATCACAATGAGATCAGGTGGAACAACATAATCCTTGGCCCACTGGCGTAGCCCTGAGCTTAATGACTCCATAATACTGTTGGCAGCGGTATTACCCTGAAAGGTGGCTGTATGGTAAACAAAGTGGCAAACACCAGCTTTATTCAAGGCATCAGCATCTTTCCTGAAGTCACCCAAGCCAGCAGCATTTTCTGGTGCAATGACCAGCACATTTTCGATGTCAAAAGGGGGAGGAAGTGACTTGTTCAGGTTGACCAAACCCTCAGAAGTTAAGCGGGCAAGTATTTGTTGGTAGCGTTTGGCGATATCACCCAGTGTAAAGCTGGAGTCGATGTCCTCAATGTTGACTGAAAAGCCATACTGGGGATCAAAACGGGCCTTGACCTTAATGAGTACGTTCAAGTCTTTTGAAAGTTCAATGCCACTTTCACGCTCAAACCTGAGCACAATTTTTACGGCGGTGGATTTCCAGATGGTGGCCTTGCAGCTTGCAATAACTTTATCTGTATTTTCTTCCTTTTCAGCCAGCTCAAGATAATAGTGTCCACCCTTGATACTCAGGTTGCGTATCTCAGCCTTTACCCACACAGGCTCATCAAAAGTCAGGTGAATGACTTCCCGTACAGTAGAAAGGTAGTCGCTGAGGGAAAACTGAGGTTCGGACATTTAATCTGGGAAATATAGAATTGTCCTTGAATAGTAGCAATAGAAAGGTGCTATAACAAACTCTCAAATCTTTTTAAAGATTTTTTTATACAAATTAGAAAGGGAGATAATGGTTTACAAATATGGATTTAAGAGGGGGAATTATTCTATAATCACGTAATGTTATTTAAAATTAATTAGTTATGATAATAAGAGTTTTGAGTTTAGCTATCATTTTTATACTTATCAATGGATGCCAAGAGACATCATCAACGATAAACAAGAATGAAGAGGATATGGTAAGAAATCAATTGGAAGCGGCTGATAAAAAGATTTCAATATATTTGGATATCTTGGATGATGAGAAAAAAGCAAAAGAGGAAAAAACAAGAATTCTCTGTAAGGATTATCCTGAACTATATGAAACTCAGTACATGCCAGCTTTACTTAAGCTTTCACCTAATGACTATACTCAGGAATATTTAAAGGCCGACTTTAAAAAGGTGACGGATTACTATAAAAAGAAATTGTTGATTCAATGTGATTAAAATGAACAAGCTGATACTAATTTTATTATTTATCCCAATCAACCTGTATGCTAATCAAGAGTGTAACGTGGTCGAAGAACTAGCCATGAATGTGATGAGGGAACATCAGAGAAATGTGCCCAAGCAGTATTTTGAAAAATATATTGCTGAGGAAATTAAGAGTAACCCTATCAGTTCTTTGTACCAGATGATAGTTGAGGACGCTTATGCTGAACCTGTGAAAATGACAGACTTGGGTAAGGAACAGGCTGTTCAGAGTTTTGGTGAGAAATATAAAAATATCTGTGAGTCATCAAGAACTGAGGATAAATAATAATTCTGGGTATTGGGTAAATCGAATTCTTTAGATGTTGGCATTAAAAAAGAACCCTGTTTTAGTAGGGTTCTTTTTAGCATTTTTGATACTGAATAGGGGTTAGCTACTTAAAGGAATGATTCGGTATCCTTTAAATATAGAACAGTATGTTTGAATCGCCTTGGCTGCCAACATTGCCTCTGATGGATCTCTCGCGGTTAAGTGCAGGTAAGCAGCGTAGCCATGTTCCTTTTCTACAGCAACTAGGCCATATCCAGAACGGGTAATATCAGGACTGACAGCGTAGTTATAAACGATACGTAGCGTATTAGGCGTTTTAGAGTTAAATTTTGTGCCCCGTAGATCTGTAATTAAGTTGCCAATTTTATTATTTTTTTGAC
Source organism: Acinetobacter thutiue (assembly GCF_030385805.1). Lineage (NCBI taxonomy): Bacteria > Pseudomonadati > Pseudomonadota > Gammaproteobacteria > Moraxellales > Moraxellaceae > Acinetobacter > Acinetobacter thutiue. The sequence goes on from NZ_JAUDZE010000002.1 coordinate 415,420, forward strand.
TATTAAAAGAACTCTGTATGGATTTCAGATATGCTTTGGAATGATGTTCAGGCTCAGAGTACTCATAACTTTTGCTTTTAGGCAGATCAGGATTACTGATCAGGATATTGTAGATTTTTCTGGATGAAGTATCTGTACCTGAAAGTTTATCAAGCTCATATTGCAAATCTGCTTTATGAGACTGTAGATCAAGTATTCCAGACTTTAACACTTCCACTTCCTGATTTTTTGTTTCCAGTTGTAGTTTGAATTGGTTTTCCATATCTGAAACATATTCCAGATAATCTTTTAACTCAGACTCTTTGTTATCCACCTTACTCATCATCGCATCTTTCTGGGATTCTGAAGTAACCAGCTTATTGTTTAAATTAGACATTTCCTGATTTAGACCATCCAGTTTTTTAGAAAGGTCTCGTTCTGTATTTTTACTGGCAGCATAAAGACTTTCCAAAGCAGCCAACTCATTTTTTGCTAAGTTAAACTCTTCCATAAAGCTACTGTTGTTAGAGATATTCTGCTCTAAGTCCTTATTTTGCTGGTCTAATTTTTCTAGAATATTTCTTTGATGCTCCAGGGACTTTTGTAGCCTTTCTTTTTCTTCAGTGTTAATTCTGTTTTGCGTTTCAAAAGACTGGATTTTATTTAACAAAGTAATCCTATCTTGATGGATTTCATTTAGTTCCAACCCCAGGGCATTGATCTTGTTTGTGTATTCTAGCTTTTCATTATTAAGAATTTTAAGATTTTCAGTGGATTCCTTATGAAGTTTGCTGAAGTCTGCTTTTATCAACTCACTTTCATCATGCATGCTTCTAAGAGTTTTTTCTTTATTGATGATTTCCTCTTGAAGATTTTTAATTGAATGGTTGAATCCAATATTTTTAAACAGAAGGGTAAGGATATAGCCCATTAAACCTAAGGCAATTATCCAGATAGGGAGTATCGGATAAAAACGCCCCCATGCCACATACTTGGCAAAAGTGTATGGAGTCATTTCACCAAAGGTGGAGGGTAGACCATTAATACGTGCATGGAGTGCTTCAGAATAATCAAGTACCGAGAAGAACATGGCATTAAAGGAAGACTTATATAGATTCTGGTGGCGCGTCAGCTTAGACAGGGTAACTACAGGCTTGCTATCAAACTCAGTAAAAGTTTTGGACACAGAGACATTTTCCCTATCATCTTTATGTCTTTCATTGTCCCAGACCTGAATAACTTGATGTTCGGAATTTGTAAGTTGAACAGAGCCTCTTGGATTTAGATGTTCAAGGCTTTTAACGAAATTTTGATAACAGTCCTGTTGGGTGGAATATTTAAGACAAACTTTATTTGTTTCAGATTTGGCTTCCAGTAAAAGTTCAAATCCACCAATCCTATTTTTTTCCTGAATATCGTAATACCGTTGCTGATTAAAGTAGGTCACATAGAAAATTATCAGTAACGTAATGATGAGACACAGCAATGCTATTGAATATTTCTTGATCATTTTATTCTACGGAAACATTAAACTTATCTTTATTATAACATTTTGAAAAATAAGGAATAAAGTTAATTCTGATAGGATGCAATATTTCAAGAGGCAATTTTATTTTTTAAGATTATCTAACTTAAATATATCTATAAAAATTAGTAGCTATTCAACTAGGGTACCAGCTTCCATGATACAAGTATTAAAAATTTCTTAAGGAACAACGGGAGTTAATAAAACAGGTTTAATCTTTAAAACTAGAATAGCCGTGTTAAATATATTTACAGAATTAGGCCGACCTCATACCCAAGTTGTCACTTAAATTTGAGCAAATTAGGAAAGCTCTTTCTTTACTTGATGGAAAACATATTTGGGCTGAAAAGAATTTAGCTCAAATTTAGCCTGACGGCCTAAATCAAATATCGGTAATTGTCAGATCAGGTTTGAGCTAGTACACATAATATAAAAAAAGACCGCTTATGCAGTCTTTCTTCTTTGAATTGCTCTCTCAATCCAACTTTCAATATTCAATCTAATGTCATTATAAGCATCTGAAGGGTTAGGATCATAGCAATCTACGTAATTCGAAAAATTATTTCCATTTATTGTAAAATCAGAAAATGGATTGTTTCCTTTAACTGATGTGCCACTTCGTGGGCATTTGATATTGTGTATATATATACCCAAAACAGCTTTACCTAACTGCCAAGCTCTTTCAATTTCATATTTAACCCATTTTCTATTTGCTGTATCAGAGCCGATAAGAACTATTAAACAATTTTTGTATTTAAATTGATTATCAATCCAATTTTTTATTGCTGTATCACCGCTACGTTTTAGAGTTTCCCAGTCATTAGCAGAAACGGGTGTATTACCTTCTAAACTCCCAATATTTCGGATTTGTTGGACTCTCATTACATCATTTTCATAGTGGAAACTATAAAAAACCTGTCTTTTCATAAATATTCAAACCTTTTGAAGTAAACTAATTGCTTTTAAAATATTTGAAATTAAATCATCAATTGAATTATCAATTTCATTAATTTTATTTAAAGTATTCCTGAATTCAGTATTATCAGAATAGTATTGACTATAGTTTATACTAACTCTTTCCCATAATTTTTTAGCAACATAGCCAGTTACACCTATTGGTATTGGAATTACATTATTTTTGAGACACAAATTAAACTCCTCATTCATACCTTTTGAATCTACAATTTTATCGGACACATTGTCTTTTTTATTTCCAAAAAAGAAGAGGGCTATCCCAGCTTGGGCTATCATTTCTTCTCTATATATCGTATGTTTTTCAGCAGTCGGGTTGATTTGAGGAAATGGCCTTAAAATAAGTAAATCATCAAGTTTTCTATACGCTGAATTTACTTTAAATTCTAAAGCACCGTTAATCACTAAGCTTCCTATACCCAAGCCATAACCTGAGATAATTTTGTAATTTTTCTCCGCTAATTTATAGCTTAGTTTAAAAATTAAATTTTCAGCTTTTTCTTTTCCAAATGGTTCATAATCTTCCACAGCACCTGAAATAAAAATGTTTTTCCGCTTTACACGATTTTCAATTACTTTAAGTATTTCAGTAATAGTTGGATAATCTTCTACTAGGACAGCATGAATACCATATCTCATGAGATCTTGGATTTTTAAATCTTGTCTTATTTTTGCATATAAGTAGTCTTGTTCTTCTGCAAAGCTATTTTTATCAATCTCTTTAAAAAAACAATAGTGTTTAGGAGTGTTATCTTTTAACAAAATCCTAATTCTACTTAAAATGTAGTCTATGTTAGGGTCATCAAAACTAAAGCCTATGAATAAAAAAACTTTCGAAAGTAGGTCTCCTCTTAATACTGTTGAAAATAACTCTCTACTATCATGGTAATCTTCATAATCATTTTTTGTTAAAACCGCATTGTGTGGTGCATCTTTATCGCCATGCATTTTATAAACTGTAGCATCTTTTCTCTTTATATATCTCGAAAAATCTTCATTGGTAACTTTTTTATCAACTTTCTTTCCATTATTTTCTAAAGTTTTTTCAAGAAGTTGATCATAATTTGTTGTCCAATAGGTATCTATATCTAATCTGCTTAAAATCTGATGATTTTCACTACCTTTTTCTAAAGTTGTAAATTCATTAATAATTTTCTCGTTAATACGAGTTCTGTTAAATTTATTGGAATGATATTGAGCTATCGAGACAAGGTCCGTTTCTTTATCAATATCAAGATCAAGATCATCAGCTAGATCCCTCAAAAGTTCTTTCCAATTAACAAATCCTAAAGATGCAGATAGACCAGCTCCAGCAAAAATTGCTGCATTACCATCTTGAATGGCATTAACGTATTCACTTATAAATTTTTCTTTTGCTTTGGTAAAACCCATTACTAATTAACCTTTTAACCATGTTTTTAAATTTTTACAATTACTATTAGGATACCAAATATAATATTCACCAGTTGAGGTTAAACTTTCCTTAATATAGGGATAAATCTGTAGATATTCATTTCCATTCCAGGCTCCTGAAGTTTCAATCAATGGTAATAAAGCAATTTTATCATTTGGTAACTTGAATGGATCAGCTATACCAACCTCCCAGTTACACCATCTTGATGCTAATGCTTCATTTGTAGCGAGTAAAATGAATTTATCATTTACCGAAATGATTTGATTTTTAATTTTTTGAGCTGTAATGCCATTTGTACTTTCAGGCATTGTTTCATCTGCCCAATCTACATAAATATTCATTCCTAAATTTTCAAAGAAAACTTTTGCAAATTTAACAAACTCTTTATCCTTATGAGAATGTGACAAAAAAATGCTGGTTGTAGAAGCTGATCTGCTAAATTTTCTATTTTCATTAAGAATTGTTGATGTGTAATTTGAAGCAGATTTTTGGCGTGCTATTGATTCGAATCTGTTTTTAGAAAACATAATTTTAACTTTAATGATTTTATATGTAATTATACTAATTTATTAATAATAAACAATAGACTTCTTTCATAAATCATTTTTCACTAAATTCGCTGTTGTAGATTCCTATGATTAAATTAAATCTCAATCCTAGTCTTTTGCCTATATTTGGGATCAGTGTCGTCCTCAATGGTGTGAGCGAAAGGCCTTGTTGAATAGTTACCTTTAAAGCCCTAAAACTTTGAACATGGTTTAAAAAATAATTTTCGGAATTTTTAAGTAGTAGAAATAGTAGTAAAAATTTAAATTTAAAATATTTTATTTATATTTGTCATTAGTTTATGTTTTTGATTTGACTGTCATTGCTTCCGCCAGATATCAACGACTTAGCCCTGACATTCTCAGGGCTTTGTTATTTCTAGGGTTATGCAACGTAAGCCTGTAGTAAGCAAAAAACAAAATTAAAAATAAATATCTTTCGTTAAATCAGTATATTGAAGTTCTTCTCTGTGGTAATTTACTTTGTATATTTCTTAGACTAAAGAAAATGATATGAAAAAAATAATTGTTAGTATTTTAACTTTCTCCATTTCAACTTTATCAATGGCTTATAAACCATCAGTAGGTGAGAGTAAGAGTGTTTCGGTGGGAGTACAAGCAACTAAGGAAGAAATTTTTAAAGCGTCTAAACGTGCTTTAGCTTTAGAGGGATACCAGATTACAAGTTCGGACTTGGGTGCAGGTGTAATAACCACAGCTTCTAAGGATTATAGAATCGACCCAAGCTATGCTGATTGTGGTAAGGTAATGGGTATTGATTACCTTAAAGATAAGCGAACAAAAACCACAGTAGCATAGAATATTATTATTGATGACAATTCTTTAAGTATTAAAAGTAATATTCAAGGTGAATATAAAGTTGGAAGCACAACTTTTGATGTGACGCTAAGTTGCTTATCAAAAGGGTTAATTGAAGCAGATTTAGTAGAGAAGATTAAAAGTAATCTAAAGTAGGGGGAGTGATGAAAAGAGATTGGGAAATTATTAGACAGGTTCTTATTGCTGTTGAAGAAGATAGATTTGATGAATATCTAGATAATGCCGAAAATCAAAAAATAGTAATAGGTAATACTGTGCTTTTAATAAATGCTAATTTTATTGATGGAAATATACTGAGTAATTTGGATACTGACGAAGATGTGCATGTGAAATGCTTAACATGGCAAGGACATGAGTTGTTAGATACAATAAGAAGTAAACCTGTGTGGGATAAGATTAAGAGTACTGCTTTAGATAAAGGTTTAGAGCTAACTTTTGATGCAGTTAAATTATTAGGGGCAAAGGCTTTAGCATTAGTCGTAGGAAATTTGGGGTAATTTATGACGTTAGTTGTAGCAGGTTATGAAAGTGACGAGATCTTTTTTATAGGTGATTCTGCAATTACTTCAGATAATGTGACGTTACTTTCTGGTTTTAAAAAAATATACGCTGTTCCTATCGTAGTTCATGCACCATATTTCTTAAGAACATTTAAAAATTATGTGCCTTTTAGAGGTTATCAAGGTGAATGTGTAATAGCTTTAGCTGGGAGTACATTGATAGCACAGCATGTGATAAATAGTGTTGTTGGGCATTTAGATAAGATAAGGGTAAAACATGATTACGATGAAAATGGTATTAAATATTCATTAATCAGACATTGTAATACACGAGATAACCAATTATATGGACCTGCATATACAGAATATGATGATGATGTATATTTAGATAGGGATATTTTTAATTCTATAACTATTGATAATATTAAGCAGATTATTGAATATTCAATAAAAGAAGCTCTTAGTTCAGCATCTAAACATGTTTTAGGTCCTGACAGTTGGAAAAGAGTGATTAATAATGAGTATCTATTTGCTTTATCTTGCCCACATACAAGAGAAAATTTTCTTTATCAGGTTAAATTAACTGAAGAACAGACGGATACGGGTATCAAGGCAGTACCTATAATTACTCAGATTCCTAAGGGGAGCATTGGAGTAATTGGTATGAAATCTTATATAAATGATTTAAATGCGGAGTATCAAAAACTTCTTGCTACGCCATCTAAAATTTCATTAGGGATGTTAAATTGTATAGAAGCTATTATTGAAAAGTGTAATTCTGAGGGTGATAGAGGTGTGGCAAAACCAATTATTTATAAAAGATTTAATGGTAAGCTGGTTAAGGGCTTAACCGTTAGTGAAAATGGTAGTTGGTGGAAACTTGATGTTGATGAAACACCTATAAGGGTTTTAGATAAAGAGAAATCTTTACACGATTTCCCTAAGTTTAAATTTGGAGAAATAGATTTTAAGTTCTAGTATCATCAACTAATTGTTGTTGATCTGGTACAGCAATAGCTTCCCACTCATCATAAGACAAAATAGGTGGAAAAGCGACTACTAATTGAATAGTACTCGCTTTGTTCTTTCTGTGGGTTTCGACTTTAACCCAAAGCCAGTAGTTCCTCCTTGTCTATATCCTAATTCGACTAAACGTCTTTGACCTGCAAAAACCTTAGTGGATAAATGACTGCTATATGCACTAGCCATTGTTCTTAATGTACTTTTCAATAAATTAGATGCAATTGAACCATCATTAGCAAATTGTTCGGCACAATAGATGATATCTATTCCAGCACGACGACAAGTATGTTCATAATAAGCACTTTCATCTGCATCCTGAAATCGTCCCCAACGACTAATGTCATAAAGGGAATTCGAATGATCAAGCTATTTTAATTAATCTGAATCCTGTTTAATCTGATGTTTTCTCATATAGAGTGAAAGTCTAGCTTTATGTAATTTATTAAAATTTCTACAAGTCGATAAAATTACAAAATTCAGCCCAATCGCTCATCAAACTTTTCCTTTTTTCAAGATAACCTCCTCGTAAGTAAGCAGCTTCAACTTCATCAGGTAGTTTGTGAGCGAGTACATGCTCACAGACCTCTCGTGGATAATCAGTTTTATCAGCCGACCAGTCACGGAAAGTAGATCGAAATCCATGTGTGGTAACCACCCGATTCTGTTTTGGATCAATATAGCCTAAGCTATTTTCTTTTAGCTTTTGTTCATGCATACGTTTGATTAATGTGGTTAATGACATATCAGAAAGCATTTCACCAGTACGTGGAGCTGGAAATATGAAATCTTGTGTTTGAGTATGATTTTGGATTGATTCAAGCAAATTAAGTGCCTGTTGAGACAATGGTACACGATGTTCCTTTTCCGCTTTCATCCGCTCTTTGGGAATGATCCAAACCCTATTCTTAAAATCAATTTCCTGCCATTTAGCTCCGAAAATTTCACCAGAACGACAAGCAGTTAAAATTGCAAATTCCAGCGCTTTAGGCGAAATTCCCTTTTTTTGTCTTAGATGATGGATAAACTCAGCAACCTGTTCATAAGGCAGGGATGGATGTGGACGTGATTCCTGCTTTAAGTTACCTAATATAGGTTCAAGATTGCCTTTCCATTCGGCAGGGTTGTCACCCTCAAAATATCCCATAGCCTTGGCATAATCAAAAATGGTTTCTATACGACCACGAATACGTCTGGCTGTTTCATTCTTCTCAATCCAGATAGGTTTGAGAGCCTCAGCAATATCGACTTTGGTAATGGTGCCAATGGTGAGATCACCCAGAGTGGGATAAATATAGGTTTCCAGTGTTGATGACCATTGCCCAATATGCTTTTCATTTTTGAGTTCACGAGTTTTATTGGCAATAACAACTTTCGCACATTCCGTGAATGTTTTGTTCCGTAACTGCTGGATATGAAGCTTTTCAAGCTGTTCCTGTTTATGTGCAATAGGATCAATCCCATTTCGGATTTGGGCTTTCATTTCATGGGCTTTAGCCCTTGCTTCGGCTAGTGACACCTCTGGGTAAGAGCCCAATCCAATATCACGGCGATGAAGTTGCTGTTTTCCATTTTCATCAAAGCGCTGACCTACAACAACACGTAGAACCCAAGCACGAGAGCCATTCACAATACGCAGGTGCAAACCATTGACACCGCCTACAGCATGCCTGCCATTTCCTTTGATTTTTGCTACACTGAGTGCAGAGAGTTCTTTGGCTTTCTTAGGCATAGGCTTTTTTTGTCCCACATAATAACCCACATAGAATATTGGAAATAGTCAGATTAGACAAGATGGGGTTGGAAAGGTTTTTATTTAAGTTGTTGAAAAATAAATTTATAATGGATTGGTTTGGATCGCATAATACAGGTGTTATACGGACACCGCTTCCGCCAAATTCAAGTTTCTGACACTGTTTAACACTGTATAAGTTACTGATTTGTAAGGTTAAAGTTGGAAATTTACAATATGACAAGCCGTGACGCACTATACCAATCGGCAGTTATAAAGTAGTAAAAAATGCAGTAAGATTATTCTCTACTGCATTTTTTTATGTCTGAATTATGGCGACTCGTGGAATTAACAAGCTTAGTGCTTTACAGGTTAAAAAAGCTAAACCCGATCCTGACAAGATGTATAAGCTGTCAGATGGGGGAAATCTGTATCTGCGTATTGATCAGAGCGGTAGCAAGTACTGGATCTTCAATTACACACGTCCATTCTTAGGCAAGCGTAATGATTTATCTTTGGGGACTTACCCTGAAGTTTCGTTAGATGATGCTCGTACTATTCGTGATGAATATAAGAAACTTATCAAGCAGGGTATTGATCCAGCAATGGAGCGGATTGAAACCAAGTCTCAGAAACAGAAAGAAGCAGAAAACACCTTTCGTATCGTTGCTGAAGCATGGCTCTATAAACGTGAGCTAGAGCAAAAACAAGATGAAGAGACGATCCGTCGTTTAAAGCATGATGTCTATCCCTACGTTGGTGATTTAACCTTTCCACAACTTACCTTAGAAATTCTTGAGATTAAGATCTTTAAGCGCATTATTGAGCGTGGTGCTTTGTCTGTTGCCAAACGCCTTAAGTCGGACCTCAACCAAATTTTTAAATCGGCACGTAAAAAGAAGCTGATTCAATATAACCCGATTGAAGATATTGACCTACCTAAACCGCAAGGTGGTAATTTTGCAGCCGTGACTGAAGAACAGGATTTAGCACCAATGCTAAACAAAGTCTGGAATTACTCACAGATACATGCACGCTGTTTGCTCACCACACAGGTTGCTTTGAAAATATCTGTACTGACCTTTCAGCGACCTGGCGAAATACGTCAGCTTAAAAAAGAGTATTACTACCCCCAAGAACGCTGTTTTAAATTTACTGCTAGTAAAACCAAGCAACTTCATATTGTGCCATTGTCAGATCAGGCATTTGAGTTGATTGAGTCAATCATTGATTTACATCCATACAGTGAATATATTTTTGTAGGTCGGGATGGTAAAACCTGTATTTCTGACAATACTATCAACTCTGCTTTAAAACGCTTGGGCTATGGTGGTGAGCAGACGGCACATGGTTTTAGAGCAACCGCACGTACCATGCTGGATGAGATTCTGGAGCAGCGTGTGGACTTTATTGAACATCAACTGGCGCATAAGGTAAAAGACAACAATGGTACAGCTTACAACCGAACCAAGTTTCTGAATAAACGCCAAGAGATGATGCAGGAATGGGCTGATTATTTGGAGTCCCTGCTTGAGCCTATATGATAATCAGCAAGAAGAAAGCCTGTCATGTGAGACAGGCTATTTCAATTTATGCAGCTTTCAATGTCTTTTGTTCAAGCCAAGCATTGATTTGGCTTTCCGTCCACGTTGGCATACTGGCGGTTAAGTATGTCGGTTCAGGAAAATCACCCCGACGGATCATCTTCCAGAAAGTTGATTCCGCAACATTCAGCAAGCCTTTGGTTGCAGGCTTGTGAGACAGCCGACGTCTGCGACCACTACGATCTACATAGTCCTTTGCTGGGCGTTCAGGATAGTTCACCAAATCCTTGACACGATAGCGAGCTTCTAACATTTTAATCTCCCTCGTCCGTGTATTATTCTTTAGGCTTGGTTGATTTTTGCACGGCTGATGTAAAGCTCTGACGATTTTTTAAATAAATTTCATCTATAGCTTTAGAAAATTCATGAATTTCCACAAAAAAATGACCTTTTTGACTGCCTTCATCAATCCGAAAGCATGTGAAAGGCAATTGCTGCTGACGAGCTTTTTCTTTCATTTTCTCTGGGCATAAATGTGAGTAATACACAGCTCTGATGTCCTCCAGTTTGATGTGAATTGATCGGAACTGTAAAAATAAATAATCAATTGTGTTTAGGTGATTCATAACGACTCCGTTAAATTTGATTTGAGACAAACCTAAGCAAGGCGAAAAAATGCAGCAGGTGCAGCCTGACACTTTTCTGTGTTGCTTTGTCAGAGGGGATTGTAATGCGGCATGAGGTATGTAAAAATGCAGAAAACAAGGGAACTTTTTTTTACAAATGCCAAAACGAACCAATCCTCAAACTGCTGCGCTTAACATCATGGATTATTTATTCATTAATGATGTTGAGTCTCTTGCATCTTTTAATCATGCCAAAAATACTTTCAATGTTGATCTATTGTCCATAATTGATCACATCAATTCAGTTAGACGAAATGAGGGAAAAATAGCGGAGCTGTATAAACACTATGTATTATGCGGTCTTGAGATGAAACTAAATCTTCCATTTGAAATTGAAGACCCAACTGATCAAGAGCAATTCGATAAAGCAAATTTTATTTTCAGTCAAATCATTAAGAACTTTGCACAATATGATTTTAGTGAAGATGAGTTTTTAGATGATATGGAAAACTTATTTAACCATTTTGAAAAATTACGGTTAGATAAGGGGACAATTTATAAAGTAGTGAGACAATGTCTTTATTTCGATTATGACAATGTTTCTATTGTGGCATATAAAAGATTTATAGATTTGGGCATACTTACTACTCAACAGTACAAATTTTACAAATCGACAATAGATGAAAACTTTCTTAAAAATTCATTTATCCGATCAATGTTGTTTATTGAGTTTGATATTTTAAAAAGACAGTTTGATACTGAAAAAGAATTTAAAGATAGGAAAATAGAAATAGATTTGAATAGTTCGCTAGAAGAAATAGAGCGTATCTTTTTAGCTATTCGGTCAGTAAAAAAAATGCAACTTAAAGAAAATTTTAATTTTACCAGCATCTTAGATATTGATATAAACAATAAAAAAGATGTAGAACAATATATACTGAACCTAAGTGAGGTTTTGGGTCATGGAGCTTTATTTTTTAAAAAAATTCCAGATTGTATTGGTTTTATAGGCTGTTGGCATTTAATTCACACTAAGGAGCGTAACCTAGATAGCCCAACGTATTATGAGCTATATGATGGTAAGTCACCGCATAAGAAGCCTTGTGATAATAAGGCACTAGAAGAAATATTGAAATATGGTTTTGAATTAAAGAACAGAACTTTACATTCACGCTATATTGATTTATATAGTTTTTATGACAGGATGAGAATGTCATTAAACTTTTAAATAATTAGTTGGGTTGTATTAAAATATTAATACAACCCTAAGTGGAATTATGCAAAACTAATTGTTAAACGGAATATAAGAATTTTTCATTTATAGTAATACCTTCCTCAATTGCACATTTATTAATTAAATGTTCAATCATTCTATCTTCAGTTTTCTTATGTTTTGCTGCAAGTATTTTTAGTAATTTCTTAGCTTCATCTGTTAGAAAATAATGATGTTCTCTTCCTTTCCTATTTTTTTGATAAGATTTTTGATACCAAGCATTAGACAATTGTTTTTTTAGGTTGATATAAGCATGTTGATTTGCATGATACATAATATCAAAGATTGAATTAACCCAAACACCAAAATCAACATCTTGTAAAGGCGTAAATTCGATCTGATTAAACTGCCTGAAGTCTGATGTATTTTTGTCGATGTAGGTTTTTGCCCATTTATAGAACTCAGGATGATCATAGTTTTTAAAGTGCAAAGTCTTTGCACTAATAAGTTCACTATACTTTCTTTCTATACGATCAAGTTCTTTAAAACTTCTGTAATAGCGATTATAAGTAAAAATAATATAAAGGAATCGAACGTAGGTGTTCGAGATGGATTGGGTTTGGCGATAAATATCACGATTATCAGATGATATTTTGTAAAGTGCAAAACTCAATAATCGCCTATCTGTTTTATATTTTGAAAAATCACGACTTCTAATCATGAGCGATTCTTTATAACTGTTAATCAAGTCCATGAAAATTTCAGAAGTAGTCTCTGTTTTATCCTTTAGCTCATAAATTAAATGGCTTTTCAACTCATTAAGGTCTTTGATTGAGTTTAATTTATCAATGTCCTTATCCATTAATTGTGGATCATGTTCATCCTCTATATCTATACGTGATTCAAACTCAATAGCATCCTTATTGATCACATGAAGTAACCAGACAGTATCTTCAACTTTCAACTCTTTAACCAGTTTGATTAGATCATCGTTGCATGATGTGTAGCTCATGGTGCTTTCCTTTACTAAGATTTATATAAACTTTATTAAAGGTGAGTATGAGTTTCAACGAGTTTTTCCCTATGTTTAGCCACGATTTAGCGTGATTTTTTAATAATTTTTTTATAGCCTATTGAAGGTATACCAAAGCACAATTTTGTACCCACTACCTGCAATGACACATCACGAAATCCTGTATCATTTGGCTTTGTCATTCAGATGATGGAAGTGACAAAATTGAAGTTATACAAAAGGCGTTTCTGCAATAGTGCACCACCAGATATTGTAGACAACCACAATGATAGGTATCTAATATCAGTGAGACAATAAAAGAATACTCATGAATGATAGCAAATTTTTTATATATTTACCATCGGATAACTTTAACTCGATTTATCTTAATTTATTTAAAGGCTGATCACACTAAAAGCCTTGATATTATTGTGTTTGAATAGTTCTTTAATATATTTTGATCTGACTTTTAATTATGTGTAATGACTTTGTTTATAAATATATAATCAACCTATTAAACTATTCATTAAAAGAACTTAATTCAATAATCTCTAATCTTAAATTTAATTATTAAAATAATTGTCACTTCATATAGTTCTAAACTATAGGTAAGTGACCATGAAGTTTGAAAACACCTCATCAAGTAAAATCTGTGAAGCAAATCTATCTATTGAAATAGAGGACTTTATAAAATCCAGTTTGCATGCAAAAAGACAACCTCGATCTTTTTATAAAAACTTTTGTGAATTACTCCTTGATTTTGATCAAGTGTATAATCCTGATTTTAGCTATTCAAGTTTATTGCAATTATTTTGTAATTTATTATATGAATATCATCTTGATTTAGATTCACCAACAGACTTATTGAGATGTTTAAAACGCAGATCATTTGATGAGTGGCAAAGATATTTCAATACCATGAAAAGTGCTCATTTAAACGAAAGACGACAACACCGTTACAATGAAAGTCAGCATGCTGGAAATCTGGATAAGCGATTAACTGAATTAACCAAAAGCTATGAGGCCCTATTGGTTGTCAGTATCGAGTTAAGTTATATCACTAATGTTAATATCCAGAGAGTACAAGATGATCTGGAGCGTTTCCTTAGAAAAGTAAACCGCTCTAAATATGGAGATGATGTATTACTACTGGTATGGGCTTTGGAACAAGGCAGTAAGAGCAAAGGCTATCATTACCATGTTGTATTTATTTTTGATGAACGAGACCGTATAGGGGCATGGACGATTGCGAATGATATGGGTGAATTATGGCAAGATATTACAGATGGAGATGGATGTTATTTTAACTGCCATGATCGTCGTTATTTAAAGCAATATGAAGAAAATGGAATGGTTGGGATTGGAGTCATTTACAGTAATTTAAAGTACCAAGTGGAGATAATGCGTTCTGTTTTATTATATTTAGCACGACCTAAAAAGGAACAATATCTTAGAATTAAAGCCACCAAGAAGATGAAAACCTTTGCTATGTCACAACGTTGATCCCAAAAAATCACAGATATATATCATTAACATGAAGATTGAATGTTTCTTTTATCCCTTACATTCAAAAACACAGGCTTGCCGATTGGTAAGCCTTTTTTCATTTAATGAGGATTATCTTATGAATATTACATGTCCATATTGCTATTCAGCCAATGTTAGCCGTGCAACTACACAGCCATCAGGCAATAACAGTTTTTCTTCGATGGCAGGTGCAGGGATTGGTGCAAGCCTTGCCAAGAGTTTACCTACACCTTTTTCACCATTACTCGGTGGATTGGCTGGTGCAGTGGTTGGTGGTTTGCTGGATAGTCTGGTTCAACCCTCACAGCCACAACAACCTACGGCTTATTTTCATTGCAACAATTGCCAGCACAATTTCAACTAAGGATGGGAGGAAATCATCATGGCACATCAACTTGAACAAATGGCGTATGTCGGTGAAACCCCGTGGCATGGTCTAGGTAATCAACTCAGTCCACATCAACCGATTGAAGTCTGGGCACAGCAGGCAGGCATGGATTGGCGTATTGAATCATCCGATGTCAGTTACATGGCAAAGAATGATCGGGGACAAAGCATCATTCTGCCTTATGAGGAACAGCGTGTCTTGTATCGTTCTGATACCCATGCACCTTTATCAGTAGTCAGTCAACGCTTTCAGGAAGTTCAGCCCAAAGAAATCCTTGAGTTCTATCGGGACTTGACTGAACAATCAGGCTTTGAACTGGAAACCGCAGGCGTTCTTAAAGGTGGTAAAAAGTTCTGGGCTTTGGCACGTACAGGACAGACTACAGCATTGAAAGGTAAGGATGTCAGTAATGGCTATATTCTTCTTGCGACAGCTTGTGATGGGACGCTTGCCACAACGGCACAATTTACCTCTATCCGTGTGGTGTGTAATAACACTTTGGCGATTGCCTTACGTAATGGCAGTACCAGTGCAGGCGTAGTGAAAGTTCCGCACAGTACCCGATTTGATGCGGAAAAGGTCAAACAGCAACTGGGTATTTCCGTTCGTGCATGGGATGAGCATATGTATGAAATGAAGCAACTGAGTCAGCGTAAAGTCACCCAACAGGAAGCGGCAGCCTATTTTGATGCGGTATTTAACAATACCAGTCTCAGCATTGCTGAACAGGATGACAGCATTATCCAGTTCTACCGCAATGTGGCAAATGAAGCCAATGCAACCAATAAGACCGAACCGAATGGACGAGCCATGTCGAAAGTCATGGATATGTTTAATGGTCAGGGACGAGGTGCAGAACTCAGTTCAGCCCAAGGGACAGCCTATGGTTTGCTGTGTAGCATCACAGAGTTTGTCGATCACGAACGTCGAGCCATGAGTACTGATCACCGACTGGATTCAGCATGGTTTGGTACAGGTGCAGCCATGAAACAGCGAGGACTGGAACAGGCACTCAGAATGGTGGTCTAACTTGAATTGGATTTGAGCTAATCAAATTAGCCTAAGGAATATACCCATTGCTTAAATC
Organism: Acinetobacter thutiue; assembly: GCF_030385805.1. Lineage (NCBI taxonomy): Bacteria > Pseudomonadati > Pseudomonadota > Gammaproteobacteria > Moraxellales > Moraxellaceae > Acinetobacter > Acinetobacter thutiue. The sequence goes on from NZ_JAUDZE010000002.1 coordinate 431,344, forward strand.
CTCTATTTCCCTCTACCCAAAAACTCCCTTTTGCCACATCGCCCTGATGTGGCTTTTTTTATGCCGCAATTTTAATTTTTACAGACATGGAGTATCTCATGAACCATATCGTTGAACCACAAACCAGTAAATCCATACCACATTTACCGTTAGCTAAACCTAATCCTAGTCGTGCCAAACGGCTTGCTGAAACCAAAGGCATGAGCCGTGAACAATGGCTACAAGTCAGAAAACAGGGTATTGGCAGCAGTGATGCAGCCGCAGCTTGTGGGCTTAATCCCCACATGTCGATGCTGGAACTATGGATGATTAAAACAGGTCGGATGCAGACACAGCCTGATCAACCCACCCAAAACAGTTATTCACCCTTATATTGGGGCAATCAGCTTGAACCTCTGATTGCCAATTACTACCAGCACAAGACAGGTCATAAAGTGCGTAAGGTTAATGCGGTGTTACAGCATCCTGATCCCGACAAGCATTTTATGCTGGCAAATCTGGACTATGCTGTTGTAGGCTGTGATGAAGTACAGGTTTTGGAATGTAAATCTGTTGGTGAGTGGGGAACCAAACTCTGGCGTGATGGTGTGCCTTTATACGTGATTATTCAGGTACAGCACCAACTGGCAGTGACAGGTAAACAGGCAGCGCATATCTGTGCATTGATCTGTGGGCATGAAGCCAAAATCTTTAAGGTCGAACGCAATGAAATTGTGATCAATCGAATCATGGCTTCTGAACGGATATTCTGGAACTGTGTGGAAAGTGACACGCCGCCTAGTGTTGATGCCAGTGAATCAGCCGCCAAAGCCTTGCAACTGCTTTACCCACAACATACCCCTTTACAATCCGTTGATTTCTCTACGCTGGAGGGAGTCGATCAACTGTTTACTGACTTATTGCATGAGGAAAAACAACTGACCGACCATCAAACCAAATATGACTATCTCAAGCATCGGATTCAGGCACTCATGAAAGATGCCGAGAAAGCCATATTTTCCAATGGTAGTGTGACATGGAAAAAATCAAAGGACAGTGTGGTACTGGATCAAAAGGCATTGTTACAGGCACAGCCTGAACTCCTGCAACAGTACCCACAGTCTCGTCAGGGCAGCAGACGGTTTAATGTTTATTCTGCAACAACCTAAATCACCTGACTAAACCGTTTGAGACCTATTTCCATCACACACCACATCAAACCATTTTATTTCCCCAAATTTAAAATTTGTGCAAAGTCGCCCCTCTTGTCCTTTCCCCAATACTAAGGAAAGGACGGTGGAGCAGCTTTGCATTTTTTTATGTTCGCACAATGTTTTCTCCCATGACCTGTGATTGGAAGTCGTTTTTTTCAGGAGGGTTAGCAATATGGTGTAGGAGACAGTGCCTTCAATGGATTTGGGGAATCCGTAAATAAATGCAATAAAGGATAATCACCATGATTAAAGGTTTAGCAATTACCCCACCTGTGTTGGGGCGTATTAGTATTGGCAAGGTTGTTGAAAAGAATGGCAAGCGGCTACCTGAAAAGGATGACCAGTTTACTATTACCAGCCAGATTCAAAATAAAGATGGTTGGGTTAAACATCCACTGGATGAGCAGCTTCGGGAAAAGGCACAAAATGGAAAACTCCGAACCATTCCAGTACGGATGATCTTTAATGAGCCTGAACTCAATCTTCGGGCAGAGTACAGTTTATTTGATCGACAGACTGGACGTTTAATTTGCTCAGGCAATGGGGAAACCTGTCAGCGACTCGGACAGAACGGCGTTGAGCAACATCCTTGTCCGTCGCCTGATTTATGCCCACTGGCACAAGGTGGACTCTGTAAGCCCTATGGCAGACTCTACGTGAATTTAGATGAATCGGATGAGTTTGGCACATTCATTTTTAGAACCACGGGTTTTAACAGTATTCGGACACTGGCAGCAAGGCTGAGTTATTACCATGCGGCATCAGGTAATTTACTGTCATGCTTGCCTTTGCAATTGACCTTACGAGGAAAAAGTACCACGCAAAGCTATCGCACTCCGATCTATTACGTGGACTTAACTTTACGTGACGGTGTGAATTTACAGGATGCGATTGTTTCAGCCAAGCAGATTGATGAAGTGAGTAAGGCAGCAGGGTTTTATCAGGAAGCTCTGGATCATGTGGCACGGCAAGGCTATGGCAATGCCAGTTTTGAGGTGGGTGGTGATGAGGGGCTGGATATTGTGGAGGAGTTTTATAGTGATCAACAAAATGCTGTTGATACACAGCCTGAGCATGCAGCAAATACCTGTCAAACCGTAGACAGTGCCATGCAGATTCAACATGGACTTAGGCAAAGTGTTAAGGCGATAAGTTAAAACAACTTATTGAAATATAAAAATAAGGGAAAATGGATTCCCTTATTTTTTTGGTCATAGGTGTAGCCATACTTTAACGCAACAATTATTTTTTAGACTAAATTACTCTTAATTAATGATTGCATTTTGGTGAAGAAAAATCTGTAAGTGGGTCTTCATAACCAAGACTAATAGATTCGATTGGTTTACTCATCAAGGCTTTATTACTGGTATTCCCATCACCATAAGTACCAAAAGAAATATAGATTTCACCTTCTGCTCCTACACGAGTGGATTGATTATATTGGCGGAAGCTATTCCCACCATCAAATCCCTCACAATAATGTTGCACTTTAGACTTACTGGTATTTGGTGTATCTTTACCGATGGTAATCGTTTTACCATTAATAACGGCAGAACCTTTACTTGTAGATAAGGTATTCAGCCCATATTGGCTAAAAGATGCTGTAATTTCAGGGTCATCATAATTACCCCAATTAAGACTACCACCACCATCTACAAATTTAGGTTTACCTAGCTTGGCAATTACAGATTTTTGGCTTTCCTGTAATCCAATCTTTTTACCATTAATCAGGAAATAATCTTCTGCAAAAACAGAAGTTGTACAAGCAGTGACTAAAGCAACGATAATAAATTTTTTCATTTAATATTCCTTTAAAATTTAAATAATTATAGACAGTAGCTAATATGCTATTGCGCCCAAGTACAGACTTTGAACCAATCACCAACCCAGCAGGCTTTCTCTTTCTGTGAGCGAGTCGCCTCACCCCATGTAGATGCGCCACCACTCAATTTTGTTGCTTGAACAACAGCTTGATCTTTACTTTCAATCCAAACCATGATGCCTTCAAAATTTAATTTTTTAGCAAAACTAGGGTGGCTAATATAAAAGCTGCCGTTACCTTGTGGATCAAAATTACACTTACCCTTATATATGGTTTTGCCACTATCTTCGATTTGACAGGTTGCTGGTTTGGCTTGTGCAATTGCTGGAACTGCAATACTTAAAAGTATTGCCATGATTAATTTTTTCATAAGTCTTTCCTTGAATATAAGTGATGGTGAAAGTTATCCACCACATACCGATTTTTTGAAGTCTTTATAATCAGGGATAGGTTGTTTAATACATGCCTGATAGCAAGCTTCTGCTACGGATTGTTCATTGAAATTAGGATTGAGTCTGATTTGCCCCAAACTTCTTGTGATCGCCATAGACATAGAAGATTCAGGAATCACATTTTCATTGCAGTCTTCGGGAGGCTGTTGTTCACAATTAGGCAATAGCTCATCATGCAACCATTTACAGTCGTTATTAGGAAGTCCACCTTTGGCTGTCTCTAATAAGTTGGTTAATAACTGCCCATTTTCTAACACGATGCTTTTATTTAAGCCCTTATCGTTGATTCCCAAGCCAATCGTAATGACATCACCTTTTTGTGCATAAGTAATATCGCCATTCTCGCTATAAAAATCATCCTTATTCAGCCATTTAGGTGCTTGACCTTTGAGTAGCAACAAGATTGAGTAGGATGGCAAAGTGCCTGAACCACCTGCATCTGTACTCACCAAGATTGCTTCTCCCTGAGTGAGCTTAAAGCGACGGACTAAACTGATACGATCATCATCAACATCTTTGGAAGCGAGTATAATTTTATCGCCTAGATATAAGTCAGGTCGCTCAAAATTCTCCTTACCAATTTTCTTTAATGATAAAAGTCCTTGCGATGTCGGTAACTGGTCATTGAATTTTTCCAAATCCTCCCCTTGACCTACAGTGACGATAGGAACTTCTACTTTTTTATTGCGTTCATTCTTATCAGTAGTTGGTGGATTATCTGTTGATGATTTTTGATTGCAACCTGCATTTAAGCTCAAGACAACAGATAACGCCCCCATACAAAATAATTTTATATTTGCCATAAGTCGTCCTATTTTCTTGAGTTAAGCGTTATCAGTGCAATAATAATCAGAATAATTACACCACCAATAAATTTACCTACTGATGGGAACATGACCGCAGGCCAGACAATTCCCCGACCAATGTGATAGGCGAATGACTTGTAGCTGTATTGACCCCAGAAGTTCTGGTAAACCGTAAAAAAGAAGCCAATAATAAAATAGCCACCGATAGCCCACGCCTTAATGTTTTCTTTCATTATTTATCTCCCCCAGTTGCAAAGTTCACCAGTAGCATGAACAGCCCAAGTAAAATCATGAATCCAATAAATGGTAAGCCCAGAAATGCAATGGCAATGATGACAACAATAATTCCTGCAATTGCTCGCATGGCTTACTCCTTCATACATTGCATACCGTATTGAACAATTTCATTTTGAAATTCTTCTGTTTGGCTAATGATGTAAAATTTTTCTTCCAGTCGATCTGTGCCATATTTATCTTCAATTTTTTCATAGACACATTCACAGGTAGAGCTATCAGCACCGCCCATTTTGCAGCCCTTAACGAACTCACGTTCAGCTTTGCTGGCACAGCCTGTTAAAGTGATTGCAGTAATACTGATCAAAAGAAGAGATGAGAGTATGTTCATGTTTTTCCCCGATATTTAATTTTTGGAATTGTTGTAATGTTTTTGATTCAGCGAATTTATGCAGCCAGATTAAACAGGCAGACGTAATCATCTCAATACCGATGAGTATTAAGACATGATAACGATTGGCTGAATGAAAAACCGATGGCTAAGTTAAAAGCCTAAATTCAATCAAAAAACAAATGGGGATTGGGTGTAATAGAGAATAGTGAGTCATGATAGAGTCCTTGCGTGTTAAACAAGTTCTGCCTATCACTGCTAAATGATGGTGGCAGAACGAAAGAGGGTTAGCAGACTGGTCACACAAGTACCCAGCACGCACGAATGCGTCCCCCTCCCGTTCCACCGCAGAGGGGTACGACAGGGCAAACAAAAAAAGGCTATAAGCCCTTTAATGCTCTCGTGTGGATCGGTCTGCTAAAACCGACTGACCATGAGGGTCAGCAAGGCAATGATAGTTTTTTTAGATTGATAAATCAATTGAGAATAAATGTGTTTTTATAGTCTAAGATATTGGTTGTATAAGTGATTTATCTGTAAGGAATTTTTTCGGAAAGGATAGGTTTTATGATTTTAATAATTAAGATTACATTATTTCTTAAATGTAATCTTAGCCGAAAAAATTTCTTTCATTTATCTAGTTTGTAAAAACATGATGAATAACGTAATTATCAGTTATTTATCTAAAATTGATTTCCACACTGGCATGTACAATTTCTTCGTGTACGGATAAAGCACGTTTTACGATTTCTGGGGTTAAACTATGATCCTGCGTATCAAGTGCAAGAATACTTGAAAATTTACCTTTACCTACTTTCCAGACATGCAAATCTGTAATCTGTATCGTTGGATTTAACTCAGTAATAACTTCCTGAATTTCCTCAACTACTGGTTCTTTCATTTCAGCATCTAAAAGGGTTTTACTGGTTTGTTTAATTAAACCCCATGCCCATTTGGAAACTAAAATTGCCCCCACAATACCAAGTACGGCATCAAGGAAATTCCATCCAAAATATTTTGCTGCAAAAAGGGCAATGATTGCCAATACTGAAGTGGTTGCATCTGCAATAACATGCAGAAAAGCAGCCTTTTGATTCAGGTCATGTTCATGGTGGTGGGAATGATGGTCGTGGTTGTGGTGATCATGATGATCGTGGCTATGATGGTGATTGTCATGTAGTAACCATGCACAGATCAGATTCACGATTAAACCTAAAATGGCGATTAGGATCGCTTCATTATAATGAATCTGTACTGGGTTAAATAATCGTTCAATTGAGCTATAACACATCATAGCAGCAACAACTATCAATAAAATTGCACTGCTGTAGCCTGCAAGAATTTCAATTTTCCATGTACCAAAACAAAACCTTTCATCATTGGCATAGTGTCGAGCAGCACGGTAGGCAACATATGCCAGTCCCAAAGCAACCATGTGTGAACTCATGTGCCAGCCATCAGCAAGCAGTGCCATAGAGTTAAACACAATCCCACCAAAAATTTCGGCAACCATCATCACGCCTGTAAATATCGTTGCAATCAAGATTTTTTTCTGGGCTAAGGGGTTACCCTCATCAAATTGATGAGAGTGTTGGGTTGATAAAAGATTGAGCATATTGTTATTACCATGTTAAAATACCCCATATAGTATATTTCCATTTGGAGTAAACTTTCAATGGCGCATTTACAGCACAATAGGAAAGTCCTGAACCGTATTAGTCGTTTGCAAGGTCAAATGAATGCAACCTATAAATCGGTAAGTGAAGGTCAAACACCATGCCTAGAGGTATTGCAGCAAGTCGCTGCAATTCGTGGGGCTGTTCATGGGCTAATGAACGAGCTATTAGAAGACCATCTAAAAAATCATGTTCTATCTGATAGTTATGATGAAACTGAGTTGGAAGTTTTTTTGGATTTATTAAAAAAGTACAAATAAGAATTTACTTTGTATTTTTAATTCTAGGTTCTTTTTACCATCAAGTAGAGCTGCAAAGCTCTACTTGGGTTTTATGCACCAATATATAAAATCAAACCAAAGAATGCCGAGGCACAAATGACATATATGACTTTGACTTCAAAATGGAATAAGGCAATGAACGCAGCAAGTGCGATAAAGGCAGCTTCATAGTTGAAAGGATGATTAAACCCATTTGGCCATAATACGTGATAGCTAAAGAAGAGTGCGAGATTTAAAATTACACCGACAACAGCAGCAGTGATTGTTGTCAAGGGAGCAGTAAACCTTAATTCATTATGCGTAGATTCAATAATTGGCGCACCTGCTAAAATAAAAATAAAAGAAAACAGGAATGTAACCCAAGTAACAATTACAGCACCGAATACGCCTGCTAAAAATAAATGTTCATTGCCAAATAAAGCATGGTTAAAACCGCCTAAGAAGCCTACAAATGCGACAACCATGATCAGAGGGCCTGGGGTACTTTCCCCAAGAGCTAAACCATCAATCATTTGTGTTGGATTTAACCAACCATAAAAATTAACAGCACCTTGATATACATAAGGTAACACTGCATATGCACCGCCAAAGGTCAGAAGTGCCGCCTTAGTAAAGAACCATGCCATTTGTGTATAAGCATGATTCCATCCAAATATTAGACTTAGACTGATGATTGGGACAAACCATAATATCGCCCCGATAAAAAGTATCTTCCCTAAATGTTTCCAACTAAATACCGCATGTGCTGGTGTAGGCGTATCATCATCAATAATTGCTGATCCATAATCTTTTTTACTTTGCTGATGTGTACTACCACCTGTAAACAGTGTTGGATATTTTTTACTTGCTAAGTAACCAATAATTGCAGCAGTCAGAACGATTAAAGGGAAAGGTAAATTGAAGAAAAAAATAGCAAGAAATGCAAGTGCAGCGATAACCCACAAGAACTTATTCTTTAATGATTTACTGCCAATGCGATACGTTGCATGAAAAACTATCGCAACAACGGCTGGTTTAATCCCATAAAAAAGTCCTGCAATGATTGGCACATCACCAAACTTGACATAGACCCATGACAGACCTATCAGGATAAATAATGACGGTAATACAAATAATACACCTGCAACAATTCCGCCAATGGTTCTGTGCATGAGCCAACCAATATAGGTTGCTAACTGTTGGGCTTCAGGACCTGGCAAAAGCATGCAATAATTTAGGGCATGTAAAAAACGTTTTTCAGAAATCCAGCGTTTTTGTTCAACAAGTTCTTGGTGCATGACAGCAATTTGTCCTGCTGGCCCGCCAAAACTGATAAATCCCAATTTAAGCCAAAATAAGAATGCTTGCCAAAATGAAATAGGCAGTATTTCTTGCTCCGATTTTATAACAAGTTCTTGTTCCATAATTATTCTCTTGAAAAGTTGGTATATAAGCCATCAAAAATGTGACTTGATAATTCAAGGAGCTGATCATCATTACTTATTTGGCATCGCAGCCCTTGAATGATTTTTTCAATACCAATAGCTTCAGGAGGTTCTATTCCCCCTATATCAAGGTAATGAACAATTTCTGCGATTTTTTTTAGTGCTGGTGTTTCTAAATTAAAGCTATGTAAAAGAACTTCAAATGTTACCCAGTGATTGATATGGCTGAAAGTTGCTCCATCAAAATCGAATCCTAGTGCTTCTTTGGGGCAATCATGGGGTGTTTCTAACCAAATAAAGGTTGGTGTGTTATCAATGAAAGTTTTAATTAGCCATGCAGAGGCTAAACGATCAATCCACGGTCTTTGACGAGTTGCCCAAGTTCTATTTTGGTAATGAGTTTTATCCAAAAGTTGGACATGAGCCTGTATGGCCTGTGGTTCGTTTGCTTCGCCAAGTCGAGCAATAGAAAGTTCTAATAATGAAAGTTCATTTAAAACCTGTGCTTGAGTTTCATCAGGGAAATAGTCAATTTCTACCAGTGCATCAATACTTTTTCTTAATTTACGAACTTGTTTCAGCAGCTCTTTTTTTTCATCTTTAGTTTGATGATCTCTTAGCTCAGTGACCTGTTTATAGAGGGTATCGTATTCTTCTTTTCGGTTGAAAATAGGTGCAAGCTCAAGGTTAAAAGGTGATTCAGCATGAAAAACGTAAGCTGACCCTTGTTCCGAAATAACATCATTGGCAATAGAATCAAACTTTTCACTATGAGCAATAGGAAGTAGATAAACGCCATCTCTCAGGGTTGCTGCACCGCTTGCTTTAAGTGAACGCCAGACTCTCATGCGAGTCGTGGTGTTTTGTGTAGGCAATGAAGAAATGAGTAAGGATATTTTCATGTAATATACTCAACATATTTGTTAATTATATTACACATAAAAAATAAAAAAATACAAGGTGTAGTTAAAAGTTATTGCTGTAGAGAATTAAAAGCAGGCACTGCAACTGATTTATTGGTTATAGATGATCAAGTAAATGTAAGAGTGGCTTGGTTCAATTTTTAGAAAAATATTTAATAACTCATTTTTTATCGGAGATTTAGGATGAAACTGAATTGGAAGTTTTTCTGGATTTATTAAAAAAGTACAAATAGGACTTGCTTTGTATTTTTTTACTTGTATCTTAACCTTGTTCAAAGATTTTGCTTGATGACCATGCTAACAGGTAAGTATTTCAAACTTATGCTCGCATTTACCTTGTTGTTGTTTACTTTTACAACAACGGGCTTGTATGCGTGGCTGCCTGTTATTGTTAAAAATATAGACCATCAGCATCAATTAAATATTTCTGTTCAATCAGAGAGTTTAAGCCAGTGGTCGTTAGAGCATCATGACCATGATGAAGCCATCGCTGATGACAGTAAAAACCATCATTGGACAAGTTATGATGAACCTACCTATCATCATTCCGTAAAGCCTGTTCATGCTGATGATGAATTGGCTTTAGACCCTGTGTTTATTCTAAGTTTTATCACTGCTCTTATTTTTCTGTTCCTAAAGTTATCTGAACATCGGATTCGGGTATTTGACTTTAGGAAACGAATATTTATTTTACGTAATTCCTATACCTATACAAAAGCTCTTATCGTTCTAACAAATTGATTTTTCTATACAAAAAATAATTCTTCATTTTTTTGTATAGGTAAAGTCATGTCTAAAATTTATCAGATATTTCTTACCTGTGGTTTGGTAGTCACGGCAGCACCTGCTTTTGCAAAGCAAGATTATGCCCGACTACAACAACAGGTATTAGCAAACGATGCAATTCTTCAGAGTTTGCAGCAATCGCAGTCTGCGTATGATGTTAATCAACAATATGCTGGGCGATTGAACAATCCAACTTTTAATGTGGAGTTGGATAATTTAGGAAATTCCAAGCTAAAAGAGCTTGATGGCCCTACCACCATGATTGGGCTTTCTCAAGATATTCCCTTGAATAATAAGCTACATTTACGTAAACAACTGGCAGGGTTTCAGGGTAGCAATAACCAGTTTGAGATTGTCAAACGTCAGGCAGAACTTAAATCAGAATTAAGGACTTGTCTATCAAACTGGTATGTTGCAACTCAACGTGCTGAAATTTTTTCAACCGAAAGTAATTTGTATAAACGACAAGTGAATGTACTCACTGAAAAGTTAAAGTACGGTCGTGTGATTCCCTCTGATGTCCAGTTAAGTTCGGCGTTGTCAGCAGAATCAGCTTTACGTTATCAAAATGAGTTAAAGAAGATTCAATATCAGAAAAATCTTTGCTCTAAGTATCTTCCTGATTTGCCAAATCAAGCCATTGAAGTGCCTTTGGATAGTAACTTTTCCAATCGTGTCAGTTTATTGGAGCAGGAAAGTGTCTTAAAAACACAGTTGGCAAAAACGCAACTTGAATTGGCAAAAAAAGAGGCTGTACCTGATATTACATTGGGTGTTGGTGTCCGAAATTATCAGGAAACCAGTGACAAGGTATTTTTAGTTTCCACCTCAATTCCACTCGCTGTCTTCAATCGTAATAAAGGCAATATTGCCATTGCTCAAGCAACCCAAGCCAATGCGGAAACTCAATCTGTCTGGGCAAATCGTAACGCTAAAATTGAATTGGAAAATAAATCGGTTGAGATTTCAAACCTGATTGATGCAATCAAGCAATATGACAGCACGGTATTACCCGCAGCCAATGAAAGTTTACGTATTGCTGAACTGGGCTATCAGGCAGGCAAGATTTCTCTATTGGAATTTAATAGCAATAAGCAAATCTGGTTGGATAAACAGTTAGCCCGTTATGACCTGTGGTTGGCTTTGCAAAATCAAATTGCAGAGATTGAAAAAAACTACGTCACCAATTTAGAGCAGGAATATGGGGAACAACATGAATAAAACCACCAATACTTTAATTGCAACAGGTGTTGTTGCATTACTGATTATCCTGTGTGCGATTGCTTGGTATAAGACAGGTAATAAACCACAGGCGAGTTCAGGTGAAGCGGTAGAGGAAAGCGTTACGGTTGCAGGTGATGAAAAAGGCCCACATGGTGGACGCTTATATCGAGATGGCGATTTCTCTACGGAAGTTAAGATTTTTGAGGAAGGTGTTGAACCTCATTTGCGTGTATATGGCTATTTCAAGGATAAGCCCTTAAAGCCTCAAGAACTTACAGCAAATATTTTCATCAAACGTCTTGATGCGGAACAGAATATTCGCTTTGTTCCTGAAAGTGACTATCTGATTGGAAATGAAGTGATTTATGAACCACATTCATTCTTGATGATGATTAATGTTGAATATCAAGGCAAAAAGCATACATGGCAATGGGACACCAAAGAAGGTCGTGCCAATATTCCCGATGCCAGTCTAAAAAGTAGCGGACTGGAATTATTAACGGTTCAACCGATGATGTTTGAAAATAGCTTACAGCTTAAAGGTGAGCTGAAATTTCCAGACAATTTTGAGAGTTTTATTACCCCAAAAGCAAGCGGTACACTGGTTAAAACCTATCGTACCATTGGTGATAAGGTCAGTCAGGGTGACTTGTTGGCAACCGTACAAAGTCAGGATGTGATTCGTTTAAATGCGGAACGTACCATTGCTCAGGATACCTTGCAATTTACACGTAAAAAAATGGAGCAAGAACGGGCTTTATGGCAAAAACGTGTTTCCCCTGAAATTGACTATATTAATGCCAAACGTGAATTTGATAATGCTCAGGTCCGTGTCAATGAGTTAAATAACATGATTAGCTCATATGGTGGTTCTAGCAATGGAATGATTGAAGTACGTGCTGGCATGTCAGGTACAGTGTTGGAAATCCTCAGTGCCATTGGTACAAATGTTAATCCATCTACCCCGATGTTTAAAATTGCCAATACCTCACAGCTTTTGGCAGTGGTGAATATACCTGCTGATCAATTGAATGTGGTGAAAGCAAGCAATAAAGTCACCATCAAGTCACAGACAGCAGATTCAGAAGAAGCACTGGGGCGTATTAAATATATCAGTGATGTGATTGACCCTAAAACTCGTACCGCTCAAGCCTTTGTTGAAATTCCCAATCAGTTTAACTGGCGTTCAGGTCAGTTGATTTCAGCACAAATCTTTGAAAGTCAATCCATGAAACCGATGGTGGTGCGTGAAGATGCACTACAAACCTATCGTGACTGGGATGTAGTTTTTCTTCGTGTTGGTGATGACTTTGAGGTTCGTCCACTCGAATTGGGGGAAAAATTCAATGGCTTTGTTGAAGTCAAATCGGGTTTAAAAGTTGGACAAAAATATGCAGCAGGTAATTCTTATCTTATAAAAGCAGAGCTGGGTAAATCTGGCGCTTCTCATGACCATTAAAAGCAGGAGTAGCGAACATGTTTGACCAGATTGTAAAACTGTCAATCAAGAACCGTTGGTTGGTATTGATTGTATTTTTGTTTATCGGTGCATTTGGTGTCTATAACTATTTCAAACTGCCAATTGATGCAGTCCCTGATATTACCAATGTTCAGGTACAAATTAACAGCGAGGCTCAGGGACTCTCGCCACTGGAAATGGAAACTCAGGTGACCTTTCCAATTGAAACAGCCCTAGCAGGTATCCCCAATCTTAACTATACGCGTTCGGTATCAAGATATGGATTATCACAAGTCACTGTTATCTTTAAAGAAGGTACAGATATTTATTTTGCCCGCCAATTGGTGAATGAAAGGATTCAAGGTGTTGTACCAAGTCTGCCAAGTGGTATTTCCACTTCAATGGGACCTGTGTCTACAGGGCTTGGCGAAATCTTTATGTACACTGTTGAGAATGCACCCAATAATCCAAATCCAATGTCAGCTACGGATTTAAGGACATTGCAGGACTGGGTGATTAAGCCGCAACTGCGAAATGTTGAGGGCGTCAATGAAATCAATACCATTGGCGGCTATGTAAAACAATTTGTGGTACGCCCTAATTATGCTTATCTGCGGAGTATCGGCTTAGACCAACAGGTGATTGTTGAAGCCATTTCAAAAAATAGCATGAACAAAGGTTCTGGTTATATTGAAAAAAATGGTGAGCAATATCTTCTGCGTTCGGATTCACAAATTACATCCATCGAGCAAATCAGAAATATTCCAATTACCACAAGTAACGGCTATATCCTGCGTTTAAGTGATGTTGCAGAAGTGTCTATTGGAAACGAATTGCGTACAGGTGCAGCGACCAAGAATGGTCAGGAAATTGTACTGGGTACGGCATTCATGTTGATTGGCGAGAACTCCCGTAATGTTGCCCATGCTGTAGACCAAAAATTACAGGAAGTCCAAAAATCGCTACCCGAAGGTGTTGAAGCAAAAGCGGTTTATAACCGTACTACACTGGTTGATGCCACGATTGAAACAGTTAAAAAGAACCTGTTAGAGGGTGCAATCCTTGTGATTGTGGTTCTATTTATCTTTCTGGGGCATTTCCGTGCTGCACTGATTACTGCAATGGTCATTCCATTATCCATGTTGATGACCATTACAGGGATGGTCAATCAGAAAATCAGTGCCAACCTCATGAGTCTTGGTGCATTGGACTTCGGGATTATCGTTGATGGTGCTGTGGTGATTGTAGAAGCATCTCTGGCAAAACTTGCTTTAAAACAGAAAGAGTTAGGGAGAGTACTCACTCGACAGGAACGATTTGCCACAGTATTTGATGCCACCAAAGAATCCAGAAAAGCCATTCTTTATGGTCAGCTCATTATTATTCTGGTTTATCTACCTGTGATGACACTGACAGGTGTTGAAGGAAAAATGTTCACGCCAATGGCAGCAACAGTGGTGATGGCATTACTTGCAGCAATGATTCTCTCGATTACTTTTGTTCCTGCCATGATTGCATTGGTGACTACAGGCAAAGTAAAAGATGAAGAATCTAAAATCATTCATGGCATTAAGAAGTTTTATAACCCTGTTCTGAACTGGTCACTTAATCATCGAATGGTACTGGTTGCTTTTGTCGCAGGTTTCTTGGTCTTTAGTGCCAGCTTATCTAGTCGTCTTGGTTCAGAGTTTATTCCATCACTGGATGAGGGGGATGTGGCATTACACGCATTGCGTATTCCTGGCACGTCTTTAACTCAGGCAATCGAAATGCAATATGCACTTGAACGAGAGATTAAAAAGATTCCAGAGGTCAAAACCATTCTTGCCAAAATTGGTACGGCAGAGATAGCAACTGACCCTGTACCGCCAAACGTGGCAGATAACTATGTCATGTTAAAACCCCGTAGTGAATGGCCAAATCCAAATAAGGAAAAAGCTGATGTCGTGGCAGAAATTGAACGAGTTTCAAAAGGCGTTTATGGCAATAACTACGAGTTCACTCAGCCAATTCAAATGCGTTTTAATGAGTTAATTTCTGGTGTTCGTACAGATGTCGCTGTAAAAATCTCAGGCGATGATTTGGAACAACTGTTGGAGCTGGGCAATGAAGTTGCAGATATTCTTGAAACAGTCAATGGAACTGCCGACTTAAAAGTTGAGCAAATGTCTGGTTTGCCAATGGTTTCGATTGAACTTAAAAGGGACATGATTGCTAATTATGGTTTAGATGCGGAGGATGTTCAAAATAAAGTGTCTAGTTTGATCACTGGACAAACCGCAGGCAAAGTATTTGAAGGCGATAGAAAATTCGACATTGTCGTCAGAATGGAGGAAAGTTCGGTGAGCAATCTGGAAAAACTCTATCAAATTCCAATGCGGTTGCCAGATGGTTCAAATGTACTGTTGTCTGATTTGATTGAGCTAAAAACCATTCAAGGGCCAAACCAGATTTCTCGTGAAAATGGTAAACGCCGAATTGTTATCACTGCGAATGTGCGTGGAACAGATATAGGTAGTTATATTGCTGAAGCTCAAGCGAAAGTCGATTCCCAATTCAAATTACCAGAAGGTTACTGGATGTCTTGGGGAGGTACATTTGAACAGATGCAATCTGCTACCAATCGTTTGATGGTGGTTGTACCTGTAGCATTGTTATTAATCTTTAGCATGATTTACATGGCATTGGGTAATATCCGCAATAGTTTACTGGTGTTTACGGGTGTGCCATTTGCATTAACTGGTGGTGTCATTGCTTTAGCGTTACGGGATATTCCACTTTCCATTTCTGCTGCTGTCGGTTTTATTGCTCTATCGGGTGTAGCCGTACTCAATGGATTGGTACTGGTCACTGCCATTCAACGCCTGCAAGCTCAAGGTCAAAATCTGATTGATGCTGTCAAACATGGTGCTGTAGAACGATTAAGACCTGTCTTAATTACGGCTCTGGTTGCTTCTCTGGGCTTTATTCCAATGGCATTAAATGTCGGCATTGGTTCGGAGGTTCAACGCCCAATCGCCACAGTGGTGATTGGCGGGATTATTTCTTCCACCTTACTCACATTGATTATTCTGCCTACGCTGTATGTCTGGTTCAATCAAAGAGCCAAGCGTAAAGCAGAAGTAGAAAATTTCTCTGAGCAACAGGTTTAGGGAAATAATGAAATGATGGGCATGGTGCAAGATAAAAAGTTTAAAGGAATAATGATGTGGCTGGTCTGCATCCTTAGTCTTGCATTGTGCCTGCATTCTAATACACATGTCACTGAAACCAGTTCATTTCAGAACGCACCTTATGCAGAAGCACATCCACATCAGCACGAAGTGAATCAACTGCATAAGCATAATCATCAAGATACTTATCATGAACATTTTGTTGGTTATGATGTCAGTCAAAATATCAGTTTTACTGTACTGATTTTCAATTCTGAAATTATTGACAGAATCAAACACTATACCTTTCTTGTGATGAGTCGCATTTTTAAACCACCAAAAAATTAATGATTTATCAAATCATTATTTAATTTTTGGAGTTTAATTTATATGACAAGTTCTTTCTTGCAGTGGGTGAAATCAAGAAGCCGCTTAAAACTGATTGCAGTATTAAGTCTATTTCTGTTTAGCCCAATGTTATTTGCACATGGCGTTTCGGAAGGTGACAAAGGTTACATTCAGGAAATCTACGGTGTCCATATCATCCCATTTATCTATTTGGGAGCGAAACACATGGTCACAGGATACGACCACCTATTGTTTCTGGTTGGCATTATTTTCTTCCTATATCGAATGAAAGATATTGGCTTATATGTCAGCCTTTTTGCCATTGGTCACTCAATCACAATGCTGATTGGCGTGTACTACAACATCTCAATGAATGCCTACATTATTGATGCAATCATTGGTTTCTCTATTGTTTATAAAGCCTTAGATAATTTGGGTGCTTATCAAAGATGGTTTGGGTATCAACCCAATACCAAAATTGCAACCTTAATTTTTGGTCTGATACATGGTTTTGGTTTAGCCGTCAAAATTCAGGAGTATGAAGTTCCTGAAGATGGTCTATTGGCAAATTTAATTTCATTTAATGTCGGTGTTGAACTCGGTCAGTTCATGGCTCTGTGCATTATTTTGCTATTTATGACCATGTGGCGAAAAACCCCTTACTTCTTTAAAACAGCCTATCAAGGTAACGTCTTTTTGATGTTTCTGGGCTTTTTATTGGTCGGCTATCAGCTTACTGGCTTTATCACACAATAAGGATTGAATTATGTACAACACTGAAATTCCAAAAGACATTCAACTTCCATCTTCCAAGAAGCTGATTAAATCAACAGCAATCGCAGCCGTTAGTGCGGTAGTTGTATTGGTGACATGTGTGATGCCTGCTGAATACGGTATCGACCCAACAGGTATAGGAAAAGCCATCGGTTTGGTTGAGATGGGAGAAATTAAACAGTCTTTGGCTGAAGAGGCTGAACAGGGATTAGGCGAAAACACAGGTGGTTTTGCAGAAGAGTTTGATATTTCTGGACAAGATACGGGTGTTTCAGAGGCAACTCAAGCTCTCGGACAAACAGAAGCCAATACAACGGCTTTAAGTGAACCAACCACAATGATGCCTGCCGTGACCAAAGAATCCATTTCGATTGACCTCAAGGCTGGTCAGGCAACAGAAGTGAAATTGGCAATGCCTAAAGGTGCAAGTGTTAATTTCGACTGGAAAACATCAGGTGGTGGTTTGAATTTTGATACACATGGTGACCCAGTGAATGCCCCTAAAGATTTTTATCATGGCTACGCTAAAGGGCGTAATGAAACACAGCAGTCAGGTACTTTAACTGCGGCGTTTGATGGTAGACATGGCTGGTTCTGGCGAAATCGTACTGAAGAAACTGTAACTGTGACTTTAACAGTTGAAGGGCAGTTTAGTGAAATGAAACGGATTTTTTAATCTATTCAGGGACATTTAAGGGCAATGCTCTTAAGTGTCCTATGGATAAAGCAGATGAATCAGGAGAGCCGATAAAATGTTTACAGTATTAAAAAACACAACATATAGACATCTATTTCTTGCACAAGTGATTGCATTAATTGGTACTGGCTTAATTACGATTGCATTGGCTTTACTTGCCTATGATATGGCTGGAGAAAAAGCGGCACAGGTTCTCGGCATCGCACTGGCAATTAAAATGATTGCTTATATTGCTGTTGCACCTGTCGCTTCGGCTTTTGCAGAACGATTACCCCGAAAAAAGGTTTTGGTTGGATTGGATATTATTCGGGCATTAACAGCACTTTGCTTACCATTTGTAACCCAAATCTGGCAGATTTACCTGTTAATTTTTATTCTACAATCCGCATCAGCAGCATTTACCCCTACATTTCAGGCAACGATTCCAGATGTATTGCCTGATGAAAAAGATTATACCAATGCCTTATCACTCTCTCGTCTAGCTTATGATTTAGAAAATATTATCAGCCCGATGTTGGCAGGCTTGCTACTGACAGTGATTAGTTATAACAATTTATTCTTGGGTACAGTCATTGGCTTCATTGGTTCGGCATTATTTGTTGTCAGTGCAAAACTACCTGTCGCAAAAATTCCTGAATTTAAAGGTATATATAGTCGAATCAAACAGGGGGCGAAAATATATTTTAATACTCCACGATTGAAAGCCTTACTTGCCTTAAATCTAGCGATTGCTTCGGCAAGTGCTGTCGTTATCGTCAATACAGTGGTACTGGTCCAATCAACCTTTAAACTGACCGAACATGCAACGACTTGGGCTTTTGGTCTATTTGGTCTTGGCTCTATGCTTTTAGCATTTATATTGCCTAAAGTTCTTGATAAATTTAATGATAGAACAGTGATGCTAACAGGCACAACCATACTGACAATTGGATTATTCACAGGCTATTTCATTCATTCCTATGCTTGGTTGTTGGCATTGTGGTTTATTTTGGGTGTGGGCTATTCAGTGGCTCAAACACCAACAGGGCGATTAATCCGTAAATCAGCATCCAGTGAAAATAGAACAGCTTTATTTGCCGCACAATTTGCGTTTTCTCATGCTTGCTGGTTAATCACATATCCATTGGTAGGCTGGTTGAGTACAACCTTTGGAACATTATTTACATTTATACCAATGGCAATTATCGCTGTACTGGCATTAATAATGGCAACGTTATTATGGTCACAAACAGATGAAGAAGCCAAAGTCCATACCCATGATAATTTACCATCAGATCATGAGCATTTGAAAGAACACCAAATCAATGGGCAGCATGTCCATGAATATATCATTGATGAATATCATCAAAAATGGTTGAAATAATGCTTGGCTATTTAAGTTTATTTCTCAGTGCTTTTGGAGCTGCTACTTTACTACCGCTTCAATCAGAAGCTGTACTCGTAGGTCTTATTAGCACTGGAAAATATTCAGTCGTTTTATTGATTGCTGTTGCAACATTTGGAAATGTCTTGGGTTCATGTGTAAATTGGTGGTTGGGTACTCGAATTGAGCAATACAAAGATAAGAAATGGTTTCCTGTATCAGAAACCAAATTGTCTCAAGCACAAAAGCTATATCAGCAATATGGTTCACCAATATTGTTATTAAGCTGGATTCCTGTAATTGGTGACCCGATTACTTTAATGAGTGGGGTTTTAAAGGAAAAATTTATCACATTCTTTATCATTGTGTTTATTGCTAAGTTATTGAGATACTTATTTTTGTACCTAATATTTTTAGGTGTATTTCTAATGTAGTTTAGTCGTTTTTTTAGATGAAAAATCATTCAACATGATATACATGCCTTTACTCAAAGAAAGATTGAAAAATACTCAACTACAGGTCAAGTGAAAATATTTTTTCCCTTTATTCTCAACCAATTCCCCTTATTTCACTGCCTTGCTTGAGATTGATAATCTGGCTTGATATGGTGCTTTTGATGATGGAAAAATAGAGGTTTTACGATGGCTCAAATTACAGTTTATGTATGTCATAATTGTGGCAAGGAGGAGGATATTTGGGTTGGACAGTGTCTTCAATGTGGAGCATACAATAGTTTCAGCAAAACAACAGTTGAACGAAAGGCTAAACATCGGGCTACGGCAGGTTTAAGTCATTCTGGCTATGCAGGGCAGAAACATCACATTATTAAATTAAATGCAGTTAAGGTGAGTCAGGAACTTAGGTGTTCAACAGGTATAGGAGAATTTGATCGTGTATTAGGTGGTGGTCTGGTCACTGGATCAGTGGTATTAATTGGCGGTGATCCTGGCATCGGCAAATCAACCCTACTTTTACAAACAGCTACTCATATTGCAGAAAATCAATCGGTTTTATATATCACAGGAGAGGAGTCACTGTCACAAGTTGCCATGCGAGCTAAACGATTGGGTCTACCACTGGACAAATTAGATGTCATGGCAGAAACAAAGGTAGAGCGTATTTGTGAAATATTATCAGAACAAAAAACCTCTATGGTAATTTTGGATTCCATTCAAACCTTATATACGGAGGCTATTCCTGCTGCATCAGGCAGCACATCACAAATTAAAGAATCTGCTGCAATCTTAACCCGACTTGCAAAACAAAGGGGGATATCTTTACTTATAGTTGGTCATGTGACTAAAGATGGTGTATTGGCTGGTCCTCGTGTATTGGAACACATGGTTGATTGCGTATTATATTTTGAGGGACAAAGTGACTTACAGTATCGAATGATGAGAGCTGTTAAAAACCGCTTTGGGGCTGTAAATGAATTAAGTGTTTTTGAGATGACTGATCAGGGGCTGAGGGAAGTTATAAACCCAGCAACGATTTTTTTGGATCGTTATGGCGAAGCAGTCGCAGGGTCTGTTGTCATGGTTAGTCGAAATGGTGTACGACCATTTTTAGTCGAAGTACAGGCTTTAGTGAGTGAAACAAAAACTACACCTAGACAACTTATTTTAGGTCTGGAGCATAATCGCCTTACTTTCCTGTTGACCATTATGAAAGAACAAGCCAACGTGGATATTCTTGAACATAATGTCTATGTCAATATTGTGGGTGGATTGAAAATTACAGAAACAGCGTCAGATTTAGCCGTGCTATTGGCTTGTGTATCCAGCTTGAAAAATCAACCCTTACCTCACGATATGGCTGTGTTTGGTGAAGTAGGCTTGTCTGGCGAGATTCGGTCTGTACCCAATGCACAGGAACGTATAAAGGAAGCACAAAAGAACGGATTTAAAACTGTAGTGGTACCTAAAGTGAATCAGCCCAAACAGCCTATAGATTCTATAAAAGTAATTGCTGTGGAATATTTATACCAAGTCTTACAGGCTGTTTTTGAAAATGATGCTTTGGTTGTAAATTAAGCGACAGTAAAAATCCTTTGGTTCAACGTATGCTATGCTTTTATCTCATCATGGATGATTAGCCTAAAAGGTTTTTAGAACGAAACCTGAGTAGGATGTTAGATTTCTGTAAAAAATATCAATAAGATGAAAGTTTGCCACAGCCTGTGGCAAAATTGCCGTATTCTTTGTGCTGATAAAGATTATTTAGATATGGAAATTGCTTTGCAGGATGAGGGTAAGCCTATGAGGGAGCGAGTACCAGCTCTTATTTATTACCTCAAGATAAACTGCAAACTTTAGTATCCAATGAATTAAAAAAATGGAGTCGTTGGATTAAAATTGATGATTGAGGGTAATGAGGCGAATAAAGTGACTGATGTAGATAACCCAAAAGATTTTTCTGATGTTTTACAACACATTCAACGGTCACGTCAGAAGATTTTTGCCCAGATTAATACAGCTCTTATCGAGCTGTATTGGCACATTGGTCAGATTATTAGTTATAAAGTCAACTCTCAAGGATGGGGGAAAAAAGTCGTTACAGATTTGGCACAATACATAGCACAACAAGACCCTGAACTTAAAGGATTTAGTGATAAAAATCTGTGGCGTATGAAACAGTTTTTTGAGACATATCAAGGAAATGAAAAACTCTCACCACTGGTGAGAGAATTATCTTGGACACATAACACGATTATTTTTTCACGCTGCAAGACTGTAGAAGAACGTGAATATTATTTAAAACTATGTATTAAAGAACGATATTCAACACGAGAGCTAGAGCGTCAGATCAGTACATCACATTTTGAACGTACCATGCTAGGTAATCAAAAACTCTCAGCAGTGCTGAGAGAATTGCATCCAAGCATTAACAATACGTTTAAAGATAACTATGTATTGGAATTTCTAGGCTTGCCCATGCAGCATGATGAAAGTCATTTGCAAAAAGCTCTAATTAAAAATATGAAGCAGTTTATTCTTGAGTTAGGGAAAGACTTTATTTTTGTTGGTGAAGAATATCGCTTACAGGTTGGCAATCAGGATTTTTTTATTGATCTATTATTCTTCCATCGTGGTTTAGCAGCTTTGGTTGCGTTTGAATTAAAGATTGCCAAATTTAGCCCTGAACATTTGGGACAGCTTAGTTTCTATCTTGAAGCCCTGGATCGTGATGTGAGGAAACCTCATGAGAACCCAAGTATAGGAGTGCTGTTATGTCGGGATAAAGATGAAGATGTGGTAGAGTATGCACTATCACGCCATTTGTCACCGACAATGGTAGCTCAATACGAATTGCAGTTGCCTGATAAAAAATTGATTCAGGCAAAATTACATGAGCTGTCTGAAAATGTATCCTTTAATGATGATAGTGATGCTTGATGTACAGCATTCAGTGTGTATGAACAAGGATTGAACAAACAAATTGGTGGAATTTTAAAGCAGTAAAAATAGTAGTAAAAAACTGTATGTATGTTTTATTTATTATTATTTTTCAGTAGCTTGAATTGTGAGTGTGACTATCACCGCTTCCGCCAAATACTTAAATAAGCCCTTGTTTTTACAAGGGCTTATTTTTTTGTCTGTAGATTTATCCCTCAACTTACCCCCACATAAAAATTTTACTGATTATAGAATTCAAGCCATTTAGAATTTTTAGGAATTATTGAAGTCAAAATTGATATAGCAGAGAAATTAAATAATCTTCCCAATGATTGATATGACGTTTTTATGCAGTGAATGTTTGTTTTATGCTTAAAACTGACAGTATTCGTCTAGGTCATTTTTTTGTGTTGAAAGACATAAAAATATTTGCTTTTATTGTGATAGGGTTCTCCTAAATTTTTATTTGATTCCATATCTAATAATAAATAATGTGCTTGTAGTCTCTGATTTGAAAATAAATGTTGCTGAATTTATTATTTTTAATAAAAATAACTATTATTTTACATTTTTCTGTTAAAAGTTGGTTTTTTGTAGTATTCTGGTTGAAAAATCGTCAATATAATTTTTTATTTTTTTAGTGGGTTGTTGGATATGATAGGTCGGTTCAAGAAAAGTGCTATCTCACAAATTTCGTTTACCTCTTTTCTTGGTTTATTTATCTTTTCTTGTAGCTCTATTGCTTTTGCTCAGCCTAAGGCAGGTAGCAGTATCACCAATATTGCGAGTGGTGATTTTTATGATGAGCAGGGTAACCTACAAACAATTAACTCCAACCCTGTTATTCTGACAGTTCAGCCCATTTACTCATTGAGTCTACAAAGCAATCAGCAAAATATTGGTACAATTGGCAGTAAACTCAATTTCCCTCATGTACTCACCAATACGGGAAATATCGCAGATAACTATAAGGTTGCTCTGACACAGCTCACAAATGATCAATTTGATCTGGAAAATATCGCAGTTTATGTGGATCGGGATCAAAATGGTGAACCTGATGACAATAATAATTTACTCAATAATGCAATCTTGCACTTAGAGGCAGACGAGTCAGTTGCTTTGGTGGTAGTTGGCAGTATTCCTAAAAATGTTGTCGCAGGTAATGTGGCAAACTTTAGTTTCACTTCAACCAGTCAACTTGATCCAGGTAATGTGTCTGCCACTGTCTCAGATGTTGCAAAAGTGGTTGATGATGCGGTCATTCAGGTCACAAAATCTCAAAATATCAGTACAGGTAAAACAGGCACAGAAGTTACCTATACATTTACCTATAGCAATACAGGGACTGCATCAGGTCAGTTGCTGGTGCATGATACCTTGCCGAGTAATGTTGCATATCAGGTAGGAACTGCAATTTGGAGTAATGGCACGGCTACACTGACAGATATAGATAATGACAATGAAGCAGGAAGTACTGCTGAATCAGTCATGAATTATAAATATGTAAATGGTGAGGTGGAGTTTAAACTGACAGGGATTGCCGCATTAAGCAAGGGCACGGTGAGCTTTAAGGTGAAAGTTAATCCGAATGCAGCGGAAAAGATCAATAACACTGCGAACTATAAACAGTATAAAAACAATACAACTACTTTATTGAAAGACACCAACACCAACACCGTTATTTTTAATGTAGAGCAAAGCTTAGGGGTGATACTGAATAACTCTTCTGCTGGAAATACTGATGGAGGCACGAATGACTTGCTCACCAAAGCAAACACATTTACTGGCGCCGCCAAAGAAGTTCAGTTTGAAAATTATGTCTGGAATACGGGGCAGGCAACAGATAGCTATAATCTTACAATTGATAAAAGTGTAAATGTGCCAAGTTGTGCGATAACACGTTTATATCACTCTGATGGAAAAACTTTGCTCACCGATAGTAATGCTGACGGTGTGGTAGATACAGGTTCGATGGCAGCAGGCGCATCGAAAAAAATTGTGCTTGGTGTTTATTTTCCTGCCAATTGTGTCACTACAGAGACTTTGAATTTTGACATCACAGCAATTTCTACCACAGATACAGCAATTAAGAATGCGACTCGTGATCAACTAACCAATACTAATTCTGTCGGTTCTAGTGACTTGTACAATAATGATGGTTCAGGAACTGGCATAGGAAATGTCACAGCAGCTGGTGGACAGGCACTATTCAAGCAAGTTGCAATTAAGGGCGGAAATGCAGTATTTCCCTTAATGGTTAAGAATTATAATAGTGTCGCCAATAATTATAATTTATATGCTTCAGCCAATGAGATTGATGTGAATAACATCAGCACCAATTTGCCTCCGCAATGGATCGTAAAATTTTATGATACCAATGATAGTTGCCAGACATTAACAAGTGAAATTAGCAATACAGGGGTTGTTGCTGCTGGTGCAATCAAACAATATTGTGCGGTAGTCACTGTTCCACCTAATACCAACTTGACCAATTTGCCAATTTGGTTTGCGATAAAATCTCCAATGAATGCTCAGGCAGATAGCATTAAAGATCAAGTCGATCTTATTCAACGACAAATGACATTGGCAAATGATCAACAGGGACGAGTGAATGTTGGTGGAACAGTTGTTTATCTGCATACTTTGAAAAACATGGGTACGATTGTTGAGGGGAGTGCCACGGGTCAGGTTAGCCTAAGTGTTGTATCGCAGAAACCAGCCGATAATTTTATTTATACGTTGTACTATGATGCCAATAACAATGGTGTGATTGATGCAACTGATCCACTCATTAATGACTTATCTACGGTTACGGGTGGTTTAGCGCCGCAAGCTTCAATTCAACTTCTCTTAAAAGTTCAGGCACCGACAACCGCAACCAATGGTATGTCCAGTGCAGCCAATATTATTGTAAAAACAAACAATGTTATTCAGGGTTTGGCTTTGGCTGATTTACAAAACACTGACTTGACCACGGTAGATCCAACCCAGTTACGTTTGACCAAAGAGCAGACCAAGGATGAAAATTGTGCCTTAACTTTGGCTACGGTAACCAATGCAACTTACGGAAGTACACCGCTTCAGATAAAACCAAATCAATGTGTGACTTACCGTTTAACCATTAAAAATGAGGGAATAACCTCGGCCAGTAATGTCGTGATCAATGACGTTGTACCTGTTTACAGTCAATTGCGTGTTGGTTTACCACCGTCAATTAGTCAGGGTTCAGTTGCAGTCAATGCGGGGCAGATTTCAGGAAATGTTGGCACCCTTGCGCCACAGGATCAGGCTGCCATGTACTTTTCTATTCGGGTAAGCCCATAAACAGAGCGGATATTAGAGCATGAAGATGATCAATACATTAAATAATAACCGCCCAAAACTGTTTAATTGGGTCTTGACCTTGCTGTGCGTGTTGATGGTCCAGCAATCGGCCTGGGCTGCAACCAACTCGATCATCAGTAACATGGCAGTCGGTGAATATAGTGAAGAGGGTTCAACTGTTGTACAGGTGGCACGTTCAAATCTTGTTCAAACCACGATTTTGCCTGTGTATTCATTAAATTTGGTGGCAGCCAATAACAAAACAGTAGTGGCAGGACAGACTGTTTATTTTAACCATATCTTAACCAATACCAGTAACGATACAGATCAATATACTTTCGCTGTAAGCAATAATCTCACTGGTGATGATTTTGATTTTGTGAATAGTAGCCTGACGGTTTATCTGGATGCCAATAATGATGGTGTCCCAGATGGATCGCCAATCACAGGTTATACATTGGGTGCAGGTCAGTCAGTTGGACTGGTTGTTGCGGCAACCATACCAAATACGATTACCACAGGAAAAGTTGCAAACTTGACTTTAGCTGTGACATCAATAAATGGTGCAACTGGAACAAACAGCAATGTCGATAAGGCAACTGTAACTGATCAATCCGCGTTGATGGTACGTAAAAAATTCTCCCAAACCACTGCTGCAAATGGAGACATTGTCACAATACGTTTGGATTATCAAAATCCAAGTAATGTTGCTACAGGTAATATCACTTTAACGGATACTCTGGATTCGACCTTAACGTATCAGTCCAATAGTGGTGAAAACTGGAATGGCACAACCGTCAACCCTGCAACAGGAGCAAATGATCCTACTGGTATTAATTATTATGTAAGTTCTAATGTTGTGACTGCTGTATTGACCAGTATTCCTGCAAATTCGATTGGTTATATTGAATTTAAGGTAAAAATTAATAAAAGTATTGCAGGAAAGATTGAGAATTTTGTCAATGTGACAGGAACAACGACCGACAAAACAAATACTGCAATTGTAAATGTTGCTCCAGTCTATGCTGTCAAAATGAATGGCAGTGCAAGCAATGTCAATGATAATACTAATACCATTACTGCCAGTGCGGTATCACAGGGCGGTGAACTTAAATTTACCAACTATGTCTGGAATACGGGGAATACCACAGACCGTTTTAACCTCACTTTAACTGGCAGTACATTTCCAGCAGGCAGTCAAATTGAGTTGTATCGTGCGGATGGTGTGACTCCGTTATTGGATAGCAATGGTGATGGTATTCCCGACACAGGCTCATTGGCAGCCAATACCAATATCCCTGTTGTGGTAAAAGTCCGTTTCCCAAGTAGTTATGCGGTAACCACAAATACAGTTTTTGAAGTTACACCACAAGCACAGTCTGTGAGTGACGGTAGTAAAACCAGTACAATTAAAGATCAGGGTACTTTGACCCTTACTCTTGTTTCACAACTAGTAGATTTAACCAATGCGGATAATACGGGGCAGGGTAATGGTGTGGTTGATAATAATGGTGCTGCTTGGAAAACCTTAACAGTAAAATCCAGTAATAACCCTGTGACTGGTGGACAGGCAATTTTTCCATTAAGAGTGAAACATACAGGTGTTGGAACAGAGTATTTGCTCAGTGCAAATGCCAGCAGTGATTTTTCTAGCCTGACTTTGCCCGCAGGCGTAAACCGTGTGCGTTTTTATGCATCCACAAATGGTACAAACTGTAGTGGGTTGGGTAATGAAAATGGTAAGACGATTTATTTAAATGATGGGGAAACCCAACTGGTCTGTGCGGTTGTTGAGGTCGATAAAGTTAATAATGACATTACTGTACCGATTTATTTCCGCGTCATCTCAACCAGCTTTGTCGCTACAGGTAACCCTGCTCAGGACATTATTAAAGATGCCATAACCATTCAAAGTGTAAACTCCAAGCCTCAATTGGAATTTATGCCAGATTTATATGGTCAGGTCGCACCATTAGGCACTGTGGTATATAGCCATCTATTGGTCAATCATAGTGATACAGCTTTTTCTGGCAGTTATGATTTTGTTCTAAGCAATGATCAGTCTGAATTTAATGCCAAACTTTATTATGACGCCAATAATAATGGACAGTTTGATGGTGGTGATACCTTAATTAATCATTTATCAGATTTACCGAGTGGTGGATTGGCATCACAGTCACAGGTCAGGTTGTTTGTTCAGGTGAATAATACTGCTTCAAATAATGTTACCCAATCCAACACAACCATTGTGAATTTAAAAGACTCAGCGAATCAAATTGTAGCATCTGTTAAGGATGTGACCACCGTGAATAAGTCACAGTTAAGTTTAACCAAATTGCAGGCACGTGATTTCAATTGTGATGGCACTGCTGACGAAGCTTATAGTTTAAATAAGCTAAATATTGGCAAGCAGGGCAATGGTCAGGGACAGTGCGTCCTCTACAAAGTAACCTTAAATAATTCAGGTCCCACAATCAATAATGTATTTACCTTTAGGGATATGACACCTGCTTATACGGTGTTATCGAAAGTTCCAACCTGTACAGCATGTAGTGGCACGACAGCCCCTGCTTTAAATAATGCAGGTGAGCTGACAGGAACATTAAATAGTGTGGTTGGTGGTCAAAGTTACGAATTCAGTTTTGGGGTGCGCTATGTGGGGCAGTAATTCAATGGAAAAATTCAAGATGATGAAACTGGCTAATCATGCTGTTCTAAAACTTTTGATTTTGTTTTTTTCACTGGTCAGTAGCATCAGTATTGCTCAGGCTGCATATCAGCGTAGTTTTATTAACCTGAGTTTTGAAAGTCCTAAAATTGCAAATACAGGTAATGCCTGCCGTGTTTACATTGACAGTACTAAAGTTCCTGGTTGGTTAACCACACATCCCTATTACCAGGAAGAGGCCGTAGATTCTTGCACGTATGTCCCAAGTGGAAATGGACAGGTTATGGAACTGTGGTCAGGACCTCGGGGTATTGGGGGGGGAGGCACAGGCAACATGGTTGCTAAAGAAGGAACGCAGTTCGCTGAATTAAATGCCCAATACATTTCAGAAATATCCCAAAATATTTGTTTGGTCAATGGCGAGCAAGTCAATTGGAGATTTAGCCATAATGGACGAAATACCAATCCTGATACCATGAATTTTCGTGCAGGTACGCAACCAGTAGTATCTGTGGCGACTGGTACAACAGGAACAGGTAATGTAACGACATGTAGTGCTGGTACATGTAATCCTGTGCA
Organism: Acinetobacter thutiue; assembly: GCF_030385805.1. NCBI lineage: Bacteria > Pseudomonadati > Pseudomonadota > Gammaproteobacteria > Moraxellales > Moraxellaceae > Acinetobacter > Acinetobacter thutiue. The sequence goes on from NZ_JAUDZE010000002.1 coordinate 460,315, forward strand.
AAGTAATACTGTACCTGTAGGTAATACAACTCGATGGGCTGACTATAGTGGAAGCTTTATTTATACAGGTGCAACAGGGCAAACGACCATTGGTTTTCAGTCTACTTCAGGCTCAGGAACTTCAGGGAATTTTTTAGATGGTATCCAGATTGAAGTTAAGCCGATTATTGAATTTACATCTGCTAATTATTCTGTACCCGAAAATGGCGGTGGTGTTCAGCCCGTACAGGTCATTGTGGTTGGAACTGTGCCACCAGCAGGCATTCCACTGACCTTTACAGTTACTGATGGTACAGCACAGCTAGGTACAGACTATAAAATTAATGGTGGGGTGGCCAATACTTTTACCATCACAATACCCGCTGGTAACTATGGAAGTGGTACACCCTATATCCTGAATGTCCCTGTAGAGATTATCAGTGATACCGTTCCTGAGCCTGATGAAACTTTTACCGTCACAATCAATCAAAGCAATGCTTATCATGTGATGTCTTCAAATGGGTGTGGTGCATCAGGTAATGGCACGGCAACCTATACAATTATTGATGACGATGCTACTCAGGATGTGGATTTAAAAATTGAAAAAACTCAGCGTAAGGGTACAAGTGGAACTTTTCAATCTGAACCTTTGATGGTTAGTACTGGGGATACGGTTCAATATCAGTTGGTGATTACCAATAAAGGGGATCGTGCAATTAGTTCAACCAGTGAGCTGAATTTCCAGGATATAGTTCCATCAAACTTTAATGTAGTCACTCTTGTTGGCACACCAGCTAGAACAGGCACTGGAACGACTTGTAGTGCAAGTATATCCAGTAAGACTGTGACAGGTAAATTTAGTGGACCAAAAAATGCCACCTGTACAATAGTTATTAATGCAACCACTAATTCCTCTAGTGCGGGCGTTGTCACCAATACCGCAACAATCAATGCATCTCCATATAATGATATCTATCCTATTGATAATAGCAGTAGTGTTCAGACAACAATTGCTAGGGCTTTGATTTACCTAAGTAAAGCAAGTATTGGTGGAACAGGTTCATTTGATTTTTCTTTAACAGGCACAAATAAAACCAGTGCGACCGTTGTTACACAAACACCAATTGATCAATATCAGGTTGATGGGGGAACAATATTTTCTGGTCAGCCTTTTGCAGTCACCTCGTCATCAGGGAGTGTAAACATTTCAGAAACAAATATGGCTGGCTGGTCATTACTAGGTGCAACTTGCCGTGTTCGAAATACTGATGGCACGTCTGGCGCACTTGTTGGCACTGCACCAACATCAGGAACGGGTACAAAAACTTATTCCTTTACCTCCACTGAAATTAACAATAACCCAAATATAAACTGCAATTTTTCCAATATTAAAGTGCCAATTGTCAAGATTGCAAAAGAGTCACGTGGTGGTACAGGCACATTTGCTTTCGTCAACAGTAATTTATCCAGTACATCGACAAATGTGGCAACAACCTCCTCAAGTTCTTCCACCAATATTGGTAAAGGTACTTCTGCTGCTTTAACGGTGAATGACACCTTTTCAAATGTGACGATTAGTGAGCCAACTCTATTGACGGGTTATGTATTAAAGGATGCGAAATGTACTGATGCCAATAGTTTTATTACAGGAAATATTGGTGAGTTTGGTGATTTAAGCGGGTCAACGCTGACCATTTCATCTGGTCGACTAATTACTGGTGGAGCAGATATTACCTGTACATTTGTTAATAGTACGCCAAGTTTAACAATTAAAAAAATTAGCCGTGGTGGGGTTGGAAAATTTGATTTTACTGCCAGTGCAAATAGCGGAATCTTAAACCATTCAATTACGACAACAGTTGCAGAAACTGAAACATCAGGCATAACCCAATATTTTTCTCCGAGTCTGTCATTAACAAATGTCGTCTTAACTGAATCGGGTATGCCGACAGGATATCGGTTGACCGATGCTGTATGTACGGGTATAGGAGCAAGTTCAGTCACTGTTAATAAAACAAATGGGACAGTCACCTTAGCCAGAACGGGAATTGCAGCAGGGGCAGATATTGTTTGTACCCTAACTAATACACTTACTACGCTCACTTTAATCAAAAAATGGGAAAATGCCTTAGCTGGTGATAGTGCAACCGTGAACAGTGTTGGCTTTACCACAAATGCAACAACAGGACTCTCAGTTGCGGACGCCACGGGAGCAAACTCTACAGCAGGTACACCAATTATTGTTCCGCTGGCCATGCTTGGAACAACAGGAAGTATCATTGAGGCGTTTAGCAAAGGCGATGAAAATGAGTATGCGGGGAATCTCGTCTGTACTGGCAACACTACGCCTTTAAATGGCAATAAATTAACGATTAATACAAACGATGCAGCAATTATTTGTACCTTAACCAATAGCCGTAAAGATTTAGTTTTAATATCAGGCAAAGTCTTTAATGATAATGGTGGTAGCGTCAGCAACATTGTGGCAAATGCCTATAATGGAATCATTGATGCAAATGAGCAGGGCATTGCTGGCAGTTCGCTTAAACTTGCCAATTGTTCAGGTGTTGATCTCAATGTTGTATCAATAAGCAATGACAATGGGGATTATCGTTTTAAAGTTGAGAAAAGTGTTCTAAGTAACCCATTCTGTATTGTACAAACCAATTTACCTGAATACACCTCAGTTAGCGGGGTAAGTCCAACAGGAACGTACAGTCGCAATACGGATACGATTACGGTGCCAAAAACCACAGCCACAAGTTATCCAAACAATAATTTTGGTGATGCCAATCTCAATGTGGTTTTAACAGAAGATGGACAACATACTATTACGGTAGGTGAAGTCACCGATTATCCACATCGCTTGACTACACAAGCACCTGTACAACTAACTCAACTTATCCGAAGTTCTTCAAACTCAAATAATGATCAGCCTTGGCAGGCACTGGTTTACCGAGACAGCAACTGTAATGGTGCTGTTGATGCTGGTGAGACAGTATTTGATCCAACGCCATCTGGTACTGTTTTATTACAACCCAATACCGATATCTGTCTTGTTCAACGAGTACTTTCACCCACCAATATTTTTGCTGGTGCCCAGCATATTGGAACGTTACAGGCAAGCTATCAGGTCAGTTCACTTAACATTTCCAGGCAGACCCAACAACGTCAAGACGTGACACTTATTGGCAGTGCAGGGTTGACATTGACAAAAAAAGTACGCGCAGTGACCAGTTGTTCGTCAACTCCATCTGATTCTTTAGGCTTTTTAGTAAATAACCAGGCCACAAAACAACAAAATTTAGAGTATGAGATCACCTATAAAAACAATAGTGTGAAGAACCTACAGAATGTCAAGGTGAAAGATAGTTTACCAACTGGTACTAATTTTGGTGATGTGAGCTGCAGGGTAACACCGAGTGGAAATACTTGTAATGCAACACATTCTGGAGAAGTTCTTGAATGGTCGCTAACAGGTTTGCTAAAACCATCAGCAACAGGAACTCTAAGGTTCTGTGTGATTCAATAAGCAGAAAGTCTGATTAAAAATTAGGTCAAAAAATATGCAGAGATATTGTGGTGAAAAAAATGGTATGGAAGTTGCTTTAGTTTGAAGTAATAGAATATTTTTTTGTAAAAGTGTGAAATAATTCAAACAAATTTGTTGATTGTTGATATACTTTTGTAAAAATGAGTAACGGTTTTTTGAATGGTAAAAAAGCTTACTGTTCAAAAAATAAAAAAGAAGACTAGGAATAATTGAATGGCGTATTTAAACAATATGTACAAGAAATGTTTGCTTGGTACTGCGGTTCTTGTTTTGGCTGGAAGTGTATTCGCCGAGGCTAAAACGACAAAAGAGCCCGTTTCAGTAGAACTCAAAACTTTCCTGATCAGTGCAGGCACTGATGGGAAATCAACTTCAAAGCTGGTGACCAAGGTAAAACCAAATGATGTGATTGAGTATCGGGCAACCTATACCAATAACACCACTGGGAAAATCAAGAATCTGGCCGCGACTTTACCGATACCTGTAGAAACTCAATTTCTGGCGAAGTCTCAGCCAGAGAATGCTGAAGCAAGTACCGACGGTACACATTTTGCCCCAATGCCTTTAAAACGCAAAGAGGGTAATCAAATGGTGAATGTACCACTGAAAGATTATCGTGCATTGCGTTGGACCATTGCAGAACTTCCAGCTGGAAAGTCTGTGACGGTTTCTGCTCAAACACGCGTAAATAGTGAAAAAACAAGTAATTAATTGGCATTTTACGTATAAGGGGTAAAATAATGTCAAATCGTCTACAACTTACACAGCTAGCAGCTTCCATTGCATTGGTCGCTGGTAGTGCTGCTTTCGTTTCATCTGCACATGCCGCTGCACCAGCCGCTGGTACAAATATCAGTAACATTGCATCTGCAAGCTATACTGATAGCACAGGAAACACTAAAACTGTATCTTCAAATATTGTGACCACCACAGTATTGCCAGTTGCAAGTTTCACGTTGATTGCTGACCGAACAGCAAATGCCAATGCGAACAACCAGGTTTCTTTATCACACACCTTAACCAACACGGGTAACGGTAGTGATACGTTCACGGTAAATGTGGCGGATGTTACCTCTGGTGACCAATATGACTTCAGTAATTTAAAAGTTTATCTTGATGCCAATAAGGATGGTGTTCCTGATAGCCAGACTCCTGTAACAAGTGTTACCTTGGCAGCAGGTGAGTCGGTGAACTTAATTGTTCAGGCAACCACTCCAACAACTCGTGCAGGTGGTGTTGCACTTTCTGCTGGTGATTTGGGTAAATTAACCATCACTGCACAAAGTACTTTAGACAATACACTCACAGCAACAAATACAGACACCGTTAAAATTACCAACGGTGCAGTGATTAGTGTGATTAAATCTGCCAGCGTAACGGCAATTGATGCGACCCAAGCTAGTCCAACCGCTCGTGAAGTTGAATATAAGTTGGTTTACCAAAACACAGGTAACACAACAGCAACTGATGTTACAGTTACGGACTTGTTACCTGCTGGTTTAACTTATGTTGCTAATTCTGCAAAACTTGCTGGCGTGACACAAACTGATGGTGTTGATGCTGATGGTTATAAGTTTGTTGAAACCACTCCAGGATCAGGTAAAGGTACTGTAACCTTAACGATTCCAACTCTGGCACCGAACACTACAGGTACATTAACCTTTAAGGTTCGCGTAGATCAAAATACACCAGCGGGCGTGATCACGAACATTGCAAATGTTGACCCAGATGGTCCATCAGGCCCAGAAGGAAATACACCTTCTAACCCGAATGACGTAAATATCTTAAGCATCAAAAAAGGCACAATCAATGATAGCCAAACTGATGCCTACGCAGATGCGGAGAAAACCTCTGCAACCGCAAAAGATAACCAAATTGTCATTGCTTCAATCAAGCAGGGTGAAGTTGCTGAATTTAGCACTTCAGGTCAAGGTGGCGAGCCAATCGTTATCCATAACACGGGTAATGTGAGTGAAGAGTTTGATGTTGCGATTGATAAAGGCACATTACCAGCAGGTAGTATTGTTACCTTGTATCAAGCTGACGGTGTAACGCCATTTGTTTCAACAGGTTCTATCCCAAGTGGTGGTACATACAACCTTGTTGCAAAGGTAACGCTACCAGCAAACTATTCAACATCAACGGCTATTAAGGCGACTTTGACCACAAGTCCTAAGTCTGATGCAACTAAGACAGATACGTTAGATTTGGTGATTAGCCAAGTAACGCCTGCAACAGTTGACTTACATAATGGTGATGCTTCAGATACTACTGGTTCAGTGGCTGGCGCATCTGGTAAGGATACTGGCTTAGATATTGATGTTCGTAGTACCAAACCAAATCAGGCTGTGAATTTCCCACTTCAAATTGATAATGCTGGTGTAACAGGCGATAACTTCAATCTAGGTATTGATCCTGCACATGCATTACCAACAGGTTGGGATGTTAAATTCTATGTGGCTGATGGTAGTGGTAACCCAACAGGCGCACCATTAACCAATACTGGTAATATTAATGGTGGCAGTAACATTAAACTTGTTGCTGTGGTAACGCCTCCTGCGAATGCACCAGCAGGTGACCAACAAGTTTACTTCAAGGTATCTTCACCAGCGACAAACCTAAGTGATGTGATGGTGGACAAGGTTACTGTTCAGGCGGATCGTAAGTTAAGCCTGCAAAATGACCGCATTGGCCAAGTTGCACCAGGTGGTACTGTTGTTTATAAACACACTTTAACCAACACAGGTAACATTGCTGAAGGTGCAACACCAGGCAGCTTGCCATTTACCTTGACCAATGACCAATCTGGTAATGGTTGGGTAACCAGCTTGTTTATCGATGTGAATAACGACGGTAACATTGATGCAGGTGATACCCTAGTTACAGGTAGTGATTTGGCAGCGGTAACAGGCGCGATTGCACGTAACGCTTCTGTGAACTTACTCATCAAGGTTCAAGCGCCAAGCAATGCAACCCCTGGAACACCAAGTTCAGTTATCTTCACCATTAACCCAACAACTGTGACTGGTATTGCACACGCAAGTATCTCTAATACTGACTTAACCACAGTGACTGAAGGTCAGGTACGTTTGGTTAAGGATCAGGCTTTGGTTGATTGTACAACAGGCACAGGCGCAACTTATACACAGAACACTGTGAGTGCCAAACCAGGCGAATGTGTGAAATACCGTATTGTTGCGACCAATGAAGGTAATGCAACCGTAACGAATGTGGTGATTAGCGATAATACGCCGTCATACACTACCTTGAAAGCAATCTCAGGTGTGTCTCCACTTGCAACAAGCGCAACATTACAAAACACAGCAAGTTATGTTGATGGCTATACAGGTACTGTTTCAGCAGAACAGTCGCCTTTAGCACCAAATGCAAGTGCAACATTAGAGTTTGTGATTAAAGTGAATCCACTTACACCATAAGCTTTATTCATTCACTTGAAATGAAAACAAATAACTAGAGATGTGAACATTTGCTTAGGCAGGTGTTCATCTCAAATAATTTTTTAAATTTTTTAGACTATTTAGTTGAAGGGTAAGCGCTGTGCTACAACAGAAGCAATCTAACGCATTCCATAACATGACATTCATGTTATCAACGTTGACAGTATCAATATTGTCAGCGCAGTATGGTTATGCAGCGAATATGCCTGAAGTGGGTAGCTCTATCCAAAATATTGCCTATGCAACTTATGTTGCACCCGATGGTAAATCCCAACAATCAGTTTCAAATACCGTCGAAATCAATATTTCTGCTCTTTACGCAATTGCTTTAACTACTCCACCAGTTCAGGAAATTGAACCAAGTACACGTGTTATTTGGGCAAATACCTTAGTCAACAATAGTAATGCTCCTGTCAATGTACAGCTAGAAGCGTTAACAATAAATGAACTAAGCAATGTTAAAATTTATGTAGATACCAATAAAAACGGTCAATTCGACACCGATGATCAACAACTGACAACCACTGTTGCTTTGGCGGTAGGCCAGAGCGTTCATTTGTGGGTCGTTGCAACAGCGAGTGCGACCCTGACCGAGAGTCAGCAGTTAAATTTACCGTTAAAAGCAACACTTGTTGAAGACAACAGTGTAATAGCAACGGCTACAGATAGTGCCATCAGCTATGGACCACAACTGGTTGCAACCAAAGAGGTTGCCCAGAAAACTTTTGAGCCGTCAGCCAATGCCAGCTATGACCTTAACTATACTTTGGCCATAACCAATCAAGGTAAAAAAGCGGCAAGACCAGTGGATGTGATGATCGATGGTCAGGCACAGAAAATGGTGCTTTTAGTTGATGATCTGCCTGCCAATACAACATTTAAGTCTGCACAGTTAAAAAATACGCAGGCCAAGGTTTTGTATAAGCAAACAGGCAATAACTATACAACGACCTTGCCAGGTGACTTAAGCAAGGTTGATCAATTGGTGGTTGGCTTTCCACAAATAGACGCCAATACAACCGAACAGGTTGACCTTACGGTCACAATGAACCGTAACATTGCCAAAACAACGGTTAAAAATACCTATAAAGTTTCGTATGCAACCACAAATAGCCAAAAAGAGGTATTGTCTAATCCTGCTTTAACCGTGGTAGGTGGTCTCGCAGCGATTAATAATAAATCTGGTGATTTCCAAAATGTCTTGACTACAGGCAGCGTGAATAAACCACTTTATCTTGAAGCGCAAAATGCCAGCTGTAATGCGGACCGTTATACTGCGGACAAGGTAAAGATTAAGATTAAATCAACCAAGACAGGTGATCTTGAAGAGGTCATTGGTGTAGAAACTGGCCCGAATACAGGCGTATTCCATTACACGCTACCAACCGCATTTGCAGGTGTAGGTATTGCTTATGATTCATTATTACAAACAGTCAAACGCGATCAAGTACAAGTTAGCCTGACGGACTGTCTGGATACGCAGGGTAATTCAACCCAGACATTTACCGATATTAGTACTCAGGTACTTATGGATCCATATGGAACAGTGTTTGATGCCAAGACAGGTTTACCTGTGGCAGGGGCAACCATAACCCTATTAGACCAGAATGGTCAGCCAATTGCGGACAATGTTGCATACAAACTTGATGAGCAGACTGGAGAACTGGTTACAATTCCAGCTAAGCAGGTCACCAATAGTGAGGGTGAATTTATTTATCCCCTTGTTAAAGCAGGAACCTACAGTTTTGTTGTGGATACAACCACAATTCCTGGAAATACACGTTATAGCTTTGTCAGTGATAAATCGGTTTATCCAAGTTTCCCTGCGGATAAGGCTGTTGATCTGGAATGGTCTTATGCTGGCAAATTTACCTTAAATAATGGTGATCCAGCACTAAATATCGATATTCCAATTGATCCTGATTTGGCTGTACCAACCTCGCCGTTATTTGTACAAAAAGTTGCGACCAATAAAAACTCGGAAATCGGTGAGTTTGAAGAATATACCGTGACAGTTGCCAATCGTGGAACTGTTGAGTCCAAAGATGTTTCGATTACTGATACCTTGCCTAGAGGCTTTATCTATGTGCAAGGATCCATGCGTGTTGATGGAACCAGGGTTGCTGATCCATTGGGTGGAAAAGGTCCTTATTTGAAACTAGGTTTAGGTACACTGACTCCAAGTAAGGAAGTTAAGGTTCAGTATCGCGTCTATATTGGTCCAAATGCCTTGAATGGTGATGGCATTAACCGTGTTCGGGCAAAAGATGGTCAGGGAGTCGAATCAAACGAAGCATCTGCAAAAGTAGAAGTAACGCCTGGCGCAATGATCTCTGATGGTTTTATTGTCGGTAAGATTTTTACTGACTGTAACCGTAACGGGGTACAGGATGCAGGTGAAGTCGGTGTGCCAGGTGTGCGTATTTACCTTGAAGATGGTAGCTATGTGGTGACTGACAGTGAAGGTAAATATGATTTTTATGGGATCAGTGCCAAAACCCACGTCTTAAAGGTTGATCGTACCAGTTTGCCAGTTGATTCTGAGTTGGTGTTAATTGGCAATCGTCAGGCAGGTGATCCAAATAGCCGTTTTGTGGATTTAAAACGTGGTGAACTACATCGTGCCGATTTTGCAATTGCCAATGGTACAGGACAATGTTCGCAAGCCTTATTGCAGCAGATAGCAGAACGTAAAAAACGCATTGAACAGGACAACACCAATTTAGAACAGGTGTTACGTTCAGACCTTACAATTGATCCAGTTTTTTCCAAAATTACCGATGTTAAAGGTCAGCCAGCAAGTGGTTGTATCTCGGCACAGGGAATCAGGGCCAATTGTAACCTTGATTTTTCCAAGGAACAGGTTAAGGAACTGAAAGAGGTTACTTTTGAACCAGAAAAATCTGGCGTTGCTTCTTCAGTTGCCTTGCCACTGAATGAAACATTGGCAGCAACTGAGAGTGTGCCAGCCGAATCCACTCAAGCTGCGAAAATGCTTAGTCTGGAAACAGTGCTGGAAAATGCTGCCAATAATCAGCTAGAAATTATCAACTTAAAAGATGGGCAGCTTCTTGGTTATGCCCAAACAGCGGTTCAGGTTAAGGGTGCTGCTGGCACACAACTACAACTGTGGGTAAATGGCACACAGGTTTCTGAGAAACGAATTGGTAAGCGCGCAATATTGCCTGACCTACAGGTTGCAGGTCTGGATTTTATCGGTGTCGATCTTGCTGTGGGTAAAAACAGTATTGAAGTTCGTCAAGTCGACATGATGGGCAATGTTCGGGATAGCAAACAGGTCAATGTGATTGTCCCTGACCAAATGGATAAGCTGTTACTTGAGTCAGCCAAAGTACAACCGCAAGCCAACGGCCGTGATTATTTTAACGTGACCATGAAAATTGTTGACCGTAATGGCACATTGGTTTCTAGCCGTACGCCTGTTACGCTCGACAGCTCGATTGGTAAAATTGAGTTGACTGACCTGGACCCAAAACAACCTGGTATTCAGGTCTTTGTTGAGGGCGGTACGCTTGTTGTACCAATACAGGCGCCAATCGAGGCAGGGGAAGGAACGCTGTCGGTTGAAAGTGGTATTTTCCATAGCAGTACACCAATACGTTTCTTACCTGATCTACGTCCGATTATCGCAGTTGGTTTGGTGGAAGGATCAATTAACTTTAAGAAATTTGATCCGAAACAGTTAAGTAATGTCCGTTCGCAGGATGGATTTGAGGAAGAACTGCAAGAGATTTCATCATCAGATAATGGCAAAAGCAATGTGACAGGGCGTGCAGCCATGTTCCTGAAAGGTAAAGTCAAGGGTGAATATCTACTGACTCTTGCCTATGATTCTGACAAGGATAAAAATCAGCGTCTGTTCCGTGATATTCGTCCAGATGAATATTATCCAGTTTATGGTGACTCGGCAGCGAAAGGTTTTGATGCACAAACAACCAGTAAGCTCTACGTGCGTGTGGATAAAGGCCGTTCTTATGCCATGTACGGTGATTATGTTACACGTACCGAAAATGATGAGGGCCTGGCTTTAGGTCAATATAGCCGTTCATTAACAGGTGTTCGTGGGGCTGTCGAAACAGACCGCTATAAAGTAACGGCCTTTGCTGCGCAGACCAATACGCAACAGGTGACCAATGAACAACGTGCCATGGGGATTTCGGGTCCTTATAGCATGGGCAATGTCAATACCGATGATGTGCTTGCCAATAGTGAAAAAGTTGAGGTGGTTACCCGTGACCGCAATAATCCAGGCCTGATCATTTCGCGTAGCACTTTGGCACGTTTTACTGATTATGAAGTGGATACCTTTAGCAACAGCATTTACTTAAAAGATCCTGTACCAAGTGTCGATGCTGACCTGAATCCAGTCTATCTGCGTATTACAGTGGAATCTGATCAGGGTGGGGATGAATACACGGTTGGTGGTGTTACAGGCTCGGTGAAGCTGCTTGATCAGGTGAAAGTGGGTGGGGCTTATGTAAAAAGCAATAATCCACTGACGCAGGACCAGTTGGCCAGTGTCAATACCGTGGTGAAATTTGCCGACAAGGGTAAATTGATTGCTGAGTTTGCCCGTTCTGAAAATATCAATGACGGTTTAAACTCTTTAACACAGATTAACACCACACCAGATGCAACAGGTAAATTGTCGGGGAATGCGGCTCGCGTTGAACTGAACTATGCCTATAAGAATATGGAGCTGAAAACCTACCATAATCAGGCAGATACTGGGTTCTATAACACTGCGGCACCAATCACTGCTGGACGTAAGGAAAGTGGTATAAAAGGGCGTGCGCAACTGGGTAAGATCGGTTTGGCAAAACTGGAGGCTATCCGTACTGAAGATTTGCAAAGTGGTGTCAATCAAGGTGTTTCTGCCAGTATTGAACGTGCGATCAGCCGTATTGTGGCAGTTGAGCTGGGCCTGAAATATTATGATGAGTCTGAGAATCCAGCACTGTTGGGGGCTTCACAAACAGCGCCATATCATGGTTTAACCGCACGTACAAAAATCACCACACAGCTTCCTTGGCAGGGTTCAAATGTCTTTGCTGAATATGAGCAGGATGTTTCCGAAGCTGAGCGCCGTATTTTTGCCTTGGGTGCGAATTACCAGATTAATTCAAAACTACGTGCCTATGGTCGCCATGAGTTGGTGTCTAGTATTCAGGGATTGTATGACCTAAATAACAATCAGCGTCGTAATGTCACAGTGTTTGGTCTGGATAGCAAATATAACAATAACGGCACAGCGTTTAGTGAATATCGTGTTCGTGATGGTATCAGCGCTCGTGAAGCTGAAGCTGCAATCGGTTTACGTAACCGTTGGGAACTGGAAAAAGGCTTCTATGCAACCACCAGCTTTGAACAGGTGAAGTCATTGTCAAAAGCAGATACCGATAACCAAAATTCCGATAATACTGCTGCATCTTTAGGTGTGGAATATCTGGCCAATCCAAACTGGAAAGCTGTTGCGAGAATTGAAGCACGTTGGGCTGACCAGTCTGACACCATCCTGAATAATCTGGGTATTGCCTACAAATATTCCGATGATGTGACTTTATTGGCGAAAAATGTAGTTAGCCTGACTGACAGCAAGAATGAAAACAGTGGTGATCGCCTGGTTGATCGTTTCCAGGTGGGTGCTGCCTACCGTGACACTGAGCACAATCGTTTTGATGCGCTGACCAAGGTGGAATACCGCTATGACAGTAACAAGTCAGATTTAAATAATCCATACCTAAAGCATGTCTATATTTTCTCAAATCACTTGAATTATCATCCAGGTCGCGATATTACCCTTTCAGGCCAATATGCGGTTAAAAATGTGGACACCACGTTCTCTGGTTTGGAGTCAAGTGGTATGACACATATGCTCAGTGGTCGGGCAATGTATGACATCAATGAACGTTGGGATGCGGGTGTTCATACAGGTGTGTTATGGTCGAACATGAGTTCGGGCCGCCGTGTTCTGGTTGGGGCGGAAGTGGGCTATCTGCTGGCTGCAAACCTCTGGTTATCAGGTGGTTATAACTTCTCTGGCTATAAAGATGATGATCTGGTGGATAGTGACACAACGATTCAGGGCGCATATGTACGCTTTAGATTCAAGTTTGATGAGAACCTGTTTTCTCGCAACAATTCTACCGTGAACGCTTCAAGAGAACCATAAAGATGAAATATGTCACACCTGTCTTGCGTCAATTTTATCGTGGTGCTGCAACTGTTGCGGTTTGCTGGAGCGTGATGGTTTGGGCAGAAAATCCTGATCAGTTGGTTGCACCTGTTACGGCACAAGATTCCCCAAACACAGTCCAAACAGGCATTTATAATCCAAAAGACCAACAGGTTGCTGCCTTGCAGGCACGTCTCGTTCCTTTTTTGAATGAACAGGGAATTGAACGTTATCATGCTGCCAAAGCTGCCGCATGGTTGACTTATGCAGCCCATGAGGGAAGTGAAAAAAGCGCAAAAGCTGCGCGAAAGGAGGCTCTTGCTCAGGCGGAAATGATTATAGTGGCATTGGAGCAGGGTCAGGCTAAGCAGTTAAGTTTAACCACACCGATTCTGTCTACCTCAAGTGTAATGCGTCGGGATTTATGGGCAAATGCTGAATTATTGAAACAGCATGCGGGTTTTTCCTGTGCCCAGTCTCAGGTTGCACAGGCAGAGGTGATGCTGGTCTGGGCAGCTGCTGAACATTGTGAGTTGGGCTGGCGGCATTCACGGGAACTGTTTTTATCAGCACAGCGCTTGATTGATCAGGCAAATAGTCGGGCGTTTAGTTGCAGTGCAGATGTTCCTCAACAGCTTCCGAAAATTAGTTATCCATCTTTACAGGAACTGAATGGCATTGAGCAGGGATGTCATGGTGTTGCAGGGCCTTGGCCGATTTGGTCGCCGCAACAAAAAACAGTCATCTCTGAAAATAGGCAGGTTGCTGATCAACCTGTGCCGAATGTTGTGCATTTTGCTTTGGATCAGGCGGTTTTATCGCAAGATTCCATCAATGTACTCAATCAGATTGTGAACTTCCTAACAGCGCATCCAGCTTACACCTTGACACTGTATGGATTTACCGATCAGCAGGCAAATGAACAATATAATTTAAAATTGTCCTTGCGTCGTGCGCAGGCAGTATCTCAATATCTAACTCAGCAAGGTGTTGCTCTAAATCGTATTGCGACAGAGGCAAAAGGTAAGACCCAACTGATTGAAAATGAAAACCCGAAAATGGGGCGTGCCCTAAGTCGCCGTGTGGAGCTGGTTTATGTCGATCCTGAAGGCAGGGAAATTCAAACCATTCGACAAAATCAGGATATTCAGCTAGAGCGTTAAAGTTTTTAAGTTTGCGCTAAGCTGTAGCAAATGATTCCTCTAACCAGTTTGTTACACATATTGCTGGCTTAACACGATTAAAGTTGCCTGAATAACAATTTTTTGTTTGAGTCCAAAAAAATATTCATGATGATCGCTTTTGATTTAAGGTATTCTGTATAACTGTATTATTCGCTATATTTGTGGAAATATAGCGAAATTTGAAGATCAACCTGACTAAATTAGCGATGCTGAGCAATATGATGGGGGTATGTGCATGGAGAAAATTAGCCCAGACTTGGAAAATATAGTCTGCGTATTCTAAATAATGATGATGCTCACTCCTGAAGAACTGGAAGTACTGAAACTGTCATGTAAGGTGGCAGCGACTTGTCTGGTCTCTAGTTTAGTTCCTGCGACCCTGATTGCATGGATATTGGCAAGAAAGGAATTCTGGGGTAAATCCCTGTTTGAAACTTTGGTGTTTCTGCCTTTGGTTTTGCCACCTGTAGTGCCTGGTTATTTGCTGCTACAGGTATTTGGTAATCGCGGTATTTTAGGACAATATCTTGCGCCGTTGGGGTTGGAATTTGCCTTTAACTGGAAAGGGGCAGTATTGGCATCCGCAGTGATGGGATTTCCCTTATTGGTGCAATCCATTCGACTGGCGATTGAACTGGTTGATCAACGTCTGGAAATGGCAGCCAAAACGTTGGGTGCTTCTGCCTTTGGTGCATTTATGCAGGTGACATTGCCGCTTGCAAGCAGTGGGATTTTAGTCGGCAGTATTTTATGTTTTTGCCGTAGCTTAGGCGAGTTTGGTGCAACCATCACTTTTGTTGGCAATATTACTGGTGAAACCCGTACTTTGCCGTTGGCCATGTATAGCTTGATGCAGCAGCCTGATACCGAAACGGCAGTATGGCGATTGATTATCCTGTCCTTATCGGTAGCGTTTTTTGCCTTATGGTTTGCGCAGTGGTTCAATCGCTATCAGAAAAATAAGCGCGGGTATTCAGCATGATTGATTGTCATATACAGCTACAACAAGGGCAATTCTCTTTGGAACAACGCTTTCAATCTGATCAATCGGTGATTGGTTTATTTGGGGCTTCTGGTTCGGGGAAAACCACCATATTACACAGCATAGCAGGTTTAATCCGACCACAATCGGGGTGGATTAAAATCCAGAACCAGACTTGGTTCGATCAAGGTCAGAACATTTATCTCAGTACGCAACAGCGTCGCGTAGGTTTGGTCTTTCAGGACGCTCAGCTATTCCCACATAAAAATGTCAAACAGAATTTACTGTTTGGTTTTAAGCATATTGCACCGCAGCAACGAAAATTTGAGCTGGACTATATAATTGAATTGCTCAAGCTGGAGCATCTGGTTGAGCGGATGCCGATTAAGCTCTCTGGAGGCGAAAAACAGCGAGTGGCTTTAGGTCGAGCGTTGCTGTACTCGCCACAATTGCTGCTTCTCGATGAGCCACTATCTGCACTGGATACGGCGCATAAAGCCGAGATCATTCCTTTTTTTCAACGCGTCAAACAAGATATTAAAATTCCGATGCTCTATGTCAGTCATGATCAATCTGAAATAAAACAACTGAGTGACACAATCTGGTACTTATAATTGCTTAAGTTGTGTATACATGTTTAACCACTCATATAGAGGATTAAACCACAAAAGGCCGAAGCAAAAATCACATACACCACATTGAGCTGAAATTTGAATAGTGCAATAAATGCAGCCAAAGTAATAAATGCCGCTTCATAATTAAAAGGGTGATGAAAGCCGTTTGGCCAGAGCACATGATAACTAAAGAACAAGGCAAGATTGAGAATGACACCGACCACAGCAGCAGTAATGGCGGCAAGTGGCGCAGTAAATTTCAACTCATTATGAGTGGATTCAATAATTGGCGCACCCACCAGTATAAACACAAAGGAAAACAGGAATGTAAACCAAGTGACAATAACTGCCCCAATTGTCCCAGCTAAAAATAAATGATCAGCACCCAATAATGCATGGTTATATGCGCCCAGAAAGCCAACAAAAGCCACCACCATGATTAGTGGGCCTGGGGTACTTTCACCCAGTGCCAGACCATCAATCATCTGGGTTGGACCCAGCCATGCATAATGATTGACCGCACCTTGATAGACATAGGGTAAAACCGCATACGCACCGCCAAAAGTCAGCAAGGCAGCTTTGGTAAAGAACCATGCCATTTGGGTATAGGCATGTTGCCATCCCAGTCCCAGAGTCAAAACCAGCATTGGAGCAAACCAAAGCAATGCTGCAATGCTCAGGATTTTGGCGAGTCTGGCCCAATGGAAAATTGCATGTGCAGGCGTGGGGGTATCATCATCAATCAGGGCTGCCCCATAACTTTTATGATCATTTTGATGGGAAGCCTGAGCGTTAAATAAATCTGGTTTTTGCTTACTCAGCACATAGCCAGCAATCGCAGCCGCTAAAATGATTAAGGGAAAAGGGGTGTTGAACACAAAGATGGCAATAAACGCAGCCACAGCAATCAACCAAAGATAAGCATTTTTTAGTGAGCGGCTGCCAATGCGATAAGTTGCATGGAATACAATTGCGGTTACGGCAGGTTTAATTCCGTAAAACAGGCCTGCAATAATCGGTAGATCACCAAACTGCACATAAATCCATGACAGGGCAATCAGGATAAACAGGGAGGGTAAAACAAACAGGGTCCCTGCAACGAGACCGCCTGTGGTTCGATGCATTAACCAGCCAATATAGGTGGCGAGTTGTTGTGCTTCAGGACCAGGCAACAACATGCAATAGTTGAGTGCGTGCAAAAATCTTTTTTCAGAAATCCAGCGTTTATTTTCCACAAGTTCCTGATGCATTACCGCTATTTGGCCAGCAGGTCCGCCAAAGCTGATAAACCCCAATTTAAGCCAGAAGCGAAAAGCATCCCAGAAGGAGACAGATTGAATCGGAGGTGTGGTATCTGATGGTTGCATGGAAATTTCCAAAGAATTTATTTTTATAGCGAATGATGAATAGCTGGACTGATTTAACCTCGATATTTTAAGGAGTGAATCATTCAAAATGATGAAATGGCAGAGTTGTTAAAGATATTTTCATCACTTTGAATGTTCTTGTTAAACCATAAGTTCTTTCAAAAAGGCCCACGGAAAAATGCCTTTGTCATGTCCATCATCAAAGCAGATTTGAATGCCGTAGTCTTGTGAGTAAATCGCTGAAATGGCAACATTTTCAGGATACTGAATCTCTTTCTGGCATAAACGACTGGCACGGCAAAATCCGCAGGGGCAATTGGCTCTCAATTGCTCATGGCTAAAATCCTTATGCTGACCATCTGCCCAACTCAGCAATAAACGTTGCTGTTCAACATTGACCTTGATCTCAGTCGGTTCAAGCTGCATTGAGTTTCTCCTGAATCAAGGCCAGCCCAATACGAATAGATTTACGCACTTCTGGGTCAGGGTCTTCTGCATGGGCAAGTAAAATATCCTGTGCCTGTTCGCCACCAATTTCACCTAATGCAATGGCGACTTCCTTACGCAAGTTGCTAATGTCATGCTGGAAATTTTCCTGTAATTTTGCAATTGCAGATTTAGCTTTGAGTAAACCTAAGCTACGAGTTACCGCAATTCGTACTTGCCAATACACATCATCCAGTTGTTGCAACAGGATATTTTCCAGTTCGACCGCTTTCAGCTTACCAATAGTCAATGCTGCTTCGACCCGTAATTGCCATTCTTCGGCTATGAGTGAACTCTGCAAAGCTGCCAGTATTTCAGGGCTGAGATTTTGGCTTGCACCCAAGCCACCTGTGGCAATACGGCGAATTTCGGCATCATGATCATGTTGGGCAATATTTGCCAAAGCCGCCAAGCCTTGTTGTTTTTGTAGCCAGCTTAATGTGCTGACCGCTTCTTTACGCACCAACGGATTGGCATGTTGCACATGCTGTAAAATATCATCAAATAAATGTTCAGCTCGTAATTCCCTGATTGCCCGTAAGATGGAGGCAATGACAAAATCATCCTGATGTTGTAAATAAGTCGCTAAATGTTCAGCAGATTCAGGCTTTTTAATTTCACTGAGACTTTGTGCCGCAGCTAAACGGACATTTTCATGAATGTCTGTTAATGCTTGCGCCAACGTGTGTAGCGAGGTGGCATCCTCCCAACCCTCCAAACGGGTGGCTGCTAATTCACGTACTTTGGAGGCAGAATCATGCAATACCGCATAGTGTAACCAAGCCAATAATTCAGGCTGTTCTTCATCGGCGATATTCATAATCGCCACAAAACGGATATTTTCATCATCCTGATTGAGCTGCAACACATAATCGGCATAATCTTCATCAAGATCAGGTGGTGTTGGATAATTTATACTCATTTTAATCTTCCTAAACGGCTACTTTCTGATTCAGGCCTAATGGATTGAGGCGGCTGAGTTCAACTTGCGTGGCATGTTTTAATACTTGAATACAATGTTTTTTAATCTGGGTAAATTCAGGCGAAGTGACCAAATCGACATGACGAGGACGAGCAAAATCCAGCTTGATTTCCTCAATAATTCGTCCAGGTCGATGGCTCATAATCAGCACCCGATCTGCAAGAAATAAGGCTTCATCAATATCATGGGTGATAAACAGCACTGAAGTCTGAATGTTCTGCCAAATTTCTAGTAGTAATTCCTGCATCTTTAAACGGGTTTGGGCATCTAGTGCGCCAAAAGGTTCATCCATCAACAGCACACGAGGCTGATTAATCAATACACGGGCGATTTCGACTCGCTGCTGCATGCCACCTGAGAGTTCGGCAGGGTATTTATGTTCAAAGCCTTTGAGTCCGACCAGTTCAATCATGTGCTGGGCTTGTTGTAGCCGTTCTGCTTTGGCGATGCCTTTCATTTTTAAACCGAAGCAGACATTTTCCAGTACACTTTTCCAAGGGAATAGGGTGTGTTGCTGAAATACTAAACCACGATCAGAAGATGGTTTAGCAATTGGTTGTTGATCTAGCAACATCGTGCCTGAACTAATTGGTAAATGTCCTGCCAATGCACCGAGTAAAGTAGATTTACCGCAACCTGATGGCCCTAACAGGCACACAAATTCACCTGCCTGAATATCAAAGGACACATGATCAAGCGCCTGAAAGCGTTGTTTATCCTGTCCTAAATGCAGATTGATATTTTTTAAATGGATATGCCCGACTGAATCATTTTCAGAGATTGTGCTCATATTATGCTTTCCTTAACTGATACCACGGGGTGAGTTTCTTGCCGAGATAGCGTAATAAGGCACTACTCAACATCCCCAAAGCCCCGATCAATAACATGCCCACGATAATGTCGGCATAGTTTTGCAGGGTAAAAGATTCCCAAGTGAAATAGCCGATACCGAGTTGCCCAGAAATCATTTCGGCTGTGACCAGACAGAACCAGCAGGTGCCCATACCAATTGCCAAGCCTGTGGTGATACTTGGCAACGAACCTGGAATAATCACTTCACGTAAAATGGCAAATTGACCCGCACCGAGACTTTTTGCCGATGCAATCAAACGTCGATCCACTGCTTCCACGCCATGAATGGTATTCAGCAAAATCGGAAATAATGCACCTAAAAAGGTAATAAAAATCATCGATGCTTCAGATGAGGGAAATATTAAAATCGCCAATGGAATCCATGCCACCGCAGGAATCGGGCGTAAAATTTCCAGTGGCGGCATAAAAATCGCAGCAATGGTTTTGGAATAACCAATCAATAAACCTAAAATCACGCCCACAAACCCAGCCAAAACAAAGCCTATTAATACTCGTCCAATACTGGCTTTGACATGGGCAAGGGCAGTATCCAGTTCGACAAAGGCAACAAATGAACGCACAACATCCAATGGTGAGGGGACATTGGCAAAATTCACGATGCCCAAATTAATATGGTAATGGGAAAGCAATTGCCACAACACCACACTTAAAATAATCGAAACCGCACTCAAGCCATAAGAAATCGTCTGTTGTCTGGAAAATTTAAACACAGGGCGGATTGCCTTAGACTGAATTGGTTGGGTGTCCGCTAAACTATTCATATTTATTTCTCCTAAATCTCAAAATCCCCCTAAATCCCCCTTTAAAAGGGGGACTTTTCACGAGTCTAAAGACTGACTAAGATTCGTGAGACTCTTCCCTTTCTAAAGGGAGGTTAGGAGGGAGTTGATCACTTCACCAATTTCTGTGCATTATTAAAGTCATAAACTTTACCGCCATGCGCTTTTGCCCAATTATTGGCATTGCCGCGCAACAAGAACGCATTGATCTGACCATTTTTATCGGTGGCATACCATGCTAGATTTGCCAGTACTTTAATTTTTAAATCACGGTCTTGGTTGTACACCACACGGATGGTTTTGCCCTGTTTCTGCAAATTCTTTAAATCTTTAAAGGCATTTTCAGGGGTGACATAACTACGCACTTTGGTTTCACCTTTGACCCAGATTTGCGAGACACGCTCAAAGCTCTGGATAGGTTTTTGTGTCAGGGCATCTTTCGCCACCAGTGGCGCTTGGGCATAATTTTTAAGTTGTTGCGTGTAATTTAAATCTGCTGCCTTAAACGCCTTTTGGATATATTGATCATCAATAAACTGATTCACATCAATATCGACATCGTCACGGCCCAAATATTTCAGGGTTTCAACTGCGGTTTGGGTGGCTTTCTTATATTCAGGTTTCCATGTCAGGTCACGAGTTTGTAAGCCTAAAGGGCCGTGAAATAAATACACCACTTCAGCAGGAATACCTGTTTTGGCTGCAATCAGTTCACTGTATTTTTCAGGTTCTTTACGAATTAGTTGATCTGCTTCAATGGTTGCTCTTAAATAGGCTTGAATAATTTCAGGATATTGTTGTGCATAAGACTTATTGGCTAAAGAACCGTGAAAGGTTGGGGTTTTAGCCTGTGCGCCATCATAAATTTTGCGGGCAAAACCTTGATAGGAAAATAATTCAGCAAAGGGTACAAAATCAGCATGGGCATCAATTTTATTACTCTTGAGTGCTGGGCCAGAGACTTCTGGCGCTTGGGCAATAATCTTGACATCGGTTTTTGGGTCCCAGCCTTGAGCTGCAATGGCACGTAACAACAAGCCATGTGCAGTAGAGGCAAACGGTACAGAAATGGTTTTGCCTTTGAGTTCCTGAATCGAGGTCACGTCTGAATCCACAGGCACGACAATGCCGTTACCACTGCCTGTGGTACTGCCAGACAGGACAGTGAGGAAAATACTTTCCTTGCCTGTCTTTTTAAAGGCAACATTATTATTCACCGCAGGGAAGTCTGCCATTGCACCGATATCCAGACGACCTGCCACCATTTCACTGGTCAAGGGTGCGCCAGAGGTAAAGTTTTTCCAGACGATGTCATATTTGGCATCTTTATATTTACCTGTTTTTGGCAGGTATTTAGGCAATAGATTCAATTCACGAATCAACAAGCCACCCGTGGCACAGTTAATGGTGGTGTCCTGTGTACCAATCGCTATACGGATGTCTTCGGCCTGTGCTGCGCTAAAAATAGACAGTAAAGTCGTGCTTAAAATAATGCTTTTCGCTAATTTGTTGAGTTGCATGGTGTTCCCCTCATTTAAGTAAATATGGAATGTTGACCTGAATGGCATCAGTCGGGCAGTCTTTCTCACATGGCATGCAGTACCAGCATTCATCAAACTGCATATAGGCTTTTTTCGTATCTGGATTGATCGCCAATAAATCCATTGGGCAGACATCGACACAGACGGTACAGCCTTTATCAGCAATACATTTATCTTCATCCACCAGCACAGGAGCAGCAGTGCGGTGGGCAATTTCCTTAAAAATAAACGCCATAATCGTGATCTCTTTTAGGCTGGGTCAGCCACTAATTTTTTCTGAATACGTAATAAGTTATATGAATTCGCTTCCTGCTCATCAATCGGGATCAGGTACGGTTCAACGGGCTTTTTAAAGCTGACCATATTGCCGTGTTCATCCTTTTTTAGGTGTGCATGACAGAACCAGTCCTGATCATTCTTGGCAGGAAAATCAGCACGATAATGATATAAACCCCAACGGCTTTCAGTACGGAATAGGGATGCTCGTGCTGCCATTTCCGCACAATCCCGAATCACCGAAACTTCCGCCGCTCGCATTAATTCATGTGGATGGGTGGCATTAATCTGGGCGATATCCGCTTTGATTTCCTCAAAACGCTTGAGGGCAATTTCAATCTTTTGGCGAGTTTTTGGTGGTTGCAAATAGTCATTCACCATACGGCGCAACTTATATTCCACTTGTTCCGCAGACAGTCCTTGTGGACGATGCAATGGTGCAAAAATGCGAGTTTTTTCCGCTTCAATCTCCTCCTGATTCAGTTCTGAATCTCCAACACTGGCGATATATTCAGCCGCGTTGGTGCCTGCAAACCAGCCATAGACAAAGGCACCCAACATATAGTTATGCGGTACGGCTGCCATATCGCCTGCGCTATATAAGCCTTTAACGGAAGTTTCAGCTTTTTCATTAACCCAAACACCAGAAGCACTGTGCCCACTACAAAAACCAATTTCGGAAATCTGCATTTCCACCATGTCCTGACGATAATTGGTGCCTCGTCCTTCATGGAAACGTCCCCGACTTGGGCGTTCATTGGTATGTAAAATTTCCTCAATGGTCTGAATGGTTTCTTCGGCTAAATGGTCAATTTTCAGGAACACAGGACCATTGCCACTTTGCAGTTCCTGATAAAATTCCCACATCATTTGACCTGACCAATAGTCACACTCGATAAAGCGTTCACCTTTACTGTTGGCGGTATAGCCACCCAATGGACCAGTGACATAGGCACAGGCAGGACCGTTATAATCCTTGATCAATGGATTGATTTGGAAACATTCCAGATTGGACAGTTCCGCACCTGCGTGATACGCCATTGCATAGCCATCGCCTGCATTGGTTGGGTTTTCATAAGTTCCCATTAAATAACCCGAAGCAGGCAAGCCCAAACGCCCAGCCGCACCACAGCATAAAATCGCAGCTTTGGTTTTAATCACATAAAAGTTACCCGTACGGCAATCAAAACCCAATACGCCATTGATCGCGCCGTCAGCATTTTTAAGGAGTTTTGTCGTGACAATACGGTTATTGATTTTGACCTGTGCTCGTTTTAACTGACGGTACAACACCTTTTTAATGTCGTGACCCTCAGGCATTGGCAACACGTATGCGCCCATGTGATGTACTTTCTTGACCGCATATTCGCCTGTTTCATCTTTCTCAAATTTCACGCCCCATTGATCAAGCTGCTGAATGGTCGCAAAACTATGTTTGGCGTAAGCGTAAACAGTGGCTTGATTGACAATGCCATCATTGGCAATGGTAATTTCCTTGGTGTATTGCTCAGGCGTGGCATAGCCAGGAATCACGGCATTGTTTAAGCCATCCATGCCCATTGAAATTGCGCCACTGCGTTTTACATTGGCCTTTTCAATCAATAAAACTTTCAGGGCAGGGTTAGTGGTTTTGGCCTTGATCGCTGCCATTGGGCCAGCCGTCCCCCCACCGATGACCACAAGGTCATAGTCTAAATAAACGGTATTCATGTTTTGCCTCGATAACGGGTCTTGTAAGGGCTTATTGCATAAGCCCCCTTAAAAAGTTATTTGGATTTCTTTCGATCTACCCTTAAACGGTATTGAAAGCTCTCTCCTGAGAAATATAGGTATTCAAAATCAATGGGATGTCCCTCATGGTTATGGGTCAATCGTTCCACTCGTAGCAGTGGCGCATTGATTTCCACTTGCAACAATTCACTCAATGTTTCATCAGCAAGGGCGGCATCAATGCTTAAATCGGCATGTCCAAGCGGAATGGATAAATCTTCTTCAATGGCTAAAAACACATCACGAGTCGAAAGATTAATCTGTTGCAACGCCACACCAATCGCTTCAGGTAAATAAGTCAATTCAAAGGAAACAGGTTTGCGATCCACCAAACGAATCCGTTTAATCTCAACCACCATACTGTTGACCGAAAGCTTGAGTTTCGATGCAATTTGCGGTGTGGCTGGAATAAAGCGAAATTCTTTCACCACGTTAAACACTTCATGTCCCATATTACGCATAGCTTCGGCAAAGCCCTGTAACTGGGAAATGTTCTGGAATGTTTTTGGTGCGCTGACAAAAGTACCTTTGCCTTGAATTTTGTAAACCAGATGCTCAAGCTGGAGTTGATTTAAGGCCTGACGAATGGTGATACGGCTGACATTAAATAATTCACTCAGTTCCTTTTCAGAGGGGAGTTTATGCTGGACTGGATAAGTCCCATCACCGATCTGTTGTAATAAGGTTTGGTAAACCTGATCATACAAAGGTCGTTCGCCATCCACTTTATTGAGCAATGCCTGATTCATTTGTCAGCAACTTGTTATAACAACTTGAGGCTAGATTAATGGCAATTTTTAAATAAGAAAAATAAGCAATAACGCAAAAAATATCTGAATTTCTGCTTTGCACAAAAGATGGGATAAATATGAAAAATGGGATAAAAATTTGATAAATCGCATGAGCAAGCTAAAGATCATGCGATTTTTGATAGCGTTTTAGAGGATTTATTGCTGTTGTTCTTTTAGAATTTGTTCAATTCCTTGTCTATACGTTGTGACCTTAAATTCAGGAAAACGTTGTTTAAATTTATCTGAAATAAACAGATTGTCTTGTGCATAGCGTGGCAGCAACTCCTGTACTTCCTTGAGTTGTGGGCTAAATAACTTGCCGATCTTTAAGACCCATTTAGGAATCACGCTATAGGAGAGGCGCTTGCCATAAAGCTCTGAGGTTAATGCAATAAACTGTTTATAAGTTAGTCGGTGATCATCGGTTGGTAAGTGCCAAGTTTGACCGTAGGTATCAGGCGTATTGCCAATCAATGCCATTGCTTTACTGGCATCGGGTGTCCAGATCAGGCTTCTCAAGGTATTATCGTTTAAAAACACTTTGAGCTTTTTGCCTTGTTTCAGGTTATCAAAGATCAGCGAATTGGTAATACTTTGAGTGTTGCCTATCCCATAAAATTCAGGTGCACGACAAATCATGGCTGTGATAGTTTTTGCCTGCATCTCTTTCAACAGCATGTTGGCGATTTCTGCCCGAACCCTACCTTTTCGTCCTACAGGTGCAAATTCAGTTTGCTCAGTTAGCGGTTGATTGTTTTGTGGATACATATAGGTGTTATCAAAAAATACCAGTTTGGCATGATACTTTTTACAGGCATCTATGACATTGCGCATCATGACTGGAAATTGCTGTTCCCACATATCTGTGTCCATCGGTAAACCAACGGCAAAATATACAATCTCACTGCCTTGAATGGCATGTTCAGCTTGGGTTTGATCCAGCAAGTTGGCAGGAAAAACTTGATCAGTGTCATTGACCTTTTTAGGATTTCTACTGACCAATCTAAGATCAGATGTGTAGTTACGTTTTAGCTCTTTAGCCAATTCCTGAGCGATTTGTCCGTTTGCACCGAGTATAGTTTGCATCTTGATCTGACCTCTATAATTCATGGAAATTGTCTATTTCTATAAACAGCATAAGATTAAAGTTAGCTTTAATGTCAAGCATTTTTTAAATTGATAAGCAGCTTAATCTTGTAAAAATAGGGGATGCAAGTACAGAAATTATTTGTGTAGATTGTTGTTGCGAAAACAAAAAAGCCGCCAATGGCAGCTTCCTTGTGACATTAAAACACTAAACAGTGCGCTTATTTCTCGAGAGCTGATGCAACACCGACACCAGTAAATCAATTTCCTCAGTGGTATTATAAAATGCCAGAGAGGGGCGAACAGTTTGTTCCACACCAAAACGACGCAAGATCGGCTGGGCGCAGTGATGGCCTGATCGGACCGCAATACCATGTTGATTCAGCGCCTTACCAACCTGTTCAGTTGAATAGCCAGCCAGCACAAAAGACATCACGCTGGCTTTGTTTTTGGCTGTGCCAATCGGGCGCAAGCCCTTAACACCGCTCAGCGCATGTTGACCATATTCCAGTAGATCATGCTCATAACGGGCGATATTATGAATACCAAGATGCTCGACATATTCCAGTGCAGCCCCTAGACCCACCGCATCGGCAATATTGCCTGTGCCTGCCTCAAACTTGTTTGGTGCGGGCTGGTAAATGACTTGCTCAAAGGTGACATCCTCGATCATATTGCCACCGCCTTCCCAGACAGGCATGCTTTCGAGCAGTTCAGGTTTGGCATAAACTGCGCCAATCCCTGTTGGGCCAAATACCTTGTGACCAGAAAATACGAAAAAGTCAGCATCCAGCGCCTGTACATCGGTGGGCATATGTGAAACAGACTGTGCGCCATCCACCAATACCCGTACACCTTTGGCATGGGCAATCTGGATCACTTCGGGAACAGGTGTCACCGTACCTAAGGCATTGGAAACCTGGGTAATGGAAATCAGCTTGGTACGTTCATTAATCAACTTGGGTAATTCCGCCAAAATGATCTGTCCCGTATCATCCACAGGAATCACACGCAGTTTTGCCCCGACTTTTTTAGTCAACTGAAACCACGGCACAATGTTGGCGTGATGCTCCAGATGCGAGACAATGATCTCATCACCCTCACCAATATTTTGCTCACCCCAAGTTTTGGCGATCAGGTTAATGCCCTCGGTAGTGCCTCGAACAAAAATGATTTCCTTGGATGATTTCGCCCCAATAAAACGAGCCACCACATTACGGGCATGTTCATAGGCATCGGTGGCTCGAGCTGCCAACTCATGCGCTGCACGGTGAATATTGGAGTTTTCATGCTGGTAGAAATAGGCAATCCGATCAATCACGCTTTGCGGTTTTTGCGTGGTCGCTGCATTGTCAAACCACACCAGAGGACGACCATTGACCCGTTCCTGCAAGATGGGAAAGTCACGACGGATGGCATGCACATCCAATGGCTGAGCTGCACTGGCAACAAATTGTGGTTGTGAGGGCTGGTAATTGCCATATGCCTGATGCGTTGATGGAATATCCAGAAAGTAAAAGCCAGAAGATGCGTTATGGGCAGGTTGAGACTGGATTTTAGGTTCATCCTGCAACAAGCTTTTTAATCCATCACCTTGAGGAAGTTGAAATGATTGTGCGGTGGCAAACTGTGCCGCATCAAATTCAGAATTTGACACGGAGGGCGCAGCAAAATCATTTAAAAAATAAAAAGGTGAAGCATCACGGGCTGAGGGATGTGTTGGTTCAACCAAAGGCACATTGGGTGGGCTATGAATTGCCTGTGGAAAATTCGGCTCAAGTGGCGGTTTAGGCAGGTTTGCACCACCGACCACAGGCGCAGATGCAATCGCCCGACGCTCAGGATAATCTGGATAATTCGGAATATGCTCAGGATATTCAGGGTTTAAACTTTTTTCATAGGCAATATTGGGTATACGTCCACTCAGCGCTGCCAATGGTTCGGCAGGTTGAGGAGGATGTGGTGGCGTGCCGACATTCGGCAAGTCCAGATTCAAGCCAGATGGATGACCATTCCCAGAACTGGGCAATGCCGCAAAAAATTCAGAGGCAAGCCGTGAAAGTGTTGCTTCATCTGGGAAGTTGGGCGGTGGCTGAACACCGACCACTTCAGAACCCGTTGGACTACCGTTTAGATTACTTGTAGTTAACTGGGTAGTCATGATACTTGTCCACCTCCACATCTTCGAGTACCGCAAGGGCATCATCAGTTAAAACGGCGAGTGAGCAATACAGTGAGATCAGGTAAGATGCAATGGCATTGCGGTTAATGCCCATAAAACGTACAGAAAGCCCAGGAGATTGTTCACCTGCCAAACCTGGCTGGAACAGGCCGACAACACCCTGACGTTTTTCCCCAACACGCAGTAACAGGATTTTGGTTTTGCCATCTTCCACAGGGATTTTATTGGATGGAATCAAAGGTACACCACGCCAGGTAATGAACTGTGAACCAAACAGGCTTACCGTTGGTGGTGGCACACCACGGCGGGTACATTCACGGCCAAATGCGGCAATCGCATCTGGATGGGCAAGGAAGAAGCCTGGCTCTTTCCAGACCTTACGCAACAAATCATCAAAATCATCTGGAGTCGGTGGGCCACTCAGGGTTGAAAGACGTTGCTCATCCGCCACACTGGCCAATAAACCATATTCAGGGTTATTGATCAGTTCACTTTCCTGACGTTCCTTAATGGTTTCAATGGTCAGGCGTAACTGTTCCTTAATCTGGTCATGTGGACTGCTATATAAATCCGCCACACGGGTATGAATATCCAGAACGGTTGAAACGCCGTTGAGGAAATATTCACGTGGCTGAGGGTCATAATCCACAAAGGTCTGTGGCAGGGTCGCCTCATCACGTTGCGTGC
Organism: Acinetobacter thutiue; assembly: GCF_030385805.1. Classification (NCBI taxonomy): domain Bacteria; kingdom Pseudomonadati; phylum Pseudomonadota; class Gammaproteobacteria; order Moraxellales; family Moraxellaceae; genus Acinetobacter; species Acinetobacter thutiue. The sequence continues at coordinate 489,101 of NZ_JAUDZE010000002.1, forward strand.
AGGCCACCTGAATGTCATCGGTATTGTTGACACGGTTGACGCGATAAATACCTGCTTCTACAGGTAACCATTGTAATAAATGAGTCAGCCAGCGTGGGGTGATGGTGGAAAGTTGTGGAACAGTCTTGGTGGCATTGGCAAGCTGTCTGGCTGCATGGTCCCCAAGCGCAAGTTGGACTTTATCTGTGGTTTTTGCCATGAATAAATTTTCCTGTATGACTTTGGCTTTGTTAATAAAGAGTGTTGATTTTTAAAATGTATTGAATTATTTGTTTAATTAGACTAGAGCTTAATCATTATTTTTAAAAATATTATTATGAGATAAATAACAATGAATTATTATCTTATTACTCATAAGAATATATTTATGAAAAATAAATATAAATACTGAATATGCATAATTTATGGGTTGAATCCATTCATTATTCAGGTGGCTTATATTGATTTTCCTGCATGATTAAACCTTGCTATTATGCAGTGATTCGCTTGGTGACTGTAAAATCTGGCTGCCTGCCGCAACACTGTGGGTTAGCCAGACATTTCCGCCAATAATTGAACCTCGGCCAATGGTGATGCGACCTAGAATGGTTGCTCCTGCATAAATCACCACATGGTCTTCCACAATTGGGTGACGGGCATAATCTTTTTTCAATGCACCATCATCATTCAGCTCAAAACGCTTGGCACCGAGAGTAACCGCCTGATAAATGCGGACATATTCCCCAATTACAGAGGTTTCCCCAATCACCACACCTGTACCGTGGTCGATAAAGAAACCCTTGCCAATTTGTGCGCCAGGGTGAATATCAATCCCTGTTGCGGAATGGGCCAGTTCGGAAATAATGCGGGAGAGCAGGGGAACACTGTGATAAAGCTGGTGCGCAACCCGATGATAAATAATGGCAAAAATACCTGGATAGCATAGCAGCACCTCATCCACGCTATGTGCCGCTGGATCACCCTCATAGGCAGCACAGACATCAGCATCCAGCAAACGGCGAATGTCAGGCAGGGTATTGGCAAAATCCTGCACAATGGTCTGGGCCAAAGCAATTTGCTGCTCGTAGAGCAAATGGTCATTGCTGGAGACAGGAACTTGCTTTACTCGACTTTTGGCCTCGTAATTCAGGGCCAGTTTAACCTGTGAGAACAGCTCATTCAGCACACGGTCAAGCGTATAGGCAATGTAGTAGTCCTCAGTTTCCTGGCGCAGGTCACTTGGCCCCAGCCGCATTGGAAATAAAATACCGCACAAGTCATCCAGTATGGACTTAAGCGATTCCTTTGAAGGCAGTTCACGTCCGCCAAACTCTTTGATGCGGTGTTGACGCTCACGCCATTCATGACGTGCTTGCTGTAAGCCCTCAACAACAGGCTGGATTTTCCATTTGCTCACGCTGATTCCTTGCAAAACCAAGTATTAAATTAATCCTAAAATCGCTGGGTCAAAAAGCAGCACTAATCTTGTAACCAAGGTAACTGATGTGTACGCCAGCCATTGCCTTGATTACGTTGTTGTTGCTCGTTTAAATCACCTTCAAAGCCTTCCAGCACGTTATAAACTTGGGCAAAACCCGCACTAAATGCCGCCGTTGCAGCTAAAGCAGAGCGTTTACCACTACGGCAGAGCAATAGAATGGTTTTGTCTTTGCCAACTTTGCTATCCAGTTCTTTTAGAAAGCGCGGATTGCGGTTAAAGGATGTGCCAGTTGCCCATGCGACATGAATACTTTCAGGCACATAGCCGACAAATTTACGTTCTTCATTGGTACGTACATCGACCAGGATGGCATGACCTTGTTGAACTAGAAACCATGCTTCAGCAGGTGGAATACTGCCTGTGAAATCGAGTTCATTTTCTTCCGCGTAGTGTTGTGCGCGCTGTAAGATGTCTTGTGGGTTTGCAGATAAACCGTGAGTTGTAGTAATGGATTCTACGGCTTGGGTAGAATCAAATTGAGCATTCATTTTTATAACCTTTAACATCAGCGGGATGATGTTTTTATCTTATGACTGTTTTTATATTCAGGAAAATAATCAAAATTTATTTATATATCTATTTTTGATAAATAATAGGGTTTTATTAAATGGTTGTGAATATGGATTTTAAAACTAAAAATCTTGTTTTAAATGGATTGTATGATTAGGGATTTATTTATCACAATTAAATATTTTACATTTACATAAAATCCTCACCTATATAAGTTAACCTTAAATCAAATTCAGGGTTAGTCGATATCATGATAAATCAAAAAAGCAGAACAATTCATCACTATTTATCTTTTAAATGAATAAGTAACTCATTTTTTCTTATTTTTAATCATAAGGCGTGGCCCATACCATAAGCAGATATTGTTGAAAGATCATCTAATTATGGGCATCAAGAACTCTAAGCCGCTAATTGTTACAGCGATCGTCCTTGTGGCGATTGTTGCTTTTATTGTCTATCAAAATCAAAAAGATGCTGCACCTATTCAGTCTAAAAATAACAAGGCAGTGGTGATTGCATACCAAACTGGTGTGGATCCAACCAAGGTTGCACAAGCCAATGGTGATTATGAGCGTGATAGTAATCAAGCAATTCAATGGCGTAAATTTGATGCAGGTTCAGATGTGGTCAATGCATTGGCCTCGGGTGATGTGGTGATCGGCAATATCGGTTCTAGCCCTCTGGCTGCTGCTGCAAGTCGTGATTTACCGATTGAAGTATTTTTGGTAACGGCTAAATTAGGCGGTTCAGAGGCATTGGTGGTGAGTAACAAATCAGGCATTAAAGAACCTCAAGATTTGATTGGCAAAACCATTGCCGTACCATTCGTTTCAACCACGCATTACAGCTTATTGTCAGCGCTCAAGCATTGGAATATTGTGGATAACCAAGTCAAGATTATTAACTTACGTCCACCTGAAATTACAGCAGCTTGGGAACGTGGTGATATCGATGCAACTTATGTTTGGGAACCTGCATTAAGTAAAGTCAAAGCCAGTGGTCATGTATTAACAGACTCGAAACAAGTCGGCGAGTGGGGCGCACCAACCTATGATTTATGGGTGGTTCGTAAAGATTTTGCCGAGAAAAATCCAGAGTTCTTAAAAGCCTTTGTTCAAACCAGCTTAAAGCAGATCGAAAGCTATAACCAAGATCCAAAAGCATTTGAACAAAATGTGGACAATATCCAGAAAATTGCTCAGCTGACAGGCTCTGATGTGAAAGATATTCCATTGCTTCTTTCTGGAAATATCTACCTTGATCGTCAGCAGCAGCAAACCACTTTATCAGGCGAATTTGCCAAAAATATTTTCGATACCGCAACATTCCTAAAAAGCCAAGGCAAGGTGGATCAAGTAAAACCTGATTATCAAGCTAATGTCACCACCCAATTCTTACAGCCATAGGAGATCTAAATGAGCGTATTAGCTGCCGAGCATCTTCATTTAACCTTTCCAAAACAGACCGTGCCTGTATTACAAGATATCAATCTGAAGATTGAAGAAGGCACTTTGACTGTGATTTTGGGTGAGTCTGGTTGTGGTAAAACAACATTACTGAATATTTTAGCGGGTTTTCAAAAACCAAGTTCGGGCCAGATTACACTGGATCATGAAGTCGTCACTGCGCCAGATGCACGCCGTGCGGTGGTATTTCAGGATCATGCGCTATTACCGTGGTTAAATGTCTCTGAAAATATCGGTTTTGCTTTGCAGCTCAAAGGTTTAAAAGAGCAAGAAATTCAACAGCAAGTCGATGCAATTCTTAAAATTGTTGGCTTGAGTCATGTGGCTAAAGCCAATATTTGGGAATTGTCAGGTGGCATGAAACAACGGGTTGGGATCGCACGTGCCTTGATCAGCCATGCGGCATTCATTTTATTGGATGAGCCTTTTGCTGCACTTGATGCATTTACCCGTGAAACTATGCAGCAGTTGGTGCTGGATTTATGGATTGAACAAAATAAATCATTCTTCCTGATCACACATGACATTGAAGAGGCGCTATTGCTGAGTAATCAACTGGTGTTGATGACTGCTCGTCCAGGTAAGATTGTCGAAACTTTAAAACTGGATTTCGCTGATCGTTATAAGAAAGGTGAATCGATCCGTGCAATTAAATCTGATCCTAAATTTATTCAATTACGCGAGCAATTGTTTGAACGCCTGCGTGTGCAGAAACAGACAGGGCATGAGGTGGTTGTATGACGGGTCAAGCAAAAAATACAGCCTATGAGGTGAGTAAGGCCGAGGAATTACGATCGACTAACCAAGCACAGTCTGGTTCGGTTTTTAGTCCAATTGAGGCTTTCTTTATTCGTCATCGTAGTTTAGCGCTCAGTCTTTCCAGTGTACTCAGTGTATTAGTGATCTGGTATTTGATCACGGCATTAAAAATTGTCCCGAGTTTATTTTTGCCGAGTCCCCAAGCGGTATGGCAAAAATTTCTAGAAGTCAGCCAACAAGGTTTTATGAAAGCGACCTTATGGCAGCATTTGGCAGCAAGTATTTCCCGTGTCTTATTGGCTTTAGTTGCTGCAATTACGATTGGTGTGCCTTTAGGTTTATGGATGGGGGTGAACAAATGGGTGCGTGCAGTGCTTGATCCATTGGTTGAGTTATTACGCCCAATTCCACCTTTGGCTTATTTACCATTATTGGTGATCTGGTTCGGGATTGGTGAAACCACCAAAGTACTTTTGATTTTCTTTTCAATCCTTGCGCCTGTGATTATCAGTAGTACTCATGGTGTACTCAGCCATCAGCTCAACCGCGAGCGTGCCGCCTTATCTTTAGGGGCTAGCCAGTCACAAGTGTTTTGGCATGTGATTCTGCCGACAGCCTTACCGCATATTTTAACGGGTATTCGTATTGGTTTGGGTGTGGGTTGGTCGACGCTAGTGGCTTCGGAATTAGTTGCGGCAGATCGAGGTATTGGCTTTATGGTGCAGTCAGCAGCCCAGTTCCTGATTACTGATACTGTGGTGTTAGGCATTATTGTGATTGCGATTGTCGCAGTGAGTTTTGAATTGTTTTTGCGTTGGTTACAGAAGCAATTATCTCCTTGGTATGGCCAACAGTTATAAGTGTACATTGTAGAGATGAGAGAGCTAGAAGATGACGTTAAATATTGAGGTTATTAAACCAACAATCGGTGCAATTATTCACGATGTTGATTTAAATACTGTTGATAAAAATACTACACAACAGATTCAACAAGCATTGCTGGATCATCATGTGATTTTCTTCCGCAACCAGCAGCTTGCACCTCAGGCACAAGCTGAGCTTGCTCGCGGTTTTGGTTCTTTACATATTCATCCAATTTTCCCAACGGTTGAAAATGTACCTGAAATCATTGTATTGGACAGTTGGAAACAAGACTTACGTGATAATGAGCTTTGGCATACTGATGTAACTTTCAGCCAGAAACCGCCATTGGGTTGTGTATTACAAGCGATCAAGATTCCTCCTGTAGGCGGTGATACGCTATGGTCGAGTGGGGCAGCGGCATTTGCTGCACTGGATCAAGGCTTGCAGCAAAAGTTAAAAGGCTTAACCGCAACACATGACATTCGTCAGTCTTTCCCGATTGAACGTTTTGCGCATAATGATGTTGAGCGTCAAAAACTGGAAGAAACTTTTAAGCGTAATCCACCTGTCATTCATCCTGTGGTCAGAACCCATCCCATTACGGGGCAGCCAATTTTATTCGTGAGTGAGGGCTTTACCACACGAATTAATGAATTGGATGAAACTGAAAGTTCAGAACTTTTAGCATTCTTATTTGAACATTCAACCAACGAGCAGTTCCATTTGCGTTGGCAGTGGCAGGCGGGGGATGTGGCAATTTGGGATAATCGTTGTACGCAGCATAAGGCTTTATTTGATTATGGTGATGAGCATCGGATTATGCATCGTGCCACCATTAATGGTGATGTGCCGTTTTATCAGGTGGCTAATTAGGTTTTGTGCTTGTTGGTTTTTAAATTTTTGGAAAGATTTATTCCAATTTTTGCTAATCGTTTTCGGTTTTATCTCTCTAGTGAGATACTGAAACTTACCTTAATTAAATTGGTTCTTTAGCTTGCCTATAAGTAGAAGGAGCTTGCCCAGTCCAGCGTTTAAAGGCACGTCGGAATTCGCGTAATTCACTAAAGCCCAGTTGTAGGCTAATTTCACTGATTAACAGGTTTTGTCCAAGCAGTTGTTTTGCTTTACGTTCCAGTACATTTTGTCGAATTTGTTGAAAACTTAAGCCCTCCAATAACAGTTGCCGTCTTAAATGACGTTCACTGATTTGTAGATGTTCAGCTGCCTGCTCCATCTCAAAACGTTCAGGTAAATGCTGTTCAATCAAGTGATCGAGTAGATCGGCATAACCTGCCTGATTAAGTTGGTCAATTTCCTTTAAGGTCTGCTCACAAATCAGTATCGCGGTGGCATAGTTGGCTGGACTATAATTTTTTAAGCTACGCGCTAACATGCTGGTTTTAAAACGCATGACATTTTTATCACTGTTAAACTGGATTGGGCAGCCAAATACGTTTTTATATTCTGCTAAATATTCAGTGGGTAAATAACTCAGTTCAAGGCTGATTACATCATCATGATCACCCAACATGGCGTTTAAACAGGTGATGATACTGCTAAACAATTCATCATGGAAAAAGGCTTGGAGGTCAAAAGTTGGGTTTGTTTCAGTCACTTCAAGTTGACAGTTATCTCCCTGAATTGAAAACTCGATATTGAGTACACTGCCTGAAATAGGATGATAGCGAAGTGCAATCTGTAAGGCATCAGCAACGGTTTTACAGGATTGCATGGCAAAACCCAGAATCCCCATTGAAATCAGTCCCTCGCTACTGCCAATTTTTAAACCTAAATCGGACTGTTGCTGAGCTGAGATGGCTTTTCTAATGACATCACACATTTGGGTAAAACGAACGACACCATTTGTTTGCTGGATTTGCCCTATATCCAGACCTGAATCCTTAAACCATGTTGCATAGTCCCACTGTTGTTGTTCTGCATAGTGAATCAGGCTTGCCAGAATGGTCGGTGGAATAAACTGCTGTACAGTATTTGTATGGATGGTTCGTTTAGGCATAAGTCCGTTTTGCCCCCCAAATAAAATCTTTTTCACCCTTTTGGGTATCGCATAATTTTGTTTAACTTTCAACATGCTTTATAACAGACAGCTAGAAAAAGAACTTAAAAGGAAAATACCAATGTATCAGGTTGGTTGGGATAAACAGGAAATTCAAATTACTCCAAAAGGCTATGCCATGTTTGGCTATGGGCAATGGTCACATCGTGCCTATGAAAAACGTACGGCGTTATATGCACGTAGCTTTAGTATTGTTGATCAGCAACAGCATCGACTCATTATCTGCTGTCTGGATTTAGGCTGTATTACCCATGCCATGCGCAGTCAATCCGTGCAGCGACTACAGCAAATATGGGGGCAGCAATTTGATGAAAATCAATTGGTATTGATGGCAACTCATACCCATTCTGGGCCAGGGGGCTGCGCGCATGAAGCTTTGTACAATATGCCGACCCCAGGTTTTGTGCCTGAACATTTAGGTGCAATTGTAGATGCCATTGTGCTGAGTATTCAAACGGCCATTGAACATGAACAGGACACTGAGATTTTCCTGACCACCCAGCATTTTGCCGAAGATACGCCTGTGGCGTGGAATCGTTCGATCAGGGCTTATAACCGTAATCCAGAAGTGAGGCCACATTCAGAGCGTGAAACACATTTGGCGTTAAACCGTGAAATGCAACTGATCGGTTTTTATCGGGAACAAAAATTACAGGCCTTTATTTCATTGTTTGGTGTACATGCCACCTGTCTTGGTAATAAATTAAAGGCTTATGATGGGGACAATAAAGGTTATGCCGCTGCATTTTCTGAACAAGTCTTAATTCAGCAAGGTATTCAAAATCCTGTCACCATCTTTGCCCAAGCCACCGCAGGCGATGTCTCTCCGCATTTTCATGGCAAGAACCAGCTCAAGATTCGCAATAAAATTAAGGGCGAGCAGGAATACCAATATGCACAGCAAAATGGACGCTATCAAGGTGAACTGGCTTTGGCTGCATTTCAACAGCCTTTGCAACAGGTTCAGGGAAAGATTGATGCGGTATTGTCCTATGTGGATTTAAGCAATATTGAGATTCCACCTGAATTTGCACAGAGGCAGATTGGCGCAAAAACCAGTCAACCCTGTCATGGCACCGCCTTTTTTGCAGGTACGCCTGTCGATGGTTTGGGTGCGCCAAAGCCGTTGGTGAAAGGCATGCAGTTTTTGGCAGACCAATTCCGTAAACAAAAGAGCAAAAATCCCAAGGCAGCAGATTTTGTCAACTATCAACAACTCTATGCTTCACAGGGACCGAAACAGATTCTATTGGAAGCAGGTGCCAAAAAGATTTTGGGTCAGCCGATTGGTTTTCCGCCCAGTATTCTTGATCCTCTCATTGCAGAGATGAACCGACAGGTCAAGGCAGGCGCAATTCAGCAGAGTCCATTAGTGCCAAACGTTTTGCCCTTACAGATGATTCGATTGGGGAATTTGGCAATGGTCTGCTGTCCAGGCGAGTTCACCACTATTGCAGGACAACGGGTTGTGGATACGGTAAAACAGGTATTTGCTGATCAGTCTGATATAGAACAAGTTTGGTTAGCCTGCTACTGCAATGATTATATGGGCTATGTCACCACCTACGAGGAATATCAGGAACAGGCCTATGAGGGTGGACATACCCTGTTTGGGCAATGGACGCTGGCTGCCTGCCAAAGCAAATTCAAGTTGCTGGCGGAACAATTATTGCGGGATAAAAATCAGCGTAATTATGATCAAGGCACACGACCAAAACCGATTCCAGAACAGGAACTCGCAAAAAGAACCAATCATGGCAATTTAAAAACGGCCACAAGTAAGGGAGAGACGAGATGAGTGATTTAACCCAAACGACATGGACGAACTGGTCAGGCTTTCACAAAGCAAATCCACAACAGATTCTACAGCCTGCCAATACTCAGGAATTGCAGGGTATCGTTCGGGATCATGCAAAAATACGGGTGGTCGGAGCAGGACATTCATTTACACCGTTGGTGTGTACCGATGCAACTTTATTGTCACTTGATCGAATGATGGGTGTAACCAATCTGGATGTGGAGCGCTGCCGATGTGATATTTATGCAGGCACCCATTTATATGATCTGGAACAATATTTAAAGCCCATCAATCAGGCTTTGATCAATCAGGGCGATATTGACCAGCAGAGTCTGGCTGGCGCTGTTTCAACGGGAACGCATGGCACAGGAGCTGATTTGCACTGTATTTCGGCTTATGTGGAAGCCTTTGAGTTGCTTACCGCTTCAGGTGAGATTCTGAAATGTAGCCGAACCGAAAACCCTGAAATCTTTACCGCTGGGCGTGTTTCTCTGGGGAGTCTGGGAATATTGACCAAGATCACCATGCAAAACCGCCCACGCTATAAACTGAGGGAACATATTGAGCTGTGTCCTGTTGAGGATATGATGCAACACATCCAGCAATGGAAACATCAGCATAGGCATATTGAGTGTTTTGTATTTTCCTATGAAAAACAGCTGATGCTGAAAACGCTGGATGAAACCGATGAGGAGATTTTGCCACGCAAGGAAAATTTCCCATCGGATGATACCTTGCTGACCATGTGTTCTGAACTGACCAAAAGCTTTCCCTCACTGAATCCGTATTTACAGAAATTGTTGGGTATTTTTGTCAAACCAACCACCTATATTGATTGGTCGAGCAAGATATTTCCAACGCCACGCAATACCAGGTTTAATGAAATGGAATACCAGATTCCCGTTGATCAGGGCATTGCATGTCTGGATGAGGTGTTGCATGCCTTGAGAAAGCATAAGGTTGCCACCTTTTTTCCACTGGAATTTCGCTTTGTCAAAGGCGATGATATTTGGCTTAGTCCTTTTTATCAGCAGGATTCAATTTCGATTTCAGTACATCAATATCATAAACAGGACCCACGTTTAATCTTTGATGTAGTTGAGCCAATTTTACAGAAATATAAGGGGCGGCCACATTGGGGCAAAATGCATGGCATGACCACCGCACAGCTTCGGGCGTTATACCCAAAGTGGGATGATTTTATGGCCTTGCGTCAGCAGCTTGACCCACAGGCCAAGTTTTTAAATCCATATCTGGAAAAGTTATTTTTAGGTTGATTTTAACTAAAGTTTGACTTCAATGTTTTTTAACTTATTGAAAAATAATTACCTTAACGGAGTCTTGCCGAGTTTTCATCCATTTTCAGGATAAGCCTGCGGCTCGCCTTACTTTGGTTTCGCCCAAATGAGAAGCGAATGCTTCGCAAGGAAGGCATCTTGCGCTGCTATAATCGCAGCTCACCACAAAACTCGTTGAATACCCTCAGCTAAGTTAATAAATCGCAGAAACAACATCTTATCAATGAAGTCCTGTCTCAAACAGTTGTGGATGACTTTTCCGAGTATCATATTTTTTCCGAACTCAGGTTATAAATTTCTCTTAATGAGATAGAGGATAAAAAAATGCTGGATTATTTTTTTAAACAACTTAATCTTGATCTAAAAAAGCAGGGGATAGCGACACCACAACTCATCCTGGATGAAGCTGCCTTAAAACAAAATATCCAGCATGTTCAGATAAGGCTTGCGCATGCCCAACACTTAAAACCACGTCTGGTGGTGAAATCGCTGGCTTGTCTGGACTTGCTCAAATTATTAGCAGAGCAGATCAATACCCAGCGATTTATGGTGTTCCATCAGCCGCATATCATTGCAATATTAGAAAACTTTGCCGAAGCGGATATTTTGCTGGGCAAGCCGATGCCAGCCCAAGTGGTACACCATTTCTATCAACAACATTCGCAATGGTCTGATGCAAAGATTCAATGGCTGGTGGATACCACACAACGCCTACAGCAATATCTGGAGATAGCCCGCAGCTATTCGATTTGCCTGCAAGTGAATATTGAAATTGATGTCGGCTTGCATCGTGGTGGGGTGCAGTCAACCCAGCAACTCACCGAAATATTAAAGCTGATTCAGCAATATCCGCAGTATTTAAAACTGTCGGGTTTAATGGGTTATGATGCGCATGTCACTAAGATTCCAGCCTTGATTAAAAAAACAGAACTGGCCTATCAGCAATCACAACAGATTTATACCCATTACCAAAAGCTGATCCAAAAACAGTTTCCTACACTGTGGAATGATAATCTTTGTTTCAATGGCGGGGGAAGTCCTACTTTCAGTTTTCATACGACTGAAAGTGTCTGCAATGACTTATCCTTTGGTTCGATGCTATTAAAACCGAGTGATTTTGACAGTGATTTTTTAAGGGCATTGCAGCCCGCATTGTGGATTGCAGCACCTGTATTAAAAGTTCTGCCTTATACCCAGCTTCCAGCCATGTCTGTGCTGGATAAATTGCCACACAAATCCAAAGCCCTGTTTATTTATGGCGGATATTGGCTGGCCACTTATGTCTATCCGAAACAATGCCATCCACATATCTTATATGGGCGGAGTAGCAATCAGGAACTGGTAAATGTTCCCAAGGATTGTGAAATTCAGGTCGATGATTTTGTGTTTTTAAGACCAACGCAAAGTGAGGCAATTATTCCGCAATTCTCAGTATTAAAACTTTATAAGCAACATGCTTTTGCAGCATGGGAAACATTTCGAGAATAAAATACCTCAAGAAAAACCTTGTTGTAGAACACAAGGTTTTTCCATTGAGAACAGGATGTTATTGCTTAACGATCAGCACAGGAATATGTGATTCAGTTAAAACGGCACGAGCAACGCTACCCAATAGCAGACGTTTTACCCCTGTACGTCCATGAGAACCCATAATGATGAGATCGGCTCCCACCTCATCGGCTACAAAGATAATGCCTTCACTCGCTGGGCCATGATGGATTTTTGTCGCGACACTGATGCCATCACGGACAAAAGATTGGGCAATATCCTGAAGCTGGGTTTTGGCATGGGTTTCAGCCTGCATAAAATGATCGGTAATTGCTGGCGCAACCTGATAAAAGTCCACGCCAACAAAAGGGTCAACTGCAACCACACTCAGGATGGTCACTTTTGCTCCTGATAATTTTGCTAAGGAAAGGGCGTGTTCAACCGCTGCGTAGGAAATAGGAGAATCATCAACAGCGACTAAAATATTTTGGTAAGACATATTTACTCCTTATTGTTTATCGTTGTAAAAAGATAAAAGTACTATATAGGTTGATACCATATTGAACGCGGTCTAGCAAATAAGAGCATGATCGAAAATAACTGATAACACAGAAAATAACGTGGAAAAACTGGAAAATTCCCAGCAAAATATAACGCTAGGAAAATCACAGTATTTTTGTAATTCGGCTAAATATTAACTTTAGATATGATGTTGAAATTTAACTCTATCTATAATTATGGAAACGTTTGTGCTACTGAGTCTGGATGCGTTTAAACAGCAAAAATTTGATCAGGTCGCTGCCAGGATTATGGACGACCCCGATACCTATCTGGCTTTTGACTCAGTTTCAGATTTCTATAAAGCCACATGGCTGGATGAGTTTCCACAGGGCACCACATGGTCAGCGACAGGACTGGATGATGGCGCTGAACACTTTTATGCCGTGATTGAATACGGTAGCCATTACCTATACATCAGCCGTACCGAACGCGTAACGGTAAAACTATGTATGCGACATCATTACAATAAAAATAACTAATCCGTGCAGTCACCCATTTTTTCAAGATGATGCTTTGTTCTACAAAAGAGAGTGCTATAATTTTGCGCAATCCCGAAATCCTAAATACAATGAAACGGAAGTTTAAAGATGGCACATCAATTTACGGTTAATGAAACAATTCACGGTGTTTCAATTGAAGATTTTTCAAGACTGGTTGCCGACACCTCATTGCATGAAGCAGTGTGTAAGCGTATCCCAGGCGAGAATCTGGAAATTATTGAATCCAACATCAATGGCGATATTTATACCCTACGCCGTGAATATAACCTTGATGTGAATATTCCAGAAGTTGCGAAAAAACTATTAAAAAATGCGTTCCGTTTAAAGCGTGCGGATATTACCCATTTGAAAAACCTGACTTCAACGGTTGAGCTGGGTGCAAACCTGCCGCTGGAGGCGAAAGCTGAGCGTAAGGTAACAGGTAACGGTGACAAAGTAGACATTACCCTGACTTGGACTGTAAAGGTAAAAGTACCTTTGATTGGTGGGATGCTTGAAAAGCATGCAGAGGGCGAAATTCGCAAGTTTAGCCAACTTGAGATTGAAATTGTTGAAGATGAATTAAAGAAAAACCTTTAATTTAGATGCGATAAAAGAACTCTCCGTAAGGGGAGTTTTTTGTTTTTAGAAGCGCAGAAAATAGGGTAGAAGCGAAAGGATGACACCAATCACACTCAGTAAAGTGGTACTTTCTATAAAGTAAGGATAAATCATCAGAATTAGGCCGCAGGCTAGGGGGATGGTCATTTTCTGCTTTTTACCATACATAAAATAGCCTAAGCCAATCGAGCTAAAGATCACACCAAGAAAAAGCTGGGTCGCGTTCATTGTGATTTGCCATACGTTATTTTTATCGTGCATATACTATGACAAGATTCTTAAATGAAAATTATGGCAACCCGATTCAATATCCCATACGATATTATTTACGATTTGGTCAAAACAATTATAAGGTTATGTGATGAGTGTGATTTTACCTGTGGCACAGCGTGGTGAAGAAATTTTAAAGCTGAAAGCGGCATTGGTGGCAGATGCGGAATTTAATAGTGAATGGTTGATGGGGCTTGCATCTGCCATGCATGCCACCATGCTTGAGCGTAATGGTGTTGGAATTGCAGCACCACAGGTTTATATTTCCAAGCGTGTGATTATTGTGGCATCCCGACCAAACCCACGTTATCCCGATGCACCTGAGATAGATGCAGTGGTGATGGTGAATCCTGAGATTTTAGAGTTTTCCCAAGCGACTTGTTTGGGTGAAGAGGGGTGTTTGAGTGTGCCAAATGAACGTGGGCAGGTTGAACGTGCTCAAGTGGTGAAAGTGCGTTATTACACTTTACAGGGTGAAGTGATTGAAACGAGCTATGAGGGTTTTCCTGCACGGATTGTTCAGCATGAAGTTGATCATTTGGATGGGGTGTTGTTTGTGGAAAGGTTGAGGGTTTAAAAATATAAAATATGAAACCGTATAATAAAAATTTAAAGCAGCCATCCCGTGACTTACGAAATAATATGACGGATGCTGAACAATTACTTTGGCAAAGATTACGCCGTAAGCAAATCTTGGGATTACAGTTTTATCGGCAAAAACCACTTCTAAATTTTATTGTGGATTTCTATTGTCCCACAGTAAATTTAGTAATTGAATGTGATGGCGGACAGCATTTTACAGAAGACGGTTTGGTAGCAGATCAAAATCGAGATTATGCTCTGAGTGAATTAGGGCTTAGGGCGCTGAGATTTAGCAATCATCAGATTTTGACTGAGACTGATGCTGTGATGGAGCAGGTTTATTATATTGCTAAACATAGATTGGAATTCCCCTCTTGCGAAACGTAGTTTCTCACCTTTGGTAAAGGGGGGGCTTGCCACGAATTTGATGATGGTTTTTGATTCAAGGTACTCCCTCCTTTTTAAAGGAGGGTTGGGCAGGATTAATAAATATGTGGTTGAATAGAATTTAAAGTTTTTTATAAAGTTTAGAAATTTATTATTTAGTATGGGGAATATATGAGTATACCTATGACTGCTAGTTTCATCTTTGAGGATTTTGCATTAGGGGATGTTTGGGAAGCTGTTCTTGCTGCTATAATTATTGCAATAGTTTTTTTCTGGGTTAGAGAAAGAGTTTTTGGAATTCCAGATTTTTCAGGTCAATGGTATTTAAAATCAAAAACAAATACAACTGCATATAGGCCTTATGAAAAAATGGAGTTACAACATAATTTATTTTTAAGATTAGAGGGAAATAATATAAGAGGTGCTTCTGAAAAAATTTACGAAGATTCAAGTTATGGGAAAAGAAAAACACATCGGAGACATATTTTAGAATATACAGGTAAGAATAGAGCACGAGCTAGTATAGAAGGTTCGATTCAAAAGAATATCTTTGGTCCAGATATATTGACTTTACATGCGACAGAATATGGTGAAAAAAGACAATCAACTATTTATTGTCGTTTTGAATTGAAGAAAAAGTATTTCTTTTTTAGTGATCGTATGGCAACAAGGTTTGATGGAGATTTTTATTCTATGGTTGCTGATCAAAGAGGAATAGTTTGTCTATCCAAAACACCATTTCAGAAGTTTATTCCTGAAGTTCGAGAAAAAGTATGAGAATTTTATACTTTTTCTTAACGACTCCATTTTATGTTTTAGGCAAGGTCTTTATATTTTTTAATTTAGATAATTCAAATAATGATTTTTTAAAATGTTGTAATTATTTAGAAAATTTAGATATATTATTAGACGATGAAATTATAAAAATATTATATTTAGCAGAAGATCATAGATCTAATTTTCATTATGGTATTGATCACTACGCTATGTTGAGGGCAATTTATTTTACGCATGTAAGGAAAGAGTTTCAAGGAGCAAGTACTGTAGCTCAGCAATTTGTAAGAGTCATTACGGGACGGTATGAAAGGACTTTATTTCGTAAATTAAGGGAACAACTATTGGCAGTTTTAATTACTTATGAGTTCAATACTAAGATTATTGGGACTGCATATTTAAATATAGCATTTTTAGGATCTGGAATGAATGGTTTGACTGGCTATTTAAGGCGTAAAAAAATATTTTTGGATCAGCTTGATACATTAGAGAAAATAAAAATAGTTAGCAGATTAAAGTATCCAGAGCCTATTAAAGATAAAGAAAGATGGTCATTTAAAATGAAAGTTAGAGTGGGAAATATTCAGTCTAAAATTGTAAAGTACAAATCCCTCCCAACCTCCCTTTGAAAAAGGGAGGAGCTGTCACATAATTCATTTAATTACATGACATCCTCCTCTTTTTAAAGAAAGTGAGAAGCATTGCTTCGTAAGGGAGTTAAAAGGACTTTCTAAATTACCCAATCGAATCATCCAAATTCGGTGCTAACCAACGTTTCGCTTCATCCAGTGTCCAACCTTTACGCTTCGCATAATCTTCAAGCTGATCTTGTGAGATTTTACCCACATTAAAGTAGTCACTGTCAGGATGTGAATAATAGAAACCACTCACCGAAGATGGTGGCATCATGGCAAAGTGTTCAGTCAGCTTTGTTCCAATTTTTTCCTCAGAACCTAACCAGTCAAACAATACTGCTTTTTCCGAATGTTCAGGGCAGGCAGGATACCCTGGTGCAGGGCGAATACCCACATATTTCTCTTTGATCAGTTCTTCATTATCCAACACTTCATCGGCTTTATAGCCCCAGAACTCTTTACGGATACGCTCATGCAAATGCTCGGCAAATGCTTCAGCAAAACGATCCGCCAAAGACTGTACTAAAATCGCTGAATAATCATCACCTTTGGCTTTATATTCATTTGCCAATTCTTCTGCACCGAAAATAGATACTGTAAAGCCACCAAGATAATCGGTATTGTCTTTAGAAGTGCTGATATAGTCAGCCAAAGACAAGTTTGGCTTACCTGTGACTTTATCGGACTGTTGGCGTAAATGTTCAAAGGTATGTGTGACATTCTGACTGTTTTCATCAAACACACTCACGGTATCCGCATCGGTACGTTGTGCAGGATATAGACCAAACACGGCACGGGCATCAAAACGTTGATTGTCGATAATGTCTTTTAGCATAATTTGTGCCTGATTATATAAATCAGTGGCTGCTTCACCCACCACTTCATCTTCCAGAATTTTCGGGAACTTGCCCGCCAAGCTCCATGAGATAAAGAAAGGAGTCCAGTCAAAATAGGGTACTAAGGTTTCAAGTGGATAATTTTTAAGAACCTGCGTACCTAAAGCATTTGGTTTTGGCGGTACATAGTTATCATCAATTTTAAAGCCATTTTCAATGGATTCGGCATAGCTCAATTTAGCTGCTTTTGGTTGCTTGTTGGCTAAACGCTCACGAATCTTGGCATATTCAGCACGATGTTCGGCAATAAAGTTACCACGCATTTCCTGAGACAGTAGAGTCGTCGCTACACCCACAGCACGAGAGGCATCTGCCACATAAATCACAGCATCATTTGAATATTGTGGGTCAATTTTAACTGCGGTATGGGCTTTAGAAGTAGTTGCACCACCAATCAATAAAGGAATGCTAAAACCTTTACGCTGCATTTCTTTAGCAACAAATACCATTTCATCCAATGATGGTGTGATCAGGCCAGATAAACCAATAATGTCACATTTTTCATCAATCGCGGTTTGCAGGATTTTTTCACAAGGCACCATCACGCCCAAGTCAACAATATCATAGCCATTACAACCCAAGACCACGCCTACAATATTTTTACCAATATCGTGTACATCGCCTTTAACGGTTGCCATCAGGACTTTACCTTTGGACTGGCTACCTGTTTTTTCTGCTTCAATGTACGGATTTAACCAAGCCACCGCTTGTTTCATGACACGGGCAGATTTCACCACTTGTGGTAGGAACATTTTCCCTGAGCCAAACAAGTCGCCGACCACGTTCATGCCATCCATTAATGCACCCTCAATCACATCAAGGGGACGCTTGGCTTTTAAACGGGCTTCTTCGGTATCTTCATCAATATAAGTGGTAATACCTTTCACTAAGGCATATTCAAGACGTTTCTCAACAGACTGATTACGCCATTCAAGGTTTTCAGCCTCTTTGGCTGCACCGCCGTGACTACGATATTTTTCTGCAACTTCAAGTAATTTTTCAGTGGCTTCTTGTCCACTTTCACCCTGATTTTGGTTCAGGATAACGTCTTCAACCGCATCTTTCAGTTCTTTGGGAATATCATCATAGATTGCCATTTGTCCAGCATTGACAATTCCCATAGTCATGCCTTGTTTGATGGCATAATAAAGGAACACAGAGTGAATCGCTTCACGCACAGGTTCATTACCACGGAAAGAGAAAGATACGTTAGACACACCACCTGAAATCATGGCATGTGGCAAGTTTTGTTTAATCCAGCCTGTCGCTTCAATAAAATCGACACCGTAGTTATTATGTTCTTCAATTCCTGTTGCGACAGCAAACACGTTTGGATCGAAAATGATGTCTTCGGCAGGGAAGCCCACATCATTCACCAACACATCATAAGAACGTTTACAGATCTCACGTTTACGTGCAGCCGTATCTGCCTGACCTGTTTCATCAAATGCCATGACGATAATCGCTGCACCGTATTGACGGCATAGGCGAGCTTTTTCGACAAACTCATCATAACCCTCTTTGAGGGAAATCGAGTTCACCACAGGTTTACCTTGAACGCATTTCAAACCCGCTTCAATGATTTCCCATTTAGATGAGTCGATCATAATCGGTACACGGGAAATATCAGGTTCAGACGCCACCAAATTCAGAAAATGCACCATCGCATTTTGCGAATCGAGCATCCCTTCATCCATGTTGATGTCAATAATCTGTGCGCCAGCTTCAACCTGTTGCTGTGCAACTTCCAGAGCTTCGGCAAAGTTTTCTTCACGGATTAAACGCAGGAATTTTTTTGAACCTGTGACGTTGGTACGTTCACCCACATTGACAAATAGTGAATCATCATAAATGTTAAATGGCTCTAAACCACTGAGGCGACAAGCAGGTTTGGTTTCAGGAATTTGACGTGGCTTGATGTCTTTAACAGCATGATAAATGGCACGGATATGGTCTGGCGTTGTACCACAACAACCACCTGTAATATTGATGAGACCACTTTCAGCAAACTCTTTTAAGAAAGCTGCGGTTTGCTCAGGCGTTTCATCATATTCACCAAAGGCATTTGGCAAACCAGCGTTTGGATGCGCTGAAACAAAAGTATCAGCAACATCGGCAATGGTTTTAACGTGTGGGCGCATCGCATCTGCACCCAAGGCACAGTTAAAACCAATCGACAATAAATCACCATGACGCACTGAGTTCCAAAAGGCTTCGGCGGTTTGACCTGTCAGGGTACGACCAGAGGCATCGGTAATGGTGCCCGAAATCATTAAAGGCAATTCATAACCCAATTGCTTAAAGACTTCTTTAACCGCAAAAATCGCTGCTTTACAGTTCAGCGTATCAAACACCGTTTCAATTAGGATAATGTCTGCGCCACCTTCGATGAGGGCATGGGTAGCTTCAATATAGTTTTCTTTTAGTTCATCAAAGGTAATGTTGCGGAAAGCAGGGTCATTTACATTTGGTGAAATTGAGCAGGTGCGGGAAGTGGGACCAAGCACACCTGCAACAAAACGAGGCTTGTCTGGGGTGGAATATTTTTCACAGGCTTGTTTGGCGAGCCGAGCCGCTTCACGGTTGATCTCTGGAACGAGGTCTTCCATGTGGTAGTCAGACATGGAAACACGGGTGCCGTTAAAGCTGTTGGTTTCAATAATGTCTGCGCCAGCATCCAGATAGGCTTCATGAATGCCCTGAATAATCTGTGGCTGCGTTAATACCAGTAAATCATTGTTGCCTTTAAGGTCTGATGCCCAATCTGCAAAGCGTTCACCACGATAATCTTCTTCTTGTAATTTATGGCGTTGAATCATGGTTCCCATTGCACCATCAATAATCAGGATACGCTGGGCAAGAAGTGATTTCAGGGTGGCAAGTGTGGACATAAGGAACCCCAGTACATAGCAAGTTTAAAAAGCAGTCGCATTGTAACAGAAGCTACGCCAAAGCGTGTATTTTCAATGCCCAGTCAGGGTGATTCATCAGACCAAATGGAAAATGTCATAAAAACTTCATTAAGTTGTCATAATTGAGCTGAATAATGCTTAAAAAGAACGCAAATAATCTGAAATATGACAGTAAGATGTCATATTTCATTGTATTTGTTGCAAAATCAGACAAACAGTTTTGGTTTAAAATTATTTTTATTAACATGCTGTTTTTAATAATTAATTTTTTAAAAAATAGTGAGATTGTCCTAATAAAATCCCAGAAAATGTGACAAAACTATGAAATTTTGGCTTCATGTGACAGTCCTTTGTCATATAATTGTCATAATTTAATTAAACAATACAGGGGATTTAATTATCCTCTTGCCGTCATACATGAATTCTAATCTTCCTCCTGTTTCGGATTCACCGCTTGCCAGTTCACAGGCAAAATCGACGAATGTGCATGTTCCTACACCGAAATTCTTTATGCCGGTGTTTTTAACAATTATTATTGCAACACTTATTTATATTGGTTTTCAGGTGAGCGCTGATTTGGCGCATGTTCCACCATTAAGTTTATATTCAGTTATTCTTCTATCAACGGCACTTTTTATTGCGCTGGGCTTTGAGTTTGTCAATGGCTTTCACGATACAGCAAATGCTGTCGCGACGGTGATCTACACCAATGCATTGCCTGCTCCTGTGGCTGTCATGTGGGCGGGCTTCTGTAACTTCCTTGGAGTTATGGTGGCGAGTGGTGCGGTTGCATACGGTATTATTGCCTTGCTTCCTGTTGAACTCATTATGAATGTGGGAAGCGGGGCTGGTTTTGCCATGGTGTTCGCCATGTTGATTGCCGCAATTTTATGGAATTTGGGGACCTGGTTTCTGGGCATTCCAGCATCAAGTTCACATACCCTGATTGGTTCGATTTTAGGTGTAGGTATTATGAACTACATTCTAAATTCGAGTAACGGTGGTGCATCTGGCATAGATATGGATCAGGTGATTAAGGTCGGTAAGGCCTTACTGTTCTCTCCACTGATTGGTTTCGCCTTTGCGGCTATTGTCTTTTTATTGGTAAAAACAGTTTTTAAGCGTCAACTAGAACTGTTCCAGCCGCCAGAAGGCAACAAGCCACCACCACCATTAATTCGTGCCATTCTGATCTTTACCTGTACAGGTGTAAGCTTTGCGCATGGTTCAAATGATGGGCAAAAAGGTATGGGGCTGATCATGTTGATTCTGATTGGTTTGGTGCCGTTGGCGTATTCTTTAAACAAGAATCTTGATGCAAAACACTTACAGTCATTTGAACAACTTTCAGTACAAACAGCGACTGTGCTTAATGTCAATCAAAATGAGCTGACAGATGCCAAAGCACGTGATGTGCTAACCAAATACATCCAGACCAAAGAACAGACACCTGAGGTTGTGCCTGCACTTGCCAGCATGACTGCACATTTGGGTGAGCGTGTTGCCAATTATGGTGACTTGAAAGCCATTCCAGAGGCAGCGGTAAGTGAAATCCGTAATGATATGTACTTAAGTACCACCACATTCAAGCGTCTGGATAAGGCTGAGGCTTTACCTGAGATGAGTCAGGATCAGGCAAAAGTTGTAAAAGAATACCGTGGTAACCTGGATTCATTCCTGCAATATATCCCGAACTGGGTGAAAGTTGCGGTGGCCTTGGCCTTGGGTCTGGGTACGATGGTGGGCTGGAAACGTATCGTGGTGACTGTAGGCGAGCGTATTGGTAAGAACCACATGACCTATGGGCAGGGGATGTCGGCTGAACTGGTTGCGATGAGTACAATTGCTGCTGCTGATGGCTTGGGTATGCCTGTATCCACAACCCACGTTTTAAACAGCGCGGTTGCAGGGACGATGGTTGCCAACAAGTCTGGGCTGAACTTTGCGACAGTGAAAACAATCCTTTCTGCATGGATATTTACCTTGCCAGCAACGATTGCAATCTCAGGTGGATTATATTGGTTGTTCCTCCAGTTCGTGTCCTGATTACAAAGAATTGAATCTAATATTTTAAATGCCTTGCTTCAGCAAGGCTTTTTTTTGATCCAATTACCTGTTTTGCATTGCTTTATCTGATAAAACATAAAAAGTCTATTCCTCAAATGAGGAATGTTTTTTTAACAAAAAATAACATACCATCTACCAGTTGAAATATTTGTTTTTTGAAACGGATTCATTCGGGGGAATGGTTAAATGAATATCAAGATTTGGACAACGGGTCTAGCAATTGCTGTGATGGGAACAGGTTCAGTATTTGCAAAAGATATCTTCACTGCTGAAGTGCAGGTGGATGGTGTGACCCAGATGATTGGCTATAACAAGATCCTGAATGTTGCCGATCAGTATGAATCTGAAAATATGCGTAAAATATTCCCAAATTATTCAGATACATCAGCAGTGAATGCAAAACTTGATTTGCGTAGTGTTCCTGTCAACATCAGTTATGCCCAGAACTCATCTACCTTGGTTTTCAAGATTCCATCTTTAGGTATTGAGCGTAGCTATACGGGTGCAACCCGCGAGGAAAGTAAGGAAAAATTTGTTGATGCGCTGGAAGGCATGGATAAAGACCTGTTAAAGGCATTAACCAAGGAATGGGTAAAGAACTCACCAATTGACCCAGTTGCAGGCAACCCAACCAGCTTGCTTTCAAATATGGCTGTTTCAATGACAGATAGTTTATCTGACATGGCAACCAATCAGGCATTCGGCTTAAAAGACCAGTCATCTTCCAGTTTTTCAATGATGCCGCGTTTTGGCCGCTATACCCAACAAGGCTATGGTCTCAATGTTTATAACCTGCCATTGGCTTATTCACATTGGTTTGACTCCAAAAAAATGGGTTTGGTGATTGATGCGCCAATTACCCTGGTGGATACAGAAGATGCACTTTCTGGCAGCCTGAATCTTGGGGTAGGCCTTAACTTCCAGGTGACTTCAAATGATGCAATGACCTGGTATCTCATGCCACAGGTCCGTGTTGGTGCAACAGGATCACAGGATTTTGGTACAGCGGCACTGATTTATGGTGGAGGGTTAAGCAGCAACGCCCAATTCCCAATCACTGAGCATTCCAATATCTCTATCATCAACATGATTTCTTACTATAAAACGGATGCGCTGCAAGTGGGTGATTTTGACAGTGGTTATGACTTGCAAAACACCATTTTCCGTAATGGGGTGGAGTATAGCCATGTCCTGCATAAAACAGTTGCAGGCAGTCCATTGATTGCCAAGTTGCAGTATGCAAGAACAGATTTCTATGGCGCTCAACTGTATTCTGATTTCCAGCATGATCTTTCTGGCTCGATTGGTTTTAAAAACCTAAAACCAAAAGCATGGATTGATGAATACCGTGTTGGATTTACCTACACCTACGCGGACAATAACCTAAAAGGCTTTATGGTAAACGCGGGTTATACATTCTAATGTGTCTGATCTAAAAATTATTCCCCAGATGAGGAATGGTTTTTAGACTGGTTTATCTATTAAGATAACAAGAATGATAATCTAGTGATGGATTTTCCATTTTAATGGAATCACATGACTGGGTAGCTTACCTTTACACTCCGCCATTCCCTGTATAGGGAATGGCTTTTTTTATCCTGTTTTGTAGAGATGTATTTTAAATACTTGAAATAACAAATTAAATACAATATGGTGATAAGGGAATGAAACTTGATACATAAATGTAATGGACTTACTTGAAAATTACTATAATGAATTATGTGAGCTGATTTATCAGATTCCCCTAAATAAAGATGGATGGTTTAACTTTTCCAAAGAATTACTTAAAATCTTGAATGTGTCTTATGTGCATATTCAGGCCATCGACTTTTCTTATAATGTATTGTCCTTTAGCAATGGTGTTGGTTCACTGCCATTAGAGGCGTATGCCTCGGCTGAATTGGATTATCTGCGTTATCCAACTGAGGCAGACCCACGCTGGGGGAAATTTCTGGACCCTGAACGAAAGGGCTGGTATCAATGCCATACGCATGTACCTGAAGAATTTGTGGAAAATTCTGATTTATATCAGAAAATCCTTTTGCCTTATGGTCTAAGGTATGTGGCAACCCATGAACTGATTCTGGATGAAAAGCTATGCGTGTTCTGGAGCGTGAGTAGCTCACAGCAACGGCAGCCACTGAATCCACAGGAGTTGGAATTTCTGGATCGCTTATTGCCACATTTAAAGCGTATTGTTATGGCACAGCGACATTTATATGAATTTTCCCTGGATAATATCGTTGGCTATAACCTGATTGATAAACTCAACCAGCCAATTATGCTGCTGAATTTGTCTGGGCAGGTTGTGCACAACAATCCAGTGATGCTTGGTTTCTTGGAAGAAAATGAATGTGTGCAGGTCATTGATCAGCGATTGACTTTACCTGAAAAAGATCAGATTCAGTTTTTAGAAAAGCTTTATCAAATTGAGGAGGCATTTCGATACAAGCAAGCACAGTTAGAACAGTATAAGGACATAAAGTTTTTAATTACAGAAACAGAGCATAGCTTATCCTGCACAATCAATTTACTGGCTTCTGAAAAAGAAATGTCATTTTTTGGTATTCGCCCCTTGGTGATGCTGAGTTTTGATGATGCGCCAATGGCATTAAGGGATGAACAAGAGAATAAGCAAAAATATCATTTAAATCATCAATATTTAAAACAAACCTATAATCTGACCAAAAGAGAACTAGAGCTTTGTGACCTGTTTGTGAATGGCATGAATCTGGAACAGGTTGCAGAGCAAATGGGATTGACCCGAAGCTCGATACGCACCTATCTTAGAAATATCTTTGCAAAAACGCCTTGTAGTTCTCAGGTGGAACTGATGCAGTTACTCATGAGTATCCGTAGCTCATATTAAGCCAGAGTAGAATTTTATTTCAGCGAAAGCTTAAATTTTGCTTAAAACATCCTTAAATGAGGATATGTGTATTTTGTGTGACTCAGTTAGCATGAACCTGTGTACGATTTAACTCGGGGGATACACGGATGTTGGCTGAACAAGAAAATAAAGTGATTGGCATGATCTATGAGGCTGCCTTAAACCCAGCCTTATGGCAGGATGTATTAACGGAAATTGTTGATTTTACAGGAAGTACCACGGCGATTTTTACTGCAACAGACCAGTTAAGTCCCAATTATGATTTTGTCTTTACCCACAATATACCGCCTGAAAGTATGCAGGCCTATCAGGATGAACAGGTCAAAGTACTGGATATGCGTTTACATGCACCTTATTGGGCAGAAAAAGCATTGGGCGATACTGTACTGAATACATTTGCACATTATGCTGCCATGCCTGCGGAAACAGATGAGTTTCTATTTTATGAAAAATGTGCAAAACCCACCAATGTCAGCCATGTAGCGGCAGTTTTATTGGAGCGAAGTGCCTATAGTTGGGCGGTATTTGCGGTACATCGTTCGCCTCAACTAGATGAATATAGCGAACAGGAGGAAAAAATATTAAAGCGTTTAGGGGTACATTTACGTCGTGCATTACAGATTTACCGTCAGATGACAATATTGCAGGAAGATAAGAAGAATATTTACCAAGTATTGGACCGTTTTAAAATAGGAGTAATCTTAATAAATCAGGATTACCGTTTATGTTATGCCAATGCAATTGTAAAGAAAGTATTTGAAAAGTCATCTATATTGGAACTGGATAAAAACAATAGTTTAAAGACCTTAAAGATTTTTCAGGAAAAATTAAATCAGCTTATACGTAGTGCCTTGTTTGAGAATGATGATCTGAATAATGAAGCAGGTGGAGTATTGGCACTTTATGATGATAATGATAGCTCATTAATGCTCAGTATTTTACCTTTTTCAGAAACTGAGGCGCAGTATCATCAAAAACAGGCGATTATTTTTGTGACCCAAACTAATCAAGCACAATATTTAGCTAAAGATTATCTTGTCCAAAAATATAAACTGGCTAAACGTGAACTGGAAGTATGTGATTTATTTGTTAATGGTTTGAGTCTTGAACAGATTGCTGAACATATGGATATTACTTATGGTTCCATTCGTGTCTATATTAAAAATATTTTTGCCAAAACGGGTTGTACTTCCCAAACTGAGTTGATGCAGTTGTTGATGGGGGTAACGCTTGAGTTTGAGCATATTTAATTTCATCTGTTTTATTTAATTGTCTTAATGTTTAAATCATTTGATAGACCCGTATTGGATAGCAGGGGGATCTGCTCATACTGAGTCTATCAAATGATTTATGCCTTGATTTTATCTTAATTTTTTATGATGTGATATTCCCATTTGGGAATGTCTATAAAGTATGTGATTCAGTTAGCATATTTATTAATATCTATTGGTGGGGAAAAGTTATGAAACGTTCGTTAATTTATACAGCTGTATTTAGTGCCATGATGATGGTAACTGGATGTGGTGGGGGAGATGGTTCTTCAACAAGTGATGATAAGGGACAAAGTACACAGCTAGATAAAACTCCAATCAAACAGAATCAGTTGTATGGTGCAAATATTGATGGGATACCATCGTATTATATTGATGATGGTATAAATAAAAGTTCGTACTTTTATGATAAGGAACAAGTGGCAGGTATTGTTGAAAATAATGATGGTAGAACTAACTTTCTATTTTCAGATGACTTTAATGAACTAATCGTATCGAATGCAAAATCAAATATTAAAGTTGAGGTCAAACAAATAAATGACGATACCGTTTATCAGACATTATCTGATCTAAATGGTAATGTTTTAGGTACTTTTGCATACTTTTATGAAGAAGGAAAAATCTATTTAGCTCCATTAAATTCACAAGGTCAAATTGATAAAACACAAAAGAAAGATATTACCCAAGAATACAACAGCGTAGTATCACAATTTGAGCAAAGAAATATGTCTGTACGCTCAACAGTGAGTCAAGTGTTTAGTTCAATTTCTGCGACAAGCAAAGCAACTTTTAATGAAATTATGGCTGCTCGAAGTCCTATTAAAAGCCGAGAACTAGATTGTGGTATTGTTGAAGATGCTTTAGACGGAAAAGTTGAGGAAGTCGCTAAAAAAGTATTAGTTAATGCTGGTAAGAATGTATCATCAATTTTTGTGACGGCATTAGGTGGCTATCTACTAGCAGGTTTATGTCCACCTTGTACGCCAGTGATTGTTGCTGTGGCAAAGAGCATGTTACTTCTTCAGCGAAATGCAGAAGATTATGATAATGTAATTTCTGATAATCAGCAGGCTTTTGACAACCTTAATTTTGCCAAAAAAGAGTTAGATGAATGGAAAGATTTGGATGAATGGCAAACACCACCACCTGTGAAAGAAGAGCCAAAACAATGCTTAGTAGGGGAAGTGTTAGTCAATGGTGTTTGTAAAAAAGAAGAGAAAAAATGTGCGGCAAATGAAAACATCGTTGATGGTGTTTGCAAAAAAGTAGAGCCTATCTGTGATGTTGGAGAAACATTGGTTAATGGTGTTTGTAAAAAAGTAGAACCGATCTGTGATGTGGGTGAAAAACTTATAGATGGGGTCTGTGAAGAAGAAAGGAAATGTCTGATAAATGAGAAAGTGGTAGATGGTGCATGTATAACAAAAGATACAACAGAATTTACCAAGTTTAATAAGAAAGGAGAAAAAATAGTTGATACTTGGCTTGATCGTATAGACCCTGACTGTGTATTGGATAACAAGACGGGGTTAATGTGGGAATTAGAAAAAACATCTCACTATTCAGATAAAAATGTAGGCTTTAGAAGTAAAGATTATAGATATTCATGGGGTAATGGTGATTATGCTGATCCAGCAGAGTTCTATCCTGAAAGAATAATAGATAATAAGCCACCGTATGGAGAGTCATGCGGAAAGTCTTTAATCTTATGTAATACTACAGCTTATATTGCAAAAATGAATAGTGAAAAATTTTGTGGATATAGTGACTGGCGACTACCAACAGAGCATGAAATTACAGCACTTGCAGCGAAAATTAATAATCTTGGTTGGGCTGTAATGGGTGATTACTTTAGTTTTCAATTTGGAACACCAGATCTAATTTGGTATCATGAAGCTAATAATAAATCTAAAGGTTGGTTTTTTGACTCTTATAACAGAGAAAAATTTATTTATAAAGGTGGAAATAAAGAGGAGGTTGCTGCGGGTAAAATAGATGGAGGTATTGTTGCCGTTCGTGATGCTTTTTAATTAAGGTCTTGTAGGATTGTTTCAGCTTTTATAATTAGAAAAAATCCTGTTTTGAAAATAAATTTTTTACTAAATAAAGCAGATATACAAAAACGACAAATCAAAAAAATGGCTACCCTAAAGTAGCCATTTTATTTATTTGGTAGGTTTTTAAGCCTGTTGAATTCCAGCAACAACCCAATCCTGTTGTGAACCAGCAGGTTTAACAAAATGCCAGATTTCAGTAAATGGTTGTGGCAAGCTGTTTAAGTCTTCACTTACAGTTCCTGTAAAACGCACGCTGACAACATATTGACCATTTTCAGTTGCAGTGTCTGCCACCATTGCATTCAGGTTACTAAATTCAGCAACATCCTGATCCTGATTTGCCATGATGTCCTGATACATTGAATTAAAAAGCTCAGGTGTTAAATAACGACGAATTTCTTCAACATTACTTGCACTATTGACAGATTGAATGTGGTTGAAACGCTGACGTGCAACACGCAGGAATGCAGCAGGTTCAGTACCATCAGGAAGCTGATGGCCACTACTCATCGATGCCGCACCAAAAGGCGCTTGAGTGGCTGCACCACCACCAACAGACTGACCAAAAATATTGGTATTGTCACCTGTTTGACGGGCATTGGCCTGAGGTGGAGTTTGGCGGCCAAAATTATTCTGACCACCATTGTTTGGTGCGTAAGGGTTGTTAGCTGCTAATTTTTTTTTTGCGCCCAATTTACGGAACACAAAGAAAGCAATGGCAGCGGCGAGAAGTACCCAGATCCAGCCTGGAATTCCGCCTTTTTCTTCTTGCTGCTGAGCTTGGGCTGCCTGTGCATCTGTAGCCTGTTGCTCAGTTGCGGTTGGGTTGTGAGGTTTGTCATCTGCCAATGCATTAGCTGCCACAGCACCAACTGCTGCACCAGCAACACCCGCCGCAACCATTGAACCTACACCTGGACCTGATCGTTGAGGGGCAGTTTGTTGAGGTGCTGGCGCTGCTTGACGTGGTTGTTGGTAGGACTGGTTATAAGACTGACTAGATGAACTAGATCTGCTCATGCCGTGGCTTTTACCACCACCTGCACGCTTTGCTTCCGCAAGCGGTGCAGCAACCAAGGTTGCCATTAAAAGAGCTGCCATCAAGCCACGCTGGTGTACTTGCATCGAAAATTCCTATTTAAATCCAATTTGTAAATGTATTTATGCAGGTATTTATGCGTAATTTCAACCAGAAAAGTATGTTTTTTTATGTCAAAGCCTGTTTTAGCCTAGCCTAATTCATCACTAAGCTGCATGGCCTCAGACAAAGCCTCATGTAGACGTGCCACAGCAATGATTTGAACGCCCTCAACTGATTTCTGTGGCGCATTGGCCCTTGGTAAAATCACATATTTAAAGCCATGCTTGGCAGCTTCCTTTAAACGTTCCTGACCATTTGGAACAGGACGGATTTCGCCAGACAAACCCACTTCACCAAACACAGCCAATTGTTGGGGCAAGGCCTTGCCTCGTAGACTGGAAGCACAGGCCAGTAAAACGGCAAGGTCTGAACCTGTTTCAGTGATTTTTAAACCACCGACCACATTGACATAGACATCCTGACCAGAAGTTTGTACGCCACCATGACGATGCATCACAGCCAGCAACATATTCAAACGGTTTTGTTCAAGACCCAGTGCCACACGTCGTGGTTGTCCGTGTGCATCATCCACCAGTGCCTGTACTTCAACCAGCAGGGGACGGGTACCTTCGCGGCTAATCATTACAATTGAACCTGGAATAGCTTCATCATAACGACTGAGGAAGATGGCGGATGGATTGGCGACTTCACGCAGGCCTTTATCGGTCATGCCAAACACACCCAGTTCATTGACTGCACCAAAACGGTTCTTGACTGCTCGAATCATGCGGTAACGCGAGTCAGATTGTCCTTCAAAGTACAATACACAATCGACCATGTGTTCCAGAACACGTGGGCCTGCAAGTGAACCCTCTTTGGTGACATGACCCACAATAAACAATGCTGTACCACTATTTTTAGCGAAACGGGTCAGTAGGGCGGCAGATTCACGAATCTGTGACACACCACCTGGGGCAGATTGTAGAGTTTCGGTATAGAGTGTTTGAATTGAATCCAGAATCGCCACGACAGGCTTTTCCTGTGCCAAAACCTCGCAAATCCGTTCCACACAGGTTTCCGCCATAACTTTAAGCTGATCTGTAGGAAGATCAAGGCGTTGTGCCCGTAATGCCACCTGAGAAAGTGATTCTTCGCCTGTGACATATAGAGCAGTGCTTTTCTTACTTGCCATGTGTGTTGCGGTCTGAAGCAGAATGGTCGATTTACCAATACCAGGATCACCGCCAATCAGCACCACAGAACCCGTGACCAGTCCACCGCCGAGCACACGGTCAAATTCACTGATTCCCGTAGGAAGGCGGGTTTCACGTGAGACTGAAATTTGATTCAGTGTGGTGATATTGGCGACCTGACCTGCATACCCCCCCATTTTTGGGCGGGCACGATGGGAAATTGTTGGCTCTAGACGTACCTCAGTTAAGCTGTTCCATTCACCACATTCTGAACATTGTCCTGCCCACTTGGGGTGATCAGCACCACACTGTTCACAACGATAAACTGTTTTAACTTTGCTCATATTTAAGATACGTGATAGATCAATCAAAATTATTGAAAATGTAGCAATAGCGTATCCGAAATACAAATTTTATCTACAGACAGTCGCCAAACTTAAGTTTGGCACGTAAACTGCTACGCACAAGGAATGCCAGTTTAAATATGAAAGAGAGGAAAATTGAGTGAAAAAGCAACTAAAAAACCTGAAATTTTAAAAATCTGAAGAAAATCTGCAAAAACTTTTTCTATTGTTAAAGTTTTTAAGCTAATTTTGTGACATAAAAACTGAGAGTTGAATATAACAATGTCAAATGAGTTTCTTGAGTCATCCAGTGAAAATGGAGGGCTGCACCGTAGTTTGTCCAACCGACACTTACAGTTGATTGCAATTGGTGGAGCAATTGGAACAGGATTGTTTATGGGATCGGGCAAAACCATTAGTTTGGCTGGTCCATCCATTCTGTTCATTTATGGCCTAATTGGTATCATGGTGTTTTTCGTCATGCGTGCGTTAGGCGAACTACTTTTATCCAACCTGAACTATAAATCTTTTATTGATTTATCCACTGATTTAATTGGTCCCTGGGCGGGTTATTTTGTGGGCTGGACCTATTGGTTGTGTTGGGTCACCATTGGTATCGCCGATCTTTCTGCCATTATCTACTATCTGGAATTTTTCAATGGCGGTGAATCCTTTACACCAATGGGTGGATTGCTGATCAGCACTGTTGCAATTCTATTTGTACTTGGGCTGAATCTGGTCACTGTGAAGCTGTTTGGTGAAATGGAATTCTGGTTTGCAATGGTCAAGATCACCGCGATTATTGTGTTGATCGCCGTTGGTCTATGGATGATCTTTACTGGATTCACCAGCACCAATGGCACGGTTGCGAGCATTTCCAACCTTTGGACGCATGGAGGTATGTTCCCGAAAGGTCTGGATGGTTTCCTGGCTGGGTTTCAGATTGCTATCTTCGCCTTTGTTGGGGTGGAACTGGTAGGTACAACCGCCGCTGAAACACAGGATCCAAAGCGCAACTTACCAAAAGCGATTAACTCAATTCCAATCCGTATCATTATTTTCTATGTATTGGCATTGTTTGTGGTGATGTGTGTGACACCTTGGGACCAGATTAATCCTAAAGTCAGTCCATTCGTGAATATTTTCTCACAGGCAGGTGTCGCCTCTGCTGCAATTATCATGAATCTGGTGGTGTTGTCCTCGGTGATGTCATCTATGAACAGTGGGGTATTCTCGACCAGTCGTATGCTATTTGGTTTATCGACAGATCAACAGGCACCAAAATTATTCGGTACATTGTCTAGATCGGCGGTTCCTGCAAAAGCAC
The DNA here is from genome assembly GCF_030385805.1 of Acinetobacter thutiue. Lineage (NCBI taxonomy): Bacteria > Pseudomonadati > Pseudomonadota > Gammaproteobacteria > Moraxellales > Moraxellaceae > Acinetobacter > Acinetobacter thutiue. The sequence goes on from NZ_JAUDZE010000002.1 coordinate 521,188, forward strand.
TGATCTTCTCATCAATCTGTATCTTTATTGGTGCATTTGTACAGTTCATCTATAAAGTGCAAACTGGAACCAATGATGAAGTGACAGCGTTTACTCTGGCGACCACTTTGTCAACCATCCTGTTTATCTGTGTGTGGATCATCATTATGTGGAGTTATATCAACTACCGCAAAAATAGACCTGAACTGCATGCACAATCAACTTTTAAACTGCCAGGTGGTGTGTTTACCTGTTGGGTGGTGATTTTATTCTTCCTTGCAACCATCTATTTCCTTGCGCTGGATGAAACCACGCTGGAATCGTTAAAGGTCAGCCCAATCTGGTTCGTTATTTTGGCAATTGGTTATTTCTTTTATAAAAAGAAAAACTAGCAAGTAGCAGAATCCTTTTCTAAAAACGTCAGCGAAACGCTGGCGTTTTTTTATAGTTTTAGACTTTAGCCAATCTAATGATCACGCTATACTGCTCCGAATTGTAAAAGTTAGGTGCTCAGATGCTTAAAGTCATTTGTTCCATCGGTTTATTATTGAGCAGTATGCTACTCACGGCATGTGGTCAGTCAGGGGCGTTGCAATTGCCATCTGACCCAAACCATGACAAACGCGCAAAATACCTGCTGTATAAAAATGAAGCCGCTCAGGCCAAGGCTTCATCTGATGTAAATACTGAAAGTCAGGCAACACCATCACAGACCACCTCACCTTAAGTTTGTAAATAAGGACATCTTCATGAGTTTCACTCGCATTAATGGGGTATTGCACGCTGAGCAATGTTCATTGGACCAGCTCGCACAGCAATTCGGCACGCCTTTATATGTTTATTCAAAAACAACTTTTGAGAAGCATTATCTGGATATGCACCGTGCCTTTGATTTTATTGATCATCAAATCTGTTTTGCGGTGAAGTCAAACTCAAATATTGCGGTGTTGAATGTTCTGGCAAAATTAGGCGCTGGCTTTGATATTGTCACGGGTGGAGAATTAGCGCGTGTACTTGCGGCTGGTGGAGATCCAGCAAAAATTGTATTTTCTGGTTTAGGTAAATCCGAAGCGGATATTGAAAAAGCTTTAAATGTTGGTATTGCCTGTTTTAATGTGGAGTCGCATGCCGAGCTGGATCGTATCCAGAAAGTAGCGGCGAAACTCGGTAAAAAAGCCCCGATTTCCTTACGTGTTAATCCAGATGTCGATGCGAAAACCCATCCTTATATTTCAACAGGTTTGAAAGAAAACAAGTTTGGGATTCCAAGCGATACGGTCAATGAAACCTATCAATATGCAGCTTCACTGCCGAATCTTGAGATTGTCGGGATTGACTGCCATATTGGTTCACAGTTGACAGAAACCAAACCATTTGTCGATGCGCTTGATCGGGTTATTTTAATGATTGAGCAGTTGAAAAACTTGGGGATTAGCCTCAAACATATTGATATCGGTGGCGGTCTGGGGGTCTGTTATAAAGATGAGACTCCGCCAAGCGTGGCAGAGTATGCCAATGCCATGCGTCCAGCTTTGGAAAAACTGGGCCTAAAAGTCTATATGGAACCAGGACGTAGTATTTCTGCCAATGCAGGTGTGTTGTTAACAAAAGTGGATTTACTCAAACCAACTAATCACCGTAACTTTGCCATTATCGACGCGGCAATGAATGACCTGATTCGTCCTGCCTTGTATGAAGCATGGATGGATATTCAGTCGGTGAATCTAAATTCTGATGTTGAAGTAAAAACTTGGGATTTGGTTGGTGCAATCTGTGAAACTGGTGATTTTCTCGGTAAAGAGCGTGATTTGGCACTTCAGGAAAATGATGTTCTCGCTGTGTTGGGCGCAGGTGCTTATGGTTTTGTCATGAGTTCAAACTATAATACCCGTGGTCGCGCTGCCGAAGTTATGGTCAATGGTGATCAGGCCTATTTAATTCGTGAGCGTGAAACCATAGAATCCCTTTGGGAAAAAGAGCGTTTGTTGCCTGAGGAGTAAATTAAGATGTATTTAGAATTTACCAAAATGCATGGTTTGGGCAATGATTTTATGGTTGTTGACCTGATTACCCAGCGCGCTTATTTAGATACTGTCACCATTCAGCGTTTGGCAGATCGTCATTTTGGTGTGGGTTTTGATCAACTGCTGATTGTTGAACCACCTGATTTTCCAGATGTAGACTTTAAATACCGCATTTTCAATGCCGATGGTTCGGAGGTTGAGCAGTGTGGCAATGGCGTGCGTTGCTTTGCCCGTTTTGTGCATGAGCGTCAACTTACCACCAAAACTAAAATCCGTGTGCAGACCAAGGCTGGGATTGTTGAACCTGAATTAGGTGCAAATGGTTGGGTTCGGGTCAATATGGGACCACCAAAATTTCTTCCTGAAGAAATCCCATTTATTACTCAGGAACATGAAGATGCTGAGGGCTTATATGCACTGGCATTGATGGATGAAAAGAGTATCAATATTGATGTGGTGAATATGGGCAATCCACATGCGGTGACCATCGTGCCTGATGTATTGACAGCAGATGTTGATAATATTGGTCCGCAGGTGGAATCACACACACGTTTTCCTGCACGTGTAAATGCGGGTTTTATGCAAATCATTGATGAAAAGCATATCCGTTTGCGTGTATATGAACGTGGTGTGGGTGAGACGCTGGCCTGTGGTACAGGAGCCTGTGCGGCTGCGGTGAGTGGTATGCGCCGTGGCTTGCTTGCCAATGAGGTTGAGGTTCAGCTAGCAGGCGGTAAGCTACATATTGCCTGGCGTGAGGGCGATGTGGTCTGGATGACAGGTCCAACCACGCATGTGTATGATGCGCGTCTGGATTTAAGATATTTTCAAGGCTAAAATTATGATAACTAAACACCCTGAGTTGCAGGGTGTTTATTTTTTAAAATAAAAATAGAATCTCAAAGGATAAAAATGAATAACTTGGTTTTTCTTCCAGGCGCATCAGGTAATACAGAATTTTGGAACCCGTTGACTGCACAATTGCCTAAGAGCTATACCAAACAGGTCATTGCATATCCAGGTTTTCATGGTGTGGCTGCACATCCAGATATAAATAATTTTGATGATTTAACTGATTATGTGGTTGCACAGATTCAACAACCCGCGATTTTAATTGCTCAATCAATGGGTGGTATTTTTGCCATCGCAGCTACATTACAAAAGACTGATCTGATCAAAGGCTTGGTTCTGATGGCAACTTCGGGAGGTATCAATTTAGACCCGTTTCAAGTTCAGGATTGGCGACAGGCATATCAGCAAGAATATTTGCAATATCCTGATTGGTTTGTCACAGCAAAGGTAGACTATGAAGCCCAATTGGCACATATTCAACAACAGGTTTTATTATTATGGGGAGATCAGGACCTGATTAGCCCTGTTGTTGTGGGACAATATTTACATCATATCTTTAAGAAATCTGAGCTTTATGTGATTCAAGGCGGAGAGCATGATTTTGCTGAGCAGTATGCAGATGAAGTTGCTATTTATGTCAACGATTTTATAAAGCAATTTTAGGGAGTTGAGTGTGCAGACAGCTTTACAACTACTTTCCATGTGGTTAAAAGAGCGGATGATTCAAAATCAGTCTGAACACACCATCACGGCCTATCAACGAGATCTCACTGATTTTTTTAGGTTTTGTGAAAATAAACAATTACAACTACAGGATATTGAAGCTTCGGACTTACGTGAATATTTAGCCGAGCGTGTTGAACGCGACCATTTGAGTTCCAGTAGCCTGCAACGTCACTTGACCTCCATCCGCCAATTTATGAAATGGGCTGAGCAAGGACAATATTTACAGCAGAACCCATCAGAAGATTTTAAGTTAAAACGTCAACCCCGACCTTTGCCAGGGATGATTGATATTGAAACCATCAATCAGATTCTGGATCAGCCTGCACCTGAAAAACCAATTGAGCAGCAATTATGGTTAAGGGATAGGGCGATGCTTGAACTGTTATATTCGAGTGGTCTACGTTTAGCTGAGTTACAGGGCTTAACTATCAAGGATATTGATTTTAATCGGCAATTATTACGCATTACAGGTAAGGGCAATAAAACTAGAATTGTACCTTTTGGAAAGAAAGCCAAAGAAAGTCTGGTTGAATGGCTAAAAATCTATCGGATATGGCAGGGTGGTTTTGGCGCAGATTCAGCCGTGTTTATTTCACAAAAAGGCAATGCACTGACCCCACGACAGATTGAAAATCGAGTCAAGTTACAGGCCCAGCGGGCAGGAATCAGTGTCGATTTGCATCCACATTTATTACGGCATTGTTTTGCCAGTCATTTGCTTTCCGCCAGTGGTGATCTACGTGCAATTCAGGAAATGCTGGGTCATAGCAACTTGTCCACCACTCAAATCTATACCCATGTGGATTTTGAACAATTGATGAATGTGTATGACCAAACCCATCCACGTGCACAAAAAGCTGGGTCCTGATATATTATGTTGCAAAATTGAGTGTTAAATAGACAACTCGTTTTCGGGTTTGCAATTGAACACTGCCTAAACAATGTTCTTACTTTATTGCCCATTTTTTGCAAAAACTGTTGGGTGTTTGGATTTGCCCGAAATGATCCGTTACAGAACATCTGCTTTTTGTCTGCAAGATCTATTTTAGATGGTTGAATTTTATAAAATATTAATAAAATCAAAATGTAATATTAATAAGAATGGACGGCTTAATTGAGTTGATTTTTCAGTGCCCTAAATTAGTGAACTGAGCATTTCATCTTTTTTACAGCCACATGGGAAATTGTGACTTGACCGAAATGCCAAATACATTGCAAGATAGGGCACCTAAAAAGTTTCAAACGAAGAGTTAGAATACTCTTCACTACATTTACTTGCTTAGAACAGCCGAGGATTACATGAAGGCTCTTGTCGCTGTAAAACGTGTGGTTGATGCCAACGTTAAAGTTCGTGTTAAGCCGGACAATAGTGGGGTTGACCTTACCAACGTTAAAATGTCAATCAACCCATTCTGTGAAATCGCAGTGGAAGAAGCGGTTCGCTTAAAAGAAAAAGGAACGGTTTCAGAAATCGTTGTTGTTTCAGTGGGTTCTAAAGACGCTCAGGAACAAATTCGTTCTGCAATGGCTTTAGGTGCTGACCGTGGTATTTTGGTTGAAACTGCTGATGAGATTGGTGCTCTAGAAGTTGCTAAAATCTTGAAAGGCGTTGTTGATGCTGAAAAACCAGAACTTATTCTTCTTGGTAAACAAGCGATTGATGACGACTCTAACCAGGTAGGTCAAATGCTTGGCGCCTTGCTTGGTGCTGGTCAAGGTACTTTCGCATCTGAAGTTAAGGTTGAAGGCGGTAAAGTTCAGGTTACGCGTGAAATCGACGGTGGTCTACAAACTGTTGAGCTTGCACTTCCTGCAATCATCACAACTGACCTACGTTTGAACGAGCCACGTTATGCTGCTCTTCCAAACATCATGAAAGCACGTAAGAAGCCGCTTGATGTTAAGTCACCTGCTGATTATGGCGTTGCAACTGGTACTAAACTTAAGACAATTAAAGTTGAAGCACCTGCTGAACGTAAAGCTGGCGTACAAGTGAAGTCTGTAGACGAACTTGTTGAAAAATTGAAAAACGAAGCGAAAGTGATCTAATACAGAAGGATAAAATCATGAGTATTTTAGTTATCGCTGATCACAACAACCAGACACTTAACGGTGCAACTTTAAACGTTGTTGCGGCAGCTCAAAAAATCGGTGGTGATATTACTGTATTGGTTGCTGGTTCTGGCGCTCAGGCAGTTGCAGACGCTGCTGCCAAAGTTGCTGGTGTGAGCAAGGTATTACTTGCTGACAATGCTGCTTATGCGAACCAATTGGCTGAAAACGTTGCTGGCTTGGTTGCCGACATCGCGAAAGGCGGTTACAAATACGTATTGGCTGCGTCTACAACCACTGGTAAGAACATTCTTCCACGTGTTGCTGCGCTTCTTGACGTAAGCATGATCACAGACATCATTGCTGTTGAATCTGCAAACACGTTCAAGCGTCCAATCTATGCAGGTAACGCGATTGCAACTGTTCAGTCTGATGAGGCAATCATCGTTGGTACAGTTCGTGGTACAGCATTCGATGCGGTTGCTGCTGAAGGCGGTTCTGCTGCGGTTGAAACTGTGGGTGAAGTAAATGATGCTGGTCTTTCTAGCTTCGTAAACGAAGAAATCGTGAAACTTGACCGTCCAGAATTGACTGCTGCCCGCATCGTTGTTTCTGGTGGCCGTGGTGTCGGTTCTGGTGAGAACTACCACAAAGTACTTGACCCATTGGCTGACAAGCTTGGTGCTGCTCAAGGTGCATCACGTGCTGCGGTAGATGCTGGTTTTGTACCAAACGACTTCCAGGTTGGTCAAACTGGTAAAATCGTTGCGCCAGACCTTTACATGGCAATCGGTATCTCTGGTGCGATCCAGCACTTGGCAGGTATGAAAGATTCTAAAGTTATTGTTGCTATCAACAAAGACGAAGAAGCGCCAATCAACAGCGTTGCTGACTACTGGTTAGTTGGTGATTTGAACACTGTTGTACCTGAATTGGTATCTAAACTTTAATTCTCTGAATTAAAGTCTAAAGCGCTCTTGCGCAGGCAGTTAAAGCGATGCTTTGCTGCTCTGCTCAGGAGCGTTTTTTTATGCTAAAAATAACAATAAATGAAAGGGATATCATTTATGAATTATCATTTTAAAACCTATTTTTTGATGTTGGCACATTATAATCAATGGGCAAATAACAAGTTGTTTGCAGTTTTAGAGGCTTTGCCTGAAACACAGTTGAATCAGGACTGTGGCGCTTATTTTAACTCACTGATTCAGACTGCAAATCATGTGTTGGTTGGGGATTTTCTCTGGTTTGAACGTATCTGTGGACTACAACCCTCGAGTTATGTACTGGATGATGTTTTATATCCAGACATAAAGGAATTAATCCAAGTTCGTAAAAAACATGATCAATCTTTAATTGATTATGTCCAGGTTCATGATGAATCAGCTTTTCATCAACCATTGACCTATATTCGCCGTAACCAGACCTATACGGAGCCATTGATTGAGGTGTTGGCTCATATGTTTAATCATCAAACCCATCATCGTGGACAAATGCATAATATGGTTTTCCAGTTGACTGGTATATCACTTGAGCTGGACTTGATTTATTTCCAAAGGGAAAATGCTTGCCTATATCATTAAATCGCGAGTATCAGACGCTGGAAAAATGAGTGTTGTTACCCATCTTTAGTTGCTTATTTTTTAAGGAAAATATAAGTGAAATGGTCGAATTTTCAAGGATGCTGTGACATGAATCAAACAACTGGTCATTATAGGATAATCAAGAATCATCATCTAATTTTAACTATATAATTTATATAATATTTTTATTGTAAAAAAATGCTATTTTCCATGCTGAAAACTCCCAGTTAACCTGTCCTTTATGCTATAATTTTTCGCTGTATTTTTTATTTTAGTTCAAGTTTTTGAACTGAATTTTTGCAAGATTGAAGACATAAAAACAGGTGGAACCATCGACCTGTAAACAAGGAGTATGCATGAGCGTATCGGAAATCAGACCGATTGCCATTGAGGACGAACTCAAGCATTCATATCTAGATTACGCAATGAGCGTAATTGTATCTCGTGCATTGCCAGATGTGAGAGACGGTCTAAAACCTGTTCATCGCCGCGTATTGTTTGCGATGCACGAATTGGGCAATGATTATAACAAAGCATATAAAAAGTCTGCCCGTGTGGTCGGGGACGTGATCGGTAAATACCATCCTCACGGTGACAGTGCGGTATATGAAACCATTGTCCGTATGGCGCAAGATTTTAGTTTGCGTTATATGCTGGTGGATGGTCAGGGTAACTTCGGTTCTGTCGATGGGGATAGTGCGGCTGCGATGCGTTATACCGAAGTGCGTATGCAGAAGCTCACCCATGAGATTTTGGCTGATCTGGAAAAAGATACGGTTGACTGGGAAGACAACTACGACGGTTCTGAGCGTATTCCCCAGGTGATGCCAACCCGTATTCCTAATCTTTTGATTAACGGTACAACGGGTATTGCGGTAGGTATGGCGACCAATATGGCGCCACACAACATGACCGAAGTCGTGAATGCCTGTTTGGCTTATGCCAACAATCCCAATATTTCTGTAGAAGGGTTGATGGAGCATATTACGGGTCCAGATTTCCCTACAGGCGGTATTATTTACGGTAAGTCGGGTATTGTGGATGCCTACCGTACGGGTAAAGGCCGTTTGCATATCCGTGGTAAGTACCATTTTGAGGAAGACCAGAAAACAGGCCGTACCACCATCGTCTTTACTGAGATTCCTTATCAGGTCAACAAGGCAAAAACCATTGAGCGTATTGCCGAATTAGTGAAAGAAAAGAAGCTGGAAGGTATTTCTGAGCTTCGTGACGAGTCTGATAAAGAGGGCATGCGTATTGCCATCGACTTGAAGCGTGGCGAAAATGCAGAAGTGGTGGTGAATAACCTGTTCCTGCATACGCAACTGCAAAACTCGTTCAGCATCAACATGGTCTGTCTGGATAATGGTCAGCCTAAGTTGATGAATCTGAAAGACATCATTGCGGCGTTTATCCGTCACCGTCAGGAAGTGGTGACCCGCCGTACCATGTTTGAATTGCGTAAGGCACGTGAACGTGGTCATATCTTGGAAGGCTTAACCGTTGCCTTAGGCAATATTGATGCCATCATTGAAACCATTAAAACCTCTGCAAACCCAGCCGAAGCGCGTGAACGTTTACAGGCGGGTGAGTGGGCTGGCGGTGGTGTGGTGGCACTGCTTGAAAAAGCGGGTGCGATTTCTGTTCGTCCTGATGAAATTGAAGGCGAAGATCCAGCGCGTCCATTTGGCTTGACTGGTGATATTTATCGCTTATCACCAACACAGGTCGCTGCAATTCTGGAATTGCGTTTACACCGTCTAACAGGTTTGGAACAAGACAAACTACATGCGGAGTATACGGAAATCTTGGGTCAGATTGCTGAATTAACCGCAATCCTGAATGACTTCAATTTATTGATGAATGTGATTCGCGAAGAACTTGCCTTGATCTTTCAGCAATATGGTGATGGTCGTCGTACCGAAATTGTTGAGTCTGGTGTTGATTTTTGCCGCGAAGACCTGATTCCAGAAGAGCAGGTTGTATTGACTGTGTCTCAGACAGGTTATGCGAAAACTCAACCACTTTCTGATTATCAGGCACAACGCCGTGGTGGTCGTGGCAAGTCTGCAACCTCCATGAAAGATGATGACATCATCCAGCATTTAATTGTTGCTTCGAACCATGCAACGGTTTTATGTTTTACCAATGTCGGTAAAGTCTATCGTTTAAGGGTGTTTGAAGTTCCACAGGCTTCCCGTGGTGCCAAAGGTCGTCCAATCATTAATTTACTTCCGTTGGAAGCGAATGAAACGGTTACAGCGATCTTGCCATTGACCGATTTCCCTGAAAATCACTATGTATTTATGGCAACTGCGTCAGGCACAGTGAAACGTGTTGAACTTGAACAGTTTAGCAATGTTCGTTCAAATGGTTTACGTGCGATTGAGCTCAATGAGGAAGATACCCTGATCGGTGTTGCCATTACTGATGGTAATCAGCAGATTATGTTGTTCTCGAATGAGGGTAAGGCAATCCGTTTTGCAGAAACCGATGTTCGTGCCATGGGACGTACTGCCAAAGGCGTGCGTGGTATGCGTGTCAGCTTTGCCAGCAATACCATTGAAGCCGAAGATGCTGATGTTGAAAATGATGACAGCGATGACAATGATGATTCAGTAGATTCAAATGTTGTCAGCCGCATCGTTTCATTGGTGGTTGTGCCTGTCACAGGTGAAGTGCTATGTGCATGCGCCAATGGTTATGGTAAGCGTACCCCAGTTGATGACTTCCCAACCAAGAAACGTGGCGGCAAGGGTGTAATTGCCATCAAGACCAGCGAGCGTAATGGTGAACTTGTTGGTGCGGTATCCATTGATGAAACCAAGGAATTGATGCTGATTTCTGATGGGGGCACACTAGTGCGTACCCGTGCGGCTGAGGTTGCAACTACGGGTCGTAATGCGCAGGGTGTTCGCCTGATTCGTTTAAGCGATGCTGAAACACTGGTGGGTGTGGTTTCAATTGAAGCTGTTGAAGATGACGAAGTGTTGGAAGCGACAGAAGAAATGGAAACTACTGAGGTTGAAGCAGTAACTTCTGAAGACGTTGCAGCAGAACCAAAAGATGATGCTACTGAAGAGTAATTAGTCTCGTGGCAAAAAACCCAAACTCAGCTTTGGGTTTTTTTATGCTTGTTGCTTTATTGACTGAGCTTCTTATATATTGGTCAATCTAATATTTTTGTTTTAAATGTATAAAATATATTGATATTAAAATAACTGAGAAAATAATCATGACAAAAAACTATGCACCTATCTATCCACATGATCCAATTGTTGAAATATTTGAGAATATTTATTTGTTGAGGGGAAGTGTAAGGCTTGGATTGGGTCTTTCAATGAATCGTAACATGATGATTTTGAAACAGGGGAATGAATTGACATTAATCAATGCTGTTCGAATCTCTGAACCTGAATTAAAAAAATTGGAAAGCTTGGGACAAGTGCGGCATATCATTCGTTTAGGCGATTTTCATGGTTTGGATGATCAGTTTTATATTGACCGTTATCAGGCAACATTTTGGAGCCAATCTCATCATGTGAATTATCCCAAGCTTATTCCCCAACAGATTATTCAGGCAGATACACAGCCACCTATCAAAAATTCCGAATTCTTTATCTTTGAGCAGGCAACTTGCCCAGAAGCAATCTTATTTATAAAAGATAAAAAGCTGTTGATTAGCACAGACAGTATTCAATATTGGAATGACTGGAAATATTTTAGTTTTCTCAGCAAGATCATTATCTATCTCATGGGATTTCGGTTGGGGCTATTTATTGGTGGACCTTGGCTAAAGCGGGTAACACCGAAGCAAGGTAGCTTAAAAAGTGATTTTGACCGCTTGTTGCAACTGGATTTTCAACACCTGATTTCTGCACACGGCGTATTGCTACAGGATTCCGCTAAAGATAAGCTAACATTGCTGATAAATAATTCTAAGATTTAACAATGTTTTATACCGTAAAGGGAAGCCAATCAGCTTCCTTTTATCGGTTTCATCATTACCAAGCGATAATAGGAAAGCGCCAATAAAATAGCGCCTACTGTCGCGAGATAAATCAGTTTTGGCACAACAATGGCAGTGGGTACACCCATCTGATTGAGCTGCACAAACATCTGTACCCCATGAGTGGAGGGCAGTGTCCATGCAAACCACTGCATCCATTCAGGCATTGCTTCATGTGGCCATGCGGTTCCCGTCAGTAAAAACAGGGGAACGGAGGTCACCACAATCAAATGCCCAACTCGTTCAGGCATATCTACCAGTGAACCCACCAGCATCGCTAGGCCTATAATACAACTCACATAAATCGGTACAGCAAGTAACATGCCCCAGAAATTGCCGCCATGAGGATATTCATAAAACCAGAAAGTAAAACCGAATAGATACAGGCAACCCAGACAACTGATGGTGAGAATGGCTGCAAAAATCGCCCAGAATTCTAATCTTTCAGCAATCCAGCCTTTTTCACGGTAACTGGCGATGAGCATTGCCAAGCCAAGTAAAATGGTCTGATGAATAATCAGGCTGGCCACCGCAGGAAAGATATAACTCCCGTAACCTGACAGGGTATTAAACAATGGGATTTGGTGAATTGAAAGTTCAGGATGAAATTGTGAAGCCTCACCAAACTTTTCAAAATAGTCCTGTAAGGTCGATTCAATCGAACCCGCCAAACCTGTGCCCACTTCCTTGGTTCGGATGAAGTAGGCAGTGCTGAGATACAGACCAATCCCACCCATTTCGCCATGTTTTAGGCTATTGGTCAGGTTTTCTGGCAATAACAGGATACCCTCGGCTTTCTGGTTTTTAACCAATTGCTCTGCTTCGAGAAAATTATCAGTCACAGTGATGATGTGGATGTGTGGGCTGTTGGATGCCTGGCTGATGATCTTTGAAGTCAGGATACTTTGTTCCTCATCTACTATCACAATCGGAATATCTTCTGCTGACTGGGCTTTATAGGCGGTTGGATAGAAAAAACTGTAGAGAATGATTGCTGCAATCAGGGTGGTAAATACTGAGGTATTGGCGGCAATATTTTTAAAGGTTTGAATGTAATAACAGAAAAATGACTTCATGAGCATTGCTCCTGGGTATTTTTCCTTAACAGGCGAATACTTAAAGCAAAATACAAAGCTGAGAAAATGATCAGGATACCAAAGGGAAGCAGTGATACCGATAGGTCACTGCCGATTACCCATTGCTCGGTCTGTAGTTTCGCATAGGGCGTATAGGGAATAATCATTGACCAGAACTGGGTAAATGCAGGTGCATTGTTCAAGGGTAGGGTAATGCCCGAAAAACTTGGAGATGAGCCGCCATAGAGTGCAATAAAACCAAAGGTTTTGGGTAAATCCTTGGTTGCCAACACCACCGTGCTGCTAATCACTGCATAGGCAAAATACAGCAGAAACTGGGCAATTAAAATCAGGCTGAGTGAACCAGCAATAAAATAGCCACGAATATGTGCCAGCCAGAACATCCAGCACCATGTCCAGAAACAGAAAATGAAAACATAGGGTAGGATTTTTCCAAGAAAACTGGAAACAATCTGTTTGGGATCAACCCATTCAACAAAGGTATTTCTTTTAAATTCCTGTCCAATGGCAAAAGCCACACAACAGCAAAGCAGTAGATGTAGCACCGCAGGCACCATGAATGGTTCCAGAAACAGTTCATAGCTCATGCTGGGATTATACAGTGTGGAAATCTTGATATGCGGTGTGGGCATGTCCAGATAAGGTATGTTATTTGATAAATAACTTTCTCCCATGTAATCCGCCATGCCATTCAATGTGCTGATCAGCATGGCGGAGGAAATGGTGTTACCAATACTAAAAAAGGACTGGTTATAGGCAATGCTGATTTGGGCATCCTGTGCCTTGACCAAACGCTGTTCGGCACCATCTGGAATCAAGACAAATCCCCATACCTGCGTACTGTTGACCAGCCGCTCGGCTTCATCCTGACTGGCAGTAATGGTTTTTACCTTGAGGGTATGGTTGATGCTGAGCGCATGAATCACCTTGCGGCTCATTTCACTTTGGTCTTGGTCAATAATGGCAATAGGCAAATGATCAGCCTTACCTGATGAAAACATGCTTGCAAAAAGAACAATCACCAGCAAAGGGGCAATCACCGCCATAAAAAGATCAGCTTTATGGCGTTGTAAATAGCGTAATTCCCGAAGCATGACAGCAAACATCGGTTATTTGGCCTCTTCAATTTTGAACAGGACACTCATACCCACTTTTAGGTCAGGAATGGATTGTTCAGGAATCAAGTGAAACTTGAAGCTGCGAATATCATAACCACCTGTCTGGCGGGTGGTCTTAATGGTGGCAAAGTCACCCTCAGCATCAATATTTTTCACTTTGAAGCTGGCCTTGCGATTCAGTGCAGGGATAAAACCATCCAGGGTTTTGGTTTTATAGATGGAGCTATACATATCTTCACGGACATTCAGGCTCACCCATAAATCATGGTCTTCAATGATGCTAACCACTGGAATTCCTGTCGCCACCAGTTCAGTGGGTTTGCCATAGGTTTTGGACACGGTTCCATCAGTCGGGGAATACAGCTTGGTTTCTTCATCCAGGGCATTGGCTTCTTTCACCGCAGCCTGAGCCATGGCAACCTGTGCATCAGCAGTGGACTTTTGTTGTTCAGTACTGCCACGTTTGGCGCGTGCATATTGCTGATAGGATGCTTCCGCCGTTTCACGGGCAGAGGTCTGGGTCGCCAGCATTTCATCACGGCGCTGACGGGAAATCACCCCTTGCTGGTAAAGGTTTTCACCTCGTTTATAGGTGGTTGCCGCCAATTCGGCCTGAGTTTTCATGGCTTGCCAGTTGGCATAGAGGGTATCAATATTTTCCTGCTGGGCACCACGGTAGACCGTTGAATGGAATGCCATTGCACTTTGCAGGGCTGCCTGTGCCTGTTCCTTTTTAGCCTCCAGTTCAGGACTGACAAAGCGCACCACAGCCTGACCCTTTTTAACGGTTTGCCCCTCACTGACATAAAATTCCTCAATACGGCTAGGTACCTTGGTGCTGATATGTACCGTTTCCGACTCAACCCGACCTTGTAACTCAATCGTTTTTGGGAGATAGGCTTTCCACAAACCGTAGGCAATCAGACCAAGTAAAATGACAACCACAATAAACACGATCAGTTTCAGTTTATTGCCCTTGCCTGATCCAGTTGAGTCAGCTTTGCTGTTCGGAGTCGTTGTGTTGGCTGAAACATCCTCATGCTGTTTTTCTGGTTGAACAGCTTCAACAGAAGCTGCTTTCTGATTTTCAGTCGGAATCGTCTCTTGACCTATATCACGTTCTGAATTGGATGATGATTGATCTTGACTCATAAATTTCTCCAATTAACGGATATAGTCAGTACGGGGTTGATTGACATACAGCTTAAATTTATCAATCGAACCGTAGCTTTGCAGTAAGGTTGCCAGTGACAGGATGTATTTATAGGCATTGATCGCCATTTCAGTTTTTAAACCGTTTAGGGCATTCTGGGCATCAATGACCTGAGTGGCCGTCCCCATGCCTTCCTTAAAGGACAGTTGCTGGATACGCAGGTTTTCCTGAGCAGCCTTGGTGTTTTGGGTGAGAAGTTGATGGCTGGTTTGAGAGGAATTTAACTCACTGAAAGATTTATACAGCACATTTTCAACTTCTTGCTTGGTGCGCTCAGTCATCAACTCTGCGGCATATTTTTTTAACTCGGCCGCACGAATATTCTTGTTGTTATCAATTCCAGAGAATAGGTTATATTTTGCCATCACACCGACAATCCAGTTCTCTTTACTGTCCAATCCATATTCCCCAAAAGCAAAAACACTGGGTTTCTTGGCCGATTGCTGCACCTTGACATTCTCATTGGCAAGTTGGGTATCCATCTGCAATTTCTTGATCAGGCTTGAATTTTGATCATAGTTTGCAAGTAGTGTATCCAGGGAATGATTTTGGGTTAAATTCACAAAAAGCGGGGTGGAGAGCTGAACACTTTGCTTGGTTTGCAACAGGTTTTGCAGACTAAACTGGCTTGCCCCTAAGTTTGCCTGTGCATTCTGGTAGCTGCGTTCAGCATTGTTGCGGGCAACTTCAAACTGCATCCGCTGGCCTTTGTTAATAAAACCCTGCTGTTCAAGCTTGACTGCGTTGCCGTAGTGTTCCTGCATGGCATTTAAATTAAACAGGGCAGAATTGACCAATTGTTGCTGCAACTGCACATTAAAATAAGCCTGAATCATTTCAAAGCGCTGTGTGTCCTGTTGCTGCTTTTCGCTGATGTTGGAACGCTGTGCCTGAATATTGGCGATTTGCTTGGCGCTGTTGATTTTTCCGCCCATATACAGGGGCATCACCATGGAAACCGAGGTGCGGACATCATGATCCTGAATGGTGACATCCAGGTCGTTTGGAACCTTATTCAGACCGTCACTGACCACCTGATCAAAACTCTGGCCAACCTGGTCAATCACTTCTGGTGGGAGTACATTTTGCCATTGCGATAATTTGTCATCAAAACCACGGGTCAATGAGTTTTCCAGTCTACGTTTACTGGATTCCAGAGGAACACTGGTTTCACTGTGAAATGAATAGGCACGGGCATTTAAATCAATACGGGGCAGGCCAAGATTCTTTACCGCCTGCATTTCAAGTTGAGAGGCTTGCTGTAGCGCCTGCTGCGCTTGTGTGGCATAGGCATGCTCCACAACGTATTGTTCAGCTTCACCATAGCTCAGGGTTTGGGCAAATACAGGCATGGAGAACAGGGCACAACTGATCAAGCTGATACTCAAACTCAACTGCCCTGGAAACCGTTTGACCTTAAAATTCGGTTGATGATGCCGTTTCAACATGATTTGATGTCGCAATTTAATAATATCCTGCGTTAGTCTAAATTATTTTTATAAAATTCAAATATTATGTTTTTAATTAAATAGTTATATGGTCAAGAATGGTGTAGTGAATTTGTAAAAAATAGAGTTTTTAGTCTAGTTCCAACATGGATTTATCCAGTTTTTTGATGATAAAAACATCAAACTGATGAATGAGGCGTTGCTTTAAACCAGATACAAAAACACGATTGAAAAATTACCGATTATTTTCAGTTAAATCGAAATATTTACGCGATAAGCTGCTGCAAGCTTTAGCAATCTGTGATTAAATGCCCATTTCAATTTGTTTCACTTTGACAAGGGAAAACTCATGCGTGCTTATAATTTCTGCGCTGGTCCTGCTGCACTACCTACTGCCGTTTTAGAAAAAGCTCAACAGGAAATGTTGGATTGGCAGGGTAAAGGCTTGTCGATCATGGAAATGAGTCATCGTAGCAATGACTATGTTGCTGTGGCAGAAAAGGCGGAAGCTGATCTACGCAAGCTCATGAATATCCCTGAGAACTATAAAGTATTGTTCCTGCAAGGTGGTGCATCCTTACAATTCTCCGCGATTCCTTTAAATCTGCTTGGAAAAAATAACAAGGCAGATTATATCCATACAGGAATCTGGTCTGAAAAGGCACTAAAAGAAGCGAAACGTTATGGCGATATTAATATCGTTGAGGCGGGTACTTTAATCGATGGCAAACATGCGATTACTGAACAAAGCACCTGGAACCTTTCTGATAATGCGGCTTATGTGCATTATGCAGATAATGAAACCATTGGTGGTTTACAGTTCGCGGCTGTTCCAGAGGTAAATGCGCCGTTGGTGTGTGACTTTTCTTCAAGTATTTTGTCTGCGCCATTGGATGTGAGCAAATTCGGTCTCATCTACGCGGGTGCGCAAAAGAATATTGGTCCTGCGGGATTAACCATTGTCATTATTCGTGATGATTTGCTGGATCAGGCAAAACCTGAAATTCCAAGCATCCTAAAATATGGCGACCAAGCCAAGAATGGTTCAATGGTCAATACGCCAGCGACCTATGCATGGTATTTGTCTGGTCTGGTATTTGAATGGCTGCTTGAGCAGGGTGGTGTAGATGCAATCTACAAAATCAACCAGGACAAGGCAAAACTCCTTTATGGTTATATTGATTCTAGCGATTTCTATAACAATCCAATCGCCATTGCAAACCGTTCAATGATGAATGTGCCATTTACCCTAGCTGATGAAGCACTTGAGAAAACATTCCTGAAAGAGGCTGAACAGAACCATTTACTTAATCTGGCAGGTCACCGTTCAGTAGGTGGTATGCGTGCAAGTATCTATAACGCAGTTCCTTTAGAGGGTGTTCAGGCACTTGTGAACTTTATGGATGATTTTGTGAAACGTCATGGTTAAGCAGTAAATAACATCCCTAAAACAAAAGCCCTCAACATTGAGGGCTTTTGTTTATATGTATAAGTTGAAAATGGGCAAAAATTAGAACAAGCCAATTTGATGAAAAATAAGTGCTGCTAAAAACATACCAAGTAAAAAAAAGCAAAAAGCGCCAACATCAAGTTTAAGACCTTGATCACTCGATGGAATAAGACTGGTGGTCGTTTGTTCTGGTATAATTTTCATTAGAACGCCTAAAAATGCCATTTATGTGATTTTTTGTCACTTTAGTGCAGTTTTAGCATAAATATTCGCCTGAATCCATAGGTTGCCGCGAATATATTCACCAATGTTAAAGTTTTTATACAAAACATTTTTAGTTGCAATACGTATTAAAATTGCGGGTAAATCATCTTCCAATACCAGCGTCACATCATACAGGGTATATTCATCCTGCATAAACTGTATGGTAGTTTTACCCACGATATTTCCCTGAAACCATGCTTCATCTTCCTGACCTAATGTCTCACCATATAAATAGGCGACCATTTTGGAAAAGTCGACAGTGACAGGTTCTTGATCTTCTGGGCTTTTTGGCTGCCATTCATTAATCAGTTCCTGTAGGTTATCGGGAGCAATCCCATTATGTTCCGCCAGAATTGCATTTAATGCGCGGTGGTGCTTAATTGAGGCTGGATCATCAACAATGATTTTCTCATCTTTAGAAACGATTTCCAGTTCGTATGCCCAGGCATTAAATTGAACCTGATAACTCTGGTTTTTGTCATATTGACAGCGATTTACACTAAATAAACTATCAAAGGCATAAATAACCGTATTTTTATTTAGGCTTAATCTTAATACTGCCTGGGTTGCGGAATCACAGGTAATTACTCGTTCAATTTTTGCTTCGTATTTATATGGGCTTTCAAAACTTGGAAATGCGGTTTTTAACGCGCGTGGCTTTTGGTCCTCAACCGCAATAATTTGATTAATCGAGATCGCCTCACCACTTGGCCCCTGAATCAGCCAGAATGACTGGTCCATCTCCTGTTCATCTTCACATAGACCCATGGGCATCACAGGTGCATCCAGCGCCAGTCCCAACCATTGTGGCACATCTGTTTCGGGTGTTTCTGTCAACAGGTTCCAATGCTCGACATGATGACCGAAATTTTGATCTTGAATTTTAATGGTTTCTGGACTGTTCTGATTTTTCATAAAAACATAATACAAGAGATTAAACTTATTCTATTAAATCGAGGGTCACAGCATTTTTTCAAGTCTGGATATGTAATTCTATGGAATTTAATTCATTTTTAGATGTAAAAAATACCTGTCTCAACATTGGCAGTATTGTTCGTTCCACTGTCATGGCAATCTGCTACACTATATTTTTTCCTTGTTGAGCCTATCCAACGTGCTGCCATTTAAATTGTGGGTGGATGCTGATGCGCTGCCTAAAATTTTGCGTGAGGTGATTTTACGTGCCTCTGACCGTTACCAACTGGAAGTGACTTTTGTAGCCAACCAAAATGTGGGCATTACCCCATCGGTGCGGATTAAATCAATTCAGGTGATGAGTGGGGCAGACCGAGCCGATCAGGAAATTGTAGAGCGAATGCAGGAAAATGACATTGTCATTACGCAGGATATTCCGCTTGCCGCCCAGGTAATTGAAAAGGGTGGTATTGCCATCCATCCTCGTGGTGAGATTTATACCACTGCGAATGTCAAGGCACGTCTGCATTTGCGCGATTTCATGGACACCCTGCGTGGCGCAGGTGTGCAAACAGGCGGTCCACCGCCAATCTCGGAACGGGATAAACGTGAGTTTTCAAGTTCATTAGACCAGACCATTTTAAAGCAAAAACGGAAAACAGCTTCTTCTTGAGCCTGCCATTATGCCATCACGTATGAATCTCATGCTTAGCTATGCATTGCTGGTGTTTATCTGGGCAACCACACCGTTGGCAATTGTCTGGAGTGTGGCTGATTTACATCCCATGTGGGCTTTGGTGTTACGCTTTTTCATTGCCTTGCCTCTGGCTGCAACCATTTTAATGCTGTTAAGGGTTCAGTTTCCCACGCATAAAATTGCATTACTCAGCTATATCGCAGGTTCATTGAGTCTGATTGGTTCACAGATCTTTACCTATGCCGCCACCGCGTATTTAAGCTCAGGTTTAATCGCACTGATGTTTGGATTGGCACCGATTATGGCGGGACTTATAGGACGCTTTGGCTTCCAGCAAAAACTAGCAGGATTGCAGTGGCTGGGCATGGGTACATCAATTGCTGGATTAGCCTTGATCTGTCTCAGCGGTAGTCAGAAGCATGTACAGCCGATAGGCATTGTCCTGATGCTGATCAGTGTATTTGCGTATTCACTCTCGATTTTTCTGGTGAAAAAGATTAATGCGGATGTGCAGCCTATGGCTCAGGCAACAGGTTCAATCCTCGTCTCAACCGTGTTGGCAACTTTGCTTTTGCCGTGGATTTGGCAGTATGCACCCACTCATTTTCCCTCAGCCAAATCGCTATTGGCACTTGCTTATACTGTGGTTATGGCCTCACTGATTGCCATGTTCTGCTATTTTAAACTGGTGCAGAGCCTAAAGGCGACCACACTGTCATTAACAACGGTGATGACACCAATGCTGGCGATATTGATTGGGGCTTACCTGAACCATGAGCAATTGTCAGCTCAGGTATTTGTGGGTGCTGTGGTAATTTTGTTTGGCCTATTCCTTTATTTCTATAAAGATTTAGGCCTGTATCGCCGTTTAAAGATATAAGTTATCTCTCACATTCTGACTAATTCGGCTCATCCTGTTGCGCCTGTTGAATACTGGCAGCCAGCTTGGCACGGTCCTGCGGGTTTAATGTGATGAAATAGGCACCAATGCGGAACTTGCCCTGTTCTTCAGGGTTGCAATAAGCCACCTGGGCAATCGCCGCGATGTGAAAGAAATTTTCAGGATGGCTCAGGGTAATATGAATATAGGTTTCTCCAGCAATGGCCTGAGTGCTGGAAAAGCTTAATCCATGTTCAGAAACATTGACCTGCTCAGGTACAGGCAACAGTGACTGCACGATATTGTCATAAAAAGAGCCTGTAATCAGGTTCAGTTTCTGGTTAAAAAGGGATAAGATGCGGGCAATTTGTTGATCTTTTTCATTTAATTGTTCTAATTCGTAGCGAAACGCATGATCAAATTGATCTAATTCAGCAAGTAGTAGAAAATAGCGTGGCAATACAAAATGAGAGTCATACGGGTCATTCAGCGCAACATCGTCGGGAATGACTTGATAGTTGATTCTCAACACGGCATCAATACGAGACATCACACGACGTTCAGTGTTGTCGTCAACAACATGATGCAGTGTATTTTCCATAATAAATCACCTCGGACTAGATGGTATGTTTAAGCCAATTTCGCTGTATATAGGGTTGAGATACACTCGTGCTCGGCGGAGTAATCATTTTATTTCTTTTATTGCCCTGGTTTCCATGATTGGTTTAACCCTGGGCGTTGCTGTCCTCATTACAGTGTTATCTGTCATGAATGGTTTTGACCGCGAATTAAAAAATCGTGTTCTGGGAATGGTTCCACAAGCCACTGTTTCTTCTACTCAAATTCTAACAGATTGGCCTGAGCTTGTAAAAAAGGTTGAGCACCATCCGCATGTCACTGGAGTTGCGCCATTTACCCAGTTACAGGGCATGTTGACTGCCCAGGGACAGGTGGCTGGCATTATGGTAACAGGGATTGAGCCTGAATATGAAAAAAAGGTTTCGATCATCCAAAACCACATGGTCTCTGGTGATTTAAATGCATTGAAAAAAGGTGAGTTCGGTATTGTCCTTGGTAAGGATATGACTGATGCACTGGGCTTGGGCCTAAATGACAACGTGACTTTGGTTCTGCCAGAGGCGACACCATCCCCAGCAGGCGTGGTACCCCGTTTTAAACGTTTTAAGGTCGTGGGTATTTTTAGTGTAGGGGCAGAGGTGGATTCAATGGTCGGCTATATCGCCCTGAATGATGCCTCAACCTTGTTGCGTCTGCCAGATGGCGCGCAGGGCGTGCGCTTAAAACTGGATGATATTTTTGCTGCCCCTAAAGTGGCCAATGATATTGTGAGCCAGTTGCCAAGCAACTTCTATGCATCCAACTGGACCTATACGCATGGCAATTTGTTCAATGCGATCCAGATGGAAAAGACTTTAGTTGGTTTATTATTGGTGCTGATTATTGTGGTGGCCGCATTCAACATCGTTTCATCGTTGGTCATGGTCGTGACTGATAAAAAATCTGACATTGCAATCCTGCGTACCCTGGGTGCCTCACCTTCCATGATTACCAAAATCTTTATGGTGCAGGGGACAGTGATTGGGGTTATTGGAACGATTGCAGGGACAATTTTAGGTGTGACTTTAGCCTTGACCATCAGTGATATTATTTCATGGTTCAACACCGCTTTAGGCTTGAACCTGTTTGATGCCTATTTTGTGCATTACCTACCATCCTATCTCAGATGGCAGGATGTGGTGGTGATTGTGACAGTTTCATTATTGTTAAGCTTCCTTGCGACCATTTACCCTGCATTGCGTGCAGCCAAAGTCCAACCTGCCGAGGCGTTGCGTTATGAGTAAGATTGTTTTGGAAGCCAAAGACATCTATAAACATTTTGATGATGGCAAAACTAAGGTTGAAGTGATCAAGGGCCTGTCTTTGCAAGTTAAGGCTGGGGAATTTGTCTCAATTGTTGGTTCGAGTGGTTCAGGTAAAAGTACACTGCTGCATGTGTTGGGTGGTTTGGAACAACCCTCACAGGGACAGGTATTTTTACAAGGGCAACGTTTTGACAATTTAGGCGAAGCGGAGCGTGGTTATAAGCGTAATCAATATCTGGGTTTTGTTTATCAGTTCCATCATTTACTGCCTGAGTTTTCGGCTCTGGAAAATGTGGCAATGCCGTTAATGTTGCGTCGTGAAAGTAACTTTAAGGATGTGAAGAAACAGGCTGAATACTTGCTTGATCGTGTTGGCTTGTCACACCGCATGGATCATAAACCTGGTGAGCTTTCAGGCGGTGAACGCCAGCGTGTGGCTTTGGCCCGTGCCTTGGTGACCAAGCCTGCTGTAGTGCTTGCGGATGAACCAACAGGCAACCTTGACCGTAAAACAGCCTTGAGTATTTTTGAGCTACTGACTGACTTGAAAAAAGAGCTGAATATGGCGATGCTGATCGTGACCCATGATGAGCAGTTGGCACAGTCAGCCGATTCAATCCTGCATATGCAGGATGGTTTATGGATTGGACAATCATAAATATTTTACATAATTTCTTGTTAAAGCCCTGAAAATGGGCTTTAATTTTGCCCTCAGAAAAATCAAAAACTTTATTAAAAATAGATGTTAAAGCTTATTTTATTGGGATGGATTGCTGGTATTGCAGTCATGGGGAAAAGTCTACCGTTTGTTGATCAGACATGGTGGAGCTGGCTACTTTTGGCAGTTGCAATATTTGGTTTTGGGTTATATGCAAAACGATTCTATCTAAATCAGCCTCTGTATAAATCTCTTATCCTGATCAGTGCCAGTTGGGCACTATTTTGTACAGGTTATCATTGTGCAGATACGGCTTTAGAACATCGGTTGCAACTCAGGGAGCTTGAACCACAGCCATTTGAAGCCATTGTTTATATTAAGAACCTAGATGAACTGACAGAAGATGGACACAAACAAATTGCAGAGGTGCTCAATCGACATGTCCAACCCGTAAATTGGTTTCTGTATTTAAAGAAAAATAAAGATCAAACTGTTCAGTCTCAATCCTTACAGCTTGGTCATTATTACCGAGTCTACGGCAAGATTAAGCCAGCACATAGTTATGCGGTTGCAGGCGCATTTGATCAGGAAAAATGGTTTTTACAGCAAAATGTGATGTCGGCATTTTCCGTACAGCAGATTCAGTCTTTAAGCCCTGATGAGATTTATGCCTTGGGTTATCAGCAGCACTTAAAGCAGCAACAGGGCTTTCGGGCTAAGTTGCTGTTAAATGTTGAAACGAAACGTTTGGCATTTCGGCAAATGCTACAAAATTCAAACCTACAGCACAAAGGTCTGCTTTTGGCCTTACTGACAGGTGATGAAAGTCTGTTATCGAATACCTTAAAACAACAGTTTCAACAGCTTGGAATCTCTCACTTATTGGCGATTTCAGGGCCTCATGTATTGATTTTTGCCTTGATGTTGACTTGGATTTTGCAAAGATTAGTGCAACGTTATTATCCGAAGTTGTATTTGTGGCAACCACGACAGATTTTAGTGCTACTGCCATTTGGGTTAAGTGTTCTGTTATATGTCGCTTTTGTCGGTTTTGAAATTCCAGCAATTAGAACCTTGTTAACAGTCATCATTGCCAGCCTTTTTATTTTATTTCGGCAAGAGATTCAACCTTTTGCATTGCTGGTGTATAGCGCAAGTTTGTTATTAATCTATGATCCATTTAGCATTTTATCGGCAGCTTTTTGGTTGTCTTATGGTGCATGTTTTATTCTGCTCAGGATTTATCAAACCATCAATGACCTACCCAAAGATCAGGTGGCAACAAAAACACAAAAAGCCATTTTTGCGATAAAAGTTTTAATTGAGTCCCAGTGGAAAATATTCGTTGCCTTATTACCCTTGGTGTTGATTTTCTTTCAGCAGATTTCATGGATTGCACCACTCACTAATCTGATTGCCATTCCAATATTAAGTGGTTTGGTTGTGCCTTTGGATATTATTGCTGCATGTGTCTGGCTGATCATTCCAGCATTGGGGCAGTTGTTGTTTCAGCTCAATGATATTTTATTGTCGCTGTTAATGTGGATTCTAAATGGATTACAGCATATTTCTCCTCATTTATATGGTGTCAGTTGTACGCCATTCATGATGGTCAGTTTGATTTTGGGTTTAATCATTTTATTTATGCCCAAAGGGACGCTGCCAAAAGTTTGGGCTTTGGTTTGCTTTTTACCTATTGTATGGGGGGTAAAATCTCAACCCACGATTTTAAATGTTCTGGACGTGGGGCAAGGGCAATCGGTTCTTTTACAGCATCCTCAGCAGATATTAATGATTGATACAGGTGGGTCATATGATGAGAGCAAGTTTAGTTTAGGTGAACGGGTGGTGATTCCATTCTTACGCCAACAGGGCGTTCGATATCTGGACCACGTGATCCTATCGCATCTCGATCAAGACCACAGTGGTGCATTTCCTGCCATTCAAAAAGCCTTTGCAATCACACAGGTTCAGTCCAATGAACGCAATGAAAAAATGCAGTTCAAGGATAACTTTTCATTTTGCCAGCAAGGTCAAAACTGGTCTTACGCAAATGTAAAAATTGAAATTCTATCTCCACGCCCTGAAGAATTGGTTTTTGCCAAAGATCAGCAAAATGAACAGTCTTGTGTGGTGTATCTACAGTTTTTGAATGCCCAGCCGTATCAAAACTTCCTCATTATGGGCGATGCAGGCTGGGAAACTGAATATAAATTGTTGCAACAATATCCTGATTTGAAAGTGGATGTCTTGGTACTTGGGCATCATGGCAGTAAACACAGTTCGGCCTATGATTTTCTGGCAACATTAAAACCGAAACTTGCGATTGCCTCGGCTGGTTTTAATAACCGTTATGGTCATCCAAGTCAGGAACTACAAAACCGTTTGCAAGCGTTACATATTCCTTTGCTCACGACGGTACAGGCGGGAACCATCAGTTTTGTATTTGAAAATGGCAAAGTGGAGCTAAGGCAACAACGTCAACAGGTGAAATGGCTGGAAAGAAAATAGCCTAAGCATTTTCCTGAGATTGGTATTGTTGACGAACCTCTGCAACCTTAGTCAAAGCGTCATTCTCATCAATATCATAAATTTTCTTAAGGGCAGGATTGGCGCTAAAACGTTTATAACTCCAGTGGTAATGCGCAGGGTAGCGTTGAATTAGCTGCTCCAGAGTCTGGTGAATGATCAGCGTACCATCTTCGGCACTTCCCTCATAAATCTGGGGATTGATCGGTTCAATATGCATGTCAAAACCATCTTGTTCATTTCTCATGGTATAGAGTAGCAGTGCTTTGGCCTTGGTTTTTTGAATGAGTTTTGCACTCAGACTGCTTGAGGCAAGTGGAATACCAAAATAGTTGATCATTTCACCACCATGATCAGGGGTATGATCGGGCAGAATTGCAGTGGTTCCCCCTTGTTTCAGGGCCTTAAAAATCTGCCGCACACCGCTTTCATCAGTAGGGACAAGGTGAGCCTGTTCTCGACTGCGTGCATCACGGACAAAACGGTCAGCATCAGGATTTTTGACAGGTTTATACAGGATGGTCATCTGTGTATATTTTGAGAGCCATGAATTCATCACTTCCCAGGTTCCAAAGTGGGGAATAATCAAAACCAGACCTTTTTGTTCTGCCAATGCTGCATGAAAATAATGTTCACCATGAATCTTTTGAATTTGTTGAATATTCTTTTGATTGGAGGCTCCCCAAATACTGACAAACTCAAAATAAGAGGTTAATTCATTGCGAATCGCCTGTTTGGTGAGCTGTTCTCTCTCTGGTTCACCCAAGTCGGGAAACACAATCTGTATGTTGAGTCGAATGATTTTTGAAAGTTTGGAAAGCTGAAATGTGGTAAGTAAGACTGCAACCAAACGTGCAAAAAAACGTCCTAACTGAATCGGCTGGCGACTAATGAGCTTGAGTAGGCGATAACTTGAACGGTTTGAATTTGGCTGAGTCATGTATTGAAATTCTGAGAATTACAGGAAACCAGTATAATGCAAAAAATAATTATAAGTTCAAACAAGTTATTTAAACAGTTTTGTACCAATCAACGTATATAATAAAGCCACTTTTAAAATACATTGGATTGGAATCTTATGTCCGATTGGCCACCAAAACCACAAAATGAATCAACAAATTCGAATAATGTGACAGGCAAAGAATGGCAGATTTTAGAAAAAGCTGTCTTGGCTTCTGTCGAAGAACAACGCCGTAGCCGCCGTTGGAGTATCTTTTTTAAATGTTTGGGTTTTGCATATTTACTGATTGTACTGATTGCAATGAGTAAGGGGTGTTCGACCAGCACAGAAAAATCAACTACCAGTATTGGCAGCAGTCATTTGGCAATTGTTGATATTGTTGGCACCATTGATTCCTCTGCGGGTCAGTCTACAGTGAACAGTGAAGATACCAACAAGGCCTTAAAACGGGCATTTGAAGCAAGTGGCAGCAAGGCGATTGTTCTCAATATTAACTCGCCTGGTGGATCACCTGTGCAGTCGGATGAAATCTGGCAAGAAATTCGCTATCAGAAAAAACAGCATCCAAATAAAAAGGTCTATGCTGTCATTGGTGATATGGGTGCTTCGGGTGCCTATTATATCGCTTCGGCTGCGGATGAAATCATTGTCAATCCATCAAGTTTGGTGGGTTCGATCGGTGTGATCATGCCGAACTATGGTTTAAGCGGTTTGGCACAGAAATTGGGTGTAGAAGACCGTACATTAACATCGGGTAATAACAAAGATATCCTGAGTATGACCAAGCCGATTAACCCTGAACAGCGTGCGCACGTTCAGGCATTGCTGGATAATGTTCATGGTCACTTTATCAATGCGGTTAAAGAGGGACGTGGCAAACGTTTAAAATCGAATGATCCAGCGGTTTTCTCTGGTTTATTCTGGACGGGTGAACAGGCAATTGCGCTTGGTGTTGCAGATCGTAGTGGTAGCATTACTACCCTGATGCGTGAGTTAAAGGTGGATCAAAAAGTGGATTATACCGTTCAACGTAATCCTTTAGAGTCTATTTTGGGGCGTATGGGTGCAAAGATTGGCGAAGGGATTAGTAGCTCTCTTGCAGCACAATTGGAAACTCAGCAAAATGCGAAAATACAATAACATATCTGATGCAGCGCTTCGATAAAAGCGCTGTGTTGATCTTAATCAGGCTGTGTATATCACAGCCTTTTTATTGTAAAAATAACTGCACAGTTCTCCCTTTTATTTGCAATACATGCATAGAACGAGATAATTGACCAATCAGTGAAAATAAAAGACAAGCTTATGAAACCTTTGATTCATTTTGCCCATGCCAATGGTGTTCCATCAAAAGTCTATCAAAAACTGTTTGATCAGCTCAAAGATCAATATGACATTATTTATGTGGCAGAAATTGGAACAGATAAACGTTATCCGATCACACATGGCTGGACACATTTGGTTGATCAAATCATTGATAGCATTGTACAGCAGGCGCAAGGGCGAAAAGTGATTGGCTTAGGGCATTCCCTGGGTTCAGTACTCACCTTGATGGCAGCCTATCGTCGTCCAGAATTGTTTTCACAAGTGATTATGCTCGATCCTCCATTGATTATTGGCAAAGCCTCGTTTGTCTTTCATCTTGCTAAAATTTTTAAACCTAAACTGGTCGATAAAATCACGCCAGCAGGTTTGTCGGTACGCCGACGTGATCACTGGGAATCTCGTGAGCAGGCAGCTGAGCTATTAGGTTCAAGAGGGTTTTATCAACATTTTGATGCTGATTGCTTTCAGGCTTATATTGATTACGCCCTGACCAATGATCCACAGCGTGGTGGTGTGACTTTAACCATTCCAAAAGATGATGAAGTGGCGATGTTTAGAACCACACCGTCAATGTGGTGGTTGCCAATGCCAAAACCACTTGTTCCTGTACATCTCGTGGTTGGAAGTGACAGTGTATTTTTAAAGGAAAAATTTCCGCAAGTGGCAAAAAGAAAACTAGATATTCCATTTTCAATTGCGCAGGGGGGGCATATGTTTCCTCTAGAACATCCTATGGAAACTGCCGAAAAAATTAAAAGTCTGGTTATTTAACTCAAATAAAAAACGCATCTGAAGATGCGTTTTATTTTTAAAACTGGGCAAACTGAATTGGTTTTTCTAATGGTTCCTGGTTGAAATAAGCCTGACCATTTTTCCAGGTGAGCTGACCATTACATAACCATTGTGCTACTTGAGGATAAATAAAATGCTCAAGTTCATGTACACGTTGTGCCAAACTTTCTGCTGTATCCTGTAAACTCACCTGAATCACAGACTGGGCAATACTTTGTCCCGCATCCAGTTCAGCTGTTACAAAATGAACCGTACAACCATGCAATCGATCTCCTGTATTTAACACACGTTGATGTGTATTCATCCCTTTATAAAAAGGAAGCAGGGAAGGATGAATATTTAACATCTTGCCTTGCCATTTACTGACAAAGTCTGGTGTTAAAATCCGCATAAAGCCAGCAAGAATCACAAGATCAACTTGCCATGCCAACAGTTGCTGATGCATGGCTACATCAAAAGTTTCCCGATTTGGAAAGTCTTTATGGGAAATCACAGCGGTGGCAATATTGGCATCCTCGGCACGTTGTAATGCATAGGCATCAGCTTTGTTGGAGAGAACACCAACGATTTGCCCTGACAGCTGTTTACCATGTTGGGCGTCGATCAGGGCCTGTAAGTTGCTACCGTTACCAGAAACAAGTACCGCAATTCTCATTATGCAAAGATCACACGAATTTTTTCGTCTGCACCCTCAACTGATTCAGCATTTTCTTGAATGTGACCAATTTTCCAGGCTTTTTCACCTTGAGCATTTAATAGGTCAATTGCTTTGTCAGCTTCGCTTGCGTCAACCGCAATCACCATGCCTACACCACAGTTAAAGGTACGGTACATTTCAAAGCGCTCTACATTGCCTTCACGCTGTAACAACTGGAATAATTCAGGCCATGTCCAGCTCGACTCATCAATCACAGCTTGTGTGCCGTTTGGAAGTACACGTGGCAGGTTACCAGGTAAACCACCACCTGTGATATGAGCCATTGCATGAACATCGACTTGCTTGCAAAGTTCTAACACTGGTTTTACATAAATACGGGTTGGTTCCATTGCAACATCCGCAAGAGGGCGGCCATCAATCACTTGAGTTAAGTCTACATTCTTAACATCCAGAATTTTACGTAGTAATGAATAGCCATTTGAGTGTGCGCCACTTGAAGCAACACCAATCAACACATCACCAGATTTTACTTTAGAGCCATCAATAATTTTGCTCTGTTCAACCACACCCACGGCAAAACCAGCAAGATCGTAATCTTCGCCCTCATACATGCCTGGCATTTCGGCAGTTTCACCACCGACCAATGCACAGCCAGCAAGCTCACAACCTTTACCAATACCTGTCACTACATTTGCAGCCACATCAACATTCAAATGACCCGTTGCATAATAGTCCAGAAAGAACAATGGTTCAGCACCACAAACGAGAAGGTCATTGACACACATTGCCACCAAATCCTGACCAATCGTATCGTGACGATTGAGATTCAGTGCTAAACGTAGTTTAGTTCCTACGCCATCCGTTCCCGAAACCAATACAGGTTCTTCATAACCTTTTGGAATTTTGCATAGGGCACCAAAACCACCTAAACCGCCCATGACTTCAGGACGAGTGGTACGCTTAGCGACAGATTTGATACGATCGACCAGTGCGTCGCCCGCTTCAATGTCGACCCCCGCATCTTTATAGCTTAAACCAGTATTTGGGGTAGAAGTTGAGTTGCTCATAGTGAAGTCTCCGCATTGGCGGCAGATTATAACCCGAATATACGAAACTCTTCTGTTATTTATGCCCGAAAATGCTATCTTTATTAAAATTTTTTTCCATTTATAACGATTACACCAAGAAAGGCTAGATTTTATGCAAGATCAGGTATTGCGTCGTATCTTCATCCTCGCGGGACTCGCATTACTACTCTGGGTATTATATCTGTTAAAGCCAGTGGTATTGCCATTTGTAGGGGCATTCTTTATTGCCTACCTGTTTAGCCCGCTTGTCGATACCCTTGTAAAGTTTAGGCTGCCACGCTGGCTGGCAATTAGTATTGTATTCGTTGGGATTGGTATCACTTTAACTGTGGTGTTATGGTTTCTTGTGCCATTGGTCTGGAAACAGCTCATGTATGCGCGAGACAGCATTCCAGCAGGGATTCATTGGGTTAACTCCACGTTTCTGCCTTGGGTATCCAAAACCTTTAATGTTATTCCAATGGAACTGGATACCGAACAAATTTCCAAAACGATCATGGAATATGTCCAGACCAATTATAGTGCAGACAGTATTCAAACCATGTTGCTACGTTTGGCACAGTCAGGTCTGAATTTTATTCAACTGGGCGGAGTGGTGATTTTAATTCCAATTATTTCATTCTATTTCCTTCTTGACTGGGAAAGAATGTTGCAAAGCTTTAGACGCCTGATTCCTCGGCCTTACGAAGCATCGACCTTGAGAATTGTGAGTGAATGTCACAGTGTATTGGGTGCATTTGTGAAAGGGCAGTTTCTGGTGATGTTATTACTGGGAATTGTATATGCTGTTGGATTGCAGTTGATTGGGCTGGAGGTTGGCCTGATTATTGGGATGATCGCTGGTTTGGCGAGTATCATTCCTTATCTAGGTTTTGCGGTTGGTATTATTGCGGCGGTTGTTGCCACATTGTTCCAATTTGGACTGGACTGGACACAGCTTCTCTTGGTCGGTGTTGTGTTTATGATTGGACAAATGGTTGAAGGATATATTCTACAACCTTTCTTGTTGGGGGATAAAATTGGCTTATCTCCAGTTGCGGTGGTGTTTGCAGTCTTGGCTGGCGCACAACTCGGTGGTTTCCTTGGGATGTTGATTGCATTACCTGTCGCAGCAGTGATTGTGGTGTTGTTAAAGCATGCGCGTGACAATTACGAAAAAAGCCGTCTTTATGGATTACCGATTGAGGTGAGTGTTCCCCAGGGTGAAATTCAGCACATAAATGTTGATGCGGGTGATGTAGAACTTGATATTGAAATTAAAAACTCTCAAGATACAGGCACTTCAAATTCAAATGACTTTAAGTAATTGGGGAATATATTAACGATATGCGTCAACTGCAACTGGATATAGAACCACAACTGGATGCCCGAATCAGCGATTTTTCAGGTCCAGGTTGGGGAAATGTGGTTGATGCAGTCCGACAGTTACATGCAGGCTTGGTCAGCCGATTTTATGTCTATGGTGGAGCTGGAACAGGTAAGAGTCATTTGCTGTCTGCAATTTGTGATTCATATCTGGAGTTAGGCCGCCGAGCAATAAAAGTATCCTTGTTGGAATTACTGGATGCGCCTATAGAGGCAATTACCTCATTAGAGTTTTACGAATTGGTTGCTTTAGATGACATTGATGCAATCAGCGGTGTCCCTCATTGGCAAAAAGCGGTTTTCCACTTAATCAATAATCATGAGGGGCAACTGGTATTTTCTTCCCGTGTGGCACCTATTGAGTTAAAACTTGAACTACCTGATTTGCAGTCCAGATTAACGCAGGCGGTAAGCGTAAAAGTTCCAAATGGAAGTTCATATGCAGACCGACAAGCCTTGCTGCAGTCTGTTATGATAAGACGGGGTATTCATTTTGATCAGCAAATTGTTGACTATTTATTAAATAATGGCCCTCATCAAGCGTCAGTATTGTTACAAACGCTAGCCCAACTTGAAAAAATGCTGAAAGGCGAAAAAACCAGGCTTTCCAATATGACACTCAAGCAAATCTATGCATTGATTGATGAATATCGTCAATAATATAAAATTTCTTGAGAAATTGTGAGAGCTATGACAAAGTACGCACAAAGGATGTGGTTGCAAATTTAAATTTTGCAATACCAAGAAAAATGAAAAATAGAAGGAGATCGGTATGCTCAAACGGACGCTTGCCTGCGCTTTATTTGCGGTTACTGGGCATGTTTATTCTGCGGATATTCAAGTCACAACGTTGGTTGATGAAGACAAGGATGATACCGTTTGTTCATTACGAGAAGCCGTAGAATTTTTAAATAAACGTAGTCAAACAGAGTTTGAGAATGGTTACCATGGTTGTGGTGATAAGGAAGCTAGCTCAAATATTGTTTTAAAGCGTGACCAAATATACCAGCTTAATTCAGCATTAAATATTAAGGCAGCAATGACCATTAATACTGCTGCTAGTGAAATCTTTAACGATGATAAAAAGGGATTAAACAATGCAACGATTAAAATGGCGGGAACAGACCGTATTTTTGTTATAGATGATGGCAGTATCGAAAATAGTTTAATTTCTGTAAATTTAATTGAGTTAAACCTACAAGGCTCTTCTACCAAAGTAAATGATGGTGGGTTAATTCTAAATCGTGAAGCCTTATCTATTCAATATTCCCGTTTAACTGGTGGTTATTCAAATAAGGGCGGGGCAATTTATAATGCTGGTATCTTATCTGACGCACAAAAAACGGCAGGTACACTAACGATTAGCAATAGTATTCTACAAAATAATAAAGCAGACCAAGGTGCTGTACTTTATAGTGAAATGCCGCTCTATTTAATTAGCCAAACTGTTATTCGTGATAATGAAAGCTTAACAGGTACAAATGGTGTAGTGTTGTATGTTCAAACGGGTTTTACTGATAATACTATTGGTAGTGCATTAAGTAATCGTAGTGCTGGCCTAAGAAATAGTACGATATTTCACAATATAGGGGATTATATTGCAAATATTCGTGAAGGTATGTTTTTAAACAATATTACATTGATTAAAAATAAGTCAGGTGGGCTATATTTGCAGGCATCAAAATGGAAATATACGACAACCAGTGATGGTGAAACGAAAACAACAGAAGCTCCTAGTTCATATATATCTAATAGTATTATTGCAGGAAATACTGGTAGTGATTTTGACTATATGGCTGATGATGCAACAGTGGTACAAAGTAATTTAACCACTGTAGAGGATTTTAGGCACAATACACCAAGTGAACGTCCAAATTTTGCGCTTAATGCAAATAAATTAGTGGCAGGTGGTGTGAATGATGAGGGTGTGTGTGATGCTCCACCAGCAGATGGTTTATTATGCCCATATGCGACCCCTAAAGATAAAATGTTGGGTTTTTTTAAACCACGTCTATTAATGTCCTATCAAAAGTTGTCAGACTCTCTTATCGTGAATAAGGGGCGAATTTATAGTGATGGAAGCAGTATTGGCCTTGCAAGCTGTGAAACAACTGATCAAAAAGGAAATAGTCGTAGTGGTTATGATGAACTGTGTGATTTAGGTGCAATAGAGCTTGTTGTGAACCGTAGTGAAGTTCCAATAGCGGGACAAAGCATTTTATATGGTGAAACAGCAAAATTTAGTATTGCAGATAGCTTATTGGATGGAGAGTTATTAGATCCAACCTCTTGTGAACAGTTTCTGGGTAAGCGTTCTGATGGTCAAGCATGGCAACCAGGGTGTTTGGATATACAACAAACAGCAACTCCATCTAAAGGTAAGTTAACCATAGATCAAGATGGTAATGTGGTTTATTTACCAGATGGGGACTGGCATGGCGCGGATAAATTTAATTTGCGGGTGATAACAACGACCACTCGCTTTAATGATGTGTCTAATTATTATATTAATATTCCAACAACCATTATTCAGGATCCACCAAATAACTTTAAAAGTAAAACAGTGAATGTTTCAGGTGGAGGAATTGGCTTTAGTGCAATACTCATGCTGTTAGGTTTAGTTGGACTCCGTCGTTTTAAATCATAATCAGGGATATGATGAGATGAAAAATTATAAAAAAGCCATATTGGCGACTATGATTCTTGCAACAATGCCTTTACTTGCAGCAACAAGTGATGCGCCAATAAATGTAACAACTTTTGAAGATGAAGATGGCGAAAACTTAAATGCTTGTTCATTGCGAGAAGCATTAAAAGCTGCGGAGCTACGCAAACCTTATGGTGGGTGTGAATCCACTGATATTTTATCAACAACTCAAAAAGTGATTCAGCTTCAAGCAGGGGAATATATACTTAAAAAAGAATTAATACCTAATGTTAATGTATTGATTTGGGGAGCAAGCCCAGTCGATTGGCAAGAAAAAAAGGTTTTGATTAATGATATTGTGAATCAATATCCTGCGGAAACACCATTAAAAACTATAATTAAAGCAGATAACTCACGTATTTTTAATACAACATTTGGAGCCAAGGAGTTAACATTAAATAATCTTATTTTAACAGGTGGGAGAACAAGTGATAAAGGAGGGGCAATCTATGCTGGAGCAGATGTAGTTTTACAAAACACTCAAATTTTGAATTCGAAAGCAGATCAGGAAGGTGGGGCGATCTTTTTAGCTGGACCAACAGCTTCATTAACTTTAACTGACAGTTTAATTCAAAAAAATACTGCACCTAAAGGCAGTGTGCTTTCAATGAGTTGTTTTAATGATGTTGTTTATTCTAAAAGAAAAGTTAACCTTACAGGAAGTAGTTTTATTGAAAATGGGGCCACAGATTCTGACAGTATGTTTGAATTATGTGGAGAACCAGAGGTTATTTTAACTAATAATACAATTGCCCAAAATTCAGTAAAAATATCGACAGGTAATTTAATTAAATTTACGGGTGACGCTACAGCTGAAAATACTTCAAATAATAAGTCTAGTATTTTAAGTAATGGCAGTAGTTTAACGTTAACCAGTAATACGATTGTTGAAAATCAAGGCTATACGACGCTTTTGTATGATAAGCTTGGTTCTAAAAATCTAAATTCTAATATTATAGCGTATAATGGTGGAAGTGATAGTTACGCTTGTCGCTATTTATTGGGAGATGTATCGGAGCAGGAATCTGTTAGATTTACTGTTCAATATAATGCTTTATCATTAAAGAAAGATGATACAACAGATCGGACAGCTAATCAGTGTGATTTACCAAAAGAAGCTTTAAAGGATAATAAAACCAATATTAATATAAGTGATATTGATATTCGAACATTATTAAGTCCATTGCAACCTGCTTCTAAATATACTTCTTTCTTTCCACTGTATTACCCTAAAAATAATGGAACAGAAACAGATTTAGTTGATATTGAGGGAACGGGTTGTAGCTCAACAGATCAACGTGGTTTGGCACGTAATACCAATCAAACCCTATATTTTAATCCTGAAGCAGCTAATAGATGTGATATTGGTTCAGTTGAGCTAATGAAGCTAACAGCAGGTGATATTAGTGATTTAGCGAATAGTTCAATTAGTGAATTAATTAAAAGTTATCAAAGTCAATATGACTTTTTTAAAGATCTTGTTGAGAAACCAAATGATGAGATTTTTTTGACTTATTATAAATCTCGATTAGAGCAATATGAGAACTTATTAAAATATACAAAAGAAAATTTAAAATATCGTGCAATATTTGTAGACCTAAATAATTATAAACTTCCATTACCTCGGGAAGTTGAATTGACTGAAGGTGATGATAAAGGTAGTTATAAATTAGATTTCTTTAATCCAGATAGTTATGAGATAAAAGTAGAACGACTTGGGGTTGGTCAGCTTAATGGTAAAGTGCTAAACATTCAACAACCTCCCGATCCAAATTTGATGTGTGACTGGAATGAAAAGTTACAACAGATCGTGATTTACCGTAAAGATGATGTGATTACACAGGCGGGTGATAAAGCATTTTGTAAGTATACAATTACTACTAAGCCAGGTATTCAGCCTGAACAAACTTCATCAGGTTTAATTCAGGCAGCATTTGTTAACATTGCTCCTGTAGCAAAAGATACGTCTGTAACTTTAAAATACCGACAACATGAAAAAGCCACATTAAATTTATTAAGTTTTGCAAATGATGATGGTGATACAGGTGAGGGTGGTAAAGGACCTGAGAATAACCCAAATAAACCTGCTTTCTGGAAAAATGAAGAGGGTGTTGAATTACCAATTCGTTTAACCAATGTACCAACCAGAGATTTGACCATAACAGCAGATCGTCAAGGGGCCTGTCCTGAGCCAGATGATAAAGAAATCTGTTATGGTGGTAATATTTATGTTCAGGAAGTAAATACATTTAATCCATTTAATTTCTCATTTAATTATCAAGTTTATGACGCAGATGGCACTGCTTCAAATGCTGCAACAGTGAGTGTCATTAGTACGGCTACAACAACCGATGATACTCGCCCTGCGGGTAGCGGCGGTGGCAGCACGGGGATTTTCTCAATATTGGGGTTGTTAAGTTTACTTATTTATCGCCGATTCAGAAAATAGAAGCGGTGAATTAAAAAAATAGCGCTATTTATAGCGCTATTTTTTATATATTTTAAATAATGATTGATGTGTTGAATGAATTAGTGCTCAGAATATTTAGTTAGATATTCATCTCTAATTGTTACACGTTCTTCCAAACTCGCATTTTGCATGCGTTTACGTAAGTTATTTCGCTCCTGGGTGCTCATTTTCTGCCAGACGTCACGCATTTTTTGTTTTTCATCATCGGGTAATTGTGTAAACCACTCCATTCTTTGCTGGAGTTGTGAACCTTGGTCTGTTGGAATCTCTTTTAATGTCTGGTAGCGTTTAATTAAGATACGCTGTTCTTCAGGGGATAAATCATCCCATGCTTCTTCAGTTGTAGGTTT
Organism: Acinetobacter thutiue; assembly: GCF_030385805.1. Lineage (NCBI taxonomy): Bacteria > Pseudomonadati > Pseudomonadota > Gammaproteobacteria > Moraxellales > Moraxellaceae > Acinetobacter > Acinetobacter thutiue. The sequence goes on from NZ_JAUDZE010000002.1 coordinate 558,282, forward strand.
GCTGGGTTTAGAGAAAACCCAAAACCGTTCTGAACCAGCAAAACTAGTTTGTAATAAACCCAATGTACACACAACAAGTGCTAACTTTCTAGCTGCCATGTGGAACTTTATCCTCACCTAAGACCATTAGCATTTCCATATCTTCAACCATTTGTGGAGAAAGCTTTGGATTCACGATGACCTGGTTTTGCGGTTTGTCTGCGAGTTGCAGAGAGCTTGGGAGAACTACAATGCCCATGATTGCAGCGGCAAATGCAAAACCAGTCATTTTCCAGATACTGTAAAAAGACGTAGGTCTCTTTTGAACAGAATCCAGAACATGATTCATCACCAACATTTTATTGTGATGCTGTTCTCTTGCGAGTTGGTCAAGCTTGGAAGTCACTCGTTTGGTGAATTCATCTTTTTTCATTTGATGATCCTCCCATATGTGGGTTTAAATGCTCTAAAGCGATTCTGAGTCCCTGAATTGCACGGTGATAATGTGTTTTCACACTGCCTTCACTGCAATCCATGATTTGAGCTGTGGTCATGGTATCAAAACCCTCCCACGCTCTTAGCATAAATGCCTGTTGTTGACGTACTGGTAATTGGTTGATTGCAGCCTGAATTTCCTCCATTGTGACTTCCTGATCGAGAAAATCGAATGGATTAGGCGTGGATTCATCTACAATATCAATGATTTCATCATCATCATCCAAATTCACCTTTTTAAACAATGAAAATGGACTTGCTCGGCGTGCTTCTTTGCGTCGCCAATCCTGTAGTTTGTTATTTAAAATGGTGTAGAACAGGGGATACCATTCTTCGGTACTTTTATCTGAATATGACTTATGCAATGAAATAAAAGCTTCCTGAACCAAATCCATTGCAATGCCTTGTTGTCCCTGGGTTGCACTTTCCATCATCACAAGCGCACGACCTGTAACGTCTTGCATAAAAAAACGCAGACGTTGTTCAACAGTACTGCGGTCAGTACCATTATCGGTTCGGGCCTGTTTCGGTGCTAAATCCATAGAGATGGAAAATCCTGTCATGGATACCCACCATTATTTCAATTCATTAGTTCTATAACGTTGAAAATGGTGGATGCGTTGACAACTTAAGCAATTATTTTTAGTAGTGTAATTGATTTTCTCGGCGGAGAAAGCGTATTTAAAATAATTTAACGTTTTACTGACGTTGGCGAACCATCTCAAACAGACAGATTGATCCCGCAATTGCAACATTCAAGGATTCCTGACCACCAGGTTGAGGAATAGTGACAGCCTGGGCATGTTCAAGGGCATAGTCACTTGCACCTTGTCCTTCGTTACCTAGAATCCAGACACAGGGCTGGGTTAAATCCTTGCCATATAAACTGGTGGAACGGTGAGAGCTGGTGACAAACACGGGAATATTAAATTTTGGTAAAATATCTGTAAGTTGATAATTCTCAAAACAATTTAAACTAAAATGTGCGCCCATGCCTGCACGTAGTACTCGGGGAGACCAAAGTAATGCTGAACCCTGGGTACAAATGACTTGTTGAACATTGGCCGCTGCTGCTGAGCGTAATAATGTACCCACATTACCTGGATCCTGAACATTTTCAAGAATCAGGGTGTCTTTGTTAAAATCAATAGTTTGAATATTTGAGGGCAAATCAATAATGGCCAAACAGGGTAGGGTTGTACCTAGTGTACTGAGATCTTTATATAAAACCTCACTGATCACAAAGATATGCCCCTTGTGCAATTCAATTATCTTTTGCAAATCTGGATGGGACAAGGCTTGTTCAGTGGTAAACAGGGAAAAGATTTTCTTTTGTTGTTGTAACCATGTTAGGCACAGATGTGTTCCTTCGAGTACCGTTTGTTGATGTTTTTTTCGGGCACTGTTGAGTTCGATGAGTCCACGCAAATGTTTGATTTTTGCATTGTCTTTTGATTCTAAAAAAATAACCGCCATAGGGTAAATATCCAAAAGGACATTACAATTTATAATGCCCTGATTATTAAAAAATAATTAATGATAACTTGTTACGCGTTCCACTTCATTTTTAGAGCCGATAATCACAGGAACTCGTTGGTGTAACTCAGTTGGCTGGATGTCCATAATGCGAACACGACCTGTTGTAGATGCACCACCAGCCTGTTCAATCAGCATGCTCATTGGGTTTGCTTCATACATCAGACGTAAACGCCCAGCTTTTTTCGGGTCCTTAAGGTCATAAGGGTAGAGGAAGATACCACCGCGGCATAGGATACGATGAATGTCACCGACCATACACGCCACCCAACGCATGTTGAAATCTTTTTCACGGACTGAGGTTTTTCCAGCCAACAGTTCATCAATATAACGTTTTACAGGATTTTCCCAGTGGCGTTGATTAGATGAATTGATTGCAAATTCCTGGGTATCTGCTGAAACCTGAACCTGTTCAGTCGTGAGCAGGAAAGTTTGTGTCGTTGGATCAAATGTGAAGAAAGCAACGCCTGCACCTACAGTAAGCGCCAGCATGGTGGATGGACCATACAGTACATAGCCAGCAGCGACCTGTGCTGTGCCTGCCTGCATAAAGTCAGCAGATTGAGTTACGGCATTTTTAGCAGGTAAGATTGAGAAAATCGTACCCACACACATATTGATGTCAATATTGCTTGAACCATCAAGTGGGTCAAACAAAACTAGATATTTACCATTTTCCTGTGCAGGCGTGAAGTCATCCAGCTCTTCTGAAGCCAAGCCCCCCACCTGTGGATGAACTTTCAGGGCATCAATCAGGTAATCGTTTGAAATGACATCCAGCTTTTTTTGTGTTTCGCCCTGAACATTTTCATTGCCCGCACTGCCTAAAATACCTGCCAGGGCACCTTTTTGCAGAGCCTGGTCAATGGTTTTGCATGTGTTTGCAATTGTTTCAATGACCTGAGCCAACTCTGGTGTCAAATTCCCATTTTGTTGTTGTAAATATTGGGACAAAGTAAGGTTTGACGACATATTGAATAGCTCCGATTTTGCTGCATCAAAATTGATAAAAGAATGCGGCTATTCTAGATGAGAACGCCAAAAAATAAAAATTATCTTACTTTATTTATGTTGCTTTTATGATTACAAGCATTCATTTACATGCTATGTTGGGTGCATATTAGACAGGATGTTTGGAGAATAAAATGTCAACCAAGAATTTTGAAGCGACCCCAACCCCAAGTGAACCGATTAGTTTGGATGAAATTTCCAAGGAAAATGTGAAAGATGCCTGGAAAGATTATGAAGCCAAGCCTGAATATAAGGACTTTAATAAGCACGATATGATTGAGTCGATGCAGTCATCTAAACAGGATGATAATACTCAACAGCAGCCATAAAAAATGCTCACATGATGTGAGCATTTTTTCTTAAAGCATTATCTTAATAATGGCGGAACCGCTTCATAGTTGATTTCCACACGGCGGTTTTCTTTCCATGCAGCTTCATTATGCCCTTGGTTCACAGGCGCTTCTTTACCATAGCTTACAGCTTCAAGCTGCTGTGGATTTACACCATTGGTGATTAAAAAGCTTTCTACAGCTTTAGCGCGGCGTTCGCCAAGTGCCATGTTATATTCACGTGTACCACGCTCATCGGTATGGCCTGTTAAAGCAACTTTTGAATTGGCATTTGCAACAAGAAATTGGGCATGTGCTTGTAATGTTTGATAATCTTCCTGAGATAAGTCGCTGCTGTCATAGTCAAAATGTACAACACGTTTTGCTAAAAATGCTTTATTCGCTGCGGTTACGCCTTTTGAGGACGCACCTGCCAAGTTTTGTGCATTGAGTGCAGCATCTTCACTTAGACCATCGGTACTTACCGTTGTTGCGCTGTTTGGTGTATTACCTGCGGTAATTTCAGCAGCAGGTTTACGGCTTGCACAGCCTGTAAAAACCAAGGTCGCTGCCAGTAGGGGAAGTGTAAGATATTTAATATTCATATGTTTCTCCAATTAATCAAATTTATTTGGGTGCCCAAGCTGGTTCCCGAACTTCGCCTTGCTCACTTGGTAAGTTCATACGGAAGCGACCATCTGTTGACATGATAGAGAGTAAGCCGCGCTCTCCCTCACGTGTCGCATAAACCACCATTTGCCCATTGGGTGAGAAGCTTGGTGATTCGTCCAGACTGGTCGGTGTCAGGATGTTGGTAATGCCTGTATTAATATCCTGAATGGCAACTTTATAGTTGCTCCCACTTGGACGATGAACTAATGCAATTTTTTTACCATCCGCACTTAATGTGCCACGGGCATTGAACGCACCTTTAAATGTTAAGCGTTTAACTGAACCATCATCAAAACGATAGCTATAAATTTGTGGAGAACCGCCACGGTCAGAGGTGAAGATAAATGACTTACCATCTGGTGCATAACGTGCTTCGGTATCAATCGCTGAATCGTTGGTCATCCGCTTGACTTGGCGGCTGACTAAGTCCATTTGATAGATTTCAGGGTTACCATGCATTGAAGCGGTAAAGAGCATGGACTTGCCATCTGGTGAAAAGCTTGGTGCACCATTCAAGCCCCTGAAGCTTGCTAAAACTTCACGCTGTCCTGAGGCCAAGTCCTGAAGATAGATTGCAGGGCGTTTGGTTTCAAAAGAAACGTAGGCGATTTTCTTTGCGTCTGGAGTCCAGGCAGGAGAGAGGATTGGATCACGTGACGAAAGAACGGTTTTAGGTTGTTCGCCATCGGTATCAGCAACCTGTAGGGTATAACGTTGAGCTGGAGTTGCCTGATTTCGAAGTACATAAGCAATACGACCACTAAAATCACCTGCAATACCTGTCAGTGCCTGATAAATCGCATCACTGATCATATGTCCCGCCTGGCGGATACGTGAGCTTGGTACAGTCAGGACTTCATTGAGTAGGTATTGCTGTTTTTGTACATCATACAACTGGTATTGAATTTCAAATGTATTGGCATCAATAGCTTTCATTTGTCCGACAACAACATAGGGAATGCCAGCATTTTGCCAGTCGCCAGCCTGAATTTGATCAATATTTGCAGTGGCAGGTAAATTTTGTGATGCACTGGTAAAACGACCTGAACGGTTTAAATCGCTTTCAACAATTGGATAAATCGCCTTGTCATTGGTAAATGGTACAATCGCAATTTTAGGCGCCTGTTCAGGGGCTTTGGCAATTTCAAGATGGAGTTGTGCAAAAGTTGTTGCTGGAACAACAGCGCTAATCGCAGTAAAAACTGCTAAGGAGATGAGATGTTTACGAGTCTTGTCCATAATTACAATAATTTGCATAGTATTGTTGTGGCTGTTGATTATTTAACATAGTTACATGCTTTGTGCTATGACAGGCATGTAACTATTCACGATAAATTACTATTTTGCTGTGAAACTTGAAGTAAAGCTTCTTGCCTCACGACGGGCATCAGGATCTTCTGGCATTGGATAAGGTGCGGCGGCACGAACTGCTGCTTCTACACTGGCTTTTACATCTGGATCGCTTGCTGAAACAATCACTGATAAAACGGCACCGCTGTCACTTAAGGTGACACGGGCAGTTGCCTTTTGACCCGATGAACCTGATGGTATGTCCCAGGCACGTTTAATTTTGCTTTCAAAATCTCGTTTGGCTGTTGAGGCAACTTTCTTGGCATCTGCCTTTTTCTGCGCTGCTTCCTGTTCAGCTTTTTTAGCGGCAGCAGCTTTGGCTTCTTCAGCATCCGCTTTTGCTTTAGCGTCGGCATCTGCTTTACGTTTTGCATCGGCTTCAGCTTTGGCTTTAGCATCTGCGTCTGCCTTACGCTTGGCTTCAGCATCCGCTTTTGCTTTGGCGTCGGCATCGGCTTTTTTCTTGGCATCAGCGTCTGCTTTACGTTTTTCTTCAGCAGCCTTGGCTTTGGCATCTGTTTCCGCTTTTTTCTTGGCGTCAGCATCTGCTTTACGCTTTTCCTCAGCAGCTTTGGCCTTGGCATCTTGCTCAGCTTTTTTCTTGGCGTCAGCATCTGCTTTACGTTTTTCTTCAGCAGCCTTGGCTTTGGCATCTGTTTCCGCTTTTTTCTTAGCGTCAGCATCTGCTTTATGCTTTTCCTCAGCAGCCTTGGCTTTGGCATCTGCCTCTGCTTTTTTCTTGGCGTCAGCGTCTGCTTTACGCTTTTCTTCCGTGGCTTTTGCCTTGGCATCTTGTTCAGCTTTCAACTTGGCTGCATTATCTGCCTTGGTTTTAGCGGCCAGATCAGCTTTACGTTTTGCTTCCTGTTCAGCCGCTTTTGTTTTTGCTATGGCATCTGCCTGACGTTTTTCTTCTGCCTGTTTGGCTTTTGCCTCATTTTCAGCTTGTCGTTTTTGCTCCGCAGCTTTTGCTTTCACCTCGGCATCGGCTTTACGTTTTTCTTCGGCAGCCTTGGCTTTGGCATCAGCTTCTGCACGTTGTTTTTGTGCGACAGCTTCCGCTTGCTTCTGTTGTTCTTCTGCCTGTGCTTTTGCTTTGGCGGCTTCCTCAGCCTTACGTTTTTGTTCAGCCAACTTTGCCTGTTGCGCCTGTTCAGCTTTCAGCTTTTCGGCAGCAAGTTGCTGAGCAGTAGGTGGCGGAGGGGCAACAGGAAGATTTTCAGGCTGAGCTTCATCTACAATTGGACTTAATATTTCTTCTGCCTGATTTTCAGCCGTTGTTTCCTGTTCTACAGGTTTTGCCAATGGAGGAGGTAAGTCTTCAGGCTTAACTAAAATGGTGGTTAGCTTTTTAGGCTGCTCAGGTGGTTTACTCAAGCCTAAAAAAAGTAAGCCAACAATGGCGATGGCATGAACGCCGAGTGTAAAACCCAGTGCAATCGCATTTTGCTTAAAAGGTGGCTCTTGAAATCTTTTCATAACTTATTTTAATGGCTCTGTCAGTAAGCCGACTTGGGTTAAACCTGCTTCTTGTAAACTTGCCATTAGGGAGACAACTTCTCCATAAGGGCGAGATTGATCACCATTAACCAGTACAGTAAGTTGCTTATTTTCCTGTTCTGCCTGTTTTTGAGCATCACTTAACACAGACTCAAGTTGTGCTAGGGAAAGTGGTTCACTGTCTTTATGTTCTTGATATTGCAAATAGATATTGCCATCTTTGCCAATGGTGACCATTGCAGGCGTATCTTTGGATTCAATTGGGTGATTATTGGCTTGTGGTAAATCCACCTTGATCCCGCTGGTAATCATTGGTGCAGTGACCATAAAAATGACCAAAAGCACCAGCATGACATCAATATATGGCACGACATTCATGTCACTTTTCAGTGGCTTCTTGATGCGTTCAAAACGTCCAGATCGTTGAATCGCCATTATGCATCTTCCTGTGTCGTTCCAATCGCTTGACGCTGTAACAGGGCAACCATTTCTTCGGCAAACAGGGCACGGTCTGAATAAATCGCTTCACCTTTTGCGGTGAAATGGTTAAAGGCAAGTACCGCAGGAATAGCAGCAAATAAACCAATCGCGGTTGCAATCAATGCTTCTGCAATGCCTGGTGCCACAGTTGCCAAAGTCACCTGATCCACTGCGGCAAGACCTATAAAGGCATTCATAATGCCCCAGACTGTACCAAACAGGCCGATATAAGGCGCAACAGAACCAATACTTGCCAATGAGCCTAGACCTTGCTCCAATCCACCCTGATCTCGGCTTAAACCAACACGAAGAATACGTTCAGTTCCCTCAATGGTTTGGTTGGTGTCGGCCTTACGTTTTTGCAGTTTAAAGAACTCACCCAAACCCTGATAAAAAATATCTTCTAGACCGCGACGCTTGGAGTTGAGCTGGGCATTATTGTATAAGGTATTCAGTTCGGCACCTGACCAGAACATTTTTTGAAAATGCTCATCATCCTGCGCTGCCTTTTTAAAGCCCATATGTAGTTTGGCAATCAAATACCAGCTAAAAATAGAAGCAAGTAACAGGATCAACATGACCAATTGTACGACAGGACTTGCCTGTAAAATCAGGTCAGAAATGTGCAGGGAAGATTCTAAATTTGTTGCCATAAGTTGAGTGCCGAAAGTTTATTTTTAGTCCTGTGCCAATTCTTTTTGAATCAGGTCACGAATTTCATCAGGAAGTCTGCGTGGCATCAAATCCTTGTTTAAACATGCCAACGTAACCTCACCTGAAGCCAGCAAGATTTCACCACGATATATATTTTGTTGCAACACAAATGACGCGGCTTTACACGAAATAACACGTGCTGTAACGGTAATTAAATCGTCCATTAATATAGGGCGTACATATTTAACCTGAATCTGGTGGACAACAAAGCTGTAATCCTTTTGATGCCAATAGTGTGCGATGCCTGTGGAGCGTAGCCATTCTGTACGGGCACGTTCCATAAAACGGATGTGATTGGCGTGGTAGACAATCCCACCTGCATCAGTATCTTCGATATATACACGAATATTAAATTGGAAGTGATTTGCCATTTCTATTACCTGTTTTTGCGTACTATAAAGCAACTGGGAAATGATATTGCTTCAATGCAGTTAAGGAAATAGTAATAAATAACATATTGTTGAGCTGAAGAAAAAAGCCCCGATATGGGGCCTTTGAGGCTAAAATTAATAAAAATCAATCCAATTGACCGTTTGAGGGAATCCTTGAACGCTATGACCATCAGCATAGGCATTAATCAAGGCCTGGCCATCAACAGTTTCTGTAATTGAGATTGAATTTTGTTTGTTGTTTATATCATTTATCTCAATGATTGCATTACTTGGTTGTAAATGTTCAAGAGAGCGCTGATCGTAAAATGGGACTTTAGAGTTAAAGTTGACAGAGAAAATTTTGCCATTATTATTTCCATTTAATTGGCCCTTTGCTATGTTTTCTATATTTCCCGTTGAATCTGAATAATTTGAAGTAAGGACATAGTCATTTAAGATATATTTTTGATTATTGCTTTTATTTGTTTTATCTACGAATTGATATGTAAACTTGTTTGCTTCAAATAAAACACGATTAAGATCAGGGCTTACTGAGGTGGATGTAGTACTTATATTTCCATTAACTGTATGAATTTCATCTGCCAAATCAAAATTAAAATTTGTTAGTGTTAAATCTGTTCTTTCGAAAGTTGAGGACGTAGATGTTTTGGATTGGATGGTACCAGATAAGATAGTGGTTTCATCTTCACCGAAAACGAGAATTGAGCGTTGAGTGGAATGTATTATAAGATTTTTACAATTATTTAGGCTGACACTACCATCATTGTTGATTTTCGTTGTCCCTGATTGACATGATACCGTATATTTCTCGGGATCTGCATTACGAATGAGACTATAAATTTCATGTGCCACAGTCCCTATATTAATGACTGGATTATCATATTCATTGGAAAGGTTTACAACCGGTTCACTAATGAAAGCAATATTTTCTTTTTTTGTATAATCCAGCTTTTCTGTACCTTGAAAGGAGTCATTATTGTTTGAATCTGTACTCCCACCTCCACAAGCTGTTAATAATAAACTGCTAAATAAAATGGAGATTAATATTTTGCTTTTCATTTTTACCCTGAGAAAATAATAAAGTAATTAAAGTGGCTATATTATTTTAATTACTTCATTATAAAAAGGGTTTTTAAATATTTTTCTATTATTCAGGTGGCGTTAATCCAAACTGTAAATACGCCATATTGGTGGCAATACGACCACGTGCAGTACGCATGACATAACCTTGCTGGATGAGATAAGGTTCAATGACATCTTCAAGTGTGCCACTGTCCTCCGCCATTGCTGCCGCTAGAGCCTCAACACCAGCAGGCCCACCATCAAAACGCTCAAGCAACATGCTGAGATAACGGCGATCCAGCGTATCTAAACCTGCCTTATCCACATTCAGCATATCCAAGGCACGCTGGGCCATATCCTGAGTCACTTCACCTGTACCCTTGACTTGGGCATAGTCACGAACTCGACGTAACAGACGGTTGGCAATACGTGGTGTTCCTCGGGCACGGCGAGCAATTTCAGCAGAACCTTCGTGTGTGATTGGTACATCCATTAAGTTTGCTGAACGTGTGACAATATGGGTTAAGTCCTCAACCGAATAGAACTCTAGACGTTGCACAATCCCGAAACGGTCGCGTAAGGGGGAGGTGAGCAGACCAGCACGGGTAGTGGCTGCAACCAGTGTAAATGGAGGCAAGTCCAGTTTAATTGATCGGGCAGCAGGGCCTTCGCCAATCATGATATCCAACTGGTAATCTTCCATCGCTGGATAAAGAATTTCTTCAATCACTGGAGAAAGGCGGTGGATTTCATCAATAAAAAGAACATCCCCCTCTTCAAGATTGGTCAGCATTGCGGCCAAATCGCCTGCACGTTCCAACACAGGACCAGAGGTTGATTTTAAATTACCACCCATTTCCCGAGCGATAATGTTGGCAAGCGTGGTTTTACCTAAACCAGGTGGGCCAAAAATTAGAGTATGGTCAAGCGCTTCACCACGTCCACGTGCGGCACCAATGAAGATTTCCATTTGTTCACGGACGACAGGCTGTCCAATATAGTCTGCCAATGAAGTTGGACGAATTGCACGATCAAAATGATCTTCTGGTTTTTCTGTTCCGCTAATAAGACGATCTTGCATATAGGTATTACTTCATCATGGATTTAAGTGCCGCACGAATAATATCGGCAGATTCTGTATAGTCTGCCTTAACGGCTGCAACCGCTTTTTGTGCCTCAGCAGGTTTATAGCCGAGTGACTGCAATGCCGCTTCGGCTTCAGCAACAGGTGAGTTTGCCATAAACTGGATTTGAGCCGTGGTTGAGCTTGCATTGCTACTACTGCTTGACTGTGCCAATGCTTTGAAGCGATCCCGTAATTCAATCATCAAGCGTTCAGCAGTTTTCTTGCCAACCCCAGGAACCTTGATCAGGGTATTGATGTCATCGTGTTCAATGGTATGAATTAATAATTCAACACTTAAAGTGGACAATATCCCCAAAGCCATCTTAGGACCGACACCATTAACTTTCAGCAAAGTGCGAAAAATGGTTTTTTCCTGCGCATCGTTAAAGCCATAGAGTTGCTGGGCATCTTCACGGACCACCAAGTGTGTCCATAATGTCACTTTCTGGCCCTTTTGTAATTGGCAAAATGTCGAAAGTGGTGTGTCTATTTCATAGCCAACACCATTCACATTGAGTAAAACTGTTGGGGCTTCCAAGGCAAACACTTCGCCAATTAAACATCCGATCATAGTCTTATTCTATACCTAAAATTTGTGGATATTGTGGCAAAAAATGCGAGAACAAGACAGTAAAATAAGCAGTTTAGTAATATTAAGTGGAACTTGTGTATCTTTGTAAAATTTTTTATATTAGTCAAAGCTATGTTTTAATTTTGCCAAATATAGTTTTAATTTGATTAATAATTCAATTAATAGCTTCCATAGGAGTTGGAAATGTATAAAAAACTAGCATTAATAACATTAGTATCTTTATTTTTTGTTGGTTGTGCAGCAGTGCCTTATGAACAATTAAAATTAGACACGACAACAAACTTTAGAGTTCCATCACCTAATATGTCAGGTATATATGTTTATCAATGGAAATCTGGAATTTATGGTGCGGGAAGAGATGTGGAGTTTGAGATCAAAGGACAACCCACAATTTCTTTGAATACTGGAGAATATGGGTATTTTGAGGTGTCGCCTGGAGAGTATGAGTATAAATGGACAGGAGGAATATTGGGAAAGCAATATTTTCCAGTTAAATTTGAGGCTAACAAAAACTATTTTTTTCATGCTTATTTATTAAATTTTACAGATCGTGCTAATCTGATAAAAGAACAACAAAAAATAGATGAGGTAAAGAAAGATATACTTAATGGTAAGTATGAAGTACATAATGCTGATTAGTTGGGTATAAAATTCGTATATGACAATATTTGGTGTTGTTTTGCATAATAACATATTATAACCTGAATCACGGATAAGCCATAGACTTGAAAAAGAGAAGGACTAGAGCCATCAGTTGGTTACCACACAAAACTTACGACTCTAGTCCTTATGTTCGATAGTACCCAATTATTCTGTATAATTGATGATTTCTTTCTAAAATTTGAATCAGTTTACTGGAAATTCTTAAAGCAAAATCTTAAATGCCTAAGAATTCGCCCTGCACAGCTCAGTATTTCTGAAATTGTCTTTATTGCAATTTGGTATAAACATTCACATTTCAATAACTTTAAAGCATTCTTTACGGCACTGAGACATAACTATCTTCATTTATTCAAAAGCCTGCCTTGTTACCAACGTATGATTTACCTGATCAATACTCATCAACTGGCTTTACA
>NZ_JAUDZE010000020.1:0-4035 GCF_030385805.1 Acinetobacter thutiue
GATCGATCAACCAGTAAAAATCCACACAAGTTGTTCTTCTATTCTCTTAATGATCTTCTCGATGATTCGTCATCATCAAGCTAGGTCGGCTATGTTACCCTAAATCTCTTTAAAGTCAACCATCAATCTTAACTTTATTTTAAACCACCATAAACATTTGATTTAAAACAACTTTCAATCAACAGCACCGCCGATGGAGTCGCATTATAGATCATTCTAAATACCTTGCAAGTGCTTTTTTAAATTAATATATTCAAGTGAACACTTTTCAATCAAAAACACTTTCCAGCTTATATTTTTCAACCGAATTTGTTTTAATACCAGAAGAACAATTAAACTATATGCCGTTTCTATATAATGTTTGCATCAAGGCAATCATTTTAATGACTGTAATTTCGCTCTAACGCGATTAAGGACTTATATGCATTACTCAAATTTTATCTTGCTTGGGTTGTTAACTGCTGGAGCATGTTCATCAGTATTCGCGCAAGAGACTCCCAATGGATCGGTAGACCAGACCAATATTGCTGAGAATCAGGCAACAACCGAACAGAAAAACCCGACTACGATTCAAGCAATAAAAGATTTGAAGCATCTCACCAAGAATGATTTAAAAGTAAATGCAAATGCGGCCCAGCCTGATGCGGTAAAAGACCCTTTACAGCCATTGAACCGCCAGATTTATGCATTCAATGACATGCTGGACCGTAATATATTAAAGCCAGTAGCCATACAATATGTTGCCAAGGTTCCAGAAGAGGTTCGTAGTCCTTATCGTCAGTTCAGGAAAAACCTGGGTGAACCATGGAATGCAGTCAACCAGTTCATACAGGGCCGTCCAACACGTGCCGCCAAAAGTCTAGGCCGCTTCACAATCAACACCTTAACGACTTTAGGTTTTGCTGACCCTGCACGTCGTCTGGGATTGCCAACAGAAGAAGAGAGTTTTGGGGTAACACTAGGTTATTATGGTATTGCCTCAGGTCCTTATGTCATGCTGCCTTTCTTTGGCCCAAGTACGTTCCGTGATGGTTTCGGTTTACTCGCTGATAGTTATGGTCGCCCTCAAAAATATTTGCTGGATGATCAGAAAGGCATATATTGGTCAACGAATTTGTTACAAGCAGTTGATGCTCGTTCCCAGATTCTTGATATTGAGGAAAGCCTGAAAGGGGATAAATATGCGATGATTCGTGATTTCTACCTACAGCGCAAAGCTTTCCAAATTGCTGAAAAACATGGGGATTCGTCTGATATTTCATTTATTAGTGATGAAGATGATACAGATGACTCATCTGCTGATGACAAATAAAAAGACAAGATCTTTCACTATGGACTTCAGTAGTGCCAACGATTTTAAATGTTGGCAATACTATGTTTTTCATCATCTTTCATCTATGATGAATTAAAAAATGATCATACAAAGGATCGGCTATTCATCTATGTATTTCATTCAGCCCACACGCTCAATACCTTGTTTAGATCAGTCATTAAATGAGTTACCGAGTTTGCAAGTCATTCATGTTGATGATCTGGATTTGTATGATCCCACAATTATTGCAATTGCGGATGTTCAGGACTTTTTAAAATACCAATGGAAATTACCCACCATTGTGCTGGCTTTTGAAGATGAAGGAACTGCTTTGGCCCAAGCATGGGAAATGGGGGCATTGGCAGGCTGGATCTGGGATAGTCTACCTAAAAATCCTGTTCATGCCTTATTTAAAATTGATGCCCAATATAAACGTAACCAGGATAGCCGAGACCTACCCTCCGCTGCCGAACTACAGAAACGCCTTTTACCCAATCCAATTGAATTGCCCAATTATCAGTTTGAATCCTTTTTTCAGCCTTCCGCCTACCTTTCAGGGGACTGGTATGATTATTGGCGTCTGAATGATGAAGAAATTTTATTCTATCTTGCCGATGTTTCTGGACATGGGGTAACCAGTAGCTTACTGACCTCATGGATGGCGGCATTTCATGGCAGGTCAAAGACACCAAGCCAGCTCATCCAAAAGCTCAATGCCATGCTGGTACAGGAAAACATTGAAAAGCATATCACCATGGTGGCAGGGGTTCTGAATTTGGTTAGCCACGAAGTGCGTTGGTCAAGTGCGGGACATTATCCTCCCCCAATCATTTTTGAACCGAATCAGCCTCCCCAAATTCTGACAACCAGCAGCTTTCCATTAGGCTTGACCGAAGAACTGGAAGTGGAAGAACATCATTGTGTACTAAACCGTCATTCCCGCTTTATTTTATGTTCCGATGGCGCACTGGAACCTTTTGATGGCGGTTTGAACGAGCAATTTAACCAACTGGTCACCCACCTTCAAAACAACTCTTTCCAGCCTCCCGACCATGTGGCTGATGATATTGCCATTCTGAGTTTATGCCGAATGAATTAATTTTAAAATCAATATTTTAATTAGATCACAGCATCCAACCACTTGTGTCTAGAATATCACTATGGGATAATTTTATATCCTTTCTCTGAAAATGGCATTTATATGTCAACAGGTCATGTTGAATATGCAAGTTTAAATGGAACGCATATTTTCAAGCTTATTGGCGAAGTGCGTGCCCAATCTTGTATAAGTCTGGACAAGCTACTCAACAAGATTGAACAGCAGCAAAATGTTGTTGGTGCAATCGTTGATTTAACCCAGACCACATTTATTGATAGTACTGTCCTGGGCGTACTTGCAAAACTCGGTCTTAAGCTTAAACAAGTCCATCACATACAGGCAGTCATGCTTTCAACCAATCCAGATATTACCACCTTGGCCAATAGCATGGGGCTGGGGCAGGTTTTTGTGATCCTGAATTACTGCGGCGATCCTAGTGTGTGCACGCTGGAGCTAACAGAAGAACTTGTGACACACAGCGCAATGTTAAATACAGTACTGGACGCACATAAGACCCTGATGCGCCTGAATGAAAACAATCAAAATATGTTTGAACCACTGGTCAAGCAGCTGCAAAAAGAACAGGATTGTTTAAATCAGGATACCCAAAAACAAAACGCCTGATCGTTGCCTCCTGATATTGTGGTGTCTATATGAGCCTGCTTTCTGTTGTACAAATGAATTCTCAAGATGACATTGAGGCGAATTTCACTGTCATTGAGTCATTGATTCAGCAAAGTAAGGCCCAAGATGCTGAACTGATTGTCTTCCCTGAAAATTTTGTCTGTTTTGCCGCAGGTAAGCAACGCGAGACCGCAGCACAGTTTGAGGCTATTCAGCAACGACTGGAACAGCTTGCCCACCGCTACCAGATCTGGATTGTTGCGGGTACACTTCCCTGCCCATTTCGTCCTGATGGTTCAATCATTCAGGATGGTCGTGTGCGTACTGTCAGTTTATGCATTAGTCCTGAGCGTACAGAAGCACGTTACGACAAGATCCATTTGTTTGATGTTCAGGTCGGTGACGCTGTCGGGGGTTATCAGGAATCAAGATTCTTTGAGCCTGGTGATGAAGTTATTGTTGTCAAAACACCTTTTGGCAAGCTCGGACTGATGGTATGTTATGACTTGCGTTTTCCAGAACTCTCGTTGATGTTACGCACCAAAGGGGCAAATATCCTAACCGCCCCTGCCGCATTCACCTACACCACAGGCAAAATGCACTGGCAACTGCTGCTACAGGCACGAGCCATGGATAGCCAGTGTTTTGTTCTTGGTGCCGCACAGCAAGGCTGGCATGGGGAACAGCGTCAAACCTGGGGACATGCAGGGATTACGGATAGTCGTGGTGAGCTTTTACAGATGATAGGAACTGAGGGGCATGGACTAATTACCAGTACTTTTGACCTTGATGAACAGAATGCCATTCGCCATTCCATGCCACTCATGCAGCATCGCAGATTAATCAATTACTAAACACATCATAAAGCTTAGCTAACCTGAATCACGGATAAGCCATAGACTTGAAAAAGAGAAGGACTAGAGCCATCAGTTGAGTTACCACACAAAACTTACGACTCTAGTCCTTATGTTCGATAGTACCCAATTATTCTGTATAATTG
>NZ_JAUDZE010000021.1:0-3095 GCF_030385805.1 Acinetobacter thutiue
TGATCCGGAGATGTCTGAATGGGGGAACCCACTTACCATAAGGTAGGTATTATATTCTGAATACATAGGAATATAAGGCGAACGAGGGGAAGTGAAACATCTCAGTACCCTTAGGAAAAGAAATCAATTGAGATTCCCTTAGTAGCGGCGAGCGAACGGGGATCAGCCCATTAAGTTGTGTGTGTTCTAGTGGAACGCTCTGGGAAGTGCGAACGTAGAGGGTGATATTCCCGTACACGAAAGGGCACACACAATGATGACGAGTAGGGCGAGGCACGTGAAACCTTGTCTGAATATGGGGGGACCATCCTCCAAGGCTAAATACTCCTGACTGACCGATAGTGAACCAGTACCGTGAGGGAAAGGCGAAAAGAACCCCTGTGAGGGGAGTGAAATAGATCCTGAAACCGCATGCATACAAGCAGTGGGAGCCCACTTTGTTGGGTGACTGCGTACCTTTTGTATAATGGGTCAGCGACTTATATTCAGTAGCGAGGTTAACCGCATAGGGGAGCCGTAGGGAAACCGAGTCTTAATAGGGCGTATAGTTGCTGGGTATAGACCCGAAACCAGGCGATCTATCCATGAGCAGGTTGAAGGTTGGGTAACACTAACTGGAGGACCGAACCCACTGTCGTTGAAAAGCCAGGGGATGACTTGTGGATAGGGGTGAAAGGCTAATCAAGCCTGGTGATAGCTGGTTCTCCCCGAAAGCTATTTAGGTAGCGCCTCGGACGAATACCATTGGGGGTAGAGCACTGTTTCGGCTAGGGGGTCATCCCGACTTACCAAACCGATGCAAACTCCGAATACCAATGAGTACTATCCGGGAGACAGACTGCGGGTGCTAACGTCCGTAGTCAAGAGGAAAACAATCCAGACCGCCAGCTAAGGCCCCAAAATCATAGTTAAGTGGGAAACGATGTGGGAAGGCATAGACAGCTAGGAGGTTGGCTTAGAAGCAGCCACCCTTTAAAGAAAGCGTAATAGCTCACTAGTCGAGTCGGCCTGCGCGGAAGATGTAACGGGGCTAAAACTATGTGCCGAAGCTGCGGATGTATACTTTGTATACGTGGTAGGGGAGCGTTCTGTAAGCCGATGAAGGTGTGTTGAGAAGCATGCTGGAGGTATCAGAAGTGCGAATGCTGACGTGAGTAACGACAAAACGGGTGAAAAACCCGTTCGCTGAAAGACCAAGGGTTCCAGTCCAACGTTAATCGGGGCTGGGTGAGTCGACCCCTAAGGCGAGGCCGAGAGGCGTAGTCGATGGGAAATTGGTTAATATTCCAATACTTCTGTGTAATGCGATGAGAGGACGGAGAAGGTTAAGTCAGCCTGGCGTTGGTTGTCCAGGTGGAAGACAGTAGGCATGCATCTTAGGCAAATCCGGGGTGCTCTATGCTGAGAGTCGATAGCAAGCTGTACTTGTACAGTGAAGTGGCTGATACCATGCTTCCAGGAAAAGTCTCTAAGCTTCAGTTACACAGGAATCGTACCCGAAACCGACACAGGTGGTCAGGTCGAGTAGACCAAAGCGCTTGAGAGAACTCTGCTGAAGGAACTAGGCAAAATGGTACCGTAACTTCGGGAGAAGGTACGCTGCTGACGGTGATGGGACTAGCTCCCTGAGCGGTTGGCAGCCGCAGAAACCAGGCCGCTGCAACTGTTTATTAAAAACATAGCACTCTGCAAACACGAAAGTGGACGTATAGGGTGTGATGCCTGCCCGGTGCTGGAAGGTTAATTGATGGGGTTAGCGTAAGCGAAGCTCTTGATCGAAGCCCCAGTAAACGGCGGCCGTAACTATAACGGTCCTAAGGTAGCGAAATTCCTTGTCGGGTAAGTTCCGACCTGCACGAATGGCATAATGATGGCGGCGCTGTCTCCAGCAGAGGCTCAGTGAAATCGAAATCGCTGTGAAGATGCAGTGTACCCGCGGCTAGACGGAAAGACCCCGTGAACCTTTACTGCAGCTTGACATTGAACTTTGACCTTACTTGTGTAGGATAGGTGGGAGGCTTTGAAGTACGAACGCTAGTTTGTATGGAGCCGTCCTTGAAATACCACCCTGGTAATGTTGAGGTTCTAACTCTGCCCCGTAATCCGGGGCGAGGACCATGTCTGGTGGGTAGTTTGACTGGGGCGGTCTCCTCCTAAAGAGTAACGGAGGAGTACGAAGGTGCGCTCAGCGTGGTCGGAAATCACGCGTAGAGTATAAAGGCAAAAGCGCGCTTAACTGCGAGACCCACAAGTCGAGCAGGTACGAAAGTAGGTCTTAGTGATCCGGTGGTTCTGTATGGAAGGGCCATCGCTCAACGGATAAAAGGTACTCTGGGGATAACAGGCTGATACCGCCCAAGAGTTCATATCGACGGCGGTGTTTGGCACCTCGATGTCGGCTCATCTCATCCTGGGGCTGAAGCAGGTCCCAAGGGTATGGCTGTTCGCCATTTAAAGAGGTACGCGAGCTGGGTTTAGAACGTCGTGAGACAGTTCGGTCCCTATCTACCGTGGGCGCTGGAAATTTGAGAGGATCTGCTCCTAGTACGAGAGGACCAGAGTGGACGAACCTCTGGTGTACCGGTTGTGACGCCAGTCGCATCGCCGGGTAGCTATGTTCGGAAGGGATAACCGCTGAAAGCATCTAAGCGGGAAGCCTACCTCAAGATAAGATTTCCCCAGGACTTTATGTCCTCTAAAGAGCCGTTCGAGACCAGGACGTTGATAGGTTGGGTGTGGAAGCACGGTGACGTGTGAAGCTGACCAATACTAATTGCTCGTGAGGCTTGACTATACAACACCCAAACAGTTGTTGTATCAAGCTAGGTTCGATACAAATAACTTGATTTAGTGTAGAAACTAGTTAAACTACGAACACTAAAACAGACTCAACAGCTAATCCGTTAAACTCATTTGGAAAAAGCAAAGCATCACAAAAGTGAATAAGACTAGGCAAGTATCCATAAACAGTTTGCTGGCGACAATAGCAGGAGTGAACCACCTGATCCCTTCCCGAACTCAGAAGTGAAACCTCCCCGCGCTGATGGTAGTGTGGCGTTTGCCATGTGAGAGTAAGTCATCGCCAGCTTTTAAAT
>NZ_JAUDZE010000022.1:0-1521 GCF_030385805.1 Acinetobacter thutiue
AGACTAAAACTCAAATGAATTGACGGGGGCCCGCACAAGCGGTGGAGCATGTGGTTTAATTCGATGCAACGCGAAGAACCTTACCTGGCCTTGACATACTAGAAACTTTCCAGAGATGGATTGGTGCCTTCGGGAATCTAGATACAGGTGCTGCATGGCTGTCGTCAGCTCGTGTCGTGAGATGTTGGGTTAAGTCCCGCAACGAGCGCAACCCTTTTCCTTACTTGCCAGCATTTCGGATGGGAACTTTAAGGATACTGCCAGTGACAAACTGGAGGAAGGCGGGGACGACGTCAAGTCATCATGGCCCTTACGGCCAGGGCTACACACGTGCTACAATGGTCGGTACAAAGGGTTGCTACCTAGCGATAGGATGCTAATCTCAAAAAGCCGATCGTAGTCCGGATTGGAGTCTGCAACTCGACTCCATGAAGTCGGAATCGCTAGTAATCGCGGATCAGAATGCCGCGGTGAATACGTTCCCGGGCCTTGTACACACCGCCCGTCACACCATGGGAGTTTGTTGCACCAGAAGTGGGTAGTCTAACCTTAGGGAGGACGCTCACCACGGTGTGGCCGATGACTGGGGTGAAGTCGTAACAAGGTAGCCGTAGGGGAACCTGCGGCTGGATCACCTCCTTAACGAAAGATTGGTGACTGGTAAGAATCCACAACAAGTTGTTCTTCGAAGATGTATCTGAGGGTCTGTAGCTCAGTTGGTTAGAGCACACGCTTGATAAGCGTGGGGTCACAAGTTCAAGTCTTGTCAGACCCACCACTACTGACGAAGTGATGAATAGTCACAAGCTGCTAGATGAGAAGATATATCGTTCAAGATGATAAGCTGGGGACTTAGCTTAGTTGGTAGAGCGCCTGCTTTGCACGCAGGAGGTCAGGAGTTCGACTCTCCTAGTCTCCACCACGAATTAAATGGAAACATTTAATTTAAAGCTAAATAAATTATAGAAATTAATAAATGTATAAATAAATCAAAAGAGATTTTGATTTGAGTTTATTAACTTCTGTGATTTATCACAGTTTACTACTCGCTGACGAGGCGGTAGTTAATCATTAACAGATTAGAATTTGAGTCTGAAATAAATTGTTCACTCATTCTTTGATTTAAACATTAACTTGTTTAGGTTGAATGAAATGAGAACTAGCAAAAACACTGAATCAAGCGTTTTGGTATATGAATTTAGATTGAAGCTGTACAGTGCTTAAGTGCACAGTGCGTCAAACTGAAATGTTGGTAATACTACTTGTAGGTATTAACGACTGTTTGGGGTTGTATAGTCAAGTAATTAAGTGCATGTGGTGGATGCCTTGGCAGTCAGAGGCGAAGAAAGACGTGATAGCCTGCGAAAAGCTCCGGGGAGGCGGCAAATATCCTGTGATCCGGAGATGTCTGAATGGGGGAACCCACTTACCATAAGGTAGGTATTATATTCTGAATACATAGGAATATAAGGCGAACGAGGGGAAGTGAAACATCTCAGTACCCTTAGGAAAAGAAATCAA
>NZ_JAUDZE010000023.1:0-1471 GCF_030385805.1 Acinetobacter thutiue
TAGGGGTCGTCTCAGGAAACGGAAAATATAGCACGCTAAGGTTTTTCAATTGCGCGCAATGGCCTAAATTTTCCACCACCTATCTTGGCTTTGCTTCGCCATAGATAATCCCCAGTTAAATTGATGTGCTCCCACCCCAGCGGTGACAGATATTGCAGCAAGGTATCATCGACTGTGCGACCATGCCCTCGTAGGGCGTTAGTCGCTCTCTCTAAATAAACCGTGTTCCACAATACAATGGCGGCGGTCACTAGATTCAAGCCACTGGCTCGATAACGCTGTTGCTCAAAGCTTCGATCTCGAATCTCACCCAATCGATAAAAGAAAACGGCGCGCGCTAATGCATTACGGGCTTCACCTTTATTTAATCCAGCTTGAACCCGACGGCGTAGTTCTACGCTTTGCAACCAATCCAAGATAAACAGTGTGCGCTCAATACGCCCCAGCTCTCGTAATGCCAATGCCAAACCATTCTGTCGTGGATAACTACCGAGTTTACGTAGCATTAGCGACGCTGTGACAGTCCCTTGCTTGATTGATGCGGCCAGACGCAAAATATCGTCCCAATGAGTACGAATCTGTTTGATATTCAGTGTGCCGCCAATCATGGGTTTAAGTGCGGCATAGTCTATGTCTGACTTTGGAATATAGAGTTTCGTATCGCCCAGATCACGAATTCGTGGTGCAAATCGAAACCCTAGCATGTGCATGAGTGCAAAAACATGGTCGGTGAATCCAGCCGTATCGGTGTAGTGTTCCTCGATGCGTAAATCAGACTCGTGATACAGCAGCCCATCAAGAACATAGGTTGAATCACGAACGCCCACATTGATCAGCTTACTGCTAAATGGTGCGTATTGATCAGAAATGTGTGTATAAAATAACCTTCCAGGCTCTGCGCCATATTTTGGATTGATATGTCCTGTACTTTCAGCTCTGCCACCTGCGCGGAAGCGTTGGCCATCTGATGAGGAGGTAGTGCCATCTCCCCAGTTTTCAGCGAAAGGTTGTTTCAATTGAGCATTCACCAATTCGGCCAATGCCGTTGAATAAGTTTCATCACGGATATGCCAAGCCTGTAGCCATGAGAGTTTGGCATAAGTTGTACCAGGACATGATTCGGCCATTTTCGTCAGCCCTAAATTAATTGCATCAGCCAGTATGGTCGTGAGCAATAACGCTTTATCCTTCGCAGTGTCATCCGTTTTCAAATGAGTGAAGTGTCGAGTAAAGCCTGTCCATTCATCGACCTCCATTAATAATTCGGTGATCTTGATATGTGGTAACAGCATTGCTGTTTGGTCAATTAAAGTTTGGGCTGTATCAGGAGCCACGGCATCGAGAGGTGTTATTTTTAGACCAGATTGATTGATCATCGCATCAGGCAAATCGTTGGTCGCTGCCATGCGATTAATGATTGCTAATTTCTGCTCCAATAGTGAAAGGCGACTTTGCAAATATAGATCACAAT
>NZ_JAUDZE010000024.1:0-1453 GCF_030385805.1 Acinetobacter thutiue
TGAACTGCACCCCGAAAGTTGGACACTCTTAGTCTAATTTGAAGGGTGCTTTTTAATGGCTAAATACAGCAAAGCATTAAAACTGAAAGTTGTTCAACATTACTTATCAGGTTATAGCTTTTCAGCAACCTCGAAGTTTTTTAATATTGATAAAGGACTCGTTCGCCAATGGGTAGCTCAATATAATAAAAACGGTGAAGCAGCTTTTTCTGAAAAACAAAGACATCGGGTACTTTCTCTTGAAATTAAACTGGCAGTGATAGAGTCGGTTCAAACAGATGGTTTATCCGCTCGGGAAGCAATGATTAAATTCGACCTTAAAAGCCCATCACAGGTATTTAATTGGTTGCGTCAATATCGAGAGCAAGGTATAGATGGCTTAAAACCGAAGCCTAAAGGGCGAACCAGACTTATGCCTAAACCGATCAAACTCTCTAAGGCAGACCAAGATAAAACCCAAAAAGAGTTACTCGAAGAATTAGCATATTTACGTGCAGAGAATGCCTTTTTAAAAAAGCTGAAAGCCTTAAGGCTGGAACAGGAAGCAAAAGAAGTTGCGGAGCAGCAGCGCTTGCAAGACTTATATCAGGATTAAGGCAAACCTATCCATTAAAGCATTTATTACATGCAGCCAGGATGTCACGCAGTACTTACTATTACCATGTACAAATATATAAACATGAAGATCAAGATTATGATTTAAAAAAGAAAATCAGGGTAATCTATCATCAGCATAAAGGAAGATATGGTTATCGTAGGATTACCCTTGCCTTGAGGAATTTAGGTTTGGTGATCAACCATAAGTGTGTTCAACGATTGATGCAGTCTATGCAACTTAAATCACGTGTCAGAGCCATGAAATATCGCTCTTACAAAGGACAAGTGGGCAAGATTGCAGACAATGTACTACAACGTCAATTTAAGGCGGAACAGCCCAACCAGAAATGGGTAACTGATGTGACTGAGTTCAATGTTCGGGGAGAGAAGCTTTATCTATCACCAGTCATGGATTTATTTAATGGCGAAATCATAGCCTTCCATATTCAACGCAGACCAGTATTTGGATTGGTGAAAGATATGCTCAAGAAAGCTATAGATAAACTAAAACCTGATGACAAACCGATGATCCATTCAGATCAGGGATGGCAATACCAAATGCATTATTATCAAGAACAATTGAAACAGAATGGCTTAACACAAAGTATGTCACGTAAAGGAAATTGTTTAGATAATGCCTCTATGGAAAGCTTCTTTGGAATACTTAAATCAGAGTGTTTTTATGGAGAAGAATTTAAATCCATTGATGAACTGGAACAAGTCGTGAAAAAATACATCCACTATTACAACCATGATCGAATCAAGGTGAAACTAAAAGGACTGAGTCCTGTACAGTACAGAAATCAGTCCTTAGAAACCACTTAATCAAACTGTCCAACTTATTGGGGTCAGATCA
>NZ_JAUDZE010000025.1:0-1449 GCF_030385805.1 Acinetobacter thutiue
TGAACTGCACCCCGAAAGTTGGACATAAATCCACTACTAGGGGTGTAACTCATGAGCAGGTTGAAACGTACTGTTGAGTTTAAGTTGGAAGTGGTTAACCACTTCTTTCATACAAATGATGGACAACGAAGAACCGCAGCAATTTATGGTATTGACCAAGGGCACGTCAGACTTTGGGCAAATCTATATAAACGACATGGAATTCAATGCTTAGAAAAGCAACGACTTAATCTTTCAGCCGAAGAAAAAGAAGCTATTATCTTATATAAACGAAAAAATCATCTTTCTACTCGACAAGCCGCCGAACACTTTAATATTCATGCAATCAATACGATTACTGCGTGGGAAAAGCTTTATGATGAGGGTGGATTACAAGCATTAACCCCTCTTAAATTAGGTAGGCCGCCTGTTATGAAGCCCATTAAGCCTATAGCATCCATTAACAAAAAAGATGCTGACCTTAGTAAAGATGATTTATTGCAGCAACTTGCATACTTGCGTGCAGAAGTTGATTATTTAAAAAAGTTGGAAGCCTTAGCTCAGCAAAAGCACAAATTAGCAGCAAAGAGAAATCGAGGCTGATTATCGAGTTAAGGCATATTCATTGTTTATCTTCCCTATTAACAGCCGCTAGAATGGCTCGAAGTACGTTCTACTATTGGTATAGTCATTCAAACAGTGATAAATATAGCAACGAAAAGCGATTAATACAGACCCTCTATCATCAGCATAAGGGTCGTTATGGCTATCGCAGAATTACAAGTACTTTGAGACGTAAAGGGTATCTTCTTAACCATAAAACTGTCCAAAAATTGATGCAGCAACTAAAACTTACATCATTGATTAGACGTAAAAAATATCAATCCTACAAAGGGGCTTATGGTAAAGCTGCACCCAACATACTGAAGCGTCAATTTACCGCTACCAGACCAAACCAAAAATGGGTTACTGATGTGACCGAATTTTATGTGAATGGCAAGAAGCTATATTTATCGCCCATTCTGGACTTATATAATGGTGAAATTATCGCATGGCAAACTTCTGATCGCCCCCATCAGCATATGGTGATCAAAATGTTCAAATCAGCATGTGAAAAATTAAAGCCCACCGATACCGTAGTATTGCATTCAGATCAGGGCTGGCAATACCAGTTACAAAGCTATCAGCATCTATTGCAACAGAATGATGTAAAGCAAAGCATGTCAAGAAAAGGCAACTGTCTGGATAATGCTGTGATGGAGAATTTCTTTGGTCATTTAAAATCTGAATTATTCTATTTAGAGAAGTTTGAAAGCATTGACCAGCTCAAGCGTAGTGTAGATGAGTATATTCACTACTACAATCATGAGCGTATCAAGATGAAATTAGGTGGATTGAGTCCTGTAGAGTACAGAACTCAATCCTTGTTTGCCGCTTAACTAACTGTCCAACTTTATGGGGTCAGTTCAT
>NZ_JAUDZE010000026.1:0-1272 GCF_030385805.1 Acinetobacter thutiue
CCACTGCTGTCCCATAGTTTGCTTTAAATAAAAAAACCTGAGTCCTAACAGTTAAAATATGAGTGTAAACAAACACTTTAACGACCAGGATTCAGGTTTTGTCACATCAGAATACCGTATTTTATGAGCTAATTAAACCTGTTGTGCGACAGGATTTTGAACAACTTGCTAAAGTACACCATGTTGGACAGAAATTTAGAGCGACTTCCCGTTGGGATCAGTTTATTGCCATATTGATGTCTCAATTCTCTTGTAGGCAAAGTCTGAGAGATATTCAATCCAATTTGGAGTGCCAACAGGAAAAGCTAAGTCATCTCGGAGCAAAATCTATTCCCCGAAGCACGCTGGCACGAATCAATGAGCAGCAGCCTGCTGCCTTGTATCAACAGCTATTTTACAAGTTGCTTAAATACTATGAACACTCAAAAGTAGCTCATAAATTTCGCTTTAAAAATCCCTTGTATTCCTTGGATGCCAGTCATATTGACCTGTCGCTTTCCTTATGTGAATGGGCCAAAGTTCATGACTCAAAAGCCAGCATGAAACTCAGCATAGGATTGAATCACAGCAATGATATTCCTGAGTTTGTTGCAGTTGAAAATGGCAAAGAAAATGACATGGTACAAGGTCGCAAATTCCAGTTTCCTGCTGGCAGCATTGTAGTTTTTGATAAAGGCTATGTCGATTACCAATGGTATGCAAATCTGACTGCTCAAAACATTGGATTTGTCACACGTTTTAGGCCTAAATCTGTGTATCAGGTGATCCAGCAACATCCAGTGCTTGAATCCAAAGGTATTCTAAAAGATGAAACCATTCAGCTGAATAGCGCACATGCCCTAAAAAGAAAAGCCCCAGTGTTAAGAAGAATTGAATATAGAGATCAGCAAAGTGGCAAGCACTTTAGCTTTCTCAGCAATAACTTTCATTTAGCCGCCTCCACCATTGCGGCGATTTATAAAGATCGTTGGAAAGTTGAGCTGTTCTTTAAGGCGATTAAGCAGAATCTCAAATTAAAAGCGTTTCTAGGCCGCAGCAGGAACGCAATTCAGACACAAATCTGGATTGCGATGATCGCCTATTTATTGGTGAGTTTCGCTCAACATTTAGGGAAAACAGGTTGGACAGTTCAACGTTTACTCAGAATAATTCAAGTGAATTTGTTTGAAAGAAGAACTTTAAAAGCTTTATTTTCACCCGATAAAATACCCATAAAACAAGAGGAAGCTCAAATGAGCTTCCTCTTGTGAAAAATTGTGGGACAGCAATGGC
>NZ_JAUDZE010000027.1:0-1040 GCF_030385805.1 Acinetobacter thutiue
GCACCAATCCATCTCTGGAAAGTTTCTAGTATGTCAAGGCCAGGTAAGGTTCTTCGCGTTGCATCGAATTAAACCACATGCTCCACCGCTTGTGCGGGCCCCCGTCAATTCATTTGAGTTTTAGTCTTGCGACCGTACTCCCCAGGCGGTCTACTTATCGCGTTAGCTGCGCCACTAAGTCCTCAAAGGACCCAACGGCTAGTAGACATCGTTTACGGCATGGACTACCAGGGTATCTAATCCTGTTTGCTCCCCATGCTTTCGTACCTCAGCGTCAGTATTAGGCCAGATGGCTGCCTTCGCCATCGGTATTCCTCCAGATCTCTACGCATTTCACCGCTACACCTGGAATTCTACCATCCTCTCCCATACTCTAGCCAAACAGTATCGTATGCAATTCCCAAGTTAAGCTCGGGGATTTCACATCCGACTTATTCAGCCGCCTACGCACGCTTTACGCCCAGTAAATCCGATTAACGCTCGCACCCTCTGTATTACCGCGGCTGCTGGCACAGAGTTAGCCGGTGCTTATTCTGCGGGTAACGTCCACTCTTCAAGGGTATTATCCTCAAGAGCCTCCTCCCCGCTTAAAGTGCTTTACAACCAAAAGGCCTTCTTCACACACGCGGCATGGCTGGATCAGGCTTCCGCCCATTGTCCAATATTCCCCACTGCTGCCTCCCGTAGGAGTCTGGGCCGTGTCTCAGTCCCAGTGTGGCGGATCATCCTCTCAGACCCGCTACAGATCGTCGCCTTGGTAGGCCTTTACCCCACCAACTAGCTAATCCGACTTAGGCTCATCTATTAGCGCAAGGTCCGAAGATCCCCTGCTTTCCCCCGTAGGGCGTATGCGGTATTAGCATTCCTTTCGGAATGTTGTCCCCCACTAATAGGCAGATTCCTAAGCATTACTCACCCGTCCGCCGCTAGGATCAGTACCGAAGCACATCACCCCGCTCGACTTGCATGTGTTAAGCCTGCCGCCAGCGTTCAATCTGAGCCATGATCAAACTCTTCAGTTAAAATCATTTTGCACCTTA
>NZ_JAUDZE010000003.1:0-343744 GCF_030385805.1 Acinetobacter thutiue
CACCCGTCCGCCGCTAGGATCAGTACCGAAGCACATCACCCCGCTCGACTTGCATGTGTTAAGCCTGCCGCCAGCGTTCAATCTGAGCCATGATCAAACTCTTCAGTTAAAATCATTTTGCACCTTAGTTAAGACAAGGTGCCAATTCTGGCTCATCAATTACTGACTTATATATTCGCTCAAATAAACTTCGAGAAATTTAAACCAATTAATCAATGATAATTTATCGATCGATCAACCAGTAAAAATCCACACAAGTTGTTCTTCTATTCTCTTAATGATCTTCTCGATGATTCGTCATCATCAAGCTAGGTCGGCTATGTTACCCTAAATCTCTTTAAAGTCAACTGATAATTTGGATTTTTTAAAACTTATCTTAATCTAAACAAACCTGACCAATCCAGCCTACAACCTAGACCATATCAATCAAACCCTTGTTTATCAACAAGTTTTTATCCGCATCACCGCCGATGAGTGGGCATTCTACAGCATTTCAGAAGAGACGCAAGTGCTTTTTTTGGTTATTTTATTTAAGTGGATGCTTTTTGAACGCCACAGTTACTTTTTATGGTTTTTCTTTTTGATTAAGAACTTTTTTTAAACAATTAAGTCCAGTAGAATGTGTATCTTGCTTCACATTTTTTGGCACTTTTGATTGGAAATACGGTTCGTAACGAGAAAGGCACGATTTATGTTGCTTGCGGTATCTATTACTGTGAGCCAGATTTGCTACGCCATTTCAAACCATAACTTTTATGAACTTGCCCTAACAATATTAAGTTATAGTAAATGGTCGAATACAACCCGACCCACCATTTGTGTCATTGACAACCCTGATGCAGCCGTACAATTCCAGACCAGTATTAAACAGCTCAGCTATGATTATCAGGTACAGGCCGTAACAGCCAAAGACTTTGCCAAGGCAGAGTGCCACGTTGCCTATTTTTCCACAACAATACCTCAGCAGCAGCAAAGCTTGATTCAAGCCTATCCATCCCGCTCTTTGCTGTCACTGAGTACCAATAACCCTGCCTGTGAAGTCGGCAGTATTTTCTGTTTATATAATAAAAAAACTTTTTCTACCTTTAAGGTTAATTTGGATGCTTTAAGTTATTCCAAAGTTCACATCGACCCTCGCGTCTTGATCCTGGCAAAGAATGCGGAGTAGTTAAAGTGATTTCGAATTTATATCAATCCACTTCATTACATGCGCTGTTCCGTAAATCACAGTTTACGATTTTTGCGATTACCTTTGTGATCTGTTCATTTACCTTTGCCACCATCTCCATGTTTACCATGGAAACCTACGCGAAGCAGAATCTACAGCTACTCAGCCAGACTGTGCTTGAACGGATTCAACCCGCTGTGGTTTTCCGCGATAAAGGGGCAATTGACCAGATACTGGATGATTACACGACTGAGCATGCAATCCGTAGTATCCATGTCTATGATCCACAAAACCAGTTACTGGCAGAAAGCACCAAAAAAACTGCCCATACTACTTTTCTACAAGGTTTGTTGGACAAATGGTTTTTACATGATCCTGTTCGACTGATGATTGTGCATCACAAGAAAAAAGTGGGCGAATTGGTGCTCTACGGTAGTTCTGAGAATATTCTGCATTTTCTCATCACCATCATTATTGGCCTGGCCATTTCGATGATCTTTATCGTGATTGCGTTGTTATGGTCAGTGAACCTGACCTACCGTCAAATTATGCAGGCCATCAAGCCCTTAACGCATATTGCCCAGTTGGTAAGTGATCAAAAAGCCTATAATTTACGTTTCCCGAATAACCATATTAAAGAATTTCAAAACTTAAATAATGTATTTAATGAGCTACTGGAAGAAATTCAGGTTTGGCATACCCATCTTCAAAAAGAAAATCGCCAGCTTTCATTTCAGGCTCATCACGACCAGTTGACAGGTCTGCCGAATCGTCATTACTTTTATAATGAATTACTCAATATTTTTGAAAACCCGCAATACCGTCACAATTCAGCCTTATTGTTTATTGATAATAATAAGTTTAAGGCGATTAATGATGAGTATGGCCATCTCGCAGGTGATGCTGTTTTAAAGGAAATGGCAACGCGCTTAGGGCAGTCCGTTCGGCATGAAGACTTTATTGCGCGTTTGGGTGGCGATGAGTTTGCAATTATTTTGCATACCATTCACCATGCCGACCACTTGCAGGCAATTGCCGAAGCCTTGCTGGGAAGTTGCAAGGAACCCTTGAATTTTAACGGTCAATTGATTCATTTTGGTTTTAGCTTAGGTATCGCATTCTCCCATTTTGCAGAAAATCCAGAAGACTTGGTTATGCAGGCCGATCAGGCGATGTATAAAGCTAAAAATTTAAACCCGCATTGGTTTCTCTATAAACCAGAAATTTAGGACATGCTATGTACACCCACACCATTAGAATTTCATTTATAGCATTACTTTGCCTAACATTGGCTGGCTGTTTGAGTTTTGGCCCCCTGAAATATCGTCAGGTCAAAATGTTGAAAAAAGAGGGTTTCATCCTTACCGATGAGGGCTGGAGCCTGGGTTTACCTGAGCGTTTGCTGTTTGACTTTAACAAGGCGGACATCAAGCCTGAGCATGGTCAGGAGATTAACCGACTGGCAAAACAACTGAATAAATACGATTTGCACACATTAAAGATTGTGGGTCATACCGATGATATTGGTAATCCAGAATACAACCAGAAACTATCTGAGGAACGTGCCCAAAGTGTTGCCTCAATTTTTGTACAGCAAGGTTTTAAACAAAATGAACTGACTGTGGTTGGACGTGGTTCAAGCCAGCCGTTTGTGCCAAATACTTCTGATGAAAACCGTGCCAGTAATCGTCGGGTTGCGGTTATTATCATTCCATAATCTGGTTTAACCCATAAAAAAAGCTGACTTCATTCAAGTCAGCTTTTCCATTTATATCAACTCAATAATATCAATGGTGGGGGGTACACGAAACCGAAATGGCACCCCCACCATCCCAGTTCCCACCGTCACAAATACATCCGCATGCTCATGTGAGTAAAAGCCTTTTTTGTGTCCCAAAATCGAAACCCGTTTCATAATGTAGTTGGTGACCCACGGCAGTTCAATTTGTCCGCCATGCGTATGTCCAGACAACATTAGAGGATGGCTTGGCAATTCTGGCACCATATCCACCGTATCTGGATTATGGGATAAAATCAGCCACGGCTTATCCTGTGGCAACTCAGGTAAAAAACGCATATTGGCTTTTCCTGCCCATAAATCCCCGATGCCAACCAGACGGAATTCATCAAACTCAACAATCTTGCCCTCAATATCCATCACATTGTTTTCAGACAGCGCTTTTGCTAATAGTTGTTGGATTGGTGGCCCTGGATACTGTTCATCATGGTTGCCTGACACAGAATAAACAGGCATCTGTATTTCCCTTAGCACCTCCAGTTCCTGCACCAAACAATTTTCAGGTTCATAAGTCCAATCCCCCGCCACCACAACAAAATCGGGCTGCTCCTGATTCAATTTTTTTACAATGGTTTTGAGTTGGCGCTCATGTCCTGAAAACAGTCCCACATGCATATCCGCAACCAATGCCACTTTTACAGGCTTGGTAAATTCACGCTGTGGATTTAAACGATATTGATGGTATTTCACATGAATTTGATGTGGTTCAATAAAACGCGCATAGACCAACACACTGCTTAGCAGGAATACAAAAATGGTTTGATGGAGTGTGTAGTAACCTGACCAACCTGCATAGAGGCTAAAAAACCAAAGTGGCACCAGCAAATAAGACAGGTAAAAAGCCAGCAAATGCACGAATGCCTTAAACGGATGGATGGTTTCGGTGCGAGCCTGATGTACCCAGGCCTGAATCAGTGCCCATAGCGCAAGTACCGCAAACAGGAGATAGAAAACTAAAATAACTATATCTGAATTTAACAGTGCAGAGCTCATTCACCTCACCTCAGGGGCATTTATCACATCTCATATTTATATTTTTCGATGAAATGCTATACTCAAGCCCAACTTTTAATCAGTAACAATTATGACGCAATTTGCCCGTATAAATCACAAACATACGAAAATAAGTACAACTACTTACAATAAAAGTATGCTTGCGATTTATTGCAGTATTGCGATCACGGTAACAGGTTGCAGCACCTTACCCAAACACAAAATAGAGTCCATTCCTGAAACCACATTACACGTTGACACCGCCCAGACCACACTGGCACAAATCATTCAACCCCTACAGGAACAACATCCTGACCTTACGGGTTATCTGGTGTTGTTTGAACCACTGGAAGCCCTAGCTGCCCGCCTGCGCCTGATTGACAAGGCAGAGAAAACACTGGATTTACAATATTACATCTGGGACAACGACAAGGTGGGCGCACTGGCGCTGCATGCGCTGATTCGTGCCGCAGACCGTGGGGTCAAGATTCGCCTGCTGATTGATGACAACAATGCCAAATCAACCGAGGGGATTTTTCTGGCATTGGCACAGCACCCCAATATTGAAGTCAAGCTGTTTAACCCCTATCGTTTTCGGAAATATCGTGCGCTCGACATGATTCTAGACCTGAAACGCATCAACCGACGCATGCACAACAAGAGCTTCATCGCAGACCATCAGGTTGCCCTGATTGGCGGGCGCAACATGACCAATCAATATTACAATGTCAGTGACAACTACCAGTTCTCTGATGTTGATGTGATGCTGGTTGGCACGGCGGTGAAAGATATTTCCCATTCCTTTGATGAATACTGGAACCATGAATATGCCTACAAGGTGCAGGAAGTGGTCAAGCAAAGTGCCCATCATCTCAGCTATGAAAGTTTAAAGCGGCAGCTTGATGAGCACTACAAGCGGGTTACCGTACAAAACTATCTGGATTTAACCAGCAACTCTCAAGCCATTGACTCGCTGATAAGTCGGGATATTCCTCTCGATTGGGTCAAGGCGGAAGTAGTCAAGGATTCGCCCGACAAGATTAAGTCCAAGGCAAAAAAGAAAGAACACCTTAATTTCCAGCTCATTCAGCATCTTGAACAACCTGAAAAAAACGTTGACCTGATTTCCGCCTATTTTGTTCCTGAAAAAAAGGGGGCAAAAATGCTGACCGATTTGGCAGAGGATGGCATTAAGGTTCGGGTTCTGACCAACTCATTCAAGGCCAATGACGTTGCAGTGGTTCATGCGTTTTATGGCAAGTATCGGCAGAACTTATTGGAACACGGTGTACAGCTCTATGAATTTTTACCTGCGCTGGATAAAAATGACCTGGACAAACACACCGAGGACTTGGCGAAAAAGGCCAAGGTCAGCATCAAGGGGTTAAGCCGTTCAAGCCTGCATGCAAAATTGATGGCGCTGGATGAAAAACAGGTTTTTATTGGTTCGTTTAATTTTGACCCACGCTCGGCCTATCTCAATACTGAGATTGGTGTGCTGCTCAACAGCCCTCCACTTGCCCAGGCGGTCCACACCACAATGGACGAGAACCTCAGCAAGTATGCCTATCAACTGGTGCTGGATGCCAACAAGAAAATCACCTGGCAGCGCCAGACACCTCAAGGCCCTGTTATTTATACCAAGGAACCACGTATGAAATGGTGGCAAAGGGCTGGCATCAAGATTCTTTCATGGCTGCCAATCGAGGGATTTATGTAGCCTCTGTGCCATCTGGCATCACCTTAAGTACCTTACGCTGCAACTCCAGCAAACCTGCACGCATTTGCTGTTCAACTTCCCTGGTCAATGTCTCCACGGTATGCCCTGTTACAGGAACTGCGGGCAATGTCAGTAGATGGGCCGTGACCTTGGGCATTTCCAGAACGCGCTGCACATGCTCTGCAAAAGTCATTTCACCAATAAATGGTGCCACCATGTCCAGCTCACCATTCTGGTTGACATAGCAAATCACGCAAATCTGGACTGGTCGCTGGGCCTCAATAGCGGCACCAAGCAATCTGCCATGTACCTTTTTAACCTTTGTGCCATCTGTGGTGGTAGCCTCAGGGAAAAATAGCACGGGAATATCCTGCTTTAAAAACTCAGTGATTTGCTCACGAATCCGAATGGAGTCACCCGAACCACGTTTAATGAACAGGGTTCCACCACCCTTTGCCAGATTTCCCAAAATGGGCCATTTTTCCACTTCGGCTTTCGCCAGAAAGAAAATGCGGGCACCTGAACCCAGTACCGCCACATCCAGCCATGAAATATGATTGCTGACCCAAAGTGCAGGTTCACGGGGAATGGCACCATGAACCTGTACCTCAATATTGAAGACTTCACACAAACGGCGGCAAAAATACTGCACATAACGGGTATTTACAGGATTATTGGGATCTTTATACAGGCCATGACGATAGATGAGATAAAAGCCTTCGCCAATCGTTTCAAGGCCTGCGGCCAATTTCTTGCTATATAGACTGAACTTAGAGAATAAACTGAATGGTGGGTTGTTTAGCGCTGGTGTTTCTTGAGTCATAAATCATCAAAACCGTATGCATGTATGCATTAAATTAGCGAAGTTATATCATGCCCATATCCACTTATAAATGTTGTGACCATAATAAAAAACGAATGTAGGGATAAATTTTTTCAATTTTAAATGTTTTATTAGATCAATTACTATAAATAAATCGAATTTACAGATTTATAGGTGATGAGATGAATCCACATGCCAACACATCAGAATCACAGACCACCATTCCTTATGGCTATGCGCTCAGAATGTTTTTAGGCTGGTCAATCCTGTATATGGGAACATTGATTGGTTTTATTGAGCTTTTACGCCGAAATGTCATCTAGTGCCACTTAGTCTTTGCCCTTTGCTTTAAGTTTATTCTAGAATAAGACTTCAATACTCAGGATATGAGATCGCGTGGAAAATTTTGAGCAGCATCAAGGTGGTGAACGGGCAATTTTAGTCAGTGTGGCTGTACAACTGCTTGATGACCTGGATGCTGAAGAGTTCCGATTGCTCGCTCAATCCGCTGGTGCTGAAATCCTTGAACATATTTCCGTGCAACGTAACAGGGCTGACCCTAAATTCTTTATTGGTTCAGGTAAGGTTGATGAAATTGCAGAACTGGTCAAAGACTTTGAAGCAGAACTGGTGATTTTTGACCACTCACTCTCCCCTGCCCAGGAACGCAACCTGGAACGGGTGCTGAAATGTCGGGTGATTGACCGTACAGGTTTAATTCTGGATATTTTCGCCTTACGTGCCCGTACCCATGAAGGGAAGTTACAGGTCGAACTGGCCCAGCTTAAACATTTGTCCACCCGTCTGATTCGTGGCTTTACGGGCAATCTGGAACAGCAAAAGGGGGGAATTGGTCTACGTGGTCCAGGTGAATCACAACTGGAAACAGACCGCCGACTGATTCGGGTACGCATTACCCAACTCAAGGAAAAACTGGTCAAGGTTCAGCAAACCCGTCTGCAAGGCCGCGCCGCGCGTCAGAAAGCGGCGATTCCAACCATTTCACTGGTGGGATATACCAATGCGGGAAAATCAACCTTATTTAACATCTTGGCAAAAAGTGACGTTTATGCTGCCGACCAACTGTTCGCAACCCTAGATCCTACCTTACGGCGTTTGGACTGGGATGGCATAGGTACAGTTGTTCTGGCGGATACGGTTGGATTCGTTCGAAACTTGCAGCACGATCTGGTTGAGTCATTTAAGGCCACTTTGGAAGAAACACTGGAAGCAACCTTGCTGCTGCATGTGATTGACAGCAGCAGTCCCAACATGGCTGAGCAGATTGAAGCGGTGGAGTCGGTACTCAAGGAAATTGGTGCCGATGCCCCGATTCTGCATATCTATAATAAGATCGACCTGAGCGGTGATGCCGCAAAAATCATATATAAGGCACCTGACCTACCTGACCGAGTCTATGTTTCAGCACATTCAGGACAAGGCTTGGAATTCCTAAGCCAGGCGGTACAACAATGTTTGATGGGCCAGTTACAACACTTTGATTTAGTGCTTAAACCTGCCTACGGTAAACTACGCACCCAACTCTATACCCTGAACGTGATTCAGTCTGAACACCATGATGATCATGGTGACCTGCACCTGTCGGTCTGTATTGCCCCGCATAAGCTGGAGCAACTCATTAAACAGGCACATTTACCATTAGACGAAATTCTTGGAAAAAAAGCTTCCTTGTTTGAACGGCCTTTGGAAGAATTTGAACGGAAAGACCATTCATCACTATAATTGCGATCACCCATCGTTCAGATAGACGAGAGTAAAAAGCACATGAAAGATATTGATTGGGCAGCCTGGTTTTGCACGATTTTATTGATTGTCGTATTTCGTGAGGGTTCCGTCCTGATCACCAAAGCCTTTCATCACCCTGAACTGGGCAATCTGGTGGGGTTGATTACGCTACTCACCACCCTGCTTATCTGGAGGAGGTTTAAAAAAATCTCCAATCGCCTGATTGATACCAACAACAAGATCATGAAAGAAAGTGCATTTGCGTTTCTGCCGATTTGTGCAGGCTCGCTGATCATGCTGGTTCATCTGGGCAAGGAAATTCCCGTATTTCTGTTTGTGCTCACCCTAAGCACCTTATTGCCATTATGGATTTACGCCAAAATGGCAAAACGCTGGTTATAGAGGTCGTTGTTTATGTTGATGGTTATTTATGGCTTCATGCTCACCCTGATCAGCTATCTGCTTGCAAAACCACTGAATAAAAGGGTTCCACAGATTCCCCTCATTGTGTTTGCCATGTTCATCGTGATTGGCTTGTTGGCAGTTCTCGGCATTCCCTATGAACACTACATGAACAACGTCAATGATGTGTTTAACCACTTGCTTGGTTATGTCACGGTTGCCCTAGCCATTCCCTTGGCTGCCATGCGTTATGATGATTTACCCATCAAGTCCATGATTGGAATTTTATGTTTTGCCAGCATCAGTGCGGTTGCCCTGCCAATGGGACTGGCGTATCTGCTGCATATGTCTGAACCGACCATCATGGCCTTTGCTACACGTGCGGTGACTACACCGATTGCACTTAACATTGCCACACTGCTACATGCCCCGTTAATGATGGTTTCACTGATTGTGATTTTATCAGGTGTGATTGGAGCGGCATTTTCACCGTGGATATTAAAACATATCCATGATGAACGTGCCTCTGGCCTTGCGCTCGGTCTGGCTGCCCATGCCATTGGCACGGCACAGGCATGGCAGCGTGGCCCTGTCACAGGTCGCTATGCCGCATTTGGTATGGCAGTCAATGGCGTGTTTACAGCCATCTGGCTACCCACCTTTATTTTGTCTTTGTCTTAAAATTTGCCGCAAATATCACATAAAGATTGAACTAGTTGTCAAATATCCTACATAATGGAGTTTCAAACGTTAAAAGGATTTTTAATGATGATGGGCAAACAACTTATAGGTGCATTACTCTTATCAGCAGTCAGTAGCTTTTCTTTTGCGGAAGACATTACGGGTCTTTGGCAAACGATTGATGACAAAACAGGCGCACCCAAAGGACTCGTTGAGATTCGTAAAGAAAATGATACCTATGTGGGCAAAATCGTCAAAGTCACCCCACGCGCAGGCTATACACCAAAGGAAACCTGTGTAGACTGTCCAGCGCCTTATACCAACAAGCCTATTGTTGGCCTGGATGTGGTGACAGGTCTAAAGTCTACGGATGGTCTTAACTATACCAATGGCCGTATTCTTGATCCCAATACAGGCAAGATCTACAGTATGAAGGCCAAGTTAAGCGCAAATGGTAAACGCCTGCACTTGCGCGGTTATCTCGGTGTATCTGCATTAGGCCGCAACCAGATCTGGATTCGCGCCGAATAAACCATGATGCTGTAACGCACCCACCATCTTATATTTGATCATTTTTGATCACGGTTTAATCAAGAAAAGCCGCTTCGTTGTCATTCAAACCGAGGTGGCTTTTTTATTCTACCCTTAAAAATTCATTGAAATTTCAATTATTAAAAAAGTGAACAATTGTAAAATAATGATTGAATCTATTATTAGAAATCCGAAATAATAGAAAGACAGTGATAGGCAGCAAGGAGGCTTAAGCATGTACTCAAAACTCATTACCTTTTTTGTCCTATTTGGTCTTAGCCAACTGGCCTTTGCTCAAGATATTACTGGCACTTGGCAAAGTATTGATGACCTCACGGGCGCACCTAAAGGTCAGGTCGAAATTACCCAGGAAGCGGATGGCACCTATACAGGCAAAATCACCAAAATCACCCCACGTACAGGTTACACACCGAAAGAGTTCTGTACAGGCTGCCCTGCCCCTTATACCAACAAACCAATTCTGGGTTTAAATGCAATTACCAAGCTTAAACACAAGAAAGACCTCACCTATACAGGCGGGCGAATTCTCGACCCAAACAGTGGCCGTGTATATAGCCTGACTGCAAAACTCAGTACAAATGGACAACGCCTGCATTTACGTGGCTATGTCGGGGTTTCTGTATTGGGGCGCAGCCAAATCTGGATTCGAGTCAATTAAAATTTAAACAATAAAAAATAGCCCTGCATGACAGGGCTATTTTTTAACAGCAAAATCTAAAATTTAACGGCCTTGCAATGCGGCATAGTCCAGCAGCACATTTGCCGCTTCGGTAATAAATGCCTCTTCCTCTGGTAAAGGCGGACGCAGATGAGCTTTCATCTTGGCACGTGACTCAACCAGGGCATCAATAGAGGCCTGGTAGCTTTCCCAGTTTGCATAAAGCGGCTGCCCTGTTGCAGCTCGGCGTTGATTTTCAGCATCCAGCGTTTGCTTTTCCAGATCAACCAGTTCAGCACGACGCTGGTCTATATCCAGTACCACTTTCTTCTCATCAGCGGTCTTCTTGGCAAGCGTTTTACGTGTCTCCAAATACTTGAACTGCGGGTCTGTCGCAACACGCTGTTCAGAGGTCTGGTTCAGTTTAGCCACATAAGGCTGTACCGAACCCTCACGCTTGAATGGCGCTGTTGGAATGGTGTCCCACTTCAAGGCATTTTTGGCCTTACGCTCGCCAAACTCCTCATTGTAGATATCCACCAGTCGAATATCAGGAATCACGCCTTTATTCTGGGTACTGCCCCCTGTAACACGATAGAACTTACGCTGGGTGAGCGTTGCCTGACCATGTGCCAAAGAATCAAGTTGAACCTGAGCGGTTCCCTTACCTGTGGTGGTACTGCCAATGATGATGCCGCGTTCATAGTCCTGAATCGCCGCAGAATAGATTTCACTTGCCGAAGCAGAGGCCAGGTTCACCAATACCGCCATTGGCCCAGCATAAATCTGTTCACCGCCATCGGTGTCTTCAAACACATTGACGTTGCCATTGCCATCACGGATCTGAACTACTGGGCCTGACTTAATCACCTGCCCCAGCATACGCGCAACCTCTTCCAGAGAACCACCTGGGTCATTACGCAAATCAACCATAATGCCTTCGACTTTCTTGGCTTTCAGTTCTTCAAATGCTTTTGCAGTATCTTCAGACACTGAACGGTACTCAGTACCAGCACGGCGTGAACGATAGTCAAAATAGAATGATGGTATCTCAATCACACCAAAGACATGCTTCTTGCCATCACGCGTGATTTCAATGGTACGTGAGCGAACGCCCGCATCCTCTTCCTGAATCACATCACGTGTCAGTGTGACATTACGCGCCTGACTCATGGCTGCGCCAGCACCCAGCAAGCGTACCGTGACTTTGGTACCACGTTTACCACGAATCAGCCCCACAATTTCAGAACTAGGCCAGCCGATGACATCGACCATTTTATCGCCATCCTGGGCAACCCCAATGATGCGGTCTCCCGACTTCACTTGACCAGATTTACTGGCTGGACCACCCTCAACGATGGTTTCGATCTTGGTGTAGTCCTCATTGCCACGTTCAGGACGAATCGAAACGCCAATCCCCTCAAGCTGCAAGGTGGTCTGACGGTTCAGCTCCATCGCATCAATCGGTGGATAATAGTTACTGTGTGGATCATAGGTTGCCAACATTGCATTCAATGTTTTATCCAGCACATCATCACTTTTTACCCGACCAATACGCTCTAGCTGACGTGTATAACGCTTGGTCAGTGTCTGAACAGGGGTTAAGTCTTCAGGCCCTGTCAGGTCCTGTCCATTGGCAAGCGATGGATTGGCCTTTAACGCCTTTTGCTTGGCCTGCTCCTCTTCCTTACTGATGGTCAGGTTAATCAACTGTGACACCAGCATGCCCTGCCAATGACGCTGTTGCTCGGCAGTTGTTTTGAAATAAGGTGCCTTTTCACGGTCAATATCAAGATACACATCTTTCTGATGCAGATTCTGTGGTTTCTTGAGTTCAGCCAGCATGTATTCGTAAAACTGTTTCAAACGCTCACGATATTGCGCATGAATGGCAAAAGGCCCTGTTAAGTTGCCTGCCTTCAATGAGCTACCAAAGGTTGAGCCGTACTTATTCTTATATTCTTCAACCTCACCACTGAGAAACAGCGAATGGTCTGGATCAAGGCTGTCCAGATACATATCCAGAATACGGTTTGAGGTGGCCGCATCCAGACGCATGTTCAAGTAATGCTGACGGTCAACCAATGTTGCCAACTGACGCGAGACCAATGCTTGTTCTTGTGATGGCTTGATCGTTGTTGAAACTACTGGAGCTTCTGTCGCCGCAAATGCCTCATTTATGGTATGAGAGAAAAATAAACCACCAGTCGCAATTGCAACCGCACACGCTATCATTTGAAGTTTCATAAAATTTTGGTGCTTCCTTGGATATGGCAATTATTACACAGGGACAATGTCAATATGAATGCCATTCATTCAACATCTTGGCAACCCGTATAACTTATTCATCAATATCATGTCGTTTTATCATATTCTGTACTGACAAAATGTAGCAAATCATTGCACAATTTATCCAGAGGGTCTGTTGATATTTCAACCATGCTTGCGTTATCGGCTAAAACCACGCAAACAAGGCATGAAACGCAGACAATGGCGACTCCCTTGTCCAGTTTCATAACGAAGTTTGAGGCAGTTTTAGCCATAACCCTGTGGGACAGGGATATTTTTTGCCGTTACTGCGTTATGTTTTGCTCATTTAGGAGAGCTAAATTTCGCAAAACATGCCTTGTATCAGCTAAAAAATATCCTCTGTCGCAAGCATCTGTGAAGTATAAACAGACCCTAATATTTATATCAAAATTCAAACGGAATCACTATGATCGGCGCATTGATGCTGGATATTGCTGGCACAGAACTTACCCAAGAAGATATTGAACTATTACAGGCTCCGCAAGTCGGCGGCATGATTTTATTTGCCCGAAATATTGAATCGCCTCAACAGGTCCGTGCATTGACAGACCATATGCGGCAGGTGCGCCCTGACATCCTGATTGCCGTTGATCAGGAAGGTGGCCGTGTACAACGTTTAAGACAGGGTTTTACCTTGCTTCCAGCGATGGGACGACTTGGAGAGCATTATCTGCACAGCCCGCAGCAGGCAATTGAACTGGCTGAACAATGTGGCTGGTTAATGGCAACTGAAGTGCTTGCGGTGGGGATTGATTTTAGCTTTGCGCCTGTTTTGGACTTGAACGATATTAGCGATGTGATTGGGGATCGTGGTTTTGCCAAAAATATGCAGGATATCATGCCGCTGGCAGGTGCATTTATGCAGGGCATGAAAAAAGCAGGCATGGCAACCACTGGCAAACATTTTCCAGGTCATGGTTCAGTCAAGGCAGACTCGCATGTGGCGGCGGCAATTGACAGCCGTCGCTATCAGGAAATTTATGACAAGGATATGCAAAGCTTTATTCAGTTGATGCCTCAGTTGGATGCATTGATGCCAGCCCATGTGATCTATGATCAGGTTGATCCCAACCCAGCAGGCTTCTCTCCTTTCTGGCTGCAAAATGTCTTGCGCCAGCAGCTCAGGTTTGATGGGGTTTTATTCTCGGATGACCTGAGTATGCAGGCTGCATGTGTGGCGGGCGGTGCGGATGCGCGGATTCAGGCTGCATTAAGCGCGGGTTGTGATATGGGTCTGGTCTGCAACGACCGTGCGGCAGCATGTACCGCGCTGGATGGCATTCAAAACCTTGCCTTACCAAACCAGCAACGATTGGAGCGTATGCGCGGTAAAATTCCAGAGATTCAGATCGGTACGACACTAACTTTAGATGAAAACTGGCAAAACGTCAGAAAAGTCATTGAAGACTTTAAGAATTCGTTTTAAGTTGATAGAAGATTTTTAATGCTATAAAAGGTTGATATTCCCCTTTATATTACATTAAATGAAAAAACCAGCAATATCATGATTTATTTAATATTTTAAGCCCCCATTTTTCAAAGTAAGGGTGTCAAAGTCTAAGTTTCCACTTGTTTTTGACCTCTCCCTAACCCTCTCCTCAAAGGAGAGGGAACATCACGAATCATATAAGTTATTGGATTTGTGGAAGTCTCCCTCTTTCCAGGAGGGAGATTTAGAGGGAGGTCTTATAAAGACTTGACACTTCTAGCCAAAAAGAGGGGGATTTTTCAAGGACAACAGAGTCTAGGACAGATGACACAACAACTTTCAAAACATCGCCATATTTCATTTACCGCACATTACACAGGCTATATCTGGTATCAAATGGGAATTTCTCATCCAGCGTTGGCGACAGCAAAGGGGAAAACGCTTGCCGCCTTGGTTCATCCGATTGAAAGCTGGGCAGAGAAATATGTGGGTGGCAGTATGCGTACCACGCTAAAACAACGCCACACCATGCTCGACACCCATTTGCAGTCCCTAATTCAGCAGCATCCTGATTTACAGGTGCTTGAGATTGCCTGCGGACTCTCCCCGCGTGGATGGTGGTTTAGACAGCATTATCCAGACATTACTTACCGTGAACTTGACTTGCCTGACATGGCTGCGACCAAACAGGCGGCACTGCAACAAATTGAAAGCGAAACTGATGAGGTGCTTTCAGTCGATTTATTCACGGACGCTTTTGCTTCCGCCTTTGAGGTATTTGATCCTCAACGTCCATTGGTGGTGATTAGCGAGGGTTTGATTAACTATTTTGAGAAGCCACTTCTACAACAACTGATTAAAGCCATTGCAACTTATGGTAAAGACTTTAAAGAACTGCATTATTTAACTGACCTTTATCCAGAACCGACCCAAAATAAACTCGCCACCATCATCTGGAATAGCAGCCGTTTATTGAAGTGGATGTCCCGTAGTGCCTTTAGTTTCCACTTTCAGACTCCTGTTGAAGTCGAACAGTTTTTTCATGAAGCTGGCTTTAAACAGGTAGAGGTTCTA
Source organism: Acinetobacter thutiue (assembly GCF_030385805.1). NCBI lineage: Bacteria > Pseudomonadati > Pseudomonadota > Gammaproteobacteria > Moraxellales > Moraxellaceae > Acinetobacter > Acinetobacter thutiue. Next base: position 15,355 of record NZ_JAUDZE010000003.1, read on the forward strand.
CAGCCCAAACAGTTTTTTGATCAAATTTCCCTGCAAAACAGTCAGCAGCACTTGGGTGATCTGGTCTGGACAATTCAGGCAACCAATAAATAATCTCTACAAAAAAGAGAAGTGGAATACACCACTTCTCTTTTTTAACTTTCCTACACGTTTTTACGCATTAATTAGCCAGTTTCTGACGCTCAATAAAACGGGTTAAACGGTCAGCAATCTCAAAACTACCATGTTTAAACAAGATGCGTAGACCTTGCTCGGTGGCATCAAAGATTAAACATTCAATTTTAAACTCGCCCTCTTCATCAGCTAAATGCAAGGCTAAATCACGTGGATGCTGACTAACAAAATCAAGCTGCTCAAGTTGGTGAAGTTTCAGGTACACCCCAAAGAACGTGATATCAACAATTGTGACTGGCGCTTCGCTATCCAGATGACGGTGGCTAAGCTTGCTTTCTGGCTGTAAAACAGGGATACGCTCTTCACCACGGCGTTCAATCTGCTTCATTTGCTCGCGCGTCATGCTAATAATGCCATCAAGGTTGTCGATGGATTCACCTTTCAGGAATGTCGTAAACAAATTCATGGTTTCTTTACGGCGCTGCAACTGTGGCACATGGTCGGCATTGGCGATCAGGGCAAACTGCATGTCTTCACACTGCAAGGCAAAGTCGGCGTTTTCATGCGGCAGGGTGAAACTGTCATACTGCCCAGCGGCAACCAGTGTCTTACACTGTGCGACAGGCACATCGCTTAGGCGCAGTAAACGGTTGCAGTTGATTTCATAGCGCTCACGCTCAGTTGTGGTGAAATCAGCCATCTGCCTGAAGAATAGGCGCTTGGCTGTGGGTGACATACGTGTCTTGTCCAGCTTGGCGTGGTTGACCAGATACAAAATAACCGCCTGACCAAACTCCTCCATGCGGTCTTCACGCATCAGGTGTAGTGACTCCTCAAGCAGCATGCGCCAGCTTTTACGGGTCTTTTGCATCACGCCCATCAGCACCATACGGTCCACCAGTTCTGGACGTTGATATGCAAATGAAGAAGCGACCACTGAACCCAATGACATTCCCATCACTGAAACCTTGTCGATTCCAACAATATCAAGCCATTGACCCAGCATTTTTGATAAATCAGGCAATTCCAGCACTGCTGCGGATTCACCAGTATCCACATTGCGAATCTGTTGATTTGCGCCCATTGAAGGTAAATCAATCAAAATGACAGGACCACTCTCAAAGAGTTGCTCAACACAATACTTATAAGAGTTAAAGTTCTGAAATGCGCCTCCGACAATTACAATTGGCGTGTTGTAGATCGTTTTAGGATCAGCAATCGCCATATATTCAATTTTCCAACCATCTATCCATGTAGCACGCGCTGGTTGTTTAAAACTGTTTTTATTGTAAATGTCGAAAAAACCAAACCCAGTGTAGGTATGGTTTAAATCCGAGTCCATTTGGATAATGGAATTCATATCCTTCCTCCATCCTTGTTTATTTTTTTGATGCAAGAGTCTCATTTTTGACGATTTCAACTTGCAAGTTAACAAATTTATAAAATTTGTATTACATTTATCCTATACATTTTCATTCTATACAAATGCATGTTTTATACGCAATGATTTCCTTAACCATTTATCTTGTTTAATTCAACAATCTTTTGCAAAATATGTAGTCATGCCTTTAAATTCAACATATTCATCGTATTTCAGCAAAAATACCCGCGCAACATAACAGTTTATAATTTGTGAATTAGTCAGTTCAGGCTATTCATTGTTCCGCATTTGACTGTTACTATCTTTATAAATACATGCAATCATCAAAATGCTATGCAAGACTCTATTCAAACTTATATGCAGCAGGTCGGGATACAGGCGCGTAAAGCGTCCCGTATTTTAGTCAGTGCATCGACACATTTGAAAAATCATGCCTTGTCTGCAATTTATACTGCCTTGGAAAATAATCAAGCACAAATTTTAGCAGCCAATCAAATTGATATGGAAAATGGCCGTCAACGCCAACTGGACAGTGCCCTGCTTGACCGTCTGGAACTGACCCCTGCCCGTTTTAAAGGCATGTTACAGGGCCTAAAGGATGTCATCGCATTGGTTGACCCCATTGGTGAGATCACTGATATGGCTTACCGCCCGTCTGGTATCCAGTTGGGTAAAATGCGCGTGCCACTTGGCGTGATTGGAATGATTTATGAGTCACGTCCCAATGTGACACTTGAGGCGGCATCATTGGCGCTAAAATCGGGTAACGCGATTATCTTGCGCGGTGGTTCTGAGGCGCTGGAATCGAACAAGGCGATCGCAGCCGCAATTCAGCATGGCCTACAGGTTTCAGGCCTGCCTGAACATGCCGTACAGGTGATTGACACACCTGACCGCGCCGCTGTTGGACACCTGATCACCATGAATGAATATGTTGACGTGATTGTACCACGTGGTGGAAAAAGCCTGATTGAACGCATCAGCAATGAGGCGCGTATTCCTGTGATCAAGCATCTGGATGGCAACTGCCATATCTTTGTTGAGGCACAGGCTGACCTGCAAAAAGCCTTGCCAATCGCCTTGAATGCAAAAACACACCGTTATGGTGTATGTAATGCCATGGAAACCCTGTTGGTTGATGAGGCGATTGCTGAAGAATTCCTGCCCCGTATTGCTGAGCTTTATGCGGAAAAACAGGTTGAACTTCGTGGCTGTCCAGAAACCCAGCGCATTCTGGGTGAATCTGTCAAAACCGCGACTGAGGAAGACTGGTATACAGAGTATCTGGGGCCGATCCTTGCAGTTAAGGTGGTGAGTGGTATGGATGAGGCGATTGACCATATCAATCAATACGGCTCACACCATACTGACGCGATTATTACCGAAAACTTTAGTCTGGCGCGTGAGTTTCTGGCACGTGTTGACTCCAGCTCGGTGATGATCAATGCCTCAACCCGTTTTGCCGATGGCTTTGAATATGGTCTTGGTGCGGAAATCGGGATTTCGACCGACAAAATCCATGCACGTGGTCCAGTCGGTCTGGAAGGCCTGACCTCACAGAAATGGATTGTTTTCGGTGATGGTCAAATTCGCCAGTAAACTGGTTCTATCGGTTTAATTTTCGGCACGATAAAGCTCATTTATTTGATCTTTATCGTGTTTTTATATATTTTCATACGAAAAACTGTAGCAAAACAAACAGATCACCCAAAATAACTTTTTATTTGCATACTATACTGAAATATCAATTTGTTTCACTTATAAATCAGTCGTATAGGCTAAAGTCTATTTTCGTCAATACGGCCTCCCATGTTAAAACATTGCGCTTGATTCTACTGCCCCATGCATTGCAGCAAAATCAAAAGTATTCGTTTATAAAATTAAAACCTGTTAGGTGTTCAAACGTGGCTATATCTGTACTTGTAATTAACTGTGGTTCATCATCCATCAAATATGCACTGATCTCGGAACGCCGTGAAGATCGTATCTATGGTTTGGCAGAAAATCTGGGTGCCGCGGATGCGCGGATCAAGGGCATCACTGTGGGAGGTGAGGCGCTTGAGCTTTCCATTCCCTATGCAGATCACGCCAAGGCACTTGAGACCCTGCTTGAACGTTTAGCCAACTATAACCCCCAGGCGATTGGTCACCGTGTGGTGCATGGTGGCAACATCACTCAGGCAGAACGCCTCACCCAGCAGACCATTGACCGTATCCGTGATGCCATTCCACTGGCACCTCTACATAATCCAGCCAACCTGATCGGAATTGAGGCAACCATGAGCCTGTTTCCGCAACTTCCCCAAGTGGCGGTGTTTGATACGGCTTTCCATCAAACCATGCCTGAACATGCCTACCGCTACGCAATTCCACAATTCTTATATACTGAACATCAGGTACGCCGTTACGGCTTTCATGGCACCAGTCATGCCTATGTGACTGAACGTGCCAGCGAGCTGGCAGGACAGAAAAATCAGGGGGGCTGGCTCAGTGCGCATTTGGGCAATGGCAGCTCAACCTGTGCGGTATGGAATGGTCAGAGTATTGATACATCAATGGGTCTAACGCCACTGGAAGGTGTGGTGATGGGAACCCGAAGCGGTGATGTTGATCCAAGCCTGCATTTATTCCTAGCAAACAATCTGGGTTGGGACATTCAAAAAATCGACAACATGCTCAACAAGGAAAGTGGTCTACTTGGTCTGTCAGGTTTATCCAATGATATGCGCACACTGGTGGAAGCCTCTGAAAACGGTCATGAGGATGCAACCCTAGCCATCGAAGTATTCTGTTATCGTCTGGCAAAATCATTATCCGCCTTAAGTTGTGGCCTGCCTCGTCTAGATGGATTGGTGTTCACTGGCGGCATTGGTGAAAATTCTGCCTATGTGCGTGAAAAAACGCTCGCCTACCTGTCTCATTTTGGCCTGCAATTCAGCAAGGAAAACAATGATACTTTGGCCCGTGGCACAGAGGGACGCATTGACACAGGAACTGGCCCACAAATATGGGTGATTCCAACTGATGAAGAGGGTCGTATCGCCAAAGAGACTCGTCAGGTACTTGCACAAATAGCTTAAACAATCATATTTAGATAATACCAAGGTCATTATGAACACAATTTTACTGATTCCTACAGGTGAGGGTGTTGGTTTAACCTCTGCCTGCTTAGGCATGATTTACGCACTGGACTGTAAAGGGATCAATGCAGGTTTCTTAAAACCATTTTCACAAATTTCAGATGCAACGGTTGACCGCACCACCACCCTATATCGTCATCTATTCCAACATCATTCGGTTGAACCGATTACTTATGAAAGATTGACTCAACTGATTGCATTAGGTGAAACCGATGAATTGCTCGAAGAAGCAGTTGCGTTGCATCGCCAGATTGCGGTTGATCATGATGTAATTATTGTCGAGGGGCTTGTTCCGAATGGACAAGACCATTTTGCCAGTGAAATCAATGCTGCACTTGCACAGGCACTGGATGCTCAAGTGGTTTTGGTCAGTACCGCCGATCTTGCTGATCCACGCAAGACAGCAGAAAAAGTGGATGCCCATCTACGCCAGTTTGGCGGCGCAGCCTCGGCGCGGACCACAGGGGTCCTGTTCATGCGAACCAAGGGACTTCCTGACGGCACGGCTGAAATCCCTGTCACCCTTGACCCAAGCCTGCGCCTGGACCAGCAAATTGCCGAATTTTCATTAGAGCTGCAACGCTATAACCGCTTTATGGGAACAGATGAGTTGCCCATTATCGGTCTGGTTCCATTCAGCAATATCTTGAGTGTGCCACGTAGTTTGGATATTGCAGCAATTGTTGAGGGGACATGGCTGCATCAGGGCGAAGCAAAACAGCGCCGTATTTTACATACCAGCCTGATTGCCTCAAATATTGAATCTGAACTGCACAAGTTTATTGCGGGTGAGCTGATCATCAGTGCCTCACAGCGTACCGATACCCTGCTTGCAGCCAGTCTCGCCAGTAGCAATGGTACACCATTGGCTGGATTGGTTTTAACTGAACAGGCGCCGCCCTCAGACAATGTTTTAGAGTTTTGCCAAAGTGCAATTAAGCAAGGTTTGCCAATTCTGCATACTTCACTTGATACACTGGAAACAGCACAACGTTTAAATCGTTTTGGCAATGAAATTCCAATTGATGATACTGAACGCGCTGAGCAGGTTACCCGTTTTGTTTCAAGCCATATTGACAATAACTGGCTGGATCAACATACCCAGAACAACCTGCATCCCCGCCTTTCTCCATCAGCTTTCCGCTATGAGCTGGTACAGAAGTCAATTGCAGCGAAAAAACGCATCGTGCTTCCAGAGGGTGACGAACCACGTACCGTACAGGCTGCCGTGATTTGCCAGACCCGTGGTATTGCCCAATGTATCCTGTTGGCAAAACCAGAGTCTGTTGCCGAGGTTGCCAAGGCACGTGGTATTCATATCCCTGCTGATCTACAGATCATTGACCCAGACAGCATCCGTGATCAATACATTGAACCAATGGTTGAGTTACGCAGAGGCAAACTGGATGCGTTGCAAGCCAAAGTACAACTACAAGATACAGTCGTGCTGGGCACCATGATGTTGGCCTTGGATCAGGTGGATGGTCTGGTTTCGGGAGCGATTCACACCACAGCCAATACGGTGCGTCCTGCGTTCCAGTTAATCAAGACCGCACCGAATTACTCACTGGTCTCATCAATTTTCTTTATGCTGCTGCCAGATGAAGTCTATGTCTATGGTGACTGTGCGATCAACCCTGATCCAAATGCGGAACAGCTTGCCGAAATTGCGATTCAATCCGCAGACTCAGCCAAGGCCTTTGGTCTTGACCCACGCATCGCCATGATCAGTTATTCCACAGGAACGTCTGGTACAGGTGCAGATGTTGAGAAAGTCGCTGAGGCGACCAAGATTGCACAGCAACGCCGACCAGATTTATTGATTGATGGTCCATTGCAATACGATGCAGCTTCGGTTGAAAGTGTTGGCCGTCAGAAAGCACCTGAGTCTCAGGTCGCTGGTCGTGCCAATGTGTTTATTTTCCCTGACCTAAATACTGGTAACACTACCTATAAAGCAGTACAGCGTGCTGCCAATGTCGTTAGTGTTGGCCCAATGCTGCAAGGTTTGAACAAGCCAGTGAATGACTTGTCTCGCGGTGCGTTGGTCGATGATATTGTGTTTACCATTGCATTGACGGCAATTCAGGCAAAACAGCAAGATTAAGCAACTTGCGATAGCCCTCTGCTTGAGCTGTAAAATGCACAAGCAGATAAGTTTTACCAGTTGAATCAAATCATTTTTATTTTAAATGAAGCACTCACAGTCTCATAGACCATGAGTCATCATAAGTTTTTTGTATAGACATTTGCCTTACTTTTGACTGGGCAAAAGTAACAAAACCCCTCTGTTAGACTGATGGTACATCCCTGTAAACCACAGTCTAACAAGGTGGCATCCATGCCACCTGTCACGAGAGCAAATGCTCATGAAGCAAAATAAGAAGAATCGAGACCTCTTGTATATCAAACTTCTTTAACATTAAGCTTTTTTCACTTAAACCGACTTAGAAGCTTGAACCATCTTAGAGTGTGGACCTTTGGTAAAGAAAATCGCATTGCCACATAAAATCAAAATTACTCCGATCACGGCATTCATTTGCCAGTGATAATTCTCCCATATCGTTGAAATGACCAAAGCCACCAAAGGGAACAGCAAGGTACTATACGCTGCCTTACCTGCGCCAATACGACCTACCAGATAAAAATAGGCAGTAAAACCAATCACAGAACCGAAGATCGCCAGATAGAGTAAGGCACTGATTGCACTAAACTGCATACTTGGAAAAAAATCATCCTGTCTAAACCATGAAACCAAGGCCATCAATAACGAGCCATACAACATGCCATAAGCATTGGTGGTAAAAATATCCAGACCATGTTTTTGATGGCGCGTACTGATCATATTCCCTAAAGAAAAACCATAAGTGCCTAGGATACATAGTCCAATACCTATTAAGGTATTGCGATTTAAAGTGGTGCCCGCCACATCATGCCAGAACAAGGCAATAATCCCCAACACACCGAGTAAAGCGGCAGGATAGAACCGTGAAGACACCTGCTGAGAGAAAAATAATCGGGCATTAATGGTATTAAAAATCACTGCCATGGAGAAAATCACGGCTTCCAAACCGCTACTGATATATTGCACCGCATAGTAGAAGCAGACGAAGTTAAAACCAAAAATGCAGCAGGCCTGCAACATACAAAACAGGTGATCCTGAATCGCCAGTTTCCGCAACTTTCGACTTAATATAACGAAAACAAATAATACTATTGCAGAGATAAAAAATCGCCAGAACACCGCAACACTGGCCGATATTCCACTTTGTTGTTGCAGACTAATCGCAATCCATGTGGTTCCCCAGATCACCACAACCAAAGCATATAACAGCACATTCATCTCTTTTAAACCGAACTCAATGACCATAACTGCTATTTTGCGTGGTTTGAGTACATGATTGCTTGCATAATCTTGCGATGCCTGTCATCAACTTGCGATTTTTATTCATGCTTTTTGCTAGATGACAAGGTGATATGAAAGTCCTACACTAAATACTCTATTTGGCACTGCATATAGAAGATGAAATATCAGATTCTCGATCAATTACAGCAATATAAAGCGCAATTGCTCGACTCGGTAGAACTGGGTTCGGGTATGCAGCTCGCCATGTGGCAAAATAATCAAGATCGTGTCAGCGTGTGTAGCAATCACCATACCTTGAGTATGTATATTCAGGGCGGTTATGAAAGCTATCAAAAGACCGCACAAGGTTGGCACAATGGCGGTGGTCCTGATCGCATGTGCCTGATGCCACAGGACTTTGAATCAACTTGGGATCTACGTGATCCACTGACTTTTGTACATCTTTACTACACTGAACAACACTTACAACGGGTAGCTGAACAAGTCTGGGATCGCGAACCGAGTCAGATCACTTTAAACCCACAAATTTTTGTGGCTGATCCGCAAATTTCCATGATCTATCGTCATTTTTTACTGAATGGTACTTGGCAAAATCGTGAAAATCATTTGCAGATGAGCACCGCGACAACATTACTCTTAAATCATCTGATTAAAAATTATAGCCATACGCAGTGGCAAGTACCTAAAGTCAAAGGCGGTCTCTCGCCCTATGTGCTCAAACAACTAATAGAATGGATTGATCAACATTTACACCTGAGTTTGACCTTGTCAGATTTGGCGCAACAAACCCAGCTCAGCGAATATCATTTTGCGCATATGTTTAAACAATCCATGCGAATGCCACCACATCAATATGTCATGCAGCGCCGTCTTGAGTTGTCTCATCAGGCACTAGAGTTGACTACAGCAAATTTGACCGAAATTGCGGCACATTACGGTTTCAGTTCAAGCAGCCATTTTAGCCATCGCTTTAAAAAGCATTTTGGCTACTCCCCCTCCCAGATGAGAAAAAACTAGAAACCTCAACACTTCTCTTGCCAGTTTAGACCTTTAGCCAAATGTGCGCTAAAACTCCCACAATGATAACTTTTTGTCATATAATTTAGCCCGCCAGCTAATCGCCCGCTCAAGAGAAATTTGATATGACAACGATCATCAAACAAGATGACTTGATTACATCAATCAAGGATGCCCTGCAGTTTATTTCCTACTATCACCCACAGGACTTCATCCAAGCGATGAGCCGTGCTTATGATCGTGAAGAAAACAAAGCTGCAAAAGATGCAATTGCCCAAATCCTCATCAACTCACGTATGTGTGCTGAAGGTCACCGACCAATCTGTCAGGATACAGGGATTGTCAACGTTTTCCTTGAAGTTGGCCTAGATGTTAAATTTGATTTAAGCATGAGCCTGGATGATGCGGTCAACGAAGGTGTACGCCAAGGTTACCTAGAGAACTCAAACGTACTCCGTGCTTCTGTGTTGGCTGATCCAGCTTTTGGTCGTAAGAATACTAAAGACAATACTCCTGCCGTGATTCACTACAAGCTCGTGCCAGGGAATAAAGTCGATATTACCGTTGCAGCAAAAGGTGGTGGTTCAGAAAATAAATCCAAGCTTGCAATGTTGAACCCATCTGATTCGATTGTGGACTGGGTACTTAAAACTGTTCCAACCATGGGTGCAGGCTGGTGTCCACCAGGTATGCTCGGTATTGGTATCGGTGGTACTGCTGAAAAAGCCATGATGCTTGCCAAAGAAGCACTCATGGAAGAAATCAACATGGACGAATTACTTCGTCGTGGCCCACAAAGCAAAATGGAAGAACTCCGTATCGAGATCTTCGAGAAAGTGAATGCATTAGGTATTGGCGCACAAGGTCTTGGTGGTTTAACCACAGTACTTGATATTAAAATCAAGGATTACCCATGTCATGCGGCAGGCAAACCAGTCGGTATGATTCCGAACTGTGCGGCCACTCGTCATGCTCACTTCCAGTTAGATGGTACTGGTGTTGCACATATTCAAGCACCAAAACTTGAAGACTACCCTGCTGTAACGTGGGATTCATCTCAATCGAAGCGTGTCAACCTTGATACCATTACTCAGGAAGAAATGAATTCCTGGAAACCAGGTGACACCTTACTTCTCAATGGCACCATTTATACAGGTCGTGATGCTGCGCACAAGCGCATGGTCGATATGCTGAATAACGGCGAAGAACTGCCAGTTGACCTCAAAGGTAAATTTATTTACTACGTGGGTCCAGTTGATCCAGTCGGCGATGAAGTGGTTGGTCCTGCTGGCCCAACAACTGCAACCCGTATGGACAAGTTTACCCGTCAGGTTCTGGAAGCTACAGGCTTATTTGGTATGATTGGTAAAGCGGATCGTGGCCCTGCTGCGGTTGAGGCAATCAAGGAAAACAAGGCAACTTACCTGATGGCCGTTGGTGGTGCCGCTTACCTCGTGTCTAAAGCAGTTCGTGAAGCTGAAGTGGTTGCATTTGCAGACTTGGGTATGGAAGCTATCTACAAGTTTGTGGTTGAAGATATGCCTGTATCTGTTGCCGTTGATGTCAATGGCACCTCAATCCATGCCATTGCACCAAAAATCTGGCAAGCGAAGATTGGCAAGATTCCAGTGGTTGATGCCGCTGCATCATAATATTTATACAATTCAGGTAGCCGAATCATCGTATTCGGCTATTTTTTTGCCCAGTGCTTCTGTTAGATTATAAAAAACAAAACAACAATAAGGACAAAGACATGAATAGAAATATATCGAGGGTGATGGTCGGTTTATCCCTGATCAGTGCCATGCAAAGTGTCTTTGCCACACCAGCACGAACCCAGTCTGTAAAAGAGCTGATCAAACTGAGTGAGTTTGAAAATATCCTATATACCTCTTTGGATGAAATGCAGCCGACATTGGATTCAGAAGCTGAAAACATCCTGCTAAGGGTATTAAACAAGGATAAATTAACCACTACACAGGAACAATTGGCTGTACTCGAACTCAGCCAATTGTTGAAAGACACCAGTTCAAAAGTGTTTGCCCGACCCGAAACCTTACAGGCCATAGAAAAAATTTATGCCGAGACATTAAGTGAGGAAGAGGTGCAGGCTTATTTAACATTCCTAAAAACGCCTGAGGGTAGATCCATTAATCAAAAAACATTGAAAATCAGCACCAATGTTTTTCAGTATATGAATCATTTGAGCCAGCAAAGCCTGAATGATCCAGAGCAAAGCTCACAGCTAAAGGAACAGTTCCTAACCATCATCAAACCACTGGTTCAACCTGATTAGTCCCTGTTCTGTATCAGTTTACCAGGTTAAAGGATTCCAGATTTTAAATGGCTTGACCAAAAGTACTTCAGACTTTTCATCATATTTAATAGGCTTGAGTTCCTGAGGCTTGGAACGAACCTCTCCCGATTCATTCTGTGCAACGAAGTTATAGCTCGAAGATTTTAGGCGGGTAAACGCAATTTCCTGACGGGCAACCTTGTCAGGCATCACCATCCAGGGGCCCGTATGTTCACTGCGGGAAATCTTGTTTTCCTCATCATATTTGATGAAATAGGTCTGCGCGGCATCCACTGTCAGGTCCAGATATTTTGGTTTCTGGAAATGTAATCCTGCCAAGGGACGGCTTGCACTTAAACGATAGGTTCCCGCAGGGAGTTCAACCCAGTAATAATGATTATGTAACAGACTTGGAATACGATGACCATTGATAAACAGGTTGACCGCCGCAATTTCCTGACGGTTCCAGCGCGAATCTGGTCGATACAGATACACAATGGCCGCCTGTTCATTTTGCGGTTTAACTGGTGTGAAGTATTGACCCAACTTTTGATTGACCCAACCACCTACAGTGAAGCCACCCACATGGTATTGATCAAACAGGCCTGGTTCTTTTTCAGTATCCACTGGTGGTAGCGTTGCAGTCAGTGCTGCTGGTTTTTCCTCAACGGCTTTGTGGCTTTGACAGCCAGCCAATACCCCAGCACAACATAATGACAATATTAAATAACGCATGACATCCCTCAAGGCGTTTTCTTGGATTTATTGTTAACAGCGCAAAACTATGCGGATTTTCCAATTTTTAAGATTAACACCTCACCGACCAATTGCAAATAAAAAAAGCATGAAAAGCTAAACCTTTCATGCTTTTTTAGATGAGTGATAAACCGTTGCCGTTAGGCCGATTTGGAATCAATCACTTTCAAGTCTTTTTTTTCCACCAGTTCAGGCGTGGTCACCTGGGGCAGACGCTCAGCTTTATAGGTTGGTTTTGCGGTGCCATTAATCACCGCCTCATCCACAACCACTGTACCAACATCTGTACGGCTTGGTAAATCGTACATGGTTTCAAGCAAAACATTTTCCAGAATTGAACGTAGACCGCGTGCACCCGTATTGCGTTCCAGCGCTTTCTTCGCCACCGCACGCAATGCAGACTCATCAAACACCAAATCCACATCTTCCATTGTGAACAGGTATTGATATTGGCGTGTCAATGCATTCTTCGGTTCTGTCAGAATCTGCATCAGCGCTTCTTCATCCAGTTCCTCCAAAGTGGCAATCACAGGCAAACGACCAATGAACTCAGGAATCAAGCCAAACTTGACCAGATCAGTTGCCTCAACCTGACGGAACAACTCAGAGATTTTCTTACGATCATCCTTGTTCTTCACATCAGCGGTAAAGCCGATCCCGCCCTTTTCCTGACGCTGCTGGACAATTTTTTCCAGACCAGAGAATGCACCGCCACAAATAAACAGGATATTTGAGGTGTCAATCTGAATAAATTCCTGTTGAGGATGTTTACGTCCACCTTGAGGTGGAATTGAGGCAACAGTGCCCTCAATCATTTTCAACAGTGCCTGTTGCACACCCTCACCTGAAACATCACGGGTAATGGATGGATTCTCAGACTTACGGGTGATCTTGTCGATCTCATCAATATAGATAATGCCTTTCTGGGCTTTCTCTACATCATAGTCCGCTTTCTGCAATAGCTTCTGCACGATGTTTTCAACATCTTCACCCACATAACCTGCTTCCGTGAGTGTAGTCGCATCTGCCATGGCAAATGGAACATCCAGCAAGCGGGCAAGTGTTTGCGCCAGCAAGGTCTTACCTGATCCTGTTGGACCAATCAGTAGAATGTTACTTTTTGCGATTTCAACATCCTGATGTGTGTGGTGGGACTGCCCAACCTTCAACCGTTTGTAGTGGTTATACACAGCAACAGACAGGGTTTTTTTCGCAATATCCTGTCCAATGACATACTGGTCAAGGGCAGCACGTATTTCATGTGGCTTAGGCAATGCCTTGCTTGCCCAATCCCCCGCTTCAACCTGTTGGCTGGTTTGTACCAAGTCCAAGCAGACATCCACACACTCATTACAAATATATGCGTCCTCACCTGCAATCAATTTTCCAACTTCAGATTGCGTCTTACCACAAAATGAACAATGTTTTTGTCCTTGAGGATGTTCGGACATATTTACTCCACAACTTAAATCTTAAACCTAGTTTTTAAAAATCAAGGACGCTTGCTCAGCACCTGATCAACCAAACCATATTCTTTTGCTGCCTGTGCAGTCATAAAGTTGTCACGGTCTGTGTCGCGTGCGACAGTTTCATAGTTCTGACCACTATGCTCAGCCATCAAACGGTTTAAACGCTCTTTGATAAAGAGAATCTCACGCGCGTGAATTTCAATGTCAGAAGCCTGACCACGGAAACCACCCAACGGCTGGTGAATCATGACACGGGCATTTTCAAGACAGTAACGCTTGCCCTTGGCACCCGCATTCAACAGGAATGCACCCATCGATGCCGCCTGCCCCATACAGTAGGTCACCACATCTGGCTTGATGAACTGCATGGTGTCATAAATCGCCATACCAGCAGTCACTGAACCGCCTGGTGAGTTAATATAAAGATGGATATCTTTCTCTGGATTCTCAGCTTCCAGAAACAACATCTGCGCAACGATTAAATTGGCCATGTTGTCTTCAACTTCACCTGTTAAAAAAATCACACGCTCACGTAACAGGCGTGAATAAATATCAAAAGAACGCTCACCACGAGAGGATTGTTCAACGACAACAGGAACTAAAGCATTTTCAATTGTTGGAACATACATAAGTTTATTTATTCCTAAATTATTCTGACTCGATCTATGCCAACAATATGAGGGATAATCGATGAAATTGCAAAAGGTTCAACCTGAAATATTCGATTATTTATGGCAAAACCGAGTCATTTTTCGACAAATTAACACTTTCATAACACGCATAAAAAAAGGCGCATCAAGCGCCTTTCTTCTAAACTTTTAAAAGATTAGCCACGGCGTGCCTGTTGCTCTTTTAACAAGTCTTCATAGCTTACATTTACATCACTTACTTTAGCAGAAGCCAGGATGTGGTCAACAACCTGATCTTCCAGCACAACAGCTTCAATTTGAGCGCGTTGCTGCTTGTCATTTTTGAAGTATTCAACCACTTCTGTTGGGTCTTCATAAGAAGAAGCCATATCATCGATATAAGCATCAACACGTGCCTGGTCAACTTCAAGTTTAGCGTCAGCCAATACTTTGCTCACCAACACACCAAGTTTCACTGATTTTTCAGCTTGCTCCTTGAACAATTCATCTGGAAGCATGCTGCTGTCAAATGCGCCTGCGCCCTGACCACCAAATTGTTGAGTGAACTGCTGGATCATTTGTTGACGTTGACGGTCAATTTCCTGGGCAACCATAGAAGCTGGAACTTCGATTTCGTTTGCAGCAACAAGTGCATCAAACGCAGCTTGTTTAACCTGGTTACGCAGACCGTTGCGAACTTCACGTTCCATGTTCTTACGAACATCAGCCTTTAACTTGTCCAGACCTTCTTCTTCAGTCAAGCCAAAGATTTTTAGGAATTCAGCATCGATTTCTGGAAGTTTCTGTTTTTCAACAAGCTTCACAGTGATCTTGAACTGAGCAGCTTTACCCGCCAGGTTTTCAGCCTGATAGTCTTCAGGGAAAGTCACATCAATGATTTTCTCTTCGCCTTTCTTCATGCCAACGATACCGTCTTCAAAACCAGGGATCATGCGACCTGAACCAAGAACCAGTTTAAAGTCTTCAGCAGAACCGCCCTCGAACTTCTCACCATCAACAGTACCTTCGAAGTCGAAAGTCACCTGCATGTCTTTCTTCGCCATACCCTTGGTTTCAGCCCAGGAAGCGCGTTGCTTTTGCAGGTTCTCAATCATGGTATCAACGTCTTTGTCGTTGATTTCTGAAGCCTTGCGTTCAACTTCCAAATCGGCAAAAGTTTTCACTTCCACTTCTGGATAAACTTCAACAGTTGCTTCATACACTAAAGCGTCATCTTTGTTTTCAACTTTCTCAATGTTCGGCATACCTACCGCATTGATTTTTTCTTGTTGAATTGCTTCGAACACAGTGTCGCGAATGATGTCATTCACCACTTCCTGATAAATGCCCGCACCATATTCACGGCGAACAACGTTTAAAGGCACCTTACCTGGACGGAAGCCGTTGATCTTCACAGTTTTGGCAGTGCGTTTTAAGCGAGCTTCAAATTGCTCGTTAACACGGCTCGTCGGTACAGAAACATTTAAACGACGGGCAACGCCCGAAACCGCTTCAGTCGTTACTTGCATGGCTTCCTCGATATTTAGTTAGTAGTAACAGTTTTTAAAAGTGCCACATTATATGACAACTTTGCAGATATACAAAACACATGATGAAAAAGCAACTCGCTTTCTTTGATTTTCGTCCATTTCAATACAAATTAATTCAAAAAATAGTTTTCTTAAAACAACCTTAAATAAATGTTAATTTTTGTTGTAAATGATAAAACATATCATTACCATTATGAGTGTCAGTTGTTTTAAATTTTTTTGTTTTGATTTTTCTCCACTTTTGGACTGTTTATCATGCGTAAATTCAATCTGCACCCTTTAACGGCAGCCTTTATTGGTCTCGCCTCCAGTTCACTTTATGCAGCCGAAACGGAAGCTACCCACCAGCTTTCCACTATTGTTGTGACAGCATCAGGTTTCGAGCAAAAAATTACAGACGCACCAGCAAGTATTTCGGTCATCACCAAAGAAGAGCTGGAAAAAAAGCCATATATGACCCTGCTGGACGCGGTTCGTGACCTTGAGGGGGTTGATATTGGTGAAACCCGTGACAAAACGGGACAAGGGACAATTTCCATGCGTGGAATGGGGGCCGACTACACCCTGATCCTGGTGGATGGTAAACGTCAGAACAATCACGGCGACATTTATCCAAACAACTTTGGCGGCAACCAGTTCAACCATATTCCACCACTGGATGCGATTGAACGTATTGAAGTGATTCGCGGTCCCGCATCAACACTTTATGGTGCAGACGCAATGGGTGGTGTGATCAACATCATCACCAAAAAAGTCACTGACAAATGGCAGGGATCGCTATCACACAGCCGCACTTATCAGACAGATGACAATTTCGGTGATGACATCACCACTGACTTTAATGTGATGGGACCTTTGATTGCCAATCAATTAGGTCTGACTTTGCGTGGTAGTTTTTATAACCGCATGGCATCCAATCCCACTTATACCCCTGTAACCTATCCGAATGGTGAAACACGTATCCGTGCACTTGGGTTCGGTAGTGGCGGTAAAACTGTTGATAATGAAAATTTATCATTAGGTGCAAAACTTTCATGGACACCAACAGAGAACCAAAGCATCTCGTTTGAGATGGACACATCAAAGCAGGAATATGACAATGCGCCTCGCCTGAATGATTCAGGCACACAGGAATATCCTGTCGGTACAGTGGACAACATCGGTTCAGTCTGGTCAGCAGCTAACTTCTGTAAGGGTGCAACGGGCAATAACCAGAATGCCTGTACAGGCAATGGCGGAACCTGGGAACGCCGTGCCAATCCACAGGTCGGCTATGCGGCAGACCAGAAGTTCACCCGTGACACCTGGTCCCTCACCCATGAGGGTGACTGGAACATCGGGAAGAGTTTTGTTTCCCTTGCTTATGTTGAGACCAATAATGATGGCCGTACCCTGCCATTTACCGTGGCTGAACGTACACAGCTATTGGCCATGATTGATGGAACGGGTGCTTATGCTGGAATGAGCGAGGCCGATCGCAAGAAACTGGCTGAGTCCACTTTCCTGCCCCGCAACAAGCGTGTGATGGAAAGTAACCAATACACCTTAGACGCCAAACTGGATATGCCATTTGACTTTTATGGTTCCCATAACACGATTGTGGGAACACAAATCGTTCGTGGTGAATTAAAAGATGGCGTGTTTGGTATGGAAAAAGGTACGCCAGGTGAAGTGCAGGAACACAATATGTGGTCATTGTTTGCCGAAGACACCTACCGCCTTATTGATCCTTTAGCCATCACCGCTGGCCTGCGTTACGACAACCACGAGATTTTTGGTAGCCAGGCCAGCCCTCGCCTCTATGGTGTTTATACCTTAAATGACCAACTCACCTTTAAGGGTGGAATCAGTACAGGCTATAAAACCCCAAAAACCTCTGACCTGTATGACGGTATCACGGGCTTTGGTGGTCAGGGTACCTCGCCATTTTTTGGCAATCCAGACTTAAAGGCTGAAACCAGCCAGAGTTCTGAATTGGCGGTTTACTGGCAACATCCAGCAGGCCACAACCTGAACGCCACCATTTTCCACAATAAGTTTGATGACAAGATTTCATCACAGCCTTGTGGTGGTGTAACAGGGCTTGCGTGTTCCACTTCAGGTGAATACGCCGATTTGGGCTACAATGCATCCAGCAGAACGGTCAACATTGATGAAGTGGTAATCCAGGGTCTTGAACTCGCGGGCCGCTATGAAATTCTGGACAACCTGTCTTTCCGTGCCAACTACACCTATACCGACAGTGAACAGAAAAGTGGTGCCAATAAGGGACGTCCTTTAGGCAACACTGCAAAACATATGGCAAACGCAACAATTGACTGGGCTGCCACCAATAATTTCAGCCTATTCCTAACCACAGAAGCCCGTTCTGACCGTTACCGCTCTTGGGATGCTGTCAACAACAAGCCTTTATATTTCAAAAACTATGAGGTTTTCCATTTAGGCGCATCATATAAAGCCAGTGATACAGTGACATTCAATGGTCGAGTCAACAACCTGTTTGACCGTGACTTTACCACTTATGACCTCAGCTTTACCGAATGTACCAGCGGCAGCACCTGTGTGGGTGGTTTCCAGCCAAGCTATCTAGATCATTACAACAACAAGGATAAGGCACGTAACTACTGGTTAAGTGTCAATGTGAAATTCTAAGTATCCTTAATTCACAAAGCGCTGCCTGAGGGTGGCGTTTTTTATTTATATGGGTTCAAATTGTTTTCCTCATGAGAAGTTTAACAATCTAGCCAGCATGCTACATCGGCATAGCCCAGCTAATTTAAAGGAACTTGATATCTTCAATATTTCTTTAAATTACTTACATAATTATTTGATTTTCATAATAATAAAGGATTTTTATTTTTACCTATCATTTTTTTCGTTTTTTTATAGAATTTGTATCGTTAATATCAATTTAATATAAAAAAATATACAAATCAATTTGTTAAATATATACCAACTTTTCCACGATAAATAAAAGCATTGATGGTGATAATAATTATCATTAGACTTCGCACAGATTGTTACATTGATTAACAATTTATCCACTTTTACTACAGTTTTGTAAAAGTTTTCTCAGGTTGAAAGTTCTGTCATTCGCCACTTCAATTTCAAGGGTTCTCTCAATGGCAAAGATCAAAAGTCGTAAACATCTTGGTACTACACAGTTAGTTGCACTTGCGGCAACCTTACCTTTGGCTGCACATGCTGCACCCGCAGAGGACAATGTTGCAAAACTTCCAACAATTGAAGTGAATGCAGAGAACAACTATAAGGCTGAATCCACTTCAACCAAAAGAACCGAATCACTTCTAAATACCGCAAAAACAACGCAAATCATTACTGCACAATCGTTGAAAGAACAAAACTTACTGTCTTTGCAGGATGCCTTGGCAACCACTCCTGGTATTAGCTTTGGTGCGGGTGAAGGTGGAGGCGGTTATGGAGATAAAATCAATCTACGTGGTTATGATGCCCAATCCAACATCACCATTGATGGTTTACGTGATGCTGCCGTTCAGACACGTTCAGATTTATTCAACTATGAAGCTGTGGAAATCACTAAAGGCGCCAACTCATCAGAAAGTGGTGTTGGACAGGTCAGTGGTGGTATCAACCTTGCTTCCAAGGCACCAAAAAATCGTGACTTTAATGAAGTGACCCTTGGTAAAGGCAGCGATGACTACACACGTATCACAGGAGACTTCAATAAAGTCCTTAGTGATGATGTTGC
This sequence comes from Acinetobacter thutiue, assembly GCF_030385805.1. Taxonomy (NCBI): domain Bacteria; kingdom Pseudomonadati; phylum Pseudomonadota; class Gammaproteobacteria; order Moraxellales; family Moraxellaceae; genus Acinetobacter; species Acinetobacter thutiue. Next base: position 34,804 of record NZ_JAUDZE010000003.1, read on the forward strand.
GGTACGTTTAAATGTGATGAACCATCAGGACACTTATGTTGGTCGTCCAGAAGAACGTAAACGCTGGGGATATGCCCCATCTATTACAGTAGGTATCAATGATACTACCCAGGCAACCTTATCTTACTTCCATCAGGAAGATGATAATGACCCACTATATGGCGTACCTTACTACAATGGTAAAGCCGTACCTGGTATCTCCACAGCAAACAACTATGGCTACCGTAATCTAGACAACCAAACGTCAGATACCGACATTACCACGTTAAAGGTAACTAGCGCTATTAGCGATATGTTTACCTTGAACTCAATCACCCGCTTTAGTGATATTACTCAGGACATGGTGGTTACCGCTCCACAGGGTACATATTGCCTGGCTAACGGTTTGTCACCAACTGGTTTTACTAATGACAACCAAACAGGTTATACAGATGCAAACTGTGGTAAAAAAGGCATTATTGGACAATACATTCCAAGCGGACCTCGTGGCTATCACCGTGAAACCAATACAAAACAGTTTTCCAATGATACCAACCTGATCAGCAAATTTAAGACGGGCATTCTTGAACATGCATTGGTAACGGGTGTGTCGTACAGCACTGAAGATTACGCTTTAAATGTTGGTGGCTATCTATATAACAGCAACGGCACGCCTTTAGCTAAGCCGAATATGGATGTTTATCATCCTGACAATTACTGGCATGGTGAAACCAACTACTTTGCCAACAGCACAGGTCTAGGCAAGCTTGATATTTATTCTGCTTATCTATTTGACACAATCAAGTTGGGTTCACAATTCCTTGTGAATGCTGGTGTACGCTTTGATCGTACCGAGGGTCAGTATGCAACCACATCAAGAGACAGCGTAACTGCTGATGATGTTAAAAAAGATCCTACTCTGGTTCAAGGTACACTGAAAAACACTTGGACAACCAACCCAGCTACCTCACAGGATAATAATCTCGTTTCATATAATCTGGGCCTTACTTATAAGCCTACGGAAAGTACAAGTTTATATGCAACGTATGCCAATGCCCAAAAACCAACGCAGAACTCTGCCAATGCTGGCTGTACAACAGGTACAACCTGTGACACCAAACCAGAAGAAGCTGTAAACTATGAGTTAGGTGCAAAATGGCAAATGAACCCGAACTTCCTGATCAACGCGGCTGTGTTCCGCAATGAGCAAAATAAAGTTCGTGTTGCAAGCGCAATTGCTGGCATGAATAATGTTCTTGATGGTAAAAACCATGTAGACGGCGTAGAAATCGGCGCGGCTGGCAACATCACACCACAATGGGGAATTTCTGCAAGCTTGGCTTATATGAAAGGTGAGTACGACCAGACCATTGCAAGCGCGGCAACGGCAACAGACTTTGCCAAAGGTGCAAAAATGACGAATGTGCCAGAATTATCTGGTGGCCTCTGGACAACTTATCAATTCAATGACCAGTGGCAGGTTGGTTATGGCTTGACATATCAGGGTAAAATGTATTTATCAAGTGTAAGTGCAACAACCAACCTGATTCCTCAAGTACAATCAGAGGACTATCTGATCCATAATGCTTCTATAACCTATAGTTATAACAAAGACCTTAGCTTCCAGTTGATTGGTAAAAACTTAAGCGACAAGGAATACTATGCTCGTATCCGTAACAACGGTTGGGCTACTCCAGGTGAAGGTCGTCAAGGCGTATTCAATGTTAACTACAAATTCTAATTTGAGTTAAGCATTACCCAAAAACCCTAATTTCATATTAGGGTTTTTTTATTTGCCTTAAATCTACTGATTTTTATTATTTTTAGGAACCCCAACCTCTCCTCATCATTGAATGACAATATCATTTTTAAAAAGCCAGAAACATGAGTAGAATGATTTTTATTCCCATCTAACTCACCTGACATAGAAAAGGTTATCACAATGTTACTACATGTCCCCAATGTTTTGAGTAAGGACCAAGTTCAATCTATTCGTCAGGCAATACAACAAGACAACCAATGGGTCTCTGGGAAAAAAACTGCGGGTAGTCAGGCCATTAAAATTAAAAATAATTTACAGATCGACATTGAAAGCGAGCTATATCAGCAACTCAGCCAGTTCGTGATACAAAATATTAAGAAAAGCTTACTGGTTCAGTCGTTTGCCCTACCCAATGAAATACTTTTACCAATGTTTAACTGCTATCAGGATTCGGGGAACTATGGCAACCATGTCGACAACGCCATTCTTTATATGAATGAAAAAGGCAAAAATGTCAGAACCGATGTCTCAATGACAATCTTTTTATCAGAACCAGACGAATATGAGGGTGGTGAGCTGATTATTGAGGACACCTATGGTGCACATGAAGTTAAACTCGATGCAGGTGATGCAATTTTGTATCCAGCAACCAGTTTACACAGAGTAGAACCTGTGACTAAAGGCAGCCGTATTGCTGCTTTTACCTGGATTCAAAGTATGGTCAAAGATGACTGGCAACGAACCATGTTGTTTAATTTGGACATGACCATTTTAAAACTGCGCCAGCAATTAGGAGACACTGAAGAGACCGTGGCACTCACCAGTCATTACCATAATCTTCTAAGACAGTGGGGTGATTTGTAATGTCACAGCGTGTCCCTCTCCCACCTTTAAATGCGATTCCTGCACATCTTCAAACCGTGCTGGATTATCAGCAACAGGCACCACAACACCTGACCGAGGAAGTTTGGTCATACCTGAATGGCGGTGCGATGCATGAAATCAGTGTGCAACAAAATATGCTGCAATTTCAGGATATTCAGTTAGTACCACGTCATTTAAACGATTTAACGCAAGGGCATACACAGATCAATTTATTTGGCTGTGATTATCCACATCCCATTTTTCTTGCACCGATTGGTCATCAGGCTTTATTCCATCCACAGGCGGAAAAGGCTTCTGCCCTCGCGGCACAGGTCATGCACAGCAATATTGTGCTGAGCACCTTTAGCAATACCCATATGGGCGAGACCAATCCTGAACATCCCTATAAATGGTTTCAACTGTATTGGCAGGGTTCACGTGAAAAGTCCCTGCCCCTGATTCAGCAGGCTGAACAGTATGGTTATCGTGCCCTGGTGATTACAGTTGATGCCCCGCATGTCGGAATACGCGATCGGGAACGGAAAATTGGCTTTCAGTTACCTGAAGACATGGTTCATCCACATACGCCAACCCACCTTGATTTTCCCAATGTATCCCCCTCTGAGCATCCGTTATTTCAGGGTCTGATGCAGGTTGCACCGAAATGGTCAGACATTGCATGGGTGATTGAAAACACAAAACTCCCTGTGATTCTTAAAGGTATTCTCCACCCAGCCGATGCACAAAAGGCACTGGATTATGGCGTATCAGGCATTATTGTTTCCAATCATGGCGGACGTATTCTTGATACCAGCATTTCACCCCTGACTGCGTTACAGAAAATTCGGGCCGTTGTCCCAGCCAATTATCCAGTCTTACTGGATGGTGGGATTCGTCGTGGAACGGATATTTTCAAGGCGATTGCCTTGGGTGCAAATGCAGTGCTGGTGGGCCGCCCCTATATTTATGGCTTGGCAGTTGCGGGGGCTTTGGGTGCCGCCCATGTCATACGCATCTTAAAGGAAGAGTTTGAAATCACCATGGCGCTGATGGGAACGGCAACCATAAACGAGATTAATCAGGATTATATTTACCAAGATTGATTCATATTTTGGAAAATATTTTCTAGTTTTCGCTATATGATGCAAAAAATAGGGAAATATTTTTTATCCATACACATTAAAATAGCAGCATAGACCTTTTGCCAAGGCTTGCATTTTCACCTAGACTGATTCTTGTCAGGTGATTAATATAGCTGCAAAACCGAATAACTCATTCTGTGAATGGTAGATGATGAAAACAAGTGATGACTTTATCCATCCGTCTTATATAAAAAACCTCGCTGCCCTGCTGATGCTGCGCCTCGCGCGCGTATAAATTTTTCTGCCTGGTTTCAGGTACTTAAAACATATTCTCTTTAAATTAATTGTTATAGACACCATATATATTTGTAGCATGTTGCATTTATTTTGAAGCGGCAACCCATGCTACAACAAGGAGTTATCTCATGATGTTGGCTGACCCAAGCAAAAAATACCGCCGTATGTATCAACGCGTGGATTTACCAGATCGCCAATGGCCGAACAATGAAATCAATCAGGCGCCAATCTGGATGAGTACCGATCTTCGTGATGGTAACCAGGCCATTTTTGAACCGATGAACATGGATCAAAAATTAAAAATGTTCCATATGTTGGTCAAAATTGGTTTTAAACATATTGAAATTGGTTTTCCATCGGCTTCACAAATTGATTTTGATTTTACTCAAAAATTAATTCAGGAGAATTTGATTCCTGATGATGTGTATATTGAAGTGTTGGTACAGGCCCGTGACCATTTGATCGAACGTACCTTTGAGTCTTTGGTCGGTGCAAAACGTGCGATTGTGCATATCTACAACTCAAACTCTCCGACTTTCCGTAAGAAAGTATTGAATGTCGATGCCAATGGTTCAAAACAGCTTGCCATCAATGCAGCCAACAAAGTCAAGGAATATGCGGCGCAATATCCTGCAACTGAATGGATATTCCAATATAGCCCAGAATGTTTCTCTGCAACCGAATTGGAAGTTGCCAAAGATGTCTGTGATGCGGTCACTGAAATTTGGGAAGCGTCTCCAACCAACAAGGTGATCTTGAACTTGCCTGCCACAGTTGAGGTGTCTACACCCAATGTCTATGCCGACCAAATTGAGTGGATGCACCGCAACTTGGCACGCCGTGATGGCGTGATCATTTCAGTTCACTGTCACAACGACCGTGGTTGTGGTATCGCCGCTTCCGAATTGGCCATCATGGCAGGTGCTGATCGCGTTGAAGGCTGTGTGTTTGGTAATGGTGAACGTACAGGTAATGTTGACGTTGCCGCAATTGCCTTGAATATGTACACACAGGGTGTCGCACCAAACTTGGATTTCTCCAACATCAATGAAATCATTGCAACCGTTGAGGAATGTACGGGCTTGCCTGTGCACCCACGTCATCCATATGCAGGTGATTTAGTCTTTACCGCATTCTCTGGTTCACATCAGGATGCAATCAAGAAAGGCTTTGAGTTCCAGAAAAATGAAGAAATCTGGGATATGCCATACTTGCCAATCGACCCGAAAGACTTGGGCCGTGATTATGACGCAGTAATTCGTGTCAACAGTCAGTCTGGTAAGGGCGGTATCGCCTACTTGTTGGAATCGAACTACAACGTGGCTTTACCGCGTCGTGTACAAATCGAGTTTAGCCAGATTGTACAGCAACATACTGATGAAAACGGTACAGAAATCAGCGCGCATCAAATTTGGGAATTATTCCAGAACACTTATGTTGATGTAAAAAATCGTCATTACCAGACCAAGCATTATCAATTGTCTGATATTAATGGTACACAGATCATTGAACTGGACATTGAGATTGAGGGTGAAATCCAGCGCTTACGTGGTGAAGGCAATGGTCCAATCTCTGCCATGTTGAATGCATTACAGTTACCAATTGATGTGGTGAACTATGAAGAGCGCAGCATCGGTTCAGGTGCCAATGCCAAGGCCCTTGCCTTGATTGAGCTTCAGGTCAAAGGCACAGGTAAGAGCGCATTTGGTGCAGGTGTACATGACAATATCGTCACCTCGTCCATTGAGGCAATTATTGCCTGTACCAACCGCCTGATTGAACAGGGTGTGTTGACGACTGACCAAGTGGTTGCCGCAGCTGTTTAACGAAAACAATCATTTAAAAAGGATACCAGAGTTGGTATCCTTTTTATTATTGATAAAAGATTTATAGGACGAACGATTCCAGTGTCTTTTCCATCGGATTCTGTGGGCTTAGTCACTCCACAAAAATTTTCATTTGAAGCACCTTTAGAACTTGAGTGTGGGCGTATATTGCCCCGTTTTGATTTAATGGTTGAAACCTATGGAACACTCAATGCTGACAAATCCAATGCCATCCTCATTTGCCATGCATTGTCAGGACATCATCATGCCGCGGGTTATCATCACCAAGATGATAAAAAGGCGGGCTGGTGGGATGGTTGCATTGGGCCTGGAAAAGCCATTGATACCAACCATTTCTTTGTGGTGTCACTGAATAATATTGGCGGTTGTAACGGCTCTACAGGACCAACTTCTCCTAATCCTGAAAATGAAAACCGTCCTTATGGTCCAGACTTTCCATTAGTGACCGTACGTGACTGGGTCAAAACCCAAGCCATGCTGTCTGACCGTTTGGGCATTGAAATCTGGTTTGCCGTGATCGGTGGTTCGCTGGGCGGTATGCAGGCCCTGCAATGGTCTCTGGACTATCCAGACCGCTTAAAGAAATGTGCCATTATCGCCAGTGCACCAAAACTTTCGGCACAAAATATTGCCTTTAATGAGGTTGCCCGTCAGTCAATTCTGTCTGATCCAGATTTCCATCATGGACGTTATCTGGAACATGACAGTTATCCAAAACGTGGCTTGATTCTGGCGCGGATGGTGGGTCATATCACCTATCTATCCGAAGAAGCGATGAAACAGAAATTTGGTCGAGACTTAAAATCAGGCAAGTTTATGTATGGCTTTGACGTTGAGTTTCAGGTGGAAAGCTATCTGCGTTACCAGGGCGAACAATTCAGCCGTAATTTTGATGCAAATACTTACTTGATTATGACTAAGGCATTAGATTATTTTGACCCCTCGCGTGAATATGAACATTCATTAACAAAGGCGATGCGTCAACCGAAATGCCAGTTTCTGGTAATTTCATTTACCACCGACTGGCGCTTTAGTCCAAGCCGTTCGCAGGAACTGGTGGATGCCTTGCTTGACAACCATCAGCCTGTCAGCTACCTGGATATTGATGCTGAACAGGGTCATGACTCGTTCCTGTTCCCTATCCCGCTGTATGTGAAAACATTACGGGCATTTTTAGGTGGAGCGCAACAGTTGCAATCGACCCGTTTGGAGAATATCTGATGCGTATAGATCAACGACTGGCTGAAAGATGGATTAAACCTGATTCCAGCGTACTGGATTTAGGCTGTGGTGATGGTGAATTACTGGCCCATATGAGCAAACAGCATAATATTCGTGCTTATGGATTAGAAATTGATCAAGAAAAGATTGCAATTGCCATCAGTCGGGGGTTAAATATTATTCAACAGGACTTAAACTTGGGGTTAAGTCGTTTTGCCGACCAGTCTTTTGACTCCGTGGTCATGGCACAGGCGTTGCAGGCGGTCGATGCGCCCGATGTACTACTCCGTGACATGGTGCGTGTTGGCAAGCAGGCAATCATTACTTTTCCAAACTTTGCATATTGGAAGACCCGATCTTTTTTAGCATTAAAAGGGAAAATGCCTGTTTCGGAAGCTTTACCGTATATGTGGTATAACACGCCGAATATTCATTTATGTACTTTCCGTGACTTTGAAGCCTTATGTGCTGAGAATCGGATTAAAATTATTAATCGACTTGCCGTTAATGGTGACCAACAAGGTAGTATGCTCAGCAAGCATATGCCGAACCTATTTGGTGAAGTCGCAATTTATCGAGTGAGCGCTCTATGAAAAAGACATTAATCAGCACATTTTTATTTGGTCTGATCGGTATGCAGGCGCACGCTGACTATGTTGCCCAACCACAATCGGTTGCAACGCAGGCAGCACGGTATTCAGTGATGAGTGTCAGTGAATTACAAAGCGCAGCGAAAGCGGGTCAGGCAGGTGCACAGTTTTATTTAGCAACGCGTTACCAGTATGGTAAAGATGTTGCCAAAGATGAGAAACAGGCTTTCACCCTGTTTAAGGCGGCGGCTGACCAAGGCTTGTCTGCTGCACAGCTCAATGTTGGGCGTATGTATGCTGATGGGATTGGCACACATAAAGATGAGGCTTTGGCACGCAAGTATTTTGAAAAGGCAGCAAGCAATGGCGATAACCGCGCCAGCTTTAACCTTGCGATGATGGAAGAGCAGAAGAAAAACTATGTGGGTGCTTACCAGTGGTATGAGCTTTCAACCCGTGATGGCATGCTTGACACTAAAGTGATTAGCCTGTCTGAAGGTAAGAAAACTGCTTTGGCTGCCAACCTGACTCAGGACCAGATACGTACTGCACGTGACCGTGCGGATAAATGGATTCAGGCTCAATAATTTTAATTTATAAATTCTACTTTTAACAATGATGGCCTTTAGCATAGATCAAGTTGATATAAGCTAAAGGCCATTTTTTATCCTCATTCTTTTCTAATAAAATATTTATTGAATGAAAATATCGTTTAAAGTTATATCTTATTCGAATGGAGTGTATTCGGGTCTTAACATGCAAATTATTCCCTATGATTTGCAGCGAAATCCTAATTGTCATAATTCGATTGTTATTGATGAATTAGCCTTTTCCTTAATAGAACGGTTGTTTCTAGAAAATGAAAGCCCTTGGTCTCATTGGGGTTGCACATATTTAAGTACTCAAAAAACAATTTTAATTTTAAGAAAACTGAATGAATATAAATCTTATTTGAGTTCCAAAAAATATTTAACTTATAGAGATGATGTTAGACTTCTTTTTAAACAGGAAACCAAAATTTTTAAGAAAAAATTCCCTAAATATAAAAATGAAGTCATGATGATGATTGACCAGTTAATTTTATTTCTAACAAATATTTTGGAAAAAGATATTGATGGTATTACCGTGATTGGAGTTTGATTTCTCAAGACTCAATCTCATACCCCAAATTAAGTATAATCACTATTAAGTTTTATTGAGATTTTTACAATGTCTACTCCTCACTGGTTCAATCAAGGCAGTCTTGTGCTGGCAAGCAATAACAAAGGTAAAGTTGCGGAATTTGAACATCTTTTTCAGCAACTCAATCTGCCTGTTGAAATTATTCCCCAAGGAAAACTCAACATTGAAGATGCCGTCGAAGATGGTTTGAGCTTTGTGGAAAATGCCATGATCAAGGCACGTCATGCAGCCAGAATTTCGGGTAAACCTGCGATTGCTGATGATTCAGGTTTATGTGTGCCGATTTTAGGTGGTGCACCTGGCATTTACTCCGCACGTTATGCAGGCGAACATGGCAATGACGCTGCCAATAACCAAAAGCTTTTGACTGACCTTGTACCATTCCGCAAAGAGGGTGAAGCGATTGAGGGCATGTTTGTCTGTGTTCTGGCGCTGGTGACTCATGCAGAAGACCCACTGCCACAAATCTTTCAGGGCATCTGGAAAGGTGAGATTTTAGAAGCTGCCCGTGGAGAAAATGGTTTTGGCTATGATCCCCTATTTTGGCTGCCTGCACTCAATCTTTCCAGTGCGGAACTCAGCAAGGAAGAGAAAAGTAAAATCAGCCACCGTGGTCAGGCAATGCAATTATTTAAAGCGAGTTTAATCTAATTTCTACAGAAGCCTGAACCGCATATTCAGGCTTCTTTCTCCTCATTCTTTCCCTTTCGTATAAAAATCATTTTGCATCATTCTTGTCGCAAAACTGCAATATAAGTGTCACATCCCTGTCATGCCAAACTGTTGAGATATATCCAAAGTTTTAGAGGAATATCATTATGGCGGGTTTATCAATTTGGCATGTGCTGATTTTTGCAATTGTAGTCATTTTACTGTTTGGTACATCAAAGCTTAAAAACCTCGGCAAAGATGTGGGCGGTGCAGTAAAAGACTTTAAAAAATCAATCAAAGAAGATGAGGCGGCAGCATCTTTAAATGAACCTCGCACCATTGATGCCCAGGTTAAAAATACTGAAAGCTCAGTTAAAAGCTAAGCGAGCATCACTATGCTGAATTTGGGAATGACCGAGATATTTTGCTTTGCCGTGATTGCATTGCTGGTGCTCGGTCCTGAAAAGCTCCCTGAAGCTGCGCGTTTTGTGGCGAAGTGGTATGGAAAAATCAAGAAGTTTATCAACAACGTTCAGAATGAGATTGATCGTGAGCTAAAACTTTCCGAGTTTCGGGAAGAAATGCAAAAAGAGATTGAGAAAATTACCGAACTCGAACGTAGAGTGCAAAAACAGCTGGATGAGCTAAAAAATACTCAGGCAGCAACTGAACCTGAACAGGTACAGCATCAAGCCAAAAGTCCAGCAAAATACACGCCTCACTCCAGGCAGGCTGTTCTCCCTTTCAGTGTTCAATATCAAGCATTATTGGCTCAACAGCCTGAGTCAAATCAATCGACCAATACCTTTGAAACAGAATTAAAGATTGCCGTATGAGCCAGTTGCCCTCCACTTCAGTCAGTGCTGAAAACCTCGAACAAATGCCTGTGATGCAGCATTTGATTGTGTTGCGCCAATACCTGTTTAAGATCGTTGGGGTGACGATTTTTCTATTTTTCTGTTTATTGCCATTTAGAAACCAAACCTATCAATGGCTGTCTGAACCGCTAAGGCAGCAATTGCCAGCCACTTCAACCATGATCGCCACAGATGTCACGGCGACATTTATGGCCCCCTTTAAGCTAAACCTGTTTGTCGCTTTTATGCTGGCAATGCCCTACATCATTTATCAGGTTTGGTCATTTATCAGGCCTGCGCTATATGAGAAAGAACGCCACTTAGCCATTCCCCTGTTGTTGGGCAGTATTGTGCTGTTCTATTTAGGGGTGGCTTTTGCCTACTTCATTACCTTGCCAGCCATTCTGCATTTCTTTATTAGCGTATCGCCTGAAACTGTAGCGCCCATGACAGATATCAATAGTTATTTGAGTTTCTGTCTAAAGCTATTTCTGGTATTTGGTTTCACCTTTGAAATTCCAATTATTACCTTGGTGCTTATTTTGATTGGTGTAGTCAGTACGCAAAGCCTGATTGAAAAAAGACGTTTTATTGTGGTGGGCTGCTTTTTTATTGCCATGTTTGTAACCCCACCCGATGCCTTGTCGATGATCATGCTGGCGGTACCGATGTGGATGCTGTTCGAGTTAGGACTGTTGTTAGGAAAGTTACTGGAAAAACGCAAACTTGAAAATGAAAATAGCTAAAAGAATAGCTTTTACCTGAGATAAAAATACGACAAGAATCGAGGCCTATCATTGGCCTCATTTTTATTGCAGTTTTATATTATTTTGATTTCACATAGAAAAGTGTCTTTAAACTGCCTTAAAAGTGTCAAAAAAATGTCATCTGTCATTCATAGAATCTATCAGGACTTATTTACCATTAATTAAAGATACGGATTTATTATGACAGCCAATACCAATCAGCCAAGTCGTCGTGATATTTTAAAATGGTTCGCGGGTGTTCCGTTTTTACCATTGGGGGCAATGAGCACAGCAGCCGTGTTAACGGGTTGCAATGATGATGACAATAATGTTGTTACCCCGCCTAAACTGGCTAAATTCAAGAATGCCAAATTCACCCCAATGGCGGCGCCATCAACCACTGCGGACATGGCTACCACGTCGGTCAAGTCAGGCCTCACCATTACCTGGGATGATAATACAACCACCGAGTACAAACTGGGTTATCAGGAGTTTTTCCGTACAGGTGCGGAAGTTGACAACATTGATGGTGGCAAGATTATTGCGGGTAGTTACTACGATATTAACAACCAGCCAATCAAGGACAGCTCAGTTCCAGCTCAGACACGCCAGTTCTTCTCTGACTCTCCTGATGGTTCATCGCTGATTTATCTTGAGGGCGCAAGTGTTTCAGGTGTAACCAACCCTGTATTCCATGTGGTTCAGTTTGAATACACCACTAAAAATCTGGCAAATCAAAGTATGTACGGCAAGTTGCCATCACCAATTGCGGTGCTTACGCTGGATCAGGATCAAAAGACGGGTCATCTGGCATTGAAGAAATACCATAATGTCGATATGTCCAAAGTACATGGTCTATGGATCACCTGTGGTGCTAGCCTTTCTCCGTGGAATACTCACCTTTCCAGTGAAGAATATGAGCCTGATGCATTTGACCAAATCGGTTCAGATCTCGCAATGCTCAAAGCATATAGTAAAAACCTGTATGGCAATGAAAATACTGCAAATGCCTATAACTACGGTCATCTGCCAGAAATCATCCTTGATGGCAAGGGACGTGCAAAGGCGGTTAAACATTACTGTCTGGGTCGTATCTCACATGAACTGATTCAGGTGATGCCAGACAATCGTACCGTGATCATGGGTGATGACTTTACCAATGGCGGTTTCTTCATGTTCATTGCAGATAAGGAAAAAGACCTATCTGCGGGGACCTTGTATGTGGCCAAGTACACCTCTGAGCTAAACGAAAGCTCTACCGCTGCCATCAAGTGGATCAAGCTCGGTCAGACCAACAGCAAGACCATTGAAGACCTAGTCAATGTCCGTGGCATCAAGGCTGAACACATTATGGAAAGCCTGAAAGCTGAGCCTGCTGATGCAACAGGCTATACCAAGATTGTGCTGGATGGAAAATCACTCTGGGTAAAACTCAAGGAAGCCAACAACGGCTTTAGCAAGGCTGAGATTGAACTGGCTGCCGCGTTCCTTGAAACTCACCGTTATGCGGCGCTGAAAGGCGGCAGTATGGCGTTTACCAAGATGGAAGGCACCACAGTCAATATCAAGGATAAAGTGGCTTATTCCGCGCTGGCAAATATTCAGGATTCCATGATTGGCGGAAATTCAGCCTGGGTTGAATCATATAATGTGAAATTCAAGAAAACCATTAAGGCAGGTGGCGTGCTTGCCCATGACCTTAAAGGCAGTCAGGTTGACCAGCAGAACGGCGTGATCAACAGTGAATGGGTACCTGCCCAAAGCCATATGTTGCTGATTGGTACAGACATTGCGGAAGATGCACTGAAAAACACCGCTGATCCAAACAACATTGCCAGCCCAGACAACCTGAAGTTCTCTGAAACCTTGCGCACCCTGTTTATTGGTGAAGATAGTGGTAACCATACCAATAACTTCCTATGGGCATACAATGTCGATAACAAGACGCTGGACCGTATTCTTTCCACCCCAGCAGGTGCGGAGTCAACAGGTTTACATGCGGTGGATTCTGTCAACGGCTGGACCTATATCATGAGCAATTTCCAACATCCAGGCGACAGTTCAAAGATTCCAGCAGATGTAAAAACAGCGGTGCTAAACAACTATAACAATGGTTTTAGCGCGTGTGTTGGCTATATCACGGCGGATGTGTTGCCATCGGTTGAGAAAAAGACTACAACCACCAAATAGACCAGATTGTTCAATGCAAATGCCGACCTTATGTCGGCATTTGTTATTTCAGCAAATCAATATTCCTTTCCACAGTATTTCCCTGATCTTCACCCTGTTGTGACTTTTCCAGCCACTGCCATTGCTCAGATGTAAGCCTTAAAAAATTTGAACAGCGTGTCCCATAAATCGGGCTTTGGATAAAAGTCGAGGACAGCAACGCTTCCATTTCCTGACTAATGCCTGTATCTGGCAATAGATTTGGGATGATTTTCCGTTCATCCTCCAGAATGTCCCAGACCGCAGACTCTAGATCCAATTCCGAGACTTGGGGTTGCTGTAGCATGGGTAAAAACTCCTGGGTAAAGCGTTTACGCAGATGTCTGGTTTTCTGCCAGTCTTCAGACATTAAGCCATTTGAGACGACATAGACGCCATTGGCCAGAACCTGTGGCGCTTCACCACGATTGCTCATATACACCGCCTGTTCACGATCACCCACAAACAGGTTAAAGCCCGCATAGTCCTGCTGCTTCTGTTCCAGCATTTGTGCAAAGCGGATGGGAGCCAAATCACTTTCCAGAAAGTCCTGAATCAGGTGTCCACGTGAAGTGCTGTACTGGTTCTTGTCCCGACCATTGCGGAAGTTGGTCACGATTGCCCAGCGACCTGCTGCGGTCACGCCCATCCATGTTCCACCCGACTGCAAGTCCTGCCCTGCCACAATCGGGCAGTTTTCCCACTGATGCAGAGGAGCACTGGGACGATGGTAAAACTCATCACGGTTTGAAATGAGGCAAAGTGGCATATTATCCAGCACATGCCATGCAAAAGCGACAATACACATTGATCCTGTTTTCACTCATTTAGCGTCTGCTGACTTTCACATTGAATGTACAACATTTTTCACATCATTCCGCTACAATCTGCTCAAAACTTAATTTCAAATTCTAAATTGAGGAACAGCGATGCTGACCTATCCAAATATTGATCCAGTGGCACTGAGTTTAGGGCCAGTCAAGGTACACTGGTACGGATTGATGTATCTCTTGGCATTTTTATGTGCATGGGGCTTGGCATCTTACCGAGCCAAACAGCGTGATGGCTGGACAGCCGACATGGTGTCCGACCTGGTCTTCTACGGCGCTTTGGGTGTGGTACTGGGTGGTCGGGTGGGCTATGTCCTGTTTTACGAGTTCGGCAAGTTTCTGGAAAACCCACTGTGGTTGTTTCAGGTCTGGACTGGGGGCATGAGCTTCCACGGCGGCTTCCTTGGTGTGATGATCGCCATGCTGTTCTGGTGTCGGAAATACCAAAAAACATGGTTTCAAACACTGGACTTTATTGCACCCTGTGTACCAACAGGTCTGATGTTCGGTCGTATCGGCAACTTTATTGGTGGTGAGCTATATGGCCGTCAGGTAACCAATCCTGATTATCCTTTTGGCATGATTTTCCCAACAGACCCGTTGGGCTTGGTTCGTCACCCGTCACAGATTTATCAGGCACTATGTGAGGGCCTTATCCTGTTTATCGTGTTGTGGTGGTTTAGCTCAAAGCCCCGTCCACGTATGGCAGTTTCAGCTTTATTCCTAATGGGCTATGGTGTGGCACGCTTCTTTATGGAATTTTTCCGCCAACCCGATGCAGATCAGGGCTTTATCCTGTTTGGCTGGATGACCAAAGGGCAAATCCTAAGCTTCCCAATGATTATTATTGGGCTATGGATGATGTGGTATGCCTACCGTAGAAAAATCTATGACTGGCAAATAACCAAATAAACATGATGGGAGCTGATGCTCCCATTTTTATTTTTAAAATTGTCATCCATTCAATTGAATTGCCAATCTTGAATAGAAGCCTTTATAGTTCATCTAAGACTAGGGGGAATTTATCAAATGGAAACAGCACATGGAAATTCACAGTATTTTAAAACTGATCAACTGTTTCTATCCCTATCACCACTGCAACTCAATCTTGATATGGTTACCCAGATTGAAAAAACCTTAGGCCTGAGCCTTATTTCAGAACAACAGCCACATCGGGTTTGTTTTGCCAACCAGAACGCAGAACTTCAGGATGCCTATAAACAGGTGTTTACCGCAACTAATTTACTGGATTATGTTTATGCAGTGTTGATCTCAGAAAAGGGAAATACAAACAGAATACAACTGCTCAATCCAAACTTACCCGCGATTCCCTACCCAACTGACAATCTAACTTTCTGGAAATTGGTGAAACTGGGCCAGCAATATCGGCTTTCCCTGAGCTAAAGTTTACCAGCCAAAGCCTGAACCACTTCGCCCAGGCGTTTGCCCTGCGCCTCACACAGGACTTTTTCATCCTGACTGAGACCCTGGTCATGGCGAGGCCCACTGACATGGCTTGCACCATAGGGGGTGCCGCCTGTTTTGGTATTGGATAATGCAGGGATTGAATTGGGTAAGCCCAGTATCATCATGCCATGATGAAATAACGGCGGTAACATGCTCAGCAAGGTACTTTCCTGCCCACCATGCATTGAACCTGAAGAGGTAAACACACAGGCAGGTTTATTGTGCAATGCGCCATTCAGCCACAAACTGGTGGTTTGATCCCAGAAATACTTCATTTCGCTGGCCATGTTGCCAAAACGTGTTGGTGAACCAAGCGCCAAACCTGAACAATGGGTGAGATCATCTAGGGTACAGTAAATGTCTCCCTCAGCAGGAATACTCGGCTCAGCCTCAGTCACCACAGTGGCCAGATTTGGAACGGTACGAATACGGGCAGTGACACCCGCAGCCTCAATTCCATCTGCAATCAGGTGTGCCATCTGTCTGGTTGAACCATATTTACTGTAATAGAGAACGAGAACGTAAGGTTGCATCACTTTCAATAATTTTGTTAAAAAGAACACTATACGATATTTTTTATATTTTTAGCGGTAATAAGTCCTGTGAAATGCATAGGATCTTGATTAAAACAATAGGATGAACCCATGATCTTCGAACGATATCTAAACAAACTGCCTTTTTTAGAAAAAACATGGTTTCAATTTATTGTATTTGTGTTACGGCGTTTCAAGGCTGATCGCTGTCAGGAACAGGCGGGTTCCCTTACCTATACCACCCTGTTTGCCGTTGTTCCCATGCTGACCGTTTTCCTGGTCATCATTTCCTCCATCAAGGCACTGGAACCTGCCCGACAACAACTGCAACAACTGATCTACAGCAACTTTTTGCCTAAAAGCACCATTGCCTTTGATAAGGCACTGAACGCATTTACCGAGAAATCCAGTAACCTCACCGTGATTGGGGTGCTGTTTCTTTTTGTCACCACCGTATTGATGCTGTCTTCGATTGAAACCGTTTTCAATCGTATCTGGCGGGTCAAGGAAACCCGTACAGGCCTGATTGGCTTTATGCGTTACTGGACCATTATTTCACTGGGCCCAATCATTTTAGGCAGTGCGTTTGTACTTTCCTCAACTGTCGCCTCAATGAACATTCTCAGCAACAACTTTGCAGGCTATCAACTCAATGGTTCATTAATCTTATGGTTGATTTCATTTCTACTTACGATTGCTGGCTTCTTCATTTTATACTGGACCATTCCAAACCGCACTGTCCCGATCTTTTCAGCAGTCATTGCCGCCTGTTTCAGTGCAACGGTTTTCGAAACCCTGAAACGTCTATTTGGCTGGATTATGAGCAACTTCACCAGCTATGAAATTGTTTATGGTGCATTTGCTGCCGTTCCCATTTTCCTGCTCTGGATCTATCTGTCCTGGAACATCATCTTACTGGGTGTGGAAGTCAGCTATGCCCTCACTGCATTTCATTCAGGCAAGGAGCAAAAGCGCCACCCAATCTTGATGTTACTCGACATGCTGGAGCTGTTTTATAAAAAACAGCAAATCGGTGAAAGTGTCAGTGAAACGGAACTGCTGGATATTATTGGTCGTGGTGAATTGGGGCGTTTACCTGCTTATGTCCTGCAACTTGAAAATCAAAATCTCATCAAGCGCACAGACAAGGATGAATATGTGTTGGTACGGAATTTGGCACAGGTTGATTTCTGGAGTTTCTTTACCGCTCTTCCTTATCCCTTGCCTTTACGCCCTGATGTCTTCAATGTGCATCAGGATGATGAATGGATGGAGCGACTTGGCCCCGCCCTGATTGAAAGCAACGACTATTTGGCGGCTAAACTGTCTATTCCCCTTTCAACCATCTTTGAGATGTCAACGGAACCGAAATAAATCTGCATAGCCAATGACTTTAGCAGGTGAGTCATTGGCTGCTTTCAGATATTTATTTTAAAACTTTAATTTTTACCTTACAGGCTCCCTGTTTGGGAGTTAAGCCAATTTCCTGTGCGGCAGATCTTGATAAATCAATCAAATGGCGACCAAATGCGCCACGATCATTGATCCGTACCACAATCGATTTATTGGTTTCCAGATTGGTCACTTGCACCTTGGTACCCAATGGCAAACTGGAATGTGCAGCCGTTGCCTGTGAGGGATTATAACGTTCCCCACTGGTGGTTTTCTGCCCTTGAAAACGGTCTGCATAGAGACTTGCTGTACCCACCTGGGCAAATACAGAGCTATTAACCAAACAGAAGACGAAGAAAATATATTTCATTTTTGATGACTTCTTATACACATGACAACATGCTGATATTTGCAATCTTAACCCTCAGCATGTTGCAAATGCATAATTATGGTCGGACAAAAGTATTCCAGTCATATTCCCCAGACTGGGTAATCAGTTTTAGGGTGAGTTGATCATTTGGCTGTAAAGCACCTACACCCGCTGGTGTTCCCGTCATGATCACATCGCCCGTCTGTAGGCTAAATGCCTGATTAATATCAATCAATAAATCGGCAATATCAAATATCATATCTTTGGTGAAACCATGCTGGCGTTCAGCACCATTGATGGTCAAGATCAGTTCAAGTTCCTGTAGGTCACCAATCTCATCGGTTTCAATCCATTCACCCAAAATACATGCACCATCAAAGGCTTTGGCACGTTCCCACGGATGCCCCTTGGCTTTTAGCTCACCCTGTAAATCACGCAGGGTTAAATCCAGTCCCAGTGTCAGTGCTCCCACCGCCTCCAGCACTTTTTCCCGATCTGTTTCTCCAGACAGGGGATGTGCGATTTGCAGGCAGATTTCACATTCATAGTGGCATTCACCCAAGGCCTTGTTCCAAGTGATCCCCTGTTGCAAAGTGCCTAAACTGCTGGGTGGCTTCATGAATAACATGGGACGCTCAGGCATGGCATTGCCCAGCTCCTTAACGTGCTCTGCATAGTTTCGACCGACACAAACAATTTTTGATGGATGAATACTCATGGCATTTCCTTATTTATGCGAAAGATTATTTATTTTTTAAAGCTATTTTCAAATTTACTTTGCGCTGCTGAATCCGTAAACGCCCGTTTTGGCACAATCACCACGGTATGGTTTTTCAGTTCCAGCATATAGGTTAGTTTACCAATGGCGAAAGACTGCACCTCGGCATACTGCGCACTTTGCTTTTTACCTGTGGCATAAAGCTCAAAATGGTCCTGATATAGGTCAATGCCCTGTTCACTCTTGCCAAACTGATAGCGGACAAACTGTCGTTTAAACAACATCGGCAGCAACCAATAGCGCATCAGCCCCTGCATGATCAGGAAAAAGGCACCCAATGCAACGTAGTAACGCCCCACACCCGAAAAACCAAGATAAACACCCCATACAATAATGGCGATACTAATCAGTGGGGTTAAAAAACGGGTAAAGGTCTTTTTACCAAAGGTCACTAAAGCAAAACCATCCTGGGACTCTTCTAAATTCAGGTAATAACGCAGGGATAGCGCTGGACGTTGTTCAGACATGCTCGACTTCAATTTGTTTCATCATGGATAGGCGTAAATATTACACCAGTTTAGAGGCTAAGACGTTGTTTTACACAATATGGCTATTCTTTACACACAAAAAAATTTATAACTATTTTCCAATTTACTGGCATTGATCAAGATTGAAATGCTGAATTTCTAACTCAGTCACTTATAAAAAATCAAAGGAATGTGATGTCTTATTTTACCCGCCTGCTATGTACAGGTATTTTATTCGGGATCAGTCAAATTGGTTTTACTCAAATCATTACATGGACAGACAATATCCCAAGTGCCTTGCAGCCTTTTCAGAACAATCCACAGCTCTTGGCCAGTTATACACAGGACACTATTTTTATTTATGGCCACCCTGCGGTAAAAACCTCGGTACCCACCCTGAAAAGCAATCCTCAACCCAGTGTCAGCTTTACTTCCGCCGCCATCATCGTTCCCGCCAATACACAACACGTGGCGAAAACGCTGACGGACTTTAGTCATTACGTGGGGCTGTTTCCAACCTTAAAATCAGCCAAGACCATTGAACAGTCGGGCAATATCGTACAGGTGAAATACAAGGTCTCAATTCCAACACCAATTCCCGTACTCAATTTCAATGAGGATGTCACCCTGCAACACCAGATCAAGCCAAACAGCATCGCCAGTCTGGTCATTGACGCCCCCATTCCCTATGGCGTCGGAAAACTGGAATGGTTTGCGCTGGATGAGCATCGGACCCTGGTGACATTAACCCAGTGGGGTGACCTCAACCAACCGAAAGGATTTATTTTAAAGAAAATTTTAAACGCGATTCCTGAGGTCAAGCTTGGAGTTCCCAGCACTGGCAACGCCTTTGTTCTAGAGGCTTTAAGAACCCGTTTTATTGGACAAAACACTGCTCCACTTGATGGCGGGCAAATGCCAAGCCCTCAACTCAATGCAGCCCAGCTCACAAAAATCGCCCAGCTCAGCCAGACATCACAGCAACCCGTTAGCTTTCTGCATGCTCCAACCACTATCATGTACACGCATGGACGTGAAGCCATGCGGTTTTCCACCACCTATCAGTTTTATAAACAAACACCACAACAGCTACAGAAATGGCTCACTCCATTGGCCTATAAGGATTTATTCCCTCGGCAAATCAAAAAGGTGGTGACCACCCCCATTCAGAATCAGGGACAGGATGCAGATATTCAGGTCAATGTGGGCTTAGGTGTCATTAATATTCCATTTGCCTTTAAACTGCATTTTAATTATCCCAATGCCACTGAAAATAATTTTTATGCCAATGGCGGTGACTTGCGTTTTATTAAAGGCCAGATGGGATTTACCGAGCTTAATCAGGGTACTTTATTTAAAATGACCACCAGCATGAAAATTGATGAAAAAGCGCCATTTTTACTCAGGGCAATGCGAAGCCTGCCGTATCATGACGTATTGCCAGCAGTTGGCGGTAATGCGGTGTTTGTGCAGAAAATCAAGGCAAAAGCATAAGGCATAAAAAACCGCATTTAAGCGGTTTTTTTCAATCTTTATCTTTCGATAAATCAAATTGGTGCGCTCAGAGAGATTCGAACTCCCGACCCCTTAGTTCGTAGCCAAGTGCTCTATCCAGCTGAGCTATGAGCGCGTATTTGATGGAGGGCATTATACGCATTTTTTTCCAATTGATAACAACTTTCGCTCAAAACAAGTTTAACTGATTATAGATTCAACACTTTCTGCCTAAAAATCTGCATACATAAACGAAACATTTATTTTCAATTCAAATACAGGCTTATAAATTGTTTATTAGAAACAATAAAAATATCCATTTTCACATTCTTTTCTTATTTAATTTCAACATAATAAAATTATTTTAATTTAACTAAATAGATTGTTAATGGCTTAAAACCCAGTATTTTCCCTGCCTCTTGATGACCTTTGCATATATCCCGCCTAAATTAAATATATCGTTAATCAAATATAAGCTTTTGATTTATTTAAACTTCAAAACAATATAAAAATATCGTGATAAAAATAACCATATTGACAATAAATAGATAACCAATAAATACTATTGATTAAATTATGAGACAGGAGTCACATAATTATTTAGAAGTAAATAAAACAAAACTCCAATAATTATAGGTATATCGATATGTTATTTAAAAGTATTTTATCACCAATTACAGGCATCCTCTTTCATTCTAATAGCAATAGCCAAACAACGACTACACCTATAACTCACACGACGAATAACGTGGTGGTCGATAGCAGTACAGTCACTACAAATAGTGGCCTTAACGGCGGGCAAGGCTTATTAAATGGAATTTCAGCAGGTAATGGTCAACAGAACTATGGTGCTGGTGTAGGTAACGGTTACGGTCTCACTTTCCCTCTTCCTTTCACAACAGCTTTCCATTCAATCAACAATCCAGCCACAGGCACAACACCAGCCATCAATACAACCTCAACCAGTTCCTCCGTTTTGCTCCACGATAACGACACCACCAATAATGGCAATACAGGTACTGCTGGTAATGGCAGCAGTGGCGGCTTATTGAGTGGCGCGGCGGCAGGTAATGGTGATCACAATTATGGCGTTGGCAATGGTAACGGTGATGATGTCAATCTCACACCTTCCCTAACCATGCCATTTGATGCCGTAGGCAGTTCAATTTCTGCCGTTGGTGGTGGTACTCATGCGATCAACACTGCACCCACCACTTCTCAGGTCATCATTGAAGACAATGACACAACCAACAACAGCAATAGCGGTGCTGGTGCGGCGGGTAATGGCAATGGTGGTGGTTTACTGACGGGCGTTTCAGCAGGCAATGGTGAACATAACTATGGTGTCGGCAATGGCAACGGTGACGATGCCAGCATCACCACACCATGGACCACACCTGTTCAGGCTGTGGGCACCTCAATTTCTGCGATTGGTGCAGGAGATATAAACTCAGTTAATACAGCCACCACAAGCTCTACCACCCATATCCAGGACAATGACAGCACCAATAACAGTAACAACGGTACAGGTGGTGCAGGCAATGGCAATGGTGGCGGCTGGGGCAACGGCCCTGCGGCGGGCAATGGCGAACAAAACTATGGAATCGGCAGTGGCAATGGTGATGATGTGGATGCCACCATGCCAGTCACCGTCCCATTCCAGGCGGTAGGCAATGCCATTACGGGAGTGGGCGGCGGCGATGTCAATTCTGTGAACAACACCTCAACCAGTTCCAGCACACTCATTGAAGACAATGACACGATCAACAACAGCAACAATGGTTTTGGTACGGCGGGTAATGGCAATGGTGGTGGTTTATTAAACGGTGTTTCAGCAGGCAATGATGAACATAACTATGGCATTGGCAATGGCAACGGTGACGATGTTGATATCACAACGCCATGGACGACCCCTGTTCAGGCGGTAGGAAATGCAGCCACCATCATTGGCGGTGGCGATGTTAATTCTGTCAATACATCAGCAACAACCTCCACTACACATATTCAGGACAATGACACCACCAATAACAGCAATAATTCGATAGGTGTTGGAAATACAGGCGTTGGCGGCTTAGGCAATGGTCCTGCGGCAGGCAATGGTGAACAAAATTACGGGATTGGCAATGGCAACGGCGACGATGTTGACGGCACCATGCCTGTAACCGCCCCATTCCAGGCACTTGGTAACTCGATCGCAGGGATTGGTGGTGGTGATGTCAGCTCAGTCAACACTGCACCAACAACCGCAACCACCATTGTTGAAGACAACGATACAACCAACAACAGCAGTAATGGCGTTGGCGCTACAGGCAATGGCACCGATGGCGGTTTGTTAAATGGTGTTTCAGCAGGCAATGAGGAAAACAACTACGGTATCGGCAATGGCAACGGTGACGATGCCAGCATCACCACACCGTGGACGACACCTGTTCAGGTACTGGGCAACTCATTTGCAGGCGTAGGCAGCGGTAATGTTGACTCAGTCAATACCGCACCAACCACAACATCGAACCTCGTACTCGACAATGACACCACCAACAACAGCAACAATGGTGCTGGTGGCAACACAGGCAATGGTATTGATGGTTGGGGCAACGGCCCTGCTGCGGGCAATGGCGAGCAAAACTATGGTATCGGCAACGGAAATGGTGATGATGTTGACATTACGGCACCTGTTACCTCCCCTGTCCATATCTTTGGCAATTCCGTTGGCAATGCCGATAATTGCGATGACAACAGCGTTTCCTCAACCAATATCGCACCAACCACAACCTCAAATGTTGTTTATGACAATGACACCATCAACAACAGCAATAACGGTGTAGGTGGCGATACAGGCAATGGTCTTGGTGGTGGTTTACTCAATGGTGTATCGGCGGGTAATGGTGAACACAATTACGGCATTGGTAATGGTAACGGCGATGATGTTGGCTGGACATCTCCAATCGTAACACCAGTCAATGCAATGGGTAATGGTGTTTCCTGGTTCGGTACAACCAGTGAGGGTGCAGGCAATACCTCACATAATGTGGCCACAACCAACACCACAAATACCGTTCATGACAATGACACCACCAACCAAAGCAATAATGGAACAGGCGATGCGGGTAACGGCATTGGTGGTCTGGTCAATGGCTTTGGTGCGGGCAACGGTGAGCAGAACTACGGTATCGGTAATGGCAACGGCGATGATGCTGATGTTACTGCACCATTTACAGCACCAATGAATGCCCTGGGTAATGAGGTTAGCGCATTTGGCAATGCGCACAATTCATCCCATAACGATGCATCCACCACCACAACCAACAATGTCTATGACAATGACACCACCAATAACAGTAACAACGGTTCTGGGGTTGACGGTACGGCAGGCAATGGCATTGGTGGTTTACTGAATGGTTTTGGTTCAGGCAATGGTGAGCATAACTATGGAATCGGCAACGGCAATGGCGATGACGCAAGTATCGTCATGCCAGTCACCATGCCAGCAAATGCACTGGGCAACTCATTCTCTGGACTAGGAAATGCAACCTCTGACTCGGTCAACAACTCATCCACCACCACCGTAAACCACTTTGAAGATAATGACACCACCAAAAACAGTAACAATGGTACAGGGCTTGGTGAAATTTCTGGGAATGGTATTGGTGGCTGGGGCAATGGCGCAGCAGCAGGCAATGGCGACCATAACTACGGCATTGGCAACGGAATTGGCAACGACACCAGTATTGTCATGCCAATCGCCACCCCACTCAGCGCTTCAGGCAATGCATTCTCTTTCCTGGGGGACGCAACCTCCAACTCAGTCAATGATTCATCAACCACGACCACAAACTACTTCCAGGACAATGACAGCGTCAATAACAGCAATAGTGGTGGTGTCGGCGGCACAGGTAGTGGTTTAGGTGGCCTGCTCAATGGTGTTGGCGCAGGCAATGGTGAACACAATTTCGGGATTGGCAATGGCATTGCTGACGATGCAGGTATTGTCGCGCCGATTACCGCACCTGTGAATGCCTCTGGTAATGCGTTCTCCATCTTTGGTGACGCAACATCAAACTCTGTCAACAACTCATCCACCACAACGACAAACTACTATCAGGACAACGACACCACCAACAATAGTGGCAACAATGGCGGCAGTGGTGGCACAGGTGGCGGTGCATTAAACGGTGTATCCGCAGGGAATGGTGAACACAACTATGGTATTGCCAATGGCATTGCAGATGATGCCAGTATCGTGATGCCAATCACCACACCAGTTAATGCATCAGGTAATGCATTCTCCATTTTTGGCAATGCAACATCAAATTCTGTCAACAATTCATCAACCACCACCAACAACCATTTTCAGGACAATGACAGTACCAACAACAGTGGCAACAACGGTACTGGTGGAGCAGGAGGTGGATTGGGTGGCGGATTACTGAATGGTGCTGCTGCGGGCAATGGCGAACAAAACTATGGTATTGGCAATGGGGTTGCAGATGATGCCAGCATTGTGGCACCAATTGCGATACCAGTGAATTTCTCAGGAAATGCAATCTCACTCTTTGGAACCGCAACTGCAAACTCAACCAACAATGCAGGGACAACCACTCACAATACCTTTGAGAATAACAACACTGAGAACAATACAGGCAGCAATGGCACAGGTGGTGTACTTGGTGGTATTGCATCGGGTAATGGCGACCATAACTATGGCATCGGTAACGGTGTGGGAGATGGCGCAAGCTTGCTGACACAAATTACCATTCCAATTAATTTCTCAGGCAACGCAATTTCTGTGCTCGACTTAAATGCCGTAGGAAATGGTGACCTGATTACGCCAGCAACAAATCTGGTGACTCTCGTTACTGGTGATGCTGACAGTACAGGTGTATTGGGCACAGCAATGGGTGCGGTTGATGGCGCAGCAACCAGTATTGGCAACATTACATATAGCTTGGGTAATGGTAATCCTCTTGATATTCTCACAGGTACAATCGGCGGCGTCATTGGTGGAGATAGTGGTAATCCACTTGAAATCGTTACTGGTACGATTGGCGGTGTAATCGGCGGTGACGGGGGTAATCCTATTCAAATTATTACCGACACCATCAGTGGCCTAGTGAATGGTGACTGCGGATGTGATGGTGACGGCGGTCCTCTGGGTGCAGTGACTGGCATCATCGGCGGCATCACAGGTGGAATTGGCGGCGGTGACGGCGGTCCTCTAGGCGCAGTAACTGGCATCATCGGTGGTATTACTGGTGGAATCGGTGGCGGTGACGGCGGTCCTCTCGGTGCAGTCACTGGCATCATCGGTGGTATCACAGGTGGAATTGGTGGTGGTGACGGCGGTCCTCTTGGTGCAGTCACTGGCATCATCGGTGGTATCACAGGTGGAATTGGCGGCGGAGACGGCGGTCCTCTAGGCGCAGTGACTGGCATCATTGGCGGCATCACAGGCGGAATTGGTGGCAGTGACGGCGGTCCTTTGGGCGCGGTCACTGGAATTATCGGTGGCATCACAGGTGGAATTGGTGGCGGTGATGGCGGGCCTCTCGGCGCAGTCACTGACATTATCGGCGGCATTACTGGTGGAATTGGCGGTGGTGACGGTGGTCCTCTTGGTACAGTGACTGGCATCATCGGTGGTATCACAGGTGGAGTCGATGGTGGTGATGGCGGGCCTCTCGGTGCAGTGACTGGAATCATTGGTGGCATCATGGGTGGCGACCTCGGCAACAACCCTGTCACTGGCGTGATCCAGACAGGCATTGATGTGCTTCAGGGCGTGGAAAGCCTCAAAACTGAAATCATCAACACAGGTATTGAAACTGTGGGTGGCGCCATCGGCGGCATCTTCCCTCAGGTACACCCTATTGTTGATCTGACCAACCTCGGTACGCTCACCTTTGAAACATCAAGAGATACTGTAAACGGCACACTTGAAACCATTTCCGACCTTGCTGGGGCTGACATTGGCGGTGCAGTTGGTTCTGCAACGGGTGTGATTGGCACACTGATTAACAATGGTTCAACAGCTGGCGGTCTTGTTCAGCATATTGCAGGCGACCTCACTGATGTCGGTGGCATCATCGGCGGTGATGGCGGGCCTCTGGGCGCAGTCACTGGAATCATTGGTGGCATTACAGGTGGAATTGGTGGTGGTGATGGCGGTCCTTTGGGCGCGGTCACTGGAATTATCGGTGGCATCACAGGTGGAATTGGTGGTGGTGATGGCGGTCCTTTGGGCGCGGTCACTGGAATTATCGGTGGCATCACAGGTGGAATTGGTGGTGGTGACGGTGATCCTCTTGGTGCGGTGACTGGAATCATCGGTGGCATCACTGGCGGAATCGGTGGTGGTGATGGCGGGCCTCTTGGTGCGGTCACTGGAATCATTGACGGCATCACAGGTGGAATCGGTGGTGACTGTGGTCCTCTTGGTGCGGTCACTGGAATTATCGGCGGTATTACAGGTGGAATTGGCGGTGGTGACGGTGATCCTTTAAGTGCAGTCACTGGAATCATCAGTGACATCACAGGTGGAATTGGTGGTGGTGACGGTGGCCCTCTTGGTGCGGTCACTGGAATCATTGACGGCATCACAGGTGGAATCGGCGGTGGTGACGGTGGTCCTTTAGGTGCAGTCACTGGAATTATTGGCGGCATCACGGGTGGAATCGGTGGTGGTGATGGCGGGCCTTTAGGCGCGGTGACTGGAATCATCGGTGGTATTACAGGTGGAATCGGTGGTGGTGATGGCGGTCCTCTCGGTGCAGTCACTGGAATTATTGGTGGCATCACGGGTGGCGACCTCGGCAACAACCCTGTCACTGGCGTGATCCAGACAGGCATTGATGTGCTTCAGGGCGTGGAAAGCCTTAAAACTGAAATCATCAACACAGGCATCGAGACTGTGGGTGGCGCCATCGGCGGCATCTTCCCTCAGGTACACCCTATTGTTGATCTGACCAACCTCGGTACGCTCACCTTTGAAACATCACGTGACACCGTAAACGGCACACTTGAAACCATTTCCGACCTTGCTGGGGCTGACATTGGCGGTGCAGTTGGTTCTGCAACGGGTGTGATTGGCACACTGATTACCAATGGCTCAACAGCTGGCGGTCTTGTTCAGCATATTGCAGGCGACCTCACTGATGTCGGTGGCATCATTGGCGGTGACGGCGGTCCTCTCGGTGCAGTGACTGGAATCATTGATGGCATCACTGGTGGAATTGGCGGCGGTGACGGCGGTCCTCTCGGTGCAGTGACTGGCATCATTGGTGGTATCACAGGTGGAATTGGTGGCGGTGATGGCGGTCCTCTAGGCGCAGTGACTGGCATCATTGGTGGTATCACTGGTGGAATTGGTGGTGGTGATGGCGGTCCTCTAGGCGCAGTGACTGGCATCATTGGTGGTATCACTGGTGGAATCGGTGGCGGTGACGGCGGTCCTCTTGGTGCAGTGACTGGCATCATTGGCGGCATCACAGGTGGAATTGGCGGCGGTGACGGCGGTCCTCTCGGTGCAGTCACTGGCATCATTGGCGGCATCACAGGTGGAATTGGCGGCGGTGACGGTGGTCCTCTAGGCACAGTGACTGGCATCATTGGTGGTATCACAGGTGGAATTGGCGGCGGTGACGGCGGTCCTCTAGGTGCAGTGACTGGCATCATTGGTGGTATTACTGGTGGAATCGGTGGCGGTGACGGCGGTCCTTTAGGCTCAATCACTGACATTATTGGTGGAGACCTACTCACTGGCATTGCTCAGCCAATCCAAAATGTGATTGGTGGCAATCTATCTCTTGACAGCCTACAAAGCACTGTAAATGGTCTGTTCAGTAGCGAGGGAGGTTTGCTTGGCAATGTGGGTGAGCTTATTTCCATCAATGCAGGCGGAAGTGGAGATGATTGTGGCTGTGGTACCAATAGTATGACCCATACGGGCGTTGACAGTATTTTAAATTCTGTTCTCGGTCCAGTCACTGGCAGCCATAGCATCGCTGTAGGTGAACCTAATCCAAATGGTGGCTCTTTAGCTGATCTGGTTTCATTACCAACCTCTTTACATAACGTGACTGACAATCTGTTCGGTTCGTTATTCCATCATTTCTAATAAAAAATGACAAAAAAAAGCCGCTGTCATCAGCGGCTTTTTTTATAACGATTATTTTTCATAGCCTAGCTTCAAATTACAGGCATAAAAAAACCGCAATTAAGCGGTTAATTTCTTTAAGTTGGTGCGCTCAGAGAGATTCGAACTCCCGACCCCTTAGTTCGTAGCCAAGTGCTCTATCCAGCTGAGCTATGAGCGCATTACTTATATGCCTATTTAGGCATGTGTTACTTTAATCTTTACTTGGTGCGCTCAGAGAGATTCGAACTCCCGACCCCTTAGTTCGTAGCCAAGTGCTCTATCCAGCTGAGCTATGAGCGCCTTAAGTAAAGTGGCGGTGAGAGAGGGATTCGAACCCTCGATACAGTTACCCGTATGCATCCTTAGCAGGGATGTGGTTTCAGCCACTCACCCATCTCACCGTAACACGAGCGCAATAATACAAACTAAAACCACATTACACAAGCGATGATCCTGTTTTTTTCTGTTTTTTTATATCAATCAAATATTTTTTAATCAATTTCTGTTTTTTTTCAGCATTTTTTAGCCCAACGCTTGTTAATATAGTGTTCTCTCCTTTATTCAGATCGGTGTAACAAACAGAATCTTGCAATCTTTGACGTGCAGTTAAAGTTTGAATGACTTATGCTAAACCGATCTGCCAGATGTGAATTGAAACGATATGACTACAAATTGGGTTGATCCCGAAGCAAAAGCAGAAGCTGAACGTTACGATAATCCTATTCCGAGCCGAACCCTTATTTTAACTACATTAGAACAATTACAAACTGCACAATCCCATGCGGAACTTGTGGACCACTTTAATATCCCAGATCAAAAAAGTATTGATGCACTCAACCACCGCTTAAGCGCAATGGTACGTGACGGTCAACTGATGAAAGACGGATTTAAGTTCCAGCCTGCAACAGACTTACCGAGTCATGAAGCAACGGTCTATATCAACAGCAAAGGACTGGGCTCTGCCAATATTGCAGGTCAGGATGATGTACTGTTGCCTGAACGTGAGCTACGTCTGGTCTTTAATGGTGACCGCGTTAAAGTGCGCCAGACCTCTGTAGACCGTAAAGGTAAGGCATGGGGCTTTATTACCGAAGTGGTGCAACGTCGTGTTAAACAGATTATTGGTAAAGTGGCTGAACATGAGGGTGAATACTTTATTCAACCAAGCAACCCCAATCAGCATCAACCCATCACCTTAGAAAAAGAATTAATCGAACACGCCAATGCCAAAGTGGGCGATATGCTACGCGTTGCCATTGATGACTACCCGACCCGTGAAGAACTGGCAACAGGTCATGTGGTTCAGTCAATGGCGGACAAAGCCGATACCGAGATTATTATTCCGCAAACCATTTTAGAATTTGGCTTGCCTTATGAATTTCCAGAAGCGGTGATTAAGGAAGCTGAAAGCTTTAAAGAGCCATCGGAACAGGATCGTAAAGGACGTGTCGATCTACGTGACTTACCATTGGTCACCATTGATGGTGAAGATGCCCGTGACTTTGACGATGCAGTCTATGCAGAGAAGCGTGCAGGCGGTGGTTATCGCGTGGTGGTTGCCATTGCAGATGTCAGCCATTATGTACGTTTGGACTCACCTTTAAATGAAGAAGCGGAAGAACGTGGTACATCGGTTTATTTCCCACATTTCGTGCTGCCAATGTTGCCAGAAGCATTGTCCAATGGTTTGTGTTCTTTAAATCCACACGTTGACCGCCTATGTATGGTCTGTGATTTGAAACTTTCACGCGCTGGTAAAGTCACAGGTTATGAATTCTACCCTGCGGTTATGCACTCCAAAGCACGTTTGACCTATAATCAGGTGGCGACTTATTTTGAGGGTGCAACCGATGCCATCCCTGCGGATAAGAGCATTCATAAATCACTGAATACCCTATTCCAACTTTATCAGACATTAAAAGGGTTACGTGCCAAACGTCATGCAATGGAATTTGAGACCATTGAAACCTATATGACCTTTGATGAGTTGGGTGGAATCAAGGAAATCCTGCCACGTACCCGTAATGATGCACATAAGCTGATCGAAGAATGTATGTTGCTGGCCAACGTTGCCGCAGCAGAATATTGTCTGGAACATGACATTCCTATGCTCTATCGTGTGCATGAAGCACCAGAATTCTCACGTATCCAGAAAGTGCGTGATTTTGTCAAATTGCTTGGCTTGCCATTTCCTGAGCAACCAACACAGGCCGATTATCAACGGGTCATTGAAGCAACCAAAGATCGTATTGATGCACCAAGTATTCATGCGGTGTTGTTACGCTCAATGATGCAAGCCTATTATGGGGCAAAAAATTCAGGGCACTATGGCTTAGCTTATGAAGCCTATACCCATTTCACCTCACCAATTCGTCGTTATCCAGATTTATTGTTGCACCGTGCCATTAAAGCCTATCTCGATAAGAAAGTTTACCCATTGTCTGGCGCCGCTTTAGATGATGCAGGCGAGCATTTCTCACAAACTGAACGTCGTGCCGATGAAGCCTCACGTAGTGTCACCACTTGGTTGAAATGCCATTATATGCAACAACATTTAGGTGATGAGTTTGTTGGTATCATTAGTGCGGTGACTGAGTTTGGTCTATTCGTGACACTCAAGGATTTATATGTCGATGGTATGATTCATGTCAGCCAACTGGGTGAAGATTATTTCCTGTATGATCAAGCCAGCCAAAGCCTGATTGGTCAGAATCGCGGTCAATCCTTTAGTCTCGGCGATGAAGTCAAGATTCTGGTTGCAGGCGTCAATCTGGAAGAACGTAAAATTGACTTTCAATTGGTACAACAGTTGACGCATTTGGGGCGTGTGATTCGCCAGAAAGCACCTCGCACCACATCTGTCAAAGCTCCAGCAACTGAAGAGGTTTTTAGTAAACCATCCACAACGTCCCAAGTCAGTGAAGATGGTGAAAAGCCTGTTCGTAAGAAAAAGGATAAGAACAAACCAAGTTCTTATACCAAAAAACCTGCTAAAAAAGCATCAGCCAAGCCTGAAACCAAAGAGAAAGCCAAGAAGAAAGTGAAAAAGAAAAAGGACAATGCAAAAACTAAACAGGACTAATTTAGCTCAATATTTTCTGTGTTCCACAATAGCCCTATTTTGATAGGGCTATTTTATTTGGATTTAACATCTCTCTTACTTGATTTCTCCCCCGCTAAGCCCTACATCTATAAATATGTTTAAAGATGATATGGCACAAATACAATGACACTCCAACAGGCGACACTTCCCGTTCCTCAATTTGATCAAATTCAACTTGCCGATTTAAAGCAACAGATCGAACAAAACATTCAAAATGGTCAGAACTTTTTAAATCAACTCAATGAAGTGCCACAAAACAGCGAGGCACAATTGGCAACCTTGACCGAAGTTGATCAGCTTGAAAATAACATGAGTGAGTCATGGGGCATTTTGTCGCACCTCAATGCTGTGATGAACAATGTGGAAACCCGTGAAGTCTACCAAGCACTATTACCGAGTCTGAGTGAATACTATACCCAGCTTGGGCAACACACAGCATTGTATCAAACCTATCAACAGATTCATGATAGTGCAGTTTTCCAGACCCTCAGCGAAGCGCAACAAAGTGCGATTAAACTAGCTTTACGTGATTTCAAACTGTCAGGCGTTGCACTTGAGGGCGAAGCCAAAAAACGCTATGCAGAAATTTCAGCACGTTTATCTCAACTGTCTTCTGACTTTTCCAACCATGTACTCGATGCAACCCAAGCCTACTTCAAGCCGTTAACGGAAGCGCAACTGCGAGGCTTACCGCAAAGCAGCGTTGAATTATTAAAGCAATATGGACAACAACGTAAGCTTGAACAAGCCGTTGCCACACTGGATTTCCCTGCTTATTTTGCAATTATGACTTATGCTGATGATCGCGAGTTGCGAGAAGAGCTGTATAAAGCCTATGTCACCCGTGCATCAGAACAATCTGACCAAACTGTATTTGACAATACCTCTGTGATGGAAGAAATCCTGAGCTTACGTCAGGAAATGGCACAACTGCTCGGCTTTAACAATTTTGCCGAATACTCCCTTGCCAGCAAAATGGCACCTGATGTAGAAACCGTCAATCAATTTCTGGTCGATCTGGCAGAACATGCCCGCACGCCTGCATTGGCTGAAATTGCAGAACTAAAAAGCATTGCCCAACAGGATGGGGTTGATGAACTCAAACCCTGGGATGCCACCTATTACTCTGAAAAGCTAAAACAACAACAGTTCAACCTTTCTCAGGAAGCGCTTAAACCGTATTTCCCCGCACCGAAAGTAGTTCAAGGTTTATTCCAGATTGTGCAGCGCCTTTACGGTATCCAGATCGTCGAACGCCAGGCGCCTGTTTGGCAGGATGATGTGCGTTATTTTGAAATTGAAGATCAGGGCCAAGTAGTCGGTGGCTTCTACT
This sequence comes from Acinetobacter thutiue, assembly GCF_030385805.1. Taxonomy (NCBI): domain Bacteria; kingdom Pseudomonadati; phylum Pseudomonadota; class Gammaproteobacteria; order Moraxellales; family Moraxellaceae; genus Acinetobacter; species Acinetobacter thutiue. The sequence goes on from NZ_JAUDZE010000003.1 coordinate 67,991, forward strand.
TCGATTTATATGCCCGCAATGGCAAACGTGGCGGTGCATGGATGAGTGGTTTCCGTTCCCGTGTACAAACTGCTAGTGGTCTACAAAAACCCATTTGCTATATGGTCTGCAACTTTACCCCACCAATTGGTAATCAACCTGCCCTGCTGACCCATGATGAAGTGATTACCTTATTCCATGAATTTGGTCATGGCTTACACCATATGCTGACCGAAGTGGATAACATCTCAGTTGCAGGGACGCATGGCGTCGCTTGGGATGCAGTAGAATTACCAAGTCAGTTTATGGAGTTTTGGGCATGGGACAATGAAAGCCTTGATGTGCTCAGTGAACATACTGAGACCAAGCAAACATTGCCACAAGAATTGCTATCTGCCCTGCTCAATGCACGTTTCTTCCAGTCAGGCATGCAGACCTTGCGTCAGATTGAATTTGCCTTGTTTGATTTAACAATTCATCGCCAAACACCTGCTTTAGACAGCCAGCAGATTCAGGAAACGCTGAACGATATTCGGGCCAAATTTGCAGTGGTGCCAACAGTTGCCTATAACCGTTTCCAGCATAGTTTTAGCCATATTTTTGCGGGTGGCTATGCTGCGGGCTATTACTCCTATAAATGGGCTGAGGTTTTAGCCAGTGATGCCTTTGACCGCTTTGAAAGCGAGGGTATTTTTAATACCGAGACTGGAAAAGAGTTTAGAAAGTTTATTCTAGCAGTTGGCGGAAAAGATACGGCACTTGATGCGTTTCGCAATTTCCGCAAAAGAGACCCCAAAATAGATGCATTATTACGCCATCAAGGTTGGACGAACACGGATAAAACCGCTTAAACTACGTCATTATTGTTCACAGCATGGTATTAACTGACATGAAAAGACAGTTCATCGCGGGTGCAAAATGTCCCAAATGCGGAGCGTTAGATCGTGTGGTTAAGATCATCACTGTGGATGACGAGTGGATTGAATGTATCGACTGTGCTTATAGCGAAAAACGTCCGACCCATATGGAAGAACCGCAACCCGCTGAGCCAGATGAAATTGGGGTGATACAGTTCAAACCTCGTCGTTTTGACTAGAAGGTTAAAAATGATGTCCACATACCAAACAGAAAATTCCAGATTATTATGGATGATAATTGGTGGAATTAGTGTTGTGGTGGCGCTGTTTCTTGCTGTGCAATGGTTTTTGGCACAAAAGGATCAGCAGTCAGCCAGCACACAGAAACAACCTGTTGCAGCAAAACCAGTTGCGACGGTAAAACAGCAAACCACTGTTACACCTGAATCAACAGCAGCCAGCAGTGAAGTTGCCGAACCAATCCAGTTGGTTGAGGAATCAATTATTAAAGAGCCGCTTCCAACAAATGACAGCTTGGCAAAAGAGGAAATTGCCAAGCTGGATGATATTCATCAACAGCTTAAGGATCAGCAGCAGGAACTCAAGCAGCAGCATGATGATGTCGATGCACTGCTTAAGCTCAAAGAGGAACAGGTCAAGCTTCTGGAAGCACAAATCGCGGCGCAGAAATAAGCCCAAATGAAATGACAAAAGCTTTAACCTCAGTTAAAGCTTTTTATTGCCGTATGTTTTATTCCACAATTTGACCTGCATCCTGCTTGAATTGAATCGGTTTTTGAATGGTTTGGGCAATCAGGATTCCCAACAATGTTAGACCACCTCCAATATAGTGAAACACCTGTAAATGCTCTCCCAATAGCGCCACTGCAATCAATGCGGTAAATAACGGCAGTAAATTCATAAAAATACTGTTGCGATTCGGCCCTAAATGTCTGACACCCTCAATCCATAAATAAGACAACAATACAGACGAGAAAATACTGGCATATACAATCAATGGAATGGTGTGCTGATTCAACAACCGCCCCGAAGCAGGTAAAAATACAAAAAAAGGCAGTACATATAAAATGGCAAAACTCGATTGCACAAAATTGGATTGCCATGCGGGAATCGGCATTTTCCAGCGTTTCAGCAACACCCCATACAAGGCGTAACCCGCAGCCGCAATCAGCATTAAGCCATCACCCAAATGTACGCCCTGTTGCCAAATCTGGGAAATGCTGCCATGACTCAACAAGTAGAGAATCCCATAAAATGACAAGGCACCCCCAAACAACATGCCATAACTGATTTTGTCTTTCAGAACCACACTACTCAACATCATGGTCAGTAACGGAATCAATGCGGTCACAATCGCCATATTGGTTGCAGTGGTGGTGGATGCAGCCTGATAGGACAAAAACTGGAATAAAGACACCGACAGAAAACCACCTAATGCCAACTGTTTCCAATACTGTTTGATGGTTTGCCTGTTTCTCCAGACAGGAACCAGCACAAAAGTGCTCATCACTGCGAGTGCCAGCACCAGACGATAAAAGGTAATCGCAACAGGAGAAATGGCATGGCTTGCCATTTTGGAAACCACCACATTACCCGCCCAGAACAAAATAGCGAATAAGGGATAAAAATAAGCTTTCTGAAACATGATCTCAACCTATACATGGGTATGTAGATCATGCTAAAAAATAATCAGTACATCGTTTCTCGATAAAAAGACTAAAACTATCGCAAAACAGACAGATTATTCAGGTCCAGACTAAAAATGGGAAAGAACTTTAAACATGGCTTTCTGGATTATCCAGTCTATGCCTTTTCAGAAAATTATCCACATGGACATATGGAAGACTGGCATAGCCATGACCGCATCCAGTTAATCCATACCTTGACGGGTGTAATCCGCATACAGACCCATGAAGGGATTTGGATCATCCCACCTGGACGTGGTGCCTGGATTCCAGCACAAAAAAAACATGCCCTACTCAGCAGTGGTGATGTCAAGGCACGGGGCGTTTTTATTGAAGCCATTGCTGATACTGACCTCATCAATCAATGTCGTGTGGTGGCGATTCCTGCCTTGTTGCGTGAGTTGATGAGCAGCGCAATGCAGATACAGACGACCATTCAACCCAACACCCGCAATGAAAGACTGCTCCAGCTAATTTTGGATGAAGTCCGAATATTGCCTGCCCTTGCCTTTAACCTACCCGATCCTCAAAACCCAAGGCTGCAACAGCTTTGTCTAAACATAAAAAATCATCTGGATTTGAACTGGAATCTGGAAGATACCGCCCAACAGCTACATATCAGTAGCAAGACTCTTGCACGACATTTCCAAAGGGAAACAGGTCTACATTTTTCACATTGGGTTCGACAGGCCAAACTAATGCAGGCCATGATTGATTTAGCCATGAAAAAACCTGTTCTCAATGTGGCGATTGATTTGGGCTATGACAGCCCAAGTGCCTTTAGTGCCATGTTTAAACGTGAACTGGGCATGACCCCAACTGATTATCTCAACCAGTTTCAGGAAAATGAGTAGTTGGTTCAATCCATTTAAGTGGATGGGAAAATCTCAGTCACTCTAGGCAAACGAAATCCACAGCTCATTTCTTTCTCTTGCAGAGAAGCATACAATACGTTCAGTTTCTTCCAGCCAGCATTCGATATGGACTCTCATCAAGCTGATCGCAACCTGTTTCTGGCGATTGGTTGTCTCACCATTTCCGCACTGCTTTTTTCAGTGATGGGCATTTGTATCCGATATGCTTCCCATAGTGTTGATAACTACACCATTGTGTTTTTCCGTAATGTGGTTGGATTAATCCTGTTTCTTCCTTTTATCTTCAAGCAGGGAATTGGTTTTGTGAAAACGGAAAAACTATGGATGCATACATGGCGTAGTGTGGTTGGGCTTGCTGCAATGTATGGATTTTTCTATGCGATTGCCCACTTGAAATTATCCAATGCCATGGTGTTTACCTACTCCTCCCCTATTTTTATTCCACTGATTGCATGGCTGTTTTTAAAGGAACGGATTACCACGGCAATGCTCTGTGCCGCAGCCTTGGGCTTTATCGGGGTATTTTGTGTAGCAAAGCCTGATCAAGGTTTATTGAACTGGATTTCAATGGTTGGCATCGCTTCCAGCCTATTGGCCTCCATGGCATTTGTTACCGTTCGGGCACTCACCCAGACCGAACCACCTGAGCGAATCGTATTTTATTTCTGTTTTATTGGTAGCTTACTTTCTATTATTCCGATGTTTTGGGTATGGCGGCCTTATCATCTACAAGAATTATTCTTTTTAATTGCGGCGGGTGTACTGGCAAATGTCAGCCAGATTTTTATGTCTCATGCCTACCGTCTTGCCCCTGCTGGTCAAATCGCGCCCGTCAATTATATAGCGATTATCTTTGCTGGCATCTGGGGATTTTTACTTTGGAATGAAATACCAGATCTATATAGTGTAATTGGTTTTGGCTTTATCCTGATTGCAATTACCTTATCCAGCCCTTTAATACAAAGAGCAAAAGCTTCAGTACGATAAACTCAGTGTCTTGGGTAAGGATGTAAATCCAGTACATAGTGTCCCAGAATTTTCTGTTTGGGCTTATCGACAATCACGACAAGATAGGTATTGTCTAAAGGCACTGGAATATTAAGATGCTGGAATTCATCCCCAGTTTCATAAATATGTTTCACATACCATTCCCATGCAGTACAGGAATGATAAAGCTGTTCAATCACAGGATCAGCATAATCCCATAAATCCACAATTTCCTCAGCAGTCTCTGTAACATCCAGCATGGGAGGAAAAAAGGTGGCCTGATACTCTTCCTGACTCAATTCTTTCATGGCTTGACCTATTCGATAAAATAACAATAAAAAAAGCAGCCGAAGCTGCTTTTCTTTAGGTTTCAACTTAGTGCTTATACCAGCCAAACATCTGGAAGATATATGGTGCATAGGTCACCAACACCAATGATGAGAACAACACGATAATTGGTAGTAACCAGCGCTCATAACGGAAGTAGAAGCTGGTGTATTTCTCTTTCGCTTCCTTATCGGCGGCCGAGACCTCTTCATCCCCGACAGAGAGTCGTGTCAGCAAGTGGTTGAGGGCCACAGGTGGTGTTACATAACCAAACTCGAACGCAACCAGTACGATCATCCAGAAGTGGATCGGATGGATACCATTCTCGTAGGCCACAGGCGCAACTGTCGCTGCAACCAGAATCACCGCACCAAATGGATCGGTTGTCATACCAATGATTGCAAGCAACAATGCAATAAAGGCAAGTGAAATATAGATATTACCCAAGTGTGTTGGTAACAATTCAACGACTTCAGCACGTTCGATTAAGCCACCCACGCTTGCAGACAATGCCATCAGCAGGATTAACGCACCAATATGACCAACGGTTTCCGACGTTGCAAAGCGTAGTGCACCACCAAAACCAAAACCTTTTGCACCATGCGGATCATGGCTTTTTAGGAATTCTGATTTTTTCTCATGTTCACGTACCAATGCCTCATGGGCTGGATCAACCACTGGCGCAGGCGCAACTTTTGATGCAAACAGCTTGTCAAACAGAATCATTGCAATCAACACCAACGGCAAAATCATTGGCGCGGTGAATTCGTTGATTGAAGTGTCCAAAGCCAGCTTGTAGAACATCACCACAGCGAAGCCAATGATCACGTATGGAATCACTGGTACGCAGGCACGCAACATTCCAGGAACCGCAACCTTAGGTGAGTTCACACGGAACTTTTCTTCAGCAAGGATCAAGGATACGCCAAGGAAAATAAATGCTGTGAGCCAGAATACATAGATACCGTGGTCAAACAACTCTGTAGAGGTGACATGACGACTATCGAGCATTGAAATCAGGATAACCAGTAAGCATGGACGAATCACCACACCCAAAGAACCTGACATTGCAGATACAGCCAATGCATATTGACGACGTGCACCAGAGTTCCACACTTCCTTATAGATGATCGCACCCGCTGCAATAACGAAGATACCAGAAGCACCTGTGTATGCTGTTGGAATTGCTGCTGCAATCAGGATCAACCAGGTTAATGTTTCAGGTGCAAGGTTCCACGGACGCAGGATATTCAGGAACAAATCCATGACACGTGTTTGAGTGAGCAACATACCTGCCCAAATAAACAATGCAAGATTCAGGAAGATCCCTGAGAACTCAACGAGGATTCCAAGGTAGATCCCTTGCCCCATTGGATAGTCCATGAAGAACGTGAATACGATACCTGTCACCAGCGACATGAATGCGTAAAGCGGGACACTTAACAGTGCCAGACCAAAATTACCTTTTGGTTGTGCCGTTTTAGGAATCACGAAGAACTGGAAAATACTGATCACAGTCAAGGAAACAAAGAGTGCAATCCACAACCAGTATAAAACCGATGTTTTCCCAGCAACCTCTACACCTGAGTTTAATACAGAGTGATACTGACTAATAACTGAGTAGCTCAGTAATGCGTTACCCGCCACCATCAATGCTGAATAAACACGATAGTCCATTTTGGTTTTTGGCGCGCGCAAACCAATATGGTGATAACGTAACGAAGCGGTAATAGAAGCAAACAGCACCATGACCAATAAAAGAACGGTCTGGTTTTCAGAACCCAGCTTGAAGACACCAAAGAATGTGGTTTCCATTGTACGGTAAGTACGAATACTTGGATGAGCTTCCAAGTGCTTCATTGCCTTATCATAGAACTGGTATTTCTCTTCACACTGTTGTTGTGCAGCCAATAAGGACGCACGTACATCAGACTCAGATGCAGCACCGAACATGCTGGCAAACTCGTCTGCCGCATTGGCTTTCATCTGTTCTTGAACTTGTGTCTCAATATCAGGATGTCGATCACAAGATGGTTTTTCAGGTTCAGCCCGTAAAAACGAGTACTGCATCCCTGTTGTTTGATCACCGTAAAGACGCTCCCCCATGCGGAGCATTTGACCGTGAATCATCTCGCCAGTACCAATAAGCAAAGTCATTAGCAACAAAGCAAGAATGATGAATGTTGATATCCAATCATTCCAGATATAGCCTATTCGGGCTAACCCAGACTTTTTCTCTTGATCATTTTGCATGTCTATTCCAGTTTATTGTTATCAACACCCATCCAAAGATGTTGAATCATGCGATGTCCATGGTTGATAGATAAATGAATTTACCCTCGTCGTAACCAATCCCTTTTTAAACCGCCTAAATTTGCAGCAAACTTTTTCAAAAAAGAATGACTACAATCACTTTTTTGTTGGTTGTTTTTATCAATTTGTGTGTTCTCTATATTTCCTTTTTACCAATAAATAACCTAAACCACATAACACACCACCAATGGCACCAATTAAATGTGCTTCGGTCAGTACAGGACTGCCGATCAGTTGGGCTGTTCCTGTCTGGCCAAAAGTGTTTTCCCAAATAATTTTGGCCGCAATCAGCACCAGAACCAATATTGCAAACTTACGTTCATGTGGATACTGCAAATACACCAGACTGACTGCGGTGTATAAACCATGCAACACGCCAGAAAGACCAGCATAGGCCTCTATATAAGGCAGGTAAAAATAAAAGATTAGACTAATAAATGGTGGCAACAGCAACAGCAATGCACCTAAATGCCAGTTGCGGGCATGGGGAAAGATAAAGGGAAGGAAAGAAAATGCCAACATATTCAGAAAGAAGTGCATCCATCCAACATGCACCCAGTGTGCCGTCCATAGACGCCAGAACTCTGCCAGTAAACTTGGTTTCCAATAAATGAAATGATCAGCAAAGACTTGCAGGCACGCTGACACTGAAATACATACAGCGATCAAAATGACTTTCCCTATCCATATTTGATCTTTCATTTATATCTACCTCATGAAAAAACAGACCTTTTACAAGTTTAGATGTTTCTCATGTAAAAGGTCGTTTAATTCAGGTTACTCAGCAGGCTGGTTTTCTGCTGGAGCTTCCGCTCCGCTACCGCCATCAAATAAGTCATCTAAAGATGAGTCTTCCTGTTTGTCATCCCAGAACGTGGTTAGCCCCTCGTCACCTGCCCTCACACCTGTATTTTCAGTCCAGTAACGATCTGCAATACCACGTACCATCAAACCAGCCATTTTATCAATCAGGCGGAACTGGGGATTTGCAGGTTTATCTTCAGTGGATGCCGCCGCATAAGAACGGAACGCATCACGGAGTTTAGCATCATCACCACTTGCCTGTGCCGCAACCGCATACAGGGCATGAGCCAGACGTACACCTTTCTTCTCACCAATCTGCATGGATTCCTTCATGGTTGCATAAGGTTCAGGCTTGCCGTCACCCGCGCCTGGCAACAATGTCCAGATCACGGCACGGGTTGCCATCGGTGCACCCCAGAATTTTTCATTGTCCAGACACGCCATACCACGCTCAACAATACCCGCAATATCTTTAGGTACGTTGATTGCACCACCAGAGTTAATGTCATTGGTCATGGCCTGCAAACCACTGACCATACCCAATAGGTAAACGGTCTGGTCAAGGTCATTGCGCATGGTTGGGCAAGAGTCACCTAGCTTATACTTGTATTTTGCTTCCCAACGGTTTGCAAACAGTTGGTAACCCGCATATTGACGCTCAGCCGCAATACCCGCCCAACGTTTCTGCTCAATACGCGCATCCTGGGCCTCAGTAACCTGCCCCGCCTTGGATGCACGCAAATAACGCAATTCTGCTTCCAGTGCCTCATTCTCCGCACACATTCCCGCCGCTGAATACAGTAATACCGCCATACGGGTTGGATCAGCCCCCATGTCCTTGGTGGACATGATTGCTGGTGTTAGCGCATTTCCAGAATTACACACCATTTCAGCATCATCCATTGCCAAAATCGGTGGTACAATATGATTTTCACTAAAACTTAATGCCACATTGGCGCCCGTTTTAATTACATAAGAACAGCCTGATAACATTGAAGTTGTAAGTAACGCAACCGCCACACCCTGTCCAATTTTATGGAGTTTAGACATTCTTCCTGTCCTCTAATTAATTTGTTTTTCCTTTTAGATGTACCTTATCAGATGCAATACCTGAATTAAAGAGTAATTGCTCTAATTTTAACGCGGACATTTTGACACATTTCACAGATAAGCGAATTGACAGATGATTGGTAATACAAAAATTTTAGGCAAAAAAAAGTAGCATTGCGACGGTTCAGCACATGCTACTTATTAACTGGTAAAAACGTGAAACTCTTTATATTCTAGTTTTGTTGAAAATAATCCTTGAGTAATGTTCCAGCTCTTCCTACAACAATCGCCATAACGATTGCAATTACCAGAAACATCCACATTGAAATCTCCATAGAGACCTCCTACACTTTGCGTATCCACTTTTGGTGGACACTAGATTGGCGTTCATCATCATTATTCACTGGGAGTGTGTATATTGATGACACTTTCAATCTCTTTCTCTTGTTCACAGCAACCCTGGATTGACGTGATTCAAGAAGTTCCCTGAGTAAAGTTCCTGCTCTTCCTATAACGATTGCGAAAACCACTGCAATCAACAGAAACGACCATGTTGGAATTTCCATCATTTTGGACCTCCACCATACTTTACGTTGGTGTTTGTACTTTAACGAAAAGGAACGCGAGTTCAGGGCTGGATTGTCTGACAATCATAATTTTCACGAATTTTTAGAGTATTTAATCTAACAATTTCAGTAAATTTTATTCAAAAATAGATTAAATAATTGATATATATATTCTTATTAATTTTATACAGTTGTAGAATTGTCAAACAATTAGAGTAGTTTTACCAGTAATTTAAGGTTTTTCCACTGTGTAACTGGCAATTGATCCCACCAAATGATGCAGGTTTTGTCATGAGAAGCAGAAAAATAGAGGACAATATAGCAATGGTGGTCGATCATTTTCACAATTTGCCGACGCTGTATCGACAGGTCTGAAACAGCAAACTCAAATGACCAGTCTTGATCTTCCAGATACTCAAAACGCTTGACTTGAGGTTGCTGCAAAAACCTGAACCAGGCGATGACCATGATCCCCAGACACAGCAGCCAAATCCCCAAAGCTAATAGCTGATAGAGTAAAATCATCAGGAAAATAAAAATTAACAGTTGCAAAACAATCATAAAGCGACTGACTTGCAACTCAAAAACACGATTAGCCGTGGACATACTGTTTTAATTTTAGGATAAAGTCCTTGATTTCAGTTCTTGGCGCTTCGCCCACTTCCATAAACCAGTCCAGCAAGTCAGGGTCTTCCTGATCAACCAGTTCGGCAAACAAGGCCTTTTCTGCTGGGTCTGCACTGAGATAATAGTTTTTGACGTAGGGATCAAAATACACATCAATTTCTTTTAAACCACGACGTGAACGATAAATCACCTTACGTTCTTCAAGTGTCATTTCATCGGACATCATTTATTCCACTATGCAACTATTTGGGCCTAGTTTACCCGATCCCCTCAAGAATTTCGCTGGGATTTTTCCCAAGTGACCAAATACATCAGTCAAATTGAGCATTGATCACATTGTCCACTATTTTCAATTTCTTGTATCGTGGCAATGAATGTTTAAATCCAACACTCTAGGGAAAAAATAACAAATGCAATCAGGTGCAATTCGTCCAATTCCAAATATGTTACCGCGTAAACTATTTACTTCTGAGCATGAAGCATTCCGCGAAACAGTCCGTAAATTTTATGAAAAAGAAGTTGTTCCAAATATTGAGAAATATGAGAAACAACAGCATGTTGACCGTGACTTATGGAACAAGGCGGGTGAGCTTGGCCTACTCTGTACCACCATGCCAGAACAATATGGTGGTTCAGGTGTAGATCGTCTATACAGCATGATCCTGATTGAAGAGCAAGCCTACGCCATGGACTCAAGCACAGGCTTTTCCCTACACTCAGACATCGTTGCCAACTATATCAACAACTTTGGTAATGAAGAGCAAAAACAAGAATGGCTGCCTAAAATGGCAACAGGTGAAACTGTTACTGCCATTGCAATGACTGAACCAGGTACAGGTTCAGATTTACAGGCCGTACGCACCACTGCGGTACTGGATGGTGATGAATATGTGATTAATGGTTCTAAAATCTTCATCACCAATGGCTATCTCTGCGATATGGCGATTGTGGTCTGCAAAACAGGTAACAATGAAAAAGGTTCTGCCAACCTGTCCCTGATTATTGTTGAAGCTGACCGTGCGGGTTTTAGCAAAGGCAAACCATTAAATAAAATCGGTATGAAAGGTCAGGACACCTGCGAACTGTTCTTTGACAACGTTCGTGTACCAAAAGAAAACTTACTGGGCATGGAAGGCATGGGCTTTATCATGCTAATGAAAGAGCTGGCTTGGGAACGTATGCTGGTGGCGATTATCTGTCAGGCAGGTGCAGAAGCAGCGTTTGCACATACAGTACAATACACTAAAGACCGTAAGGCGTTCGGTAAACCAATCGGTACTTTCCAAAACACTCGTTTTAAGCTGGCGGAATTGCGTACAGAAATTGATTTCTGCCGTACTTATCTGGATCGTTGTATGGAACTCCAGTTGGAAGAAAGTCTGGGCGTGGACGCAGCGGCAGCAGCAAAATATAAACTCTCGGATATGTTCTCAAAAGTTGTGGATGACTGCCTACAGCTCCATGGTGGTTATGGCTATATGCTGGAATACCCAATTGCCCGTGCCTATATCGACAACCGTGCCAACCGTATTTATGCAGGTACCAACGAAATCATGAAAGAGTTGATTTCCCGTACCCTATAAGCTTAAAAATTCAAAAGGGGAATAGTGTTAATTCACTATTCCCCTTTTTTATTTATTTCTGTTCAGTTTTTTCAGGTTGCTGAACAGGTGCTGGATTCATGCGAGCCATCAACTGTTTAACTGTTGGATTTTCCACATGCTGCTGCATGGTGGTGTTGAGTGCGGTACGCGCATTTTGAGTGGTGTAATGTGCCACTTCACTGCCAATTTCACTGGCTTTCTTGGCCCAGGCTTTGCCTTCCGCAGACTGATAGAATGAGAGTGCAGCCTGTAGCTCTTTCTGGCTAAACGTTTCTACATAACGTTGCATAATGAACTGTTTTCTTTGTTCAGAATTGAGATTCTTGGTTAAGTCTGTATAAAAATCTGCTGGGATATCTTTGGGTAAGCGCATTTTAATTTGATCCAGGATCAACTTGTCTGTCGCTTCCAGCCCCTGCTCCGTTCCATCTACCTCAACAAGCTTCTGTGCAATCACTTCCTTTTGTTTTACATCATCTGCCAAAACAGCGGTACTGAACAATAATGCCCCTAAAACCACCCATTGCTTCATCACTCTTTCCCTGATTCTCAATTTTTTAATGTCATCAAATATACGCGATATTTTTCCGATTGAAAGAATATCCAAAGTCATATCAATAAAAAACCCCATGTATTTACATGAGGTTCTCAATTTCACCTATGTCAGATTATGACACTAGTTTTGGCTTACGATCTGCCTGTTCACCACGTTTGTGGAACTGTAAAACATTATCATTAAATTTAGCGTCTTTCAATTCCTTGCGGTCAGCAAGATAGTTGTTGGTGATCTTCCACGGTGCCTGTTTACCTTGTTTTGGCATCACATCCGCTGCACGGGCAATATAACCCGAAGACATTTTACCCATAATGGTGTCTTGCTCAAGTTGTAACGGATCTGCATGGGCAATCACTTCATCATAACCATTCTTGTCCATATGGTTGATTAAACGGCAGATATAATCCGCAGCAATATCAACCTTGAGTGTCCATGAAGCATTGATATAACCAATGATCATTGCCATATTCGGCACATCACTCACCATCACACCTTGATACAGCATATGTTGTGAAGTATTCATTGGCTTGCCATCAATCGAACCTTTCACACCACCTAAAATCTGAATCTCCAAACCAGTTGCAGAAATAACGATATCTGCTTCCAAATGTTTACCTGATTTTAACTGGATACCATTCGCAGTGAACTTCTCAATTTGATCCGTTTCAACACTTGCCTTACCTTCACGTAATGCCTTGAACAAATCACCATCTGGTACAACACATAAACGCTGATCCCAAGGGTTGTAGCTTGGCGTAAAGTGCTTCATATCCACTTTACCTTTCAACTGCAACTCAATACCTTTCAACAATAAACGACGTACTGTTTTTGGATATTTTTGCGCCAGTGCATAGATACCACGTTGCATACCAATATTACGTGCACGGGTAAACTTATAAGCTGTTTCCTCAGACATAAATTTACGTGTCTTTTCATAAATAAAGTCGATTGAAGGAATTGTTGCAATATATGTTGGTGAACGCTGCAACATGGTGACATGCCCTGCTCCACCTTTCACCATTGACGGTACCAAGGTAATTGCTGTTGCACCACTACCAATAATGACCACTTTCTTGCCTGTATAATCTAGGTTTTCAGGCCAGTGTTGTGGATGAATGAATTGGCCTTTAAAGTCTTCCTGTTTCGGAAACTTCGGTGCATAGCCTTGGTCATAGTTATAGTAACCAGTACACCCCATAACAAAGTTAGCCGACCAAGTCTGCTTCTTGTTGTTATTGTCTTCAATTTCTACAAACCATTTTTTCTTAGCTGAATCATAGTTAGCTGAAAGGACACGATGACCAAAATGAATTTTATCTTTCAGATTGTTTTCGCTGATGACGTCACTTAAATAGCCCTTAATTTCAGCACCACTTGCAAGCACCTTTTCTTTGGCCCAAGGTTTAAAATTAAAACCAAAAGTTGACATATCAGAATCAGAACGAATACCAGGATAACGGAACAGATCCCAAGTTCCACCAAAGCTTTCACGACGCTCTAGAATTTCAAAGTTACGTTGTGGACAGTTTTTAGAAAGATGCACGGCTAACCCAATCCCAGAGATACCAGCACCAATAATTAATACATCAACTTGCTTTTCCATTGTTTTTATACCCTGTATAAATCATGTCTTTATTAAAGCACAAATTTGACAATACACAATGTCAAGTTTAGTCATTCATCGGTTTTTTTATATCAGTTCGGGACATTTTAAAGAAATATGAGTGAAAAAAATCTTGATATTTTTGCTTGGATTTAGGTTTTTGGGAATACTTGCTATATCAAGAAAATACATTTACCAATAAGCTGTGGCATCATCACATGGTTCTTATCATAAAATTCACTACGTAGAACAAACGACTACAGTTATAACTTTAATAAGACATTCTCTAGCTGAACATTAGATTGATATACATGCCAATCAAAAAAAATGATCAATTTAATCTGATGTAATAATCATATGAAGCAGAAAAGCTAAGCTTTATTTCCTGTTTTAAATGGCCAATAAAAAAGGTCGGCTAAAAAACCGACCTTTTTGAACAACTGAGCTGCTCTTGTACGTGAAAGTATTATTTTACTTCACGATCTACAAGTTCAACGTAAGCCATTGGTGCAGCATCACCTGCACGGAAGCCCGCTTTAAGAACACGTAGATAACCGCCGTTACGCTCTTTGTAACGAGGGCCAAGAACGGTAAATAATTTACCAACAGTTGCTGCAGAACGAGTACGAGCAAACGCTAAACGACGGTTTGCTACTGTATCGTTTTTAGCTAAAGTGATTAAAGGCTCAGCAACGCGGCGAAGTTCTTTCGCTTTAGGCAAAGTTGTTTTAATTAACTCATGCTCAACCAAAGCATTTGTTAAATTTTGGAACAACGCCTTACGATGGCTGCTTGTACGGCCTAATTTCACACCACTATTACGATGACGCATGGTGATAGTCCTACTTAATTAACGGCTACGATAGGCAAAACGGTCATCCATACGGAGGCTAGCTGGTGGCCAGTTCTCCAAACGCATGCCGAGTTGTAAACCTTTCGATGCCAAAACATCTTTGATCTCTGTTAACGATTTTTTACCTAGGTTTGGAGTTTTCAACAACTCAACCTCAGTACGTTGAACAAGATCACCAATGTAGTAAATATTTTCTGCCTTCAAACAGTTAGCAGAACGAACAGTTAGCTCGAGATCATCTACTGGACGAAGCAAGATTGGGTCAACTTCTTCGCGCGGTTCCTGAGCCACAGGAGTTTGGTCTTTCTGAAGATCAACAAAGATTGCAATTTGTTGTTGCAAGATTGTTGCCGCTTTGCGGATTGCTTCCTCAGGATCAACCGTTCCATTGGTTTCAAGATCGATTACGAGTTTATCAAGATCGGTACGTTGTTCTACACGCGCATTTTCTACGGTATAGGACACACGCTTAATCGGGCTATAAGACGCATCTAACTGTAAACGGCCTACTGGACGTGTTTCACCTTCAGGGAAACGTGAGTCAGATGTTTCATAACCACGACCTTGAGCAACTTTAAGGCGCATTTTCAATGAACCAGAAGAACTCAAAGTACCAATTAAATGATCAGGGTTAACCACTTCAACATTATGCGGCAAACGGAGGTCAGCTGCTGTTACGTCACCTGCACCCTGTTTTTCCAATGTTAAATATGCTTCGTTTTGATCGAACAGCTTAATAGACAATCCTTTTAGGTTCAGCAAGAGCTCGACGATGTCCTGCTGCAAGCCTTCTAAAGTACTGTACTCGTGCTCGACGCCTTCTATTTCTACTTCAACCACAGCAGCGCCAGGCAAAGAAGACAATAGAATGCGACGTAAAGCATTACCTAGAGTATGACCAAAGCCACGCTCCAAAGGTTCCAGAATCACTTTTGCCGAGGTCCCGCTCACCGCTTCGACCTTGATCGCTTGCGGAGTTAGAAACTCGTTTGCAGTACGCGTCATTTATTGCTACCTCAAGGATTATTTAGAATACAATTCTACAATCAAGCTTTCGTTGATTTCAGCAGGTAGATCAGAACGATCAGGTGCAGCTTTGAACGTACCTTCCAACTTAGAATGATCAACTTCCATCCAAGCAGGGATACCACGTTGAGCAGCTAATTCAATTGCATTTTTGATACGCAATTGTTGTTTAGCGCCTTCATGAACCGCAATTACATCACCCGCTTTTACTTGAATAGACGCAATGTTTACACGACGACCATTTAAAGTAATAGAACGGTGACTAACTAACTGACGAGCTTCTGCACGTGTAGAACCAAAACCCATGCGATAAACAACGTTATCCAGACGGCTTTCAAGCAATTTCAACAAGTTTTCACCTGTTGCGCCTTTAACACGAGCTGCTTCTTTATAGTAGTTACTAAATTGACGCTCTAACACACCGTACATACGACGTACTTTTTGTTTTTCACGTAATTGTAGTGAATACTCAGATTGTTTACCACCACGAGCCGCACCATGTTGACCAGGTGCTTTGTTCGCTTTTTTAGTTTTTACATCAAACGGTTTAACGCCTGATTTAAGTTGCAGGTCTGTCCCTTCGCGACGAGAGAGTTTGCATTTTGGACCAATATAACGAGCCATGAATGTTTCTCCTTACACGCGACGTTTTTTAGGTGGACGGCAACCGTTGTGAGGAATTGGAGTCACATCGGTAATGCTGT
The DNA here is from genome assembly GCF_030385805.1 of Acinetobacter thutiue. Taxonomy (NCBI): domain Bacteria; kingdom Pseudomonadati; phylum Pseudomonadota; class Gammaproteobacteria; order Moraxellales; family Moraxellaceae; genus Acinetobacter; species Acinetobacter thutiue. The sequence goes on from NZ_JAUDZE010000003.1 coordinate 84,428, forward strand.
TAATCTTATAACCCACTGCGCCTAATGCACGAACCGCAGACTCACGACCTGGACCAGGACCTTTCACAAGGACGTCCAGATTTTTCAAACCGTAATCCAAAGCTGCTTTACCAGCAACTTCAGCAGCTACCTGAGCAGCGAACGGAGTTGATTTACGTGAACCACGGAAGCCTTGTCCACCTGAGGTGGCCCAAGCCAATGCATTACCTTGACGATCGGTAATCGTTACAATGGTGTTATTAAAAGACGCGTGAATGTGTGCAACACCTTCAGAGACGGTACGAGTGACCTTCTTGCGTGTGCGAGTATCTTTAGCCATCTTTTAGCTTCCAGAAATCTTACTTTTTAATCGGTTTGCGCGGACCTTTACGGGTACGTGCGTTAGTTTTGGTGCGTTGTCCGCGAACAGGCAAGCTGCGACGATGACGAAGACCGCGGTAGCAGCCTAAATCCATTAAACGTTTGATGTTCATGGAAATTTCGCGACGTAAATCACCTTCGGTCGGAACCTTGGCAACTTCTGCACGAATCGCATCAAGCTGAGCATCATCTAATTCACGAATTTTCGTGGTTTCAGTGATACCTACAGCAGCTAAGATATTCTTAGCAGTGTGGCGACCGATACCAAAAATATACGTGAGAGAGATAACAGCATGCTTGTTATCCGGAATGTTTACACCGGCAATACGAGCCATTCAATTTTCTCCAAAAAGGCAGTCAAGATAATCAACCGCCCCACAAAAATCTTGAGGGGCGGATAATAACCTAATTAGCCTACTGAAATCAACAGGTCTTAATTAAATTAACCTTGACGCTGCTTATGACGAGGTTCTGCGCTACAAATCACGCGAATAACCCCATTACGACGGATAACTTTGCAGCTACCACAAATTTTCTTTACAGAAGCTTGTACTTTCATGATGAAACCTCTAAGTGCGCTTATCCCTTAGGATGAGCAGTCGTTTTTCTCATTAACGTTTGGTCATCATATTGATGCGAGGTAAGGTGCGCCTGAAGTTGCGCCATAAAGTCCATTACCACAACCACCACAATCAGCAACGATGTTCCACCCAAATGGAATGGTATACCAAATGAACTTTGCAGTACCATCGGCATCAAGCATACGACTGTAATGTAAATTGCACCAATAAATGTCAAACGGTTAAGAATATGATCTAAATAACGAGCCGTTTGCTCACCTGGGCGGATACCAGGCACATATGCTCCGCTACGCTTTAAGTTTTCTGAAACTTCTTTTGGGCTGAACACCAGCGCAGTATAGAAATAACAGAAGAAAATAATTAACGCGCCAAAGAGCATTAAATACAACGGCTGTCCAGGCGATAACACCAATGCCAGATCTTGCAGACTACGTTTTACAATCCCTGCATTTGGATCAGCACTTCCCAACCATTGTCCCAAGCTCGCTGGAAATAATAACAATGAGCTTGCAAAAATTGCTGGAATCACACCTGCCATGTTAATTTTTAATGGCAAATGCGTTTGCTGTGCAGTAAATACACGACGACCTTGCTGCTTTTGAGCATAGTTTACTGGAATACGACGCTGTGCCTTTTCAATAAACACAATCGCAGCGAGGACTGCCAACGATAATAAACCGAATACAGCCAGACCAATTAAACTACCCTGACCATTCTGAACAGACGAAAACGACTGAATCACGAGATTTGGCAAACCTGCCACAATACCCGCAAAAATGATCATGGAGATACCATTACCAACACCACGTTCGGTAATCTGCTCCCCTAGCCACATCAAAAACATTGTTCCCGCAACCAACGAAGTGACTGCTGGAACATAGAATGCCAGGCCTGAGGTCAGGGTAATTCCCTGACTGATCAGGCCAGCACACATACCCACCCCTTGCACAAGTGCAAGCAGCAGGGTGCCGTAACGCGTATATTGATTGATCTTACGCTTGCCCTGTTCGCCTTCTTTTTTCAAAGCTTCCAGCGAAGGAACCACCGTTGACATCAACTGCACGATAATCGATGCAGAGATATACGGCATGATTCCCAACGCCAGAATTGACATGCGTTCCAACGCACCGCCAGAGAACATGTTAAATAAACCTAAGAAAGTACCTTCATTAGCTTTAAAAAACCGTGCTAGCGCTACGTTATCAATACCTGGCAACGGAATATGCGCTCCTAGTCGAAAGACCAATAACGCGCCAATCAAAAACATTAATCGACGAATAATTTCACGGTATTTCACATGAAATGGTTGGCCTTTCATCATGTTTACATGACCAGTAGAACTAGGAGTCATAGACACTCGAGATTACTCCTCGACTTTACCGCCAGCAGCTTCAACAGCAGCTTTAGCGCCTTTAGTCAACGCAACACCTTGTACAGTGAACGCGCGAGTGATTTCACCAGAAAGCACGATGCGAGCACGAGTTTGGTCACGACGAACAACATTCGCAGCTTTTAAGGTTTCAAGGCTAACAACATCACCTTCAACCTTATTCAACTCAGACAAGCGTACTTCAGCAGTTTTCAAAGCGATTTGGCTAGTGAAACCGAATTTAGGCAAACGACGGTAAAGTGCTGTTTGACCACCTTCAAAGCCTGGACGAGTACCACCACTTTTACGTGAGTTTTGACCCTTGATACCACGACCACCAGTCTTACCAACGCCAGAACCGATACCACGGCCCAGACGACGGTGTTCACGCTTAGCACCTTCTGCAGGCGCAAGTTCATTTAAACGCAGAGTCATGGCTTATTCCTCTACACTAACCATATAGTAGACTTTGTTGATCATACCGCGGTTAGAAGGCGTGTCCTGCACTTCTACAGTATGACCAATACGACGCAGACCTAAACCCTGTAGGCAAAGTTTATGATTTTTTAAACGATGCGAAGAAGATTTAGTCTGGGTAACTTTAATCGTTTTCATGATTGATTACCCTTGAATTTCTTCTACTGACTTACCACGTTTCGCAGCGACTTTCTCAGGAGAAGTCATATCACGCAAACCTTTGAAAGTTGCGTTTACCACGTTGGCAGCATTAGTAGAACCATAACATTTAGCAAGTACGTTATGTACACCTGCAGCTTCAAGAACGGCACGCATAGCACCACCAGCGATTACGCCAGTACCTTCTGAAGCAGGTTGCATGTATACACGGCTTGCACCATGACGAGCATTCACAGGGTGTTGTAAAGTAGTCCCCGCGAGGTCTACAGTGATCATGTTGCGACGAGCAGCTTCAAGCGCCTTAGAAATAGCAGCTGGAACTTCACGTGCCTTACCACGACCAAAACCTACACGACCATTACCATCACCCACAACAGTTAATGCTGTGAAAGAGAAGATACGACCACCCTTAACAACCTTGGCTACACGATCAACGGCAACCAGCTTTTCAACGAGACCTTCGTTTTGTTCAACTTTCGCCATGATTAGAACTCCAAGCCGCCTTCACGGGCAGCATCAGCCAAGGCTTTGATACGACCATGATATTTAAAACCAGAACGGTCAAATGCAACTTTCATTACACCTGCTGCTTTCGCACGTTCTGCGATTAAAGCACCAACTTTTGTTGCTGCATCGATGTTACCAGTCGCACCGCTACGCAATGATGCATCCAAAGTTGAAGCTTGCGCTAAAACTTTGCCACCATCTGCTGAGATAACTTGTGCATAGATGTGACGCGGCGTGCGGTTGACACACAAACGAGTCGCACCCAATGCACGAATGTGCAAGCGTGTGCTTTTCGCACGACGCAAACGGGATTGTTTCTTTTCGTTCATAAGAACCTCGCGCCTTATTTCTTCTTAGCTTCTTTACGAAGAATAACTTCATCCGAATAACGAACACCTTTACCTTTATATGGTTCAGGAGAACGGTATGCACGGATTTCCGCTGCCACTTGACCTAACAACTGCTTGTTTGCTGATTTCAGGATGATTTCAGTCGCAGTTGGAGTTTCCGCTGTTACCCCTTGAGGTAAAGCGTAGTCAATTGGGTGTGAGTAACCGAGTGCCAGGTTAACAACGTCACCTTTCACCGCAGCTTTATAACCAACACCAACGAGCTGTAACTTACGTTCGAAGCCTTCGCTAACACCTTTTACAAGGTTATTCAATACAGCGCGAGCAGTACCAGCCTGCATCCAGGCATCTTTCGACTCTTTCACTGGAGCAAGTTGAAGTTTACCTTCTTCCTGTTTAAGCTCGACCAGCGCATGCAGGTTGAAAGACAATGTACCTTTGCTGCCTTTCACTTCGACCTGCCGGCCGTTCTGAGTAACTGTTACACCATTAGGTACAGTTACTGGGGCTTTAGCCACACGAGACATGAGGAATCACCTATTAAGAAACAAAAGCAATAACTTCACCACCAACGCCCGCAGCACGTGCAGCGCGATCAGTCATGATGCCTTTGCTTGTAGAAACAATTGCAATACCTAAACCTTGCTTAACGCTTGGAAGTTTATCTTTACCACGGTATTGGCGAAGACCTGGACGGCTTACGCGCTTAACCATTTCGATAACTGGTTTGCCTTCGAAATATTTTAACGTAATAGTCAAAGTAGATTTTGTCTCTTCTTGAGCCACTTCTACATTTGAAATATAACCTTCTTGTTGAAGTACGTTTGCAATAGCAACTTTCAACTTAGAAGAAGGCATAGAAACAGTTTGTTTCTTTGCCATTTGTGCGTTACGAACACGGGTTAGCATGTCGGCAACGGTATCTTGCATACTCATTTAGTCGCTCCTTACCAGCTTGCCTTAACTACGCCTGGTACATCACCCTGCATTACTGTGTCACGTAATTTGTTACGGCTTAGACCGAACTTACGGAAGTAACCATGAGGACGACCAGTTAAACCACAGCGGTTACGAAGACGTACTGGAGATGCATTACGTGGCAATGCTTGTAACTTTAACATCGCTTCGAAACGTTCTTCGTCACTTGCGTTTACATTTGCAATCGTTGCTTTTAATTCAGCACGTTTTGCAGCGTATTTAGCAACTGTCTTTTCGCGTTTCAATTCGCGATTAATCATACCTTTCTTAGCCATATCGACCTCTTATTTGAACGGGAAGCCGAATGCACGCATAAGCGCACGGCCTTCGTCATCGCTACGAGCAGTGGTCGTAATAGTGATGTCTAAACCACGGATACGATCAATTTTGTCAAAATCGATTTCTGGGAAAACGATCTGCTCTTTTAAGCCCATTGAGTAGTTGCCACGACCATCAAATGATTTTGAAGAAAAACCACGGAAGTCACGGATACGAGGGATTGCGATCGAGATCAAACGATCCAGGAATTCGTACATCTGGTCGCCACGTAAAGTAACTTTACAACCAATTGGCCAACCATCACGGATTTTGAAACCAGCGATTGATTTACGCGCAAGGGTCACAACTGGCTTTTGACCAGCAATGAGTTGCATGTCAGCTACAGCGCCTTCCAATAATTTCTTATCAGTTGCAGCTGCGCCTACACCCATGTTCAGGGTGATTTTGGTGATGCGAGGAATCTCCATCACATTCTTAATGCCAAGTTCTTCTTTTAACTTCGCTTTAAGTTCGTCATTGTAACGTGCTTTAAGTCTGGCCATTGCCTTTTCAACCTATTACTTCGCTGCCGCCACTGATTCACCATTTGATTTATAAACGCGAGTTTTCACGCCATCAATCGTTTGGTAACCAACACGGTCAGCCTTTTGGGTTGTAGCATTAAAAATTGCCACGTTTGAAATATGAAGCGTCGCCTCTTGTGTTACGATGCCGCCTTCAGCGCCAGTAGCACGGTTTGGTTTTTGATGCTTCTTCACTAAGTTAAGGCCTTCAACCTTAACTCGGTCTTCAGAAACAGACAAAACGGTACCCTGTTTGCCTTTTTCTTTACCTGCGATCACGATTACTTGATCGCCTTTTTTAATCTTAGCCATGATTGCCTCTTATAGAACTTCAGGAGCCAATGAAATGATTTTCATGAACTGTTCAGTACGAAGTTCACGAGTCACTGGTCCGAAGATACGAGTCGCAATCGGAGCTTTGTTGTTGTTCAAAATAACAGCCGCGTTATCGTCGAAACGAATCACTGAACCATCTGGACGACGGATGCCAAATTTTGTACGAACAACTACAGCATTCATCACGTCACCTTTTTTAACACGTGCGCGTGGAATTGCTTCTTTTACAGTAACTTTAATAATGTCGCCAACAGAAGCATAACGACGATGTGAACCACCTAGTACTTTGATACATTGTACGCGGCGTGCACCACTGTTGTCTGCTACGTCGAGCATACTTTCGGTTTGAATCATTGCCCTACTCCAAAACCGAGCATCACCGGTCGCAATTTCGAAAGGCTCAAAGAGTACTCGAAATTGTCCGATGATGCAACAAGAACGTCTAATTACTCAGCAGCTGCTTCAACGACTTCCACTAAAGTCCAAGCTTTAGTTTTAGAAATTGGGCGGCTTTCTTTGATGGTCACCAAGTCGCCAGTTTTAGCAACATTGTTCTCATCATGAGCGTGTAGTTTAGTTGAACGGCGGATTGATTTGCCATACAACGGGTGTTGAACACGGCGTTCAATAAGCACAACAATAGACTTGTCCATTTTGTCGCTTACAACACGGCCTGTTAACGTGCGGACTGTTTTTTCACTCATTGTCCGTTCCCCTGTTTTTCGGTAAGGAGTGTCTTGATACGAGCAATTGTTTTACGAGCAATTTGCACTTCGTGCGATTTGCCTAGTTGACCAGTTGCTTTCGCCATACGAAGACGGAATTGGTTAAGCTGTTGCTCATCAAGCAACGCTTTCAACTCTTCTACCGACTTTTCACGTAGATCTTTAGTTTTCATTACATCACCGTCCGAGTCACGATAGTGGTTTTAAACGGGAGTTTAGCGGCAGCCAATTCAAAAGCTTCACGCGCCAACTCGTCGCTCACACCTTCAATTTCGTACAGGATCTTACCTGGCTGAATCTGACACACCCAGTATTCCACGCTACCCTTACCTTTACCCATACGAACTTCTAATGGCTTTTCGGTAATTGGTTTGTCTGGGAATACGCGGATGAAGATTTTACCACCACGCTTAATACGACGGCTAATGGTACGACGGCAAGCTTCAATCTGACGCGCAGTCATGCGACCACGTTCAGTTGCTTTAATTGCAATCGAACCAAATGATACTGTACTACCACGATGCGCTAGACCAGTGTTACGGCCTTTGTGCACTTTACGGAATTTGGTACGTTTAGGTTGCAACATGGATTATTCTCCCTTGTCAGCAGCACGGTCATTACGACGTCCACGACGTTGTTCCTGACCTTCACCACGACCACGACCACGTTTAGCTGGACGTTCTTCAGCAGGAGCAGGGTTCATGACTTGTTTCATGCCACCCAGGATCTCACCACGGAAAATCCATACTTTAACGCCGATCGTACCGTAAGTTGTTTCTGCACGCATAGTTGCATAGTCGATGTCCGCACGAAGCGTATGCAAAGGTACACGACCTTCACGATACCATTCAGTACGAGCGATCTCTGCACCACCTAAACGGCCAGAAACTTCAACTTTGATACCTTTTGCGCCAGCACGCATGGTGTTTTGAACCGCACGTTTCATAGCACGACGGAACATTACACGCTTTTCCAACTGAGAAGCAATTGCTTCAGCAACTAGACGTGCGTCCAAGTCTGGGCGATCGATTTCATTGATGCTGACTTGCGCTGGAACACCCATAATGTTGGTGAGTTCGCGCTGTAATTTTTCAATATCTTCGCCTTTTTTACCGATAACGATACCAGGACGAGCAGTGCTAATTGTTACCTTAGCAGCGCCTGTAGGACGTTCGATAAGAATGTTGCTTACCATCGCGTTCTTAAGTTTTTTAGTTAAAAACTCACGAACCTGAAGATCTTTAAGCAAGTATTCAGCGTATTGTTTCGGACTCGCATACCAGTTAGCGTTATGGCGTTTCACAACACCCAGGCGGATACCGATTGGATGAACCTTCTGACCCATATCAAACCCCTACCTTAACGGTGATGTGACAAGTACGCTTAGTAATACGGTCTGCACGGCCTTTGGCACGTGGCAGGATACGTTTAAGGCTCATGCCTTCATCAACGTAGATCGTAGTTACTTTAAGGTCATCAACATCTAAGCTGTTGTTGTGTTCAGCATTGGCGATTGCAGACTCAAGTGCCTTTTTAACAAGCACAGCCGCTTTCTTGTTGCTGAAGTTTAAAATGTCTAGCGCGCGCGCAACCGATTTACCACGGATCAAATCAGCAACTAAACGTGCTTTCTGTGCCGAGATAGCGGCACCGCGTAATTTTGCAGTTACTTCCATCATAGCACCTATTAACGTTTAGACTTCTTATCAACACCGTGACCACGATAGGTACGAGTTGGCGCGAATTCACCTAGTTTATGACCAACCATGTGTTCAGTGATGATCACTGGAACGTGGTTACGGCCATTGTGAACAGAAATTGTTAAACCAACAAAGTCTGGCAGGATCATTGAACGACGTGACCAAGTTTTGATCGGCTTACGGTTGTTTGCAGCAATTGCCGCTTCAACTTTAGCGAACAGGTGCGCGTCGACGAATGGACCTTTTTTTAATGAACGAGGCATTAGTCAGATTCCTTTACTTGACGCGACGGTCGCGAATAATCATCTTAGTCGTACGCTTGTTGGTACGTGTCTTGTACCCTTTCGCTTTTTGACCCCATGGGCTTACAGGTTGAATACCCTTGCTACGCCCTTCACCACCACCGTGCGGGTGGTCAACTGGGTTCATTGCCATACCACGTACGGTAGGACGAACACCACGCCAGCGTGAAGCACCAGCTTTACCCAATGAACGTAGGTTGCTTTCCTGGTTAGAAACTTCACCAATGACAGCGCGACATTCAACGTGGATTTTACGCATTTCACCAGAACGTAAACGAACGATAGCGTAAGAACCATCACGACCCAACAACTGAACTGAAGTACCAGCAGAACGTGCTAACTGAGCACCTTTACCGATTTTAAGTTCAAGGTTATGAAGGGTAGAACCGATTGGCATGTTGCGAAGTGGCAAGCAGTTACCTGGACGAATTGGAGCATCGTTACCAGATTGAACTTTATCACCAGCACGTAGGCCTTTAGGCGCAATGATGTAACGACGTTCGCCGTCAGCATATTTCAACAAAGCAATATGCGCTGTACGGTTAGGATCGTATTCGATGCGCTCTACAGTCGCTGGAATACCATCTTTGTTACGTTTAAAGTCAACAATACGGTAGTTTTGTTTATGACCACCACCCACGTGACGTGTAGTGATGTGACCATTATTATTACGACCACCAGTACGTTTTTTAGCTTCTACCAACGGTGCATAAGGAGCGCCTTTGTGAAGATGGTCATGAACCACTTTCTCTACAAAGCGACGTCCTGGAGACGTTGGCTTACATTTTTGAATTGGCATAATTTTCGTCCTTATTCCGCTGCGTTGTCAGCGGTATCGCCCAAGTCAGCCATTTCAACATCTTGGCCAGCTTTCAGGGTGACGTATGCTTTTTTAACATCAGAACGGCGTCCCAATGTCTTACCAAAGCGTTTTGTTTTACCCTTAGTGATTGTTGTGTTTACTTTAACAACTTCAACACCAAAGAGTTGTTCAACTGCTTTCTTGATTTCAAGCTTGTTTGCATTTAATGCAACCTTAAACACCTGAACACCAGCAGTATCACCTAAAACTTGTGCTTTTTCTGAGAATACTGGTCCTTGTAGGACTTGATATAGACGTTCGTTGTTCATCCGAGTTCTACCTCAATTTTCTTAGCAGCAGCTACAGACATGACAACTTTATCGAATGCGATCAAGCTAACAGGATCAATTGCAGTTGCATCCACCACATCAACGTGTGGAAGGTTGCGCGCTGCAAGATATAAGTTCTCATCTACAGCATCTGTAACGATCAATGCACGAGTTGCATTCAAGTCGTTCAATTTAGCAAGCAAGTCTTTGGTTTTAGGAGCAGCAACAGCAAACTCTTCAACCAATACAAGACGATCCTGGCGAACAAGTTCAGCCAAAATACATTGCATTGCACCGCGATACATCTTACGGTTTACTTTTTGAGACCAATCCTGTGGGCGAGCAGCAAAAGTTTTACCACCACCAACCCAGATTGGGCTACGAATAGAACCCGCACGAGCGCGACCAGTACCTTTTTGACGGAATGGCTTTTTACCACCACCAGAAACATCTGCACGTGATTTGTGAGCACGAGTACCTTGACGGCCGCCAGCTAGGTAAGCTGTAACAACCTGGTGTACAAGAGCTTCGTTAAATTCACGACCAAAAGCAACTTCTGATAATTCAACCGCAGCGCCAGAAACAGTTTTTAAATTCATTCTATTTCACCTTACGCTTTGATGGTAGGACGTACAATCACGTCACCATTCGTTGCACCAGGGATTGCACCTTTAACAACTAAAACAGAACGTTCAGCGTCAATAGATACGATTTCAAGACCTTGAACCGTTACGCGTTCATCACCTAGGTGACCAGCCATTTTCTTGCCTTTGAACACGCGACCAGGTGTCTGGTTTTGACCTGTAGAACCTAATACACGGTGAGATACAGAGTTACCATGTGTAGCGTCTTGCGTACGGAAGTTCCAACGCTTAACACCACCCTGGAAGCCTTTACCTTTAGACTGACCAGTTACGTCAACAATTTGACCCACTGTAAACAAGTCAACACCGATAGAACCACCAACTTCACGGCCTTCAAGCTCAGCTTCAGTAACGCGGAACTCTTTAACCAGACGACCAGCAGCAACACCCGCTTTCGCGAAGTGACCTTTCTGAGCGTTAGTTACGCGCGATTCGCGACGTTCACCAGTAGTTACTTGAATTGCTTGATAACCATCAGTTTCAAGTGTTTTGATTTGCGTAATGCGGTTTGGATCAACTTCAATCACTGTTACTGGAACAGAAACACCTGCTTCAGTAAAGATGCGAGTCATACCACATTTGCGACCGACTAAACCAATAGCCATGTGCATAAACCTCTAAAAAAGCGGCCTAATTAACTTAGAGTTAATTAACCGAAAGCCTTAACCCAAAGCGATCTGAACATCAACACCAGCAGCAAGATCCAACTTCATTAATGCATCAACAGTTTTATCTGTTGGTTGAACGATGTCGATCAGGCGTTTATAAGTGCGGATTTCATACTGGTCACGAGCGTCTTTGTTGACGTGTGGTGAAGTAAGAACGTTGAAGCGTTCGATGCGAGTAGGCATCGGGATTGGACCACACACCTGTGCGCCAGTACGCTTAGCGGTTTCTACGATCTCTTGAGCAGATTGATCAATCAGGCGATGATCAAAAGACTTCAAACGGATACGAATTCTCTGGTTAGACATACCAGTAAACTCCAAGCCAAATATATAAAGAATCACCCATGACGCACCTCACCTTTTGGCAAGTGTCAAGGGCAGTGAAATTCACTAAGGTCGTGATCGATGCCACGACTGTAATGCGTTGACTACTTTCTTCGTAGAAAACGCCCTCCATTTGAGGGTCGCCCATTATAGCGATTGTTTAAGTCTTATGCAATTCTTCTTTTCTTTTTTTGGCCTTAAAGCCCGCCTATGCGCTCACCACATATTCAATCGCCTGATTCAGCAGGGTATTGCCCTGTTCGAATTTGCTTTGATTAGATTTTTTCAACTCTGCAATGGATTGTACATACTCCCCATTAAATACCGCCATATCCTCCTCATTTTCAATCAATAGCTGCAAGGCGTGCGGTGTCATTTCTGGATGGAACTGAAAACCCAGAACATTCCGCCCTATTTGATAAAGCTGGTTACGACACACCCTGTTTTCTGCTAGACGCACACCACCTTTGGGGATTTCAAAGGTTTCACTATGCCATTGCATAATGTTAATTTTCTCGGGAATTTGGAAGCAATGTTCTGGAACGGAAGATGCCCGTCCCACATCCATCCAGCCCAGTTCCTGCTGAGGATTGCGACTCACCGCCGCGCCCAGAGCATTGGCAATGAGCTGTCCACCCAGACACAATCCTATCGCGGGCTTGCCTGCGGCCAGATAGCGACGCAACCAGCGTTTCTCCAGTCTGAGCCACGGATAGTTTGCCTCGTCGTTGACACTCATGGTTCCACCCATAATGATCAACAGGTCAACCTCATCCACACGAGGCAATGCCTCCAACTCAAGGGGTAAATCAACGGGCAAGGCAAAGAATTCTGTAGCGGTAATTTTTGCTTTATGTGCTTTCAGGAAGCTATAGCAACTTCCAAAACCCTCGCCTGCAATGTGCTGAAAATAATGCACTCTTAAATGCGACTTCATGCGCCAAAACCTGTTGTCGTTAGAATGATAATTAGTCTTAGCAAGAATAAAGCCAGTTTTGTGCTGACTCCCTGCTCTGTACCGATTCTGTACAAAATATGCAAACCACTGGCAGGATTGTGTATTTTCTCTTAACCTAAACCATTATATTGCCTAGATTTTGCCCCATGACGACACACAATCATGCCCAAACTGATCTCATCCATGCACCACGCCAAGCCCCTCAATATATAGAAACCATCCAGCCTCCCCTATTTCGTGCATCCACCATTATTTTTAAAACCACGGCGCACCTTTTTGACCGTCACTGGACCAATCCCTACGACTATAGTTATGGTACACATGGCACACCCACCACATTTACCTTAGGCGACAATATCGCCCAGATTGAAGGTGGAAAATATTGCCTACTTGCGCCTAGTGGTTTATCTGCAATTAATTTAGTAAACAGTGCTCTTTTAAGCTCAGGTGATGAGGTTTGGGTGGCAGACAATATTTATGGGCCAAACCTTGAGCATTTAAAGAATCTGCAAGACCGCTATGGTATTCAGGTCAAGGTTTACAACCCAATTGATGCGGAAAGCTTTCAGCCGACAGAAAAAAGTAAACTGATCTGGCTTGAAGCAGCAGGTTCAGTCACGCTGGAATTTCCAGATCTCAAAAATCTGGTTAAAAAAGCACAACAAGCCAATGTTTTGACTGCTTTGGATAACACATGGGGCGCTGGACTGGCCTTTAATGCCTTTGATTTCTCTGATGAGCATCTTGCTGTTGATATGACGGTTCATGCATTGACCAAATACCCCAGCGGTGGTGGCGACATACTGATGGGTTCAGTGGTCACGTGTGACCAACATCTGCACCATAAACTCTATCGTATGCACGCCATTCAGGGCATCTCCGTTTCGGGTGATGATACTGCACAAATCCAGCGTAGTCTGGCGCATATGTCACTACGTTATGAACAGCAGTCAAAAAGTGCCTTGACCTTATTAGGCTGGTTAAAGCAAAAACCCCAATTCAGTCAGGTGCTACATCCAGCAGACCCAGATTCCGCAGGTCATTCATTCTGGACAGAGGTTTGCATCACAGGTAAAAGTGCGGGGTTGGTCAGTGTTATTTTTAAGCCTGAATTTGATATTACCGCGATCCGTAAATTTTGCGACAGCCTCAAGCTGTTTAAACTTGGATTTAGCTGGGGCGGCCCTGTCAGCCTTGTCATGCTTTATGATTTAAAACAGATGCGTACGCTTGAAAATACACATTTACAACAAGGTTTATTGGTTCGCTTCTGTATAGGACTAGAACATCCACAAGATTTAATCCAAGATATTCAAAACGCATTAAAACAGCTCGAATGAGATAAAGAATAGGTGAAGAATGAGTACACCCATTGTTATTGCTAAAAAAACCACAGATACCACTCAAGATATTGTTTTACATTCGCAATTTTCCAATCGGCACGGTTTGATTGCAGGGGCAACAGGAACAGGTAAAACCGTGACACTCAAAGTACTTGCTGAAAGTTTCTCCCGTCTCGGGGTGCCTGTGTTTTTGGCTGATGCCAAAGGAGATGTATCAAGCTTAGCCAAGGCAGGTGCAAGCAGTCCCAAGTTTGATGAGCGCCTGAAAACGCTGAATATTGAATCGGTGCCGTTTGCAGCATCTCCTGTGATGTTCTGGGATTTATTTGGTCAGCAGGGTCATCCAATTCGCACCACCATTTCGGAAATTGGTCCGTTATTGTTGTCGCAGATGCTGAATCTGAATGACACCCAGGAGGGTGTGCTCTCCGCAGTTTTCCGTATTGCCGATGATCAGGGCCTATTGCTGATTGACTTTAAAGACCTTAAAGCAATGTTGAGTTATGTCAGTGAAAATGCGGCTGAACTGAAAGCTGAGTATGGTAATCTTTCCCCAGCCAGTCTTGGGGCCATTCAACGTAATTTACTGGCTTTAGGTGATCAAGGCGGTGAGCAATTCTTTGGTGAACCCAGCCTGAATATTCTGGATTTTATCCAGACAGACAGCAATGGTCAGGGCTATATCAATATCCTCGCTGCGGATAAATTGATGAACACCCCCAAACTGTACGCCACATTCCTGTTATGGATGCTCTCTGAACTGTTTGAGCAGCTTCCAGAAGTTGGCGATATTGATAAGCCGAAACTGGTGTTCTTCTTCGATGAGGCTCATTTGTTATTTGACAATGCCAGTCCAGCCTTAAAACAGAAAATCGAACAGGTGGTTCGCCTGATCCGCTCCAAAGGTGTGGGGATTTACTTTATTACCCAAAACCCACTGGATTTGCCTGAAAGCGTTTTGGGCCAACTGGGTAACCGTGTGTAACATGCGCTACGTGCCTTTACCCCAAAAGACCAAAAGGCAGTAAAAACTGCGGCGGATACTTTCCGTGCCAACCCTGAATTCAGGGTTGATCAGGCCATTACCGAACTGGCTGTGGGCGAGGCATTGATTAGCTGTCTGGACGAACAAGGCACACCACAAATTGTGGAACGTGGCTGGGTAATGCCGCCCTACTCGGCATTTAGTCCAATTAGCGCTGAAGAGCGTCAAGTGATTATTGGTCAAAGCATTGTCGCAGGTGTCTATGATCAAGCTGTTGATCGGGATAGTGCCTATGAACGATTACAACAAAAAGTATTACAGCAGTCTCAACAAAAACAGGCGGATGAGTTGGCAAAACAACAGACTAAGGAACAGGAAGCTTTAGCCAAACAACAAGCCAAGGAACAGGAACGTTTTGCCAGAGAGCAGCAAAAGGCCGCAGAAAAAGCCCAGCGTGACCGAGAGAAATTGACGCAGGATATTGTTGGAACCTTTGCCAAAAGTGCAGCACGAAGTTTAGGCGGTAGCACAGGTCAGAAAATTGTAAGAGGATTACTGGGGTCGTTGTTTGGTAAACGCTAAATAAGAAAACCCGCACGTCAAAAGTCTGTTGGTAATTTTCATGAGATGATGGTTTACTTTTAAATCTCCTTAACAACCTGAGATTTCAAATAGCGAAATCATCATCTCAACCCATTTCCACCCAAAACAGTACCAGCAATACAGTTAATGCCAACCGTGGTGCGACAGAAACCAATCTAGATATGATTAAAATCAGGACAACCGTGGCAAATTGAATCCAATTATCTTTCCAAATAAAAACCAATGCACGATATATCAATCACTTTAAACAAAAGCAAGGCAATCTTGATCTCAAAATGACATCCTGTTTCAACCAATTCCTCCATACATTAGGGCTCTTCTTTGCCAGCCATTCCAATAAATCCTCTTAATTTCTATCAAAAACAATATTATAAATATATTCCATAAAAAATTTATGGTTTTTATTTAAATATATATTGCAAATCCATATTTAAAAATGTATTTTAAATACATCTTATAAATGATAGCCAAGAGAGATCAAAAATGACTCCACAGCAAATTGACCTTGTAAAAGCAACTGTACCTGTACTTCGTGAAAACGGTGTGGCACTGACTGGTTATTTCTATAACCGCATGTTGGGGAATCATCCTGATTTAAAGGAAACCTTTAACATGGGACACCAACGCAGTGGTGCCCAGGCTCAGGCACTTGCAGGCGCTGTGTTGGCATACGCGGAAAACATTGAGGACCCATCTGTGCTGCTGCCTGTGGTTGAACTCATTGCCCACAAGCATGTCAGCCTGAATATTCAGTCACCTGACTACGGTATTGTGGGTGAAAACCTGCTGCATTCAATCAGTGAAGTGCTCAGCATTTCAATGGAAGATCCATTGATTGCGGCATGGGCTGCGGCTTATGGTCAATTGGCTGAATTGTTTATCAACACTGAAAAAGCGATTTATGACCAGCATCAGCAAACCAAAGGCAGTTGGTTGGGCTGGCGTACCTTTAAAATCGCCAAGAAAGTGGTTGAAAGTGATGAAATCACCTCTTTCTACCTTGCACCTGTCGATGGCGGTGAGTTACCAAAATATGAAGCGGGTCAATATATTTCAGTCCGTGTATTTGTTGAGGAACTGGGTTTAAGACAACCACGTCAATATACCTTGTCAACCAGTCCACAAGCAGACTACCTGCGTATTTCAGTCAAGCGTGAAGATGAAAAAGGTGATTTGGCAGGTGGCTGGGTATCAAGCACCTTACATGGCTTGGCTGAGGGTTCAGAAATTGAGGTGTCTGCACCTACAGGCAACTTCTACCTGATTGATAGCAAAAAACGTAATGTGTTTATCAGTGGTGGTGTTGGCTTAACTCCAATGATTGCCATGCTGAATCAATTGGTGACAGAAGATATGCCTCAACCTGTCAGCTTTATTCATGCCTGCCGTAGCAGTCAGGTGCATGCCATGAAACAGCATATTCATGAATTAAAGGCAAAATATCCACGCCTGAGCACATTTACCGCCTACGAGTTCCCACATGAAAGTGATGTACTGGGTGAAGATTATGACGTTGCTGGCCGTCTGGATTTGGCAGCGATGGATGCCGCCTTACTGCCAATCAATGCAGACTACTATCTCTGTGGTCCAATGCCGTTTATGGCGGAACAGCATAAGGCGTTGGTTGCCCGTGGTATTCCTGCCGAAAACATTCATAGCGAGGCATTTGGTACAGGTGGGGTTCGATTGAGCTAATCTGTCCTGCGTTTTGTATAAGGCTAGCCTGTGATAGACTAGCCTTTTCTATTTCAAGCAATCGATTGAGTGAAACCATGCAACTCAATAAATTTACTGATTATGCGCTCAGAATTTTGATGTATATCGCTCGCCCGAGTGATGTACCGTACACGATTGCCGATATTGCGCAAGACCTGCATGTGTCACAAAACCATCTGGTTAAAATCGTTCACTTTATGGGCAAACAGCAGTGGATTGTCACCACGCGTGGCAAGGGCGGCGGTATCCGTCTTAATCCAACAGCCAGACAGCTTAAACTAGGTGAAATCGTTCGTATCTTGCAGGGCAACCATCAAATTGTAGAATGTAACACTCCTCCTTGTGTGCTACGTTCGCACTGTGGTCTGAAAGGTATACTGGATCAGGCACTGGAATGTTTTTATCAGAGTCTTGACCAGTACACGCTGGATGAAGTCCTGCAACACAGTATCCTGCCCTCCTCGCCAAGCTCAAACATTGATTTTTTACAGCTGATTCAAAAAGCCTAGCCACAATCTGGCGATGAGATTCGCACCAATCGCTGACATCCTCTATAATAGTCATTGCTATTTCAATTCAAAAGTAAGCTTCTATGCGTCGTAGTGAAAAATCGAAAGATACCAAAGCCAGACTCGCACCTAAGCAAAAAATCAGTTATGAAAAAAAGATGGACCCTGCTATCACCGAATATGCAGTCCAGTCTTTAAATTGGTTACGCCAAGCTGAATTTTTAATGAGTGCGCCAAAACTGGCTTTATGCGTAGAAGATACGGGTTACGAAATTGCATTTGCTGGCCGTTCAAACGCTGGAAAATCGAGTGCGATCAATGCACTGACCAATCAAAAGCAGTTGGCGCGTGCCTCTAAAAGACCTGGCCGTACCCAGATGATCAACTTTTTTAGCTTGGGCAATCCAGAGCAGCGTCTGGTTGACTTACCTGGTTATGGTTATGCGGCTGTACCTGAAGCGATGAAGATCGTTTGGCAGAAAGAATTAGAAAATTACTTGATCCATCGTAAAAGTTTACAAGGTCTGGTGTTATTGATGGATATCCGCCATCCATTGCAGCATTTCGACCTGATGATGCTGGAATGGGCACACTCACGTCATTTATTTGTGCATATTCTTTTAACCAAGGCCGATAAACTGAATCGTGGCCCTGCCAATAAAACCCTGCTGGAAGTCAAACAGCAATTGAAGAAAATGAAACTGGACTTCTCGATTCAATTGTTCTCATCCCTCAACAGAATTGGCTTGGAAGAGTTGGCTAGCGTGATGGCAGGTCGTTTGAATTACACCCTTGATCAAGCCGTTGAATTTGACCTCAGCCAGATTCCCGAAGCATCAGAAACGGACATTCAAGCGTAAAAAATGCATTTCATGCAACTTGATGCATAAAATAATTTTTAATTGTCCTGAATTGCTAAACACAACTACATGGATGTTTTCATATACTGCTAGTGTTGGTTCATTGCACTATCGATTAGGACTAAACGATGAAATTACTATCATTTGTGAAGAACAAAGTTCTTGGTTCTTCGATTGACTATAAAATTCTCCCACGCAAGGTAAAGTTTGACTGGGAAAACACGCCCGTAGACTGGATTCCTAACCAGCCTTTTGCCAGTTATTTTATTAATGAGATTAATAACATTCTACCTGCTGGTGAGTTCTGGTTTTGCCGCCTGTACAACAAGGTGCTTCCGCAAATCACTGATGAAAAATTAAAGGAAGATGTTCAGGCTTTTATTCGTCAGGAAGCTATGCACGCTGTAGCGCACACCTCTGCGAACAAGGAATATCTCAGCCAGCGCAATATTGATATTCAGCGCAACCTCGACATTATGGACTTCCTGTTCACCAAGGCTTTGGCAGACAAACCATTTGGCAAGGAAATTCCACAGGCCCTTGACCATCAATGGGACTTGTTCCGTCTGGGTGTAATCGCAACCGTCGAACACATGACCTGTGTACTGGGTAAATATGCGCTTTACAACAAGCGCTGGGCGGAACTTGGTGCAGACCCTGAAATGCTGGATTTAATCAAATGGCATGGTTCTGAAGAAATCGAGCACCGTACCGTTGCATTTGACCTTTACCGTCATTTAGGCGGTGGTTATGTCGCACGCTACTACCTTAGTGTTGCCGTGATTATTGGTGTACTGGGCTTGTGGGTAGATGGCGCAGCACACATCATGAGTCAGGACCCGCGTTTTGCAGATAAAAAACCAAGCCTGTTCAAACCGTGGATCTGGATCGAATGGTCAAAGATTGCGCTTCAGGATTCCAAGATTCTGCCAGGTCCAGCCTGGTTGGTCGCCCAGCAGCTTGATTACCTCATGCCGTGGTACGACCCTGTAAAAGAGGGCAATACACAGGATGCCGTGAATTATCTCAATAACTCACCAGCGGCAAAACGTGCCTTACAACCAGCAGCATAATTGATTCAAATAAAAAAGCAGGAGATTAATCCTGCTTTTTTATTGCCAGAATTTAACTTAATTCAGCCTCTGCCTGTTTGGCATAACGATCAACCACCACACTGATCATCATGTCACCCTGCACATTGACCACGGTACGCACTGTATCCAGCACACGGTCAATCGGCAGTAAAATCGCAATGGCCTCCGCAGGTAGTCCAACCGACTGCAACACCATAATCATGGTCACCATGCCTGCACTTGGAATGCCTGGTGCGCCCAAAGATGCGATCATGGCGGTTAGACAGACAATAATTTGCTGGGTCAAACTCAAGTCCAAGCCCATCAGGTTCGCAATAAACAAGGCAGCAGCGGCTTCATACAGCGCCGTACCATCCATGTTGAGCTGTGTCCCCAAGGGAATGACAAAACCCGCAGTTTGTGGACGTACGCCTAAATTTTCCTGGGCACACTGCATACTCAGTGGCATGGTTGCGGAACTTGAGCTGGTTGCAAATGCTGTGACCAAGGCGGTACGAGTTCCTCGAAAAAAGGTAATCGGGTTCATCTTTCCAAAAATCCACAGCAAGGCAGGTAACACCACCGCGCCGTGGAAAATTGTGGTGCCCGTCACCACCACCGCAAACTCAGCCAGACGGCTCAGCACGGAAAGGTCTTCGGTTGCAATCAGCTTGGCAAGCAGGGCAAAAATCCCAATTGGCGCAAGTCGCATCACCCAGCTCACCAGCAGCATCATGATGTTGAAGAATTGCTGACTGATCTTCCGCACCAGGGCAAAACTTTCCCCACCCTTAACCAACGCCGCGCCAATGAACAGTGCAAACAGCACAACCGCGAGTACATTACCCTCACTAAATGCCTTAAAAGGATTAATCAGGGTATTCTGAATAAAGTTGGTGAAAAAGCTGGAGGGGGTCAGGGTATCGGGGGTTTGGTGGTTCTGGATTTCTGCCTGAAAAAGGCTGATGTCAATGCCCTTGCCCACCTCAAACAGATGCGCACAGCCAATCCCTAAAATCAGTGCCAGTGTGGTTGTGGTAAAACAGCACAGTACAGTGATTTTCCAGACCCGTCCAAATTGCCCACCTGCCTGTAAGTTGGAAACGCCAACCACAATTGAGCTAAAGATCAGGGGAATCAACAGCATTTTCAACAAGCCAATGAAAATGCTGCTTAATATGCCCAAACCGTACAGGCTGTAATCGAAGAAAAGTGTTTGTGGATAGGCAATCAACAGGAAACCAAATGCCACACCCAGTATCGCGGCAATTAAAATTTGCGTATTTAGATTCATTATGATGGATAAGACATTTTTAACTTATTGGTACTATGGCACGCTCATGTTGAAGAATCGAGCAATTTTTTGTCACATGCTTATCATTAAAAAAACCATCAAAATGATGGTCTTCTTTTATCAATTCATATATTACTGGGTTTCAATTTCCCTGAGCCGAATCAAGCCTTCCTGCACTGTGCTACAGACCAACTGGCCATTTTGCCACATCCGTCCAAAGTTTAGCCCACGCGAACTGGCACTGATGGTTGCCTCCATATCGTAGAGCATCCAGTCATCTGCACGCAGTGGACGATGGAAATAAATGGTGTGGTCAATACTGGCACATTGTAGATTTGGAGAAATCCATGAAAGACCATGTGGACGCAATGCCGTGGTCATCAAGGTAAAATCTGAATAGAACGCAACGATGGCCTGATGTAACGAAATTTCGTCAATATTCTGAGGAATTTGATCATGGGTACGAATGTAATGTGCGTAATACGGCGCCTCTGGTTGTGGGGCAAATGGATTGACCAATTGAGTTGGTCGAATTTCCACATGACGCTCACGCATAAAACTGGCACGGACATTTTCAGGCACAAAGTTGATCATGCTCTCTTTTAGTTCTTTTTCAGACTTTAACTCTTCTGGCGCAGGGTATTCTGGCTCTTTATGCTGATAGTTCAATCCTTCTTCTGGATTGGCAAAAGATACCATTGCAGAAAAAATCGTACGTCCATGCTGGATCGCCCTGACTTGTCGGCTGGCGAAACTCTTTCCATCACGCAGGGGATCAACCTCATAAATGATAGGTGCATTCACATCCCCGCCATAAAGGAAATAGGCATGCAGTGAATGTGCTGGACGATCTGTGGTGTAGGATGCGGCCCTTAACGCCTGCCCTAGCACCTGCCCGCCAAATACCCGTTTACCGACCAGATTGCGGCTGTTGCCCCGAAAGATATGTTCTTCAATCCGTTCCAGCGTCAATAATTCAACGAGTTCTTGAGTCAAAGCATTCATGTAACCACCTTCCAACACCAATGAGGAGAAATCAACCCAGGCATGAGGACAGTTATAGTGCCACAATAAAACACTGTTTTTAGCTCATGCACAGGGCGAAGTCAGGACAATTCAGATCAACCGTCATGAGCAGCCTGACTTGATTGTGCCATAAATTCCAATAAATATGCTCAGGATAAAATGATTTGTCCGTCACGTTATTCTTATTTATAACCGCTAAAAATACGATTTTTAACGATAAAATCTACCAAATACGCTATATTTTGTCAGAAAATAACATATCGTTTTATGTCAGAATAACGCAGAATGTCGTGCTCATCATGACTTACTGTCAGGATTATGATTTAGGAGTTTGTAATGTCCAAGACTGGATTTGGTCAAATGTATCGCCAACTTTCGAGTAAGTTGCTTGACCTTGTGGTAACCCCGCATGTTCTTGGTGAAGTTCCTACAGAATCCACCGCAGTAGAGCAAAAAAACCAGGATTCAAACAAGCTGGTCTGCTATGTCCTACAAAACTATTCACGCAGCAACGCACTGGTTGTGGATGGGGAAACCCGCCGTCTTCATCTCAAGCCTGCATTGGATGCCTTGAGTTTTGGGACCTACCACGAAAAAAACTCAATCCTGTTTTTGCATCAGAATGAAAATAATTTATTTAACACCCAGACTTTCCCTCCGCGTCTTTTACAATTGATTGAGGCGCTGGAACAGCAGCCTGAAATTGAGGTGCAGCTTATTCCTGTGACCGTACTGTGGGGACGTTCGCCAGATAAAGAGGATTCA
This sequence comes from Acinetobacter thutiue, assembly GCF_030385805.1. Taxonomy (NCBI): domain Bacteria; kingdom Pseudomonadati; phylum Pseudomonadota; class Gammaproteobacteria; order Moraxellales; family Moraxellaceae; genus Acinetobacter; species Acinetobacter thutiue. The sequence continues at coordinate 107,013 of NZ_JAUDZE010000003.1, forward strand.
TGGTTTAAATTGTTGTTCTCCGATACATGGGCGACACCAGGTACGGTCAAACAACTGGTCAATATTGGCCTGCATGGTCGCCAGTCCTATTTAGAGTTCCATGAACCACAATCCTTGCGTGAATTGGTAGATTATGCCAAAGCGCATCACCCAAACATCTCTCCCGCCACCTATATCGCAAGCTCACTGGACACCTATCTTGACCAGCAACGCGAGGTGGTGCTTGGTCCTGACCTGTCTGACCGTCGCAACGTGATGCAATCTGTCATTAAGGCACCAGATGTACAGGATGCCATTCGCCGTGAAAGTATTCAGCATAAAATCAGCATGCTGGAGGCTGAACGCCGTGCCATTGGCTATGTCAATGAAATCGTTTCTGACTACTCGGCATCAGCGGTACGTTTTGCTGACATGGCCTTGACACGTTTATGGACACAGCTTTATGACGGCGTTGAGGTGCATAACTTCAGCACCGTGCGTGAGCTGGCAAAAGACTACGAAATTATCTATACGCCATGTCACCGTAGCCATATCGACTATCTGTTGCTGTCCTATGTGATCTATAAACGTGGTTTGATGATTCCGTATATTGCCGCGGGTGATAACCTGAACCTGCCTTTTGTGGGCCAGCTACTACGTGGTGGTGGCGCATTCTTTATCCGCCGTTCTTTCCGTGGCAATGCCCTGTATACCACGGTATTTAAGGAATATTTATACAGTATCTTGTCGCGTAACACACCGATTGAATACTTTATCGAGGGTGGACGCTCGCGTACAGGCCGCCTACTGCCACCAAAAACAGGGATGCTGGCGATGACCATTCATGGTCATCTACGCGGTCGGGCCAAGCCAATTGTTTTTGTTCCAACCTACATTGGCTATGAACGCCTAATGGAAGGCTCAACCTATGTGGGTGAGATGCAGGGCAAGCCAAAAGAGGCTGAGTCAATCTTTGGTATTGTGAAAACACTGCGTAAAATCGAGCGTATTTTCGGTAAGGTGCATGTCAACTTTGGTGAACCTGTTTTTCTTGATGACATCCTGAAACAGCACAATGCAGACCATATCCAGATTGAAAAGAATGATGCACCGACTCCAGCAGAAATTTCCAGTGTGGTTTCAAGCTCAGCCAACCTGATTCTGGAAAACATCAACCGTGCGGTGGTGGTCAACCCTGTTTCCCTGCTTTCGCTGATCTTGTTGGCAACGCCAAAACATACGCTGGATGAAGAGATTTGTGCAAAACAGCTCGACATTTACCGTGATCTGGCCACCCAGCAACCGTATGACGAGCGCACTCAGGTCACCTCATTATCAGGCAAGGAAATCATTGCCTATGGCATGAAGCTCAAACTGATCAAGCGCGTACAGCATGTGTTGGGCGATATTATTGCGATTGAGGAGAATCAGGCGGTCCTGCTCACCTATTTCCGCAACAATATCCTGCATGCCTTTGTACTGCCATCACTGGTTGCGTCACTGGTTGAGCACAACGGTAAAATTAACAAGACCGATTTAAGCAACGTCATCCGTACCCTGTATCCGTTCCTAAAAGCTGAACTGTTCATGAAATGGCAGCCAGCTGAACTGCAACAGCATATTGATAGCTACATCAATGCTCTGGTACAGATTGGCCTGATCTTTCAGGACCATGATGGCAACCTGTTCAGCCCAACACCAAATAGCGAAGAACACCAGAAACTTGTGACCTTGGCATTGCCTGTGAAACAGAGCCTGGAACGTTATTACATGACGCTTGCGCTGATTACCCAGCGTGGTTCTGGCAATATCTCCACCAAACAGGTTGAGGAGCTGAGCCACTTATTGGGTCAACGCCTGTCTGTGCTCTATGAATTTAATTCACCAGAGTTCTTTGACAAGGCACTGTTCCAAAGCTTTATTAAGGTGCTGACCCAGCAGAATTATATTCGCAACAATGAACAGGGCTTCATTGAATATGATGACAACTTTAGTGAAATGGCGGCAGGTGCCCAGTTGGTGCTTGACGAAGCGACCTTGCAGATGTTGCAGCACATCACCACATTCAGTGATGAGGAATTGGCGACAGCGCTGGAGGCAATGGCTTCACAACAGGCCAAACGCCGCTTGAAACGTAAAAAAGCTTAATATTGCAATTAAAACCTCAAAGCAACTTCGCTTTGAGGTTTTTTTATTTCCGACATTCGAGATATTGCGGATCATCCAGACAACGTAGCCGTCTGATCAGGTCAACAAAATAGGCGTCGTAGTAACCTGAATCGACATAGCGGTTACGGATTTTCGCCACCAATGCCTCATAGCCCTGTTTCTCAAAACTTGAAATATCCGCCCAGTAATAGGCGGGCAAATGGTTCTCCCACTGCATTGCCTGTGCCGCCAGCACATTGCTATTCTTTACGAACCAGCTTCGGATTTGATGGCCAAAACCTGTGGGATAGCTTTGGGGCCGAATCACGATATTGATTGCAAAATAGGCAACAGGAAAGTTGACCACCTGTGTTGAAGCACCAAATTCCTTTTTCATGTTATAAGGCAATACGCCATAAGCGGGTGCGGCCAAAATATCAATCTTCTTTTGCTTGAATAAATCCACCGCATTGGAAAAGTCCACATAGACGGGCTGGGCCGATACACTCTGCACCAATGCCTGTTGTGGGGGATTGTTTTCAAGAATCCCGATTCTCTTGTTCTTTAACTGGGAGACCTTGCTGATCTGCTGGGTGTTCATCATCATGTAGGCTGTACCAATCGGAATCATGCCGAGCACTTCGTAGTCTGACCCCACCATGCGCCTTTCCACATTGGGATGATTGAACAGTTGCAGTAGCATCCGCGCCACACGGTTATTTGAAATTAGGCCAATTCCGCCTGTACTTCCCATAAAACGGTTATAACGGTAAGTATTGAAGTTTGAGGCAACCAGCCCTGAACACTTGCCTTGGTCAAATGTCTGAATCGCCTCACTTTCATTGTTAAAGGTTTTAAATTTCAACTGGACCTGGCTTTGCTGTGCATACAGGCGAATATCCTGCAACCTGCGGCTAATATCCCCCTGAGTCCCCACAGGGTCAAATACACACCAGGTCTGTTCACCCGCCCAACTGTTTGTCGCAATTAATCCGAGAAGCATTGTATATATTATTTTTTTCATCGTTGACCTTTGCTCATTTTCCTGCAATCCATGTGCATAATCCAAGCCATCTGGAAGATACACTGACATCTAATGGCAATAAAAGCCATACCCCGAATCAAAACGCTTGCAGTTTAATCGAATTATTCTGGATTGCCATGTGCCGACAAAGCCGCCGCATAGTCATTAAAGCAAATCAAATGGTCAAATTTAAAATCCATTTCCATCAGTCTGGTGGCATAAATGCGTTTCCCTGTCTGCTGTTCAGATAGCAGCCTCAATGCAGGCAGGCCAAGCTGTTGCTGGAACCAGAGCAGGATTTCATGCATGGGTAAAGGCATGTTATTGGTGACGATATAGCTGGGCTGCACATTCTCCACATCCACAAGCTGAGCCAAAAACCTTGCCAAATCATCAATATGAATACGGTTACTCAAATGAATGGCTGGGTGGGTTGACGTTTGCTCAGCCATTCTTTGCAGACGGGCAACCGATGTTCCATAAATCCCTGTTGGACGAACGATGATGCTCTGCTGGGGATAATGCATCTGCCACAACAACTCCATTTTCCTTAACAGCTTGCCCTGCTCATCGGCAGGCTGGATCAATGACTCATCATCAACCCTCTCCCCTGCATTTTCACCATACACACGGGTGGATGAAACAATGATGATGCGCTGAACAGGGTGTGACTTTAATGCCTGAACAATCGGTTCAACACTGTCCACGTAGGTATGCTGGTAGGCCTCGATTCCCCCTTGTGACGGAGCAAGCAACACATAGACCACATCAATCGGAGCAAATGCGGTCAGGTCGAGCTGGTGAATATCCTGTATCTCATGTGTCGCGTAACAATCTGTTTTTGCACTGCGACTAATTGTGCTAATGTGGTGACCTTGCTCAAATAAGTGTTTAGCAACACGTTGAGATGTTTTACCATAACCAATAAATAAAATATGCATACATATCCCTGACCAAAGATGAACTCAGTCCAGCAATTACAAGGCGTTGGTGCTGCCGCAGCGACCCTGCTAGAAAAGCTCCACATTTTTAGCACGGATGACCTGCTGTTTCATCTTCCGCGTGACTATGAAGATCGTAGCACGATTATTCCAATGAATCAGTTGATGGTTGGGCGCAGTTACCTGCTGGAGGGTGAAGTCAGGTCAGTTGACTTCCCACCTGGCAAAAAGAAGTCACTTGCAGCATTGCTACAGGATGATTTTGGCAAGGTTACTTTACGTTTTTATCATATTTACAAGGGTCTGACCGACCGTATCAAGATTGGGCAACGCCTACGGATTTTTGGCGAGGTTCGGGTCGGCGCGCGTGGTCTGGAACTTTACCATCCTGAAATTCAGGTGATCCAGCAACATACCGCCTTACCCGAAACCCAGCTTACCGCAATCTACCCAAGTACCGAGGGCCTGACTCAACCCAAACTACGGGAATATGTGCGTCAGGCTTTACAGTATCATAGCGATGACCTGCCTGAACTGCTGCCAAGCAAATACAGTAATGGCTATGAGTTGAAAGAGGCCCTGCATTATATCCATGAACCACCAACCGATGCCAACATGTTGCAGCTTAATCAGGGTTCCCATCCTGCACAGCAGCGCCTGATTTTTGAGGAGCTGGTTGCCCATCAGGTCAGTTTGTTGACGCGCCGTGCCTATATCCGCCAGATTGCCGCCCCGCGTTTTAACAGCAGCAAGGTTTTGGCAAAGCAATTACTGAATGGCCTGCCATTCCAGATGACCAATGCCCAGAAACGGGTTTCCAAGGAAATATTGCACGACCTCAAACAGGATCAGCCAATGTTGCGTCTGGTACAGGGCGATGTCGGGGCAGGTAAAACGCTGGTTGCAGCGGTCGCTGTCTGTCATGCGCTGGAAGCGGACTGGCAGGTGGCCTTGATGGCACCAACGGAGATTCTTGCCGAGCAGCACTACTTAAACTTTAAACGCTGGTTTGAACCGTTGGGCATTCAGGTGGCATGGCTGTCAGGCAAGCAGAAAGGCAAGGCACGCGCTCAGTCCGAACAACAGATCAAGCAGGGTCATGCCCAGTTGATTGTGGGCACCCACGCACTGTTTCAGGACAATGTGGAGTTTTCCAAACTCGGTCTGGTGATTATTGATGAACAGCACCGTTTTGGGGTTGATCAACGGCTTGCCCTACGCAACAAGGGTTCAGACCAGTTCACACCTCATCAGTTGGTGATGACCGCAACCCCAATTCCCCGCACGCTGGCCATGAGTGCCTATGGTGATCTGGACACCTCCATGATTGATGAACTTCCACCAGGACGTACCCCCATCCAAACCGTGACCATTCCACTGGATCGGCGCGAGGAAGTTCTGCAACGTATTGCAAAAAATTGTCGTGAAGGCAAGCAGGCCTACTGGGTCTGCACGCTGGTTGAGCAGTCTGAAACACTGGATGCCCAGGCAGCCGAGGCCACCTATCAGGAATTTAAGCAACGTTTTCCTGAGCTCAACATTGGGCTGGTGCATGGCAAAATGAAAGCGGATGAAAAACAGACCGTTATGCAGGCCTTTAAGGACAATGAATTGCAACTGCTGATTGCCACCACAGTGATTGAGGTCGGCGTGGATGTACCCAATGCTTCCATCATGGTGATTGAAAATGCAGAACGGCTGGGGCTGTCTCAACTGCATCAGCTCCGCGGTCGGGTGGGTCGTGGCGCAACTGCAAGTTTCTGCGCCCTACTCTATAAAACCCCGTTGTCACAGAATGGACAGGAACGCCTTTCCATTCTACGGGAAAGCAATGACGGCTTTGTGATTGCTGAAAAGGACCTGGAAATTCGTGGCCCAGGTGAATTGCTGGGCACCAAACAGACAGGTGAGATGGGCTTTCGCGTGGCCCGTTTGGAACGTGATGACCATTTGCTTAATCAGGCGCATTATGTGGCGGCACAAATCCTCAAGGATTACCCACAACATGCTAACGGCCTGCTCAAACGCTGGCTGCCTGAAGCACCAAGATACGCTTATGTTTAAATTACTTGGCAGATCAGCACAACAGGTTTTTGATTATTTCACTCCATGCAGCCTGTGTGACATTGGCGTAAAACAGCATTTTGGTGTGTGCCAAAGTTGCTGGCAACAACTGCCGTGGTTGAGACAGCACATTACCCGTAACCAGCAGCAGGTGTTTGTTGCCTGCCATTATCAATACCCAATTGACCGCATCATTCAACAGTTTAAATATGAGCAAAAACTGCATCATCAACGTTTATTGAATGGCCTTTTGCTACAGCTCAAGCTTCCCAAAGTCCAGGCCATAGTGCCAATGCCAATTTCCACAGATCGCTTGGTAGAACGCGGTTTTAACCAGAGCCTACTATTGGCTAAAGTGCTAGCACATAACCTAAATGTTCCTGTCTGGCAGCCTGTACAACGTCTGGCACAACACTCACAAAAAGGCTTTTCACGTCTAGAGAGATTGGAAGATATTGAGCAGCAATTTATTGCCGACCCATCAGGAAAAGTCCGCTATCGAAAGGTGCTGATTGTGGATGATGTGGTGACTACAGGAAGTTCCATTACCGCCTTGTCGAAAGTGCTGGAACAGCTCGGCTGCCAACAGATCCATAGTGTATGTTTGTCAGCCGCACAACATCGCGAGTCTAGCTTACAAGGTTTTGCTGACACCATGGAATCACCACCTCTTTAGTCAGTGGTGCCAATACTGTGGACTGATCATCCAAATTGATCCACTTCATCTCAGCAATTTCAGCCGCAATTTGTGGAACCTGCTTGAGTTCAACTGAATAAACATAGCTCACCAGAACATGGCCTGGTTCATTTGCTGCCGCCGTTTCAAACTGCCCGATAAACTGTTTAATCTCACATTCACAGCCAATCTCCTCCAAAATCTCACGCTGGATGGTCAGTTCAGGTGCTTCGTTCAGGTCCAGTTTTCCACCCACCTGCATAAATGCCTGCGTATTCTGTTTACGCACTAGAAGCAGTTGATTCTGCTCATTTAGAATGACAGCCGCAGCCACAGTAATCGTTTTCAATACCCTTTCCTCACACTTAAATTTCAACTGATGCATTCATTACAATGGAACTAAACAACCATAGATTTGGTATTGTCCTGCTCAGCCATGACTCATCTGGACAACGATAATTCTTTAGATCAACAGCCCCTAGATTTCATACAATTAAAACCGTTTTATATAACTGTCATGCTGCTAAAGTAGACTATGTAACAAGATTTTTAACAAAATAACGTTTAGGCAAGTGTTTTTCAGCCGATCCTTGTCTAAAATACACGCTGACTTTCTATGAAAGCAGAAAGTCTGATATTGACTGCGCGAGGAAAAAAGACATGCTTGAAGCCTTTTATGCCACAGAGCGCGGTAGTCTGGAAGATGCAACCATCAACGGCAGCTTTGATCTGCACCCTGAACTGGTGTGGATTGACCTCATCGCCCCCTCGCAGGAAGAACAACAATGGGTGCTGGATGCCTATGACCGTAACCTGCCCACCTTAAAGTCACTTGAAGACATTTCCTCATCGGCACGATTTTACCGTGATGACGATGGTATTTTACATATCAGCACCTATTTTTTAACAAAGAATAAAAACTATCAGGTGGATGGAGATGCGGAAGAATCATCCCACATGCTGGCAATGGTGCAAACGGTTGCGTTCATTTTGCATAAAGACCGCCTGTTTACCCTGCGTGGTGAAAAGCTGGTGGCGTTCCGTGCGTTCCGTGCGCGTGCGCGGCGCAATGACTATGACATGGACTATAAAGATCCGACCTGGATTTTATTGGGCCTGCTTGAGGCAAAGCTGGATGAACTTGCGGATATCCTCGAAGATATCCACAAAGACTTGGAAAGATACTCAACCGAAGTGTTGAATAACCATCACCGTGAAAAGGTACTGGATCTGGATGACATGATTACGCGTCTGGCACAGCAGGAAGACATGCTCGGAAAAGCCCAGCTGTGTTTGATTGACCTACGTCGGGTACTGACCTTTTTATCTCGTCCACGTGCCTTGGGCAGTCATATTTATGATGCCGATATTCGCGAGTTAAGTGAGGATGTTCGCTCGCTGGTTGAACATGACGCTTTCCTGTTCCAGAAAGTACGCTTCTTGCTGGATACCACCTCTGGGTTCATTAACACCGAACAGAACGACACGATTCGTCGATTCTCGATTTTACCCAGTATGCTTGCCCCTCCGATGCTGATCGCCAGTATTTATGGTATGAACACTGACGTGCTTCCCTTTGCACATGGCAATCTCAGTTTCTGGATTGTCACTGGCATTTTGATGGCATTTCTGGTGTTGCCGATGGTGTATTTCCGCTGGAAAAAATGGATTTAATAAAAAAGCACCTGACGGTGCTTTTTTATTTCGACAAGATTTTGATCAAATTAACTTCAAGTCATCCTGTAGATGGCTGGCCTGGATGATTTTCAGCATCTTCTCAGAGACATTTTTAAAATGCAGGCCTTTGTTCTCAGGTGTTTGGCGCAACCATTGCACCAATACCGCCAAAGACAAGGTATTACCATTTTCAAGCTGAGCCAAATCAACAACCAAGGGGAAAGCCTTGTGCTGTTGAATATGCTTTAATCCAGCCTGATAAACCTGTTCCGCATTTTCAAAGTTAATCGTCTTGGAAACAACTAACTGCTGGTCAATATACTGAATCACCCGTCACCACCTTATTTTTTGCTTACGGCAGCATCTGCATCTGGTTTAAAGGTTGCAATCGCTTTATTGATATCACCACCATTACGCTGAACAGTTGCCGCAAACTGGTTACGGAACTGTAAACCAAGGTCAATACCAGACACATTGATATTACGTACTTTCCACTGATCGCCCTTGTCGTTTAACTGGAACGACACAGGAATCTTTTCGCCATTGTGCAGGAAGTCCAGCGTCACCACAGGGTTTTTACTGTTTGACGCTTTATAAGGGCGCATGGTGTAGCTTTCGTTGGTATATTTTGCAAAAGCACCACCATAGTTTTCGATGATCACTTCACGGAAGTTTTTCTCAAACTGGGCACGCTGTGCAGCATTGGTATATTGGTTATTGGCATAAGTACCCAACACAATACGTGTAAACGCCTGTGAATCTACATATGGGTCAAGATTTTGACGAATAATCGTTCTTACCAAAGCTGGGTTATTCTGTAATTTCGCATTATCTGCTTTTAAACGGGTAATCAGCCCATCAGCAACACGCTTGACAAAATCAGGTGGAGTTTCTGTTGGTGCTGCAAATGCTGTGGTTGCAAGCATAGCTGATAATACGCTTGCTGTTAGCGTTTGTTTCAATAATGTGTTCACGGACAATCTCCTAACCTAAATTACTCAGCGAAAGATGGTTCTGCTTCAGCGGCGGCTGGCTGTGAAGTTGAACCCTCTGTTGCGGTTGAGCCAGTTGTGGCTTTACCAGCACCACCTGTAATAAATTTGCTAATTAAATCTTCTAAATCCATTGTACCCTGGGTATTTGAAACCACGTCACCACGTTTAAGGTAGTTCACACCACCACCTGGCACCACTTTCAAATATTTCTCACCCAGAAGACCATTGGTTGCAACCATAATATAAGCATCCTCATCCAGACTGGTGATGGAGGTCATGTTGCGGATGAGTTGCTGTTCCATTTCTTTTTGTTTCGCGGCATCCGCCTGCTCATAGTCAGCGCTGTAGCGCAATTCTTCAAGTGCGTTCTTCTGCACTTCCTTGAGTTGCTCTGGACTAAAGCTGGTTAACTTACCATCAAGGTCAAACTTGACTGTTGCCAGACGCGACACTGGATCAAGGGTAATGGATTCTACACGGCCAATGGTGACACCACTCATGGTTACCTTGGCACGTGGTTTTAAACCATTCACATTATCAAACTGCGCTGTCATGCTGTAGCTGTCACGTAAATTGGTACCGACTAAGCCACTGACCTTCATCGCAAGAAAAAATAGAGCGATACCGAAGATAATGACAAAAATACCTACGGCCAGCTCACTAGTACGTGATTTCATTAAATCCCTCCGAACATGACCGCAGTCAACACGAAATCAAAACCTAATACACAAAGTGAAGAATATACGACCGTTCTGGTCATTGCAGTCGCGATACCTTCAGGTGTCGGGTCACAGGCATAGCCCTGATAGACCGCTACCCATGTACAAATCAGGGCAAATACAATACTTTTAATAATGGTGCCATTGAAAATGTCATGCCAGAACTGCACGCTGCTTTGCATGCCACTCCAGAATGAACCTTCATCAGCACCCAAGAAATCAACACCCACCATCTTGCCGCCAATAATGCCAATGGTTGCAAAAATCACGGTGAGCATTGGCAAGCTGACAATCCCTGCCCATAAACGAGGGGAAACAATTTGACGAAGTGGATCAACCCCGATCATTTCCATACTGGCAAGCTGTTCACTCTGCTTCATGGAACCAATTTCAGCAGTCAGTGCTGAACCTGCACGGCCTGCGAACAGCAAGGCAGCCACCACAGAGGCCAGCTCACGCAGTAATGTCAGTGAAATTGCTGTACCCAGCATCGCCTCACTGCCAAAGGTGACCAGAATGCTATACATCTGCAAGCCAAGAACAGCACCAATAAATAAGCCTGAAACTGCGATAATCAGCAGGGACATCACCCCGACACGATACATCTGGTACACAAAACGCTGAAAGCCACCTTTGGATGGCATGGAAAATAAAACTTGCAGGAGCATTAACGCCGCAGCACCAATTCCCTTTATTCGCTCAATAACGAGTCTACCTAGCCAGGCAATCGCATTCATGGACGAACCTCGTTATCTAAATATGCTTGGTGTGTAAATTGATATTCGACAGGTCCCTCAACCGAACCTGTTAAAAACTGGCGCACAAATGGCGATGCGTGATTTTTTAATTGTTCAGGTGAACCTTCACCCTGAATTTTGCCTTCCGCTACCACATAAATATAGTCAGCAATCGACAGTGTCTCTGAGACATCATGTGAGACAACAATGGTCGTTAAATCCAACGCTTCACGCAGGGAACGGATGAGGCGGGTCAATACGCCCATCACAATCGGGTCCTGTCCTGCGAACGGCTCATCATACATAATCAGTTCAGGATCAAGTGCAATGGCACGTGCCAAAGCCACACGGCGGTTCATACCACCCGAAAGCTCAGTTGGCATCAACTGCTCAGCACCACGTAAACCGACGGATTCAAGTTTTAATGCCACCAGTTCTGCGATGAGGTGTTCTGGCAATTTGGTATGTGCACGAATCGGGAATGCCACATTTTCATAGACCGACATATCAGTAAACAGTGCACCACTTTGAAATAACATACCCATACGGGCACGTGCAGCAAACAACTCATTGCGTGACATGGATGCAATATTTTTACCATCCAGTAGAACTTCACCCTGATCGGGACTCAGTTGTCCACCAATCAAACGCAATAGAGTAGTCTTACCTGTACCTGATGGTCCCATAATGGCAGTAATTTGACCACGTCGAATTTTAAGGCTGATATCGTTATAAATGACGCGTTCTCCTCGATTAAAGCTCAGGTTTTTAACTTCAATTAGGGCTTCGCTATCGAGAGGAGATTTGTTATTCATAATGGCATTCATTCCTGCACTTTTTATGCACGCATACTATACACTGAAAGATTAAATCGTTGTTTTTATTTTGATAAGCGACGTATGAAGATTATTAATTTATGTAGTTATTTTTTGAGACGACCTGACTGGTGGTTTGGCTGGAATTAACATTTAATGAATCGACGTGATTGGCATCAAAAAGTGCATAGGCGAAAAACAGGCCATTACAGAGCATCAAAATGACAAAAAGGCATGGCAGTCCATCATTGCATATGAAAGACCACATTCGACTCAAAAGACTTTTGTTTTGATTAACCCTTTTCATTTCTTATACAAAATTTGAATTAGCACACATTTTAACAATTTTACCTGACTAATCCCAAATAAAAAAGCCAGTTTTACAACTGGCTTAGTTTTTTCATCGGTTTTTATCGATTAAAAGTCATTTTTGCGACGACGGTCACCACCGAAAGTTTCTTCACGAGTGCCGCGCGCTGGACGATCTTCACCGCCGAACTTACGTTTTGGACGGTCATCGCCAAAACTGCGCTTTGGACGGTCATCACCGAAACTACGTTTTGGACGATCACCGAAACCACCCTCGCGTTGTGGACGATCACCAAAATCGCGCTTTGGACGGTCACCGAAGCCACCCTCACGTTGTGGACGATCACCAAAATCACGTTTTGGACGGTCGCCGAAGCCACCCTCACGACGTGGTTTATAGTCTACACGATTGCCACGGTTGTCATCATTCGCATCAAAACGTGGCTTATCATTGAAACCACCCTCACGACGTGGACGATCAGAATTGAACTCACGACGTGGACGGTCTTCACCACCAAAACTACGCTTTGGACGATCATCAAAACCACCCTCACGGCGTGGGCGATCTGAATTAAACTCACGACGTGGACGGTCTTCAAAACCACCCTCACGACGTGGACGATCTGAATTGAATTCGCGACGTGGGCGGTCTTCACCAGCAAACGCTGGACGCTCACCACGAGGTTTGTCATCGAAGCTACGACGTGGACGATCATCACCGCTTTCACGACGCTTAAAGTTACCTTCACCTTCAAAACGACGACCACCGCCGAAACCACCACGACCGCGGCCGCCACCATCACGACCACCGCCATTACCACCGCGGCCACGACCACCACCATCACGACCTGAACGAGCAGGAGGTGGAGATGGCTCTAGACCTTCGATTTCAGACACATTTAAACGTGCATCTAAATAATCTTCCAAGGCACGGATTTTGCCGCGTTCACGGTAAGTCGCCAAGGTAATCGCCTGACCTGAACGGCCCGCACGACCTGTACGGCCAATACGGTGTACATAGTCTTCATTCTTCATTGGCAAGCCGAAGTTAATCACGTGAGAAATGGTTGGTACATCTAAACCACGTGCTGCAACGTCAGTTGCCACCAGGATTTTTGCACGACCTTCACGAATGCTGCGTAAACGACGGTTACGAACAGTTTGTGGCATCGCACCATGTAGCGCAACAACCGAGTGACCTGCTTCAGCCAATTCTTCAGCCAGCATGTCGGTATCTTCTTGCGTGCTTGCAAAAACAACCGCCTGATCAACTGATTCGTCAGACAACCAGTGAGTCAGTAATTTCTTCTTGTGCTCAAAACCATCGGTCCAATGCAATGTTTGAGTTACATCGGTATTGGTACTATGGCCTGTCTCAATCGCAATACGCTCAGGATCGTTCATCATGCGTTCTGCTAAACGGATAATACGGTCCGCAAATGTTGCAGAGAACATGAGTGTTTGATTACGGTTTGCAGCCAGATCACTGATCGCTTCCAAATCTTCAGAGAAGCCAAGGTCTAACATACGGTCAGCTTCGTCAACGATCAACGATTCAACTTTATCAAGTTTCAACTGACGACGATTAACCAAGTCAAGTAAACGGCCTGGGGTTGCAACAATGACTTGTGCACCTTTAAGCTGCTGAATTTGCTTACCAAAAGGCATACCACCCATGATTGCGGCAATACGAACGCCCTTCATGTGACGTACAAATGCAATCGCATCCTGGCTAACCTGTTGAGCCAATTCACGTGTCGGGCATAAAACCAAGATGCTTGGTTGAGTCACTGCTTTCATGCGCTCTTTAAATGGCACAAAAGTTTCCTGACCCGCTAAAGCATTTAATGTAGGGAGTAGGAATGCAGCTGTTTTACCAGAACCAGTCTGGCTTGAAACTAATAAATCTTTACCTGCTAAAGCAGCTGGAATTGCTTGTTCCTGTACAGGTGTCGGGCTAGTAAAGCCTAAACCTTCAAGTGCTTGTTGTAGGGTTTCATGTAAGGAAAATTCGGCAAAAGTTTTGCTCATAGAGAGTTTCACCCTAATGGGTGCTCCATTTTAATAAATACAAAAAATAGACATCGGCAACAAGCGGCAAAGCGACTCAAGCTGAATATAAGTACAATTCAGTGGCAATCCGAATAACGACGATGTGGACTAAACGCACGCTTGATTACTGCCTCAACCTGAAGAATCGCTAAGCGATTTGGGCGCAAGATGTGGTCCTCTCTATGGACAGCGTGCGCATAATATGAATAGAACTGAATGTTCAGGTAATGAACTGGAATTTAAGTGCGTGCGCGGATTATAGCAGAATAATTTTAAAAGTCACCTTTTTTAATAGGTTTTCGTAATTCAATAACAATTCTTTGCTAAAGCCATTCTTCCAGTTCCCTACTATTTTTTAAAATTATATTTATATAACAATAGGTAGCAAGCCATCTGAGAATAATAGCCTGCCATTATTTCCCTAATATTTCCCTTATTCCAGACACAATAATATCTGGCACTTCATTCGTTAAAACAATTTGACAATCCAATCTGACATACAGTTGAAATCGTGTTCTGATCTTCAACTCTTCCTTTTTCCAAGAAGCATTCAAATACGTCCGAGTCATCTGCCTTGTAAGAATTTCCTGAACACATTTTTCCAGCTCCAATGAGGGTAACAATAAAAAGGTGAATTTATGCTTCTCTATTTCATTCTTTATTTTTATATAGTCTTGATGAGTATCCTCTGAATAAGTCATAAATCCTGAAGAACATACAATAATTATTATTTCTTGATTTTCAGATTTTTGTTGTAATTCTAAAAATAATTGCACATTTCGAGCCGCATATTCTCGATAGCCATGTTCTGCAATGTACTGTCCAATATTATCTTCGAATTGTATAAAGTGCTCATCTAGATCATAGCATGCACATCCTAATTGCGATGCCAGCAACTTTGCCGTGGTTGTTTTTCCCGCACCACCTGGACCAATAAAATAGATCAACAATTCATTTAACCTTGTTTTTATCATTTCATATAAAAAAGCCCTCAAAATATTGAGGGCTTTTTTATAAATCTACAAATTATTTTGCAGCTTCGCCCCAAGCTGGAACAACTGCCTGCATCAACGGTTTTAGCATCTTGAGTGAACATGCAAGCACCTGACCATTGTCAAATGAATCATTACCACCACGTGCATCAACAACCACACCACCCGCTTCCTTAATAATCAGCTCACCCGCAGCAATGTCCCACGGTTTTAAGCCAAGCTCAAAGAAACCATCAAAACGACCCGCAGCCACATAAGCCAAGTCCAGTGCGGCAGAACCACCACGACGGATTTGCGCGCCTGATTTGGTTACAGCCAATAATGAAGCGAAATGCTGTTCCGCATAAGAAACTATTTCACCATTACGTTTTGCACGGTAAGGATGACCCACTGCAAGGAACGTGTTTTCCAGATTATCTTTGACATTGACACGAATACGACGCTGGTTCATCACTGTGCCACGGCCACGGCTGGCAGAGAACAATTCATCACGCACTGGATCATAGATCACACCGTGTTGAGTTACGCCTTTATGTTGTACCGCAATTGAGATACAGAAATGTGGAAAACCATGAATAAAGTTTTGTGTGCCATCCAGGGGATCAATCACCCAGCACCAGTCTGCATCGTGACCTTTACCTTCCTGCATACCAAACTCTTCACCAAGGAAGCTGTGGTTTTTATAGCTTTTACGGAGGGTATCAATGGTAAGTTGTTCGATGTAACGGTCAACACGCGTTACTGGACCATCAATGCCTTTTTCTTCAACTTGTAAATCGAGTTTATGACGATTTTGATGTGCCTTTAAAAGCTCTTGACCAACTGTTTGAGCCGCACGCGCAGCCATAACCACCATAGGTTCCATTGAACACCCACTACAAATTTGAAGATTTTGACAAAGAATAATGCATAAAAGCGCTCATATTCTATCAAATATAAGCGCTTTTAGGGAAAAAATGTTGCGAAAAATTATTTCCACATTCACATGGTTTGTTGATTAAAACCACGCCTTTTGAATTGAGGCTAAAATACCCTGACTATCCAGACCACAGTCCGCCAGCATTTGCGGATGTGTCGCCTGATGTAAAAAGGCATCTGGCAAACCAAGGTTCAAGATAGGTTTCACAATTCTCGCCTGCGCCAGAAATTCATTTACCGCACTGCCCGCACCCGCCATTACTGCATGCTCTTCCACCGTAACAAAGAGGTCGGTCTTTTCAGCAAGCTTACGAATGATTTGTTCATCCAGTGGTTTCACAAAACGCATGTTCACCACACGCACGCCAACTGCATATTGATTTGCAAACTGCGCTGCGGCATCAACTGAAGCTGCCACACGGCTACCAAAGGCGAGAATACTGATCTGTTGTTCAGCATCCTGATTAAATTCAGCAACGATTTCAGCTTTACCAATCTCCAAAGCAGTCATCTGTTGTTGAATTTCAATACCTGTTCCTACACCTCTTGGATAGCGTACTGCTGTTGGCCCTTTATAGTGATAGGCGGTATGCAGCATTTGACGGCATTCATTTTCATCTTTTGGTGCCATGATCACCATGTTTGGAACTGTACGCATATAGGCATAGTCATAGGCACCCGCATGGGTTGGGCCATCCTCACCAACCAAGCCCGCACGGTCAATACCGAAAGTTACATCCAGATTCTGTAACGCAACATCATGAATCAACTGGTCATAGCCACGCTGTAAGAATGTTGAGTAAATTGCCACCACAGGCTTTAAGCCCTCGCAAGCCATGCCTGCTGCCAGCGTCACCGCATGCTGCTCTGCAATTGCCACATCAAAGAAACGTTCAGGATATTGCTGTGCGAACTGCACCATACCCGAGCCTTCACACATGGCTGGAGTAATCGCCAGCAAACGCGCATCCTGAGCAGCTTCATCACAGAGCCATTGCCCAAACACATCCGAATATTTTGGCGCTGCTTTTGAAGAAGAAGTTTTCGCTGGTGCACAAGCTACGGGCGCAATTTTGGTAATGGCATGATAGGTAATTGGGTCTGCTTCCGCAGGGGCAAAGCCCTTGCCTTTTTTGGTATAGACATGCACCAGACGTGGACCCTTACGTTTTTTCAGGGCATGGAAAACCTGTACCAACTGTTCCACGTCATGGCCATCAAACGGCCCAAAATAATCAAAACCAATCGCTTTAAACAGGTTATCCGCAGCATCTGTTGCTGACTGGTGCAGACGTGAGTTATAGGTCCATTTTGGATGTGGCTGAACATAGGCTTCACCCTGTTCATTCACATTGACCAACTGCCCTGTTTCCCAAATCGCCGCCAAGTGTTTGGCAAAGCCGCCTGTACTGCATGAGATCGACATATCATTGTCATTTAGTACCACAATCAAGTCGGCATCATGGGCAACCGCATCATTCATGGCTTCAAAGGCCATACCTGCGGTCATTGCACCATCACCGACAATGGCAACCACATCACATGGATCTTTTTGGTAGCGACGCGCAAGTGCCATACCAAGACCAGCAGAAATTGCTGTTGATGAATGCCCTACCCCAAAGGTATCAAACTCGGATTCTTCACGGGCAGGAAATGCAGCCAAACCATCTTTGGCACGAATCGTGATGATTCTGTCACGGCGACCCGTCAACACCTTGTGTGGATAAGCCTGATGGCCCACATCCCAAACCAGACGGTCCTGGGGTGTATTAAAGCAATAATGCAGGGCAACCGTCAGTTCAACCACTCCCAGATTTGCACCAAAATGGCCACCGCTTTGTCCTGCCGCATACAGAATATATTGACGCAACTCGTCCGCCACTTGTGGGAGCAGGCCTTGTTCGAGCTGACGTAACTGTTGTGGATGATCAATTCCATCTAACAATGGCGTAACAGGACGTTGAGTTGGAATTTCGGTATACAACATAATGTGGCGAAGCCTTTTTAAGCCTGGCAAATCCGAAGCTGGGTTAAATGGGGGCAATCATACAATTAAATATGATCTACCTTCAATCAGCCACATGGGCGAATGATGTCGTGCTAAACATTCTCATGCCAGTCTCAGGGACTGGCTGGCAGATTATCCTGAATTATGTCACTGTTTATCAACCATTATTGTGTGCTTTGTATGAAAAAGAAAAACTTATGTGAAAAATCAGAAATTCCAATTCACGCAATCTTCACACATTAAGCTATACTTTGACTGTTTTTTATTATCATAGTGAGCGTTCTGTGCCAATTGAATTTGTTGCAACATCAAGGCTACCAACCGCTTTTGGTGACTTCAATATTTCCGTGTTTCAAGACCCAGCAACGGGCGAAGAGCATGTGGCGCTTTCCAAAGGACTAGAAACTGCACCAAATCAGCCTGTACTCGTGCGTATCCATTCTGAATGTTTGACTGGTGATGCCTTTGCCTCATTGAAGTGCGACTGTGGGCCTCAACTGCAAGCCACACAACGCTTAATTAATGAAGCAGGCCAGGGTGTGATTTTATATTTGCGTCAGGAAGGCCGTGGGATTGGCCTGACCAATAAAATTCGTGCCTATGCCCTACAGGATCAGGGACATGATACAGTCGATGCCAACCTGTTGTTGAACTTGCCTGCCGATGCCCGCCGTTACGATATGTGCAGCATTATGCTGGATCATCTGCAAGTCAAAGAAGTGAAGTTGATCACCAACAATCCTTTAAAATTAAAGGCATTGACTGATCTAAGCATTAATGTAGTGGAGCGTGTTCCACTTACAGTGGGTCGTAATCCATTCAATGAGCATTATTTAAAAACCAAACGTGAACGGATGGATCACCTATATAAAAAAGATGACTTCTGATTCATTTTTTCAAAATGTTTAAAAATAAGGCAATTAAGGGATTTTTATGGTAAAAGGCAAAAATCCCTTACTTTTTTTATGGATTTTATGTTTTGATATAAGCAATTCCTAGATCACTTTAAGAGGATCATCATGCAGCATCCAACTTCAGTTGATATTCAACGTGTTCGTGAGTTTTTACTCGACCTACAGGCACGGATTTGTGCAGGACTAGAACAGCAGGAACGTGCAGGCGGTGGAACCGCTGAGTTTATCATTGATGATTGGCAACGAACTGAAGGCGGCGGTGGCCGTTCCCGTGTTCTGCAAAATGGTGAAGTGATTGAAAAAGGTGGGGTCATGTTCTCCCACATCAATATCAGCAAGCTGCCTGCTTCCGCAACTGAACGCCATCCGCAGATTGCTGGCGCAAAGGCACAGGCTTTGGGTGTGTCGCTGGTGATTCACCCCAAAAACCCGAATATTCCAACCTCACATGCCAATGTGCGTTTATTTGTGGCTGAACCTGAGGGACAAGATCCTGTATGGTGGTTTGGTGGTGGCTTTGACTTAACCCCGTTCTATCCAGATGATCAGGATATTTTAGACTGGCATCAAACTGCCTATGACTTATGTCAGCCATTTGGTGAAAATGTTTATGCCGAGCATAAACAATGGTGTGATGATTATTTCTACTTAAAACACCGTGATGAACAGCGTGGCGTGGGTGGTTTGTTCTTTGATGATCTCAATCAATGGGATTTTGAAACCTGTTTTCAATATATGCAGGCTGTTGGTAATGGTTATTTAGCAGCAATCCTGCCAATTTTTGAAAAGCATCGTGAGCAGCCATATACCGAAGCTCAGCGTGAGTTCCAGTTGTATCGTCGTGGTCGTTATGTTGAATATAATCTGGTTTATGATCGTGGCACTTTATTCGGTTTGCAAACAGGTGGACGGATTGAATCGATCTTGGTCAGTTTACCTAATCTTGCAGGCTGGTCGTATCGTCCTGAATGGGATGAAAACTCACCTGAAAAACGACTCACTGATTATTATTTAAAACCAAGAGACTGGTTGGGTTTAGAGAAATAAAGAAAAGCCCCCTTGCCCATCCATCACACTAGGCAAGGGGCTTTTGATAAAAATTTAATTTGCTATCGCCAATTTCATTAAGGCTTTAAGTTGTTGTCGCTCAGTTGCACTGGCTTCTTGCACAGGACTTCTGGGTTTACCCACCGCAAAGCCCAATTCATTTAGACCTGCTTTAACCGTTTTAGGCAAACCGTACTGCACCACAAAACGCAATAATGGCAATTGGCGATAAAATAATGCTTTTGCCTGTACCAGATCAGCATCCTGAACTGCCTGATACAATTGACTTGGCAAATTACCCAATAAATTTGGTGCAACCGTACACCAGCCACTTGCGCCTGCACAAAACGCTTCCAGTGCCAATGGGTTACAACCATTATAAAATGGTAGCTGTCCATTGCTGAGTTCATGGAACTTGTGCATACGCTGAATATCGCCTGTGCTGTCTTTGACCATGCAAATATTGTCGATATTCTGGAACATCTTCACGATCAGTTCAGGACTCATATCAATGCCACTGGTGGCAGGATTGTTATACACCATGATCGGTAATTTGGTGGATGCTGCAATCTGTTGATAATATTCATAGACTTCCTGATCAGTCAGTTTCCAATACGACACAGGAATCACCATAATCACATCCGCACCCAATTCTTCAGCTTTTTTAGCTTTTTGAATCGCCATTGCAGTGGTCAATTCCGAAATCCCCAAAATCACAGGTACACGATGATTCACCACTTCAATACTTTTTTGTGCGACTTGTTGCCATTCTTGCCAAGATAAATAGGCACCTTCCCCTGCACTCCCTAATGGTGCAATTGCATCACACTGATTTTCCAATAAGGCATTTAAGCTAATGCTCAGTGCATCAAAATCGACTTCCTGACCATCCGCTTTAAATGGTGTAATGGGATAGGCAATAATACCGTTTAGTTTCATACTGACCTCCTAGATACAATCCTGATGTTTTTTCAATGCCTTACGCGCGTAATAAGCAAAATTAACCTTGTTACGTTTATCTGTGGATACCCAGTCGTGGGCTTCTTTTGCCAACTCATGGGGAATCGGTTGAATCTGTCCTGCGGACATGGCAAGTAATTGCAAACGTGCCGCACGCTCAATCAAAATCGCCAAGTTACAGGCTTCTTCAATTGTTTTGCCTGTGACCAGTTGCCCATGATGGGAGAGCAGAACTGCTCGGTTATTTCCCAAAGCATTAGAGATTAAAATCCCCTCTTCATTACCCACAGGCACACCTGGCCATTCACCAACAAAAGAACAGTCCCCATACAATGCACAGGTGTCCATTTGGGCAATCATCAGGGGCACACGCAACATTGACAAAGCGGCGACATGGGTAGGATGGGTATGGATAATGCAGTTCACATCTGGATGCTGTTTATAAATCCATGTGTGAAAACGGTTGGCTGGATTCGCCATACCCTGACCATTTAAAGGTTTAAGGTCTTGATCAACCTCCAACAGGTTTGTTGCGGTAATTTCATCAAAACCGAGTCCAAAGCGCTGGGTAATGAAAGTATTACCTTTGGCTGTGCGGCTGGTAATTTGCCCAGCCAAACCTGAATCATGTCCATGATCAAATAAAATGCGGCAGGTCAACGCCAGTTTTTGCTGTTCGGTATATTCCACATCCTGAAAAAGCTGCTGCATACTTTGCTGTGCGTTGTGCATCAACTGCTGTTTATCAAGTAATGCTGTCTCCATAAATCCTCCTATTCATTTGATTTGTAGATGGGACATATGCAGAATAGAAAGTCTGTGGATGGTTTAAAATATCCAGTTTTTAAAACTTATATGGTCCAGCAAACGATGATTCAGAAAATCGGGCAACAGTCATGGAAATTTCGGCTACACCTTGAAGATCGTGAAGAAAAGACCCTTTTTCTCAAGTTGGCGAATCAGATTATTCAGGATATTTTATCGGGACGGTTAGCTTCAGGAACACGGCTGGCAGGCTCTCGGACTTTGGCCAATGAGTTAAAAATCAATCGTAAAACGGTACAATCCGTCTATGAGGATTTAGAGGCACAAGGCTGGCTGGTTTCCAAAGCTCGACAAGGCACTTTTGTTTCAGCGCATCTTCCTGACTTAAAATACAAAGACCAGCCCAAAGCCAGGCCTATCTCACAGACAATAGATATACCCCGCCCAACACATCTTATTCAGAATGATGGTGTGCCCGACACCCGTTTAATTCCCTATGAATTGTTTTCTCGTGCCTATCGCCATGCCCTGATCAAGGTCACCCGCCATCAGAGTATGGGCTACGGTGATCCGCAAGGTAGCATCGAGTTACGACAAGCTTTACAGCAGATGTTGTCAATGGAACGTTTTATCCAAAGTTCCATTGAACATATTTGTGTGGTTCGGGGTAGCCAAATGGGTATTTTTCTGGCTTCAAGGGTGTTGGCTCAATCTAAAGCCCAGCGTCATGTGGTTGTGGTGGAACACTGGGCTTATCCACCTGCAATTGACACATTTTTATCGCATGGTTATCAGGTTGTACGGGTGCGTTTGGATCAGTATGGTTTAGATACTGATCATTTAACCGAAATTTTATCCACCTATCAGGTCGCTGCGATCTATACCACACCGCATCATCAATATCCCACCACCGTTTCCATGTCGATGCAACGGCGCTTAAAACTCTTGGAACTCTCCAAAAGTTTTGATTTTTATATTATTGAAGATGACTATGATCATGAGTTCCATTATGACAGCCGCCCCATTCCGCCCTTAATCAGCTTACCTCATGCCGATAAGGTGATTCATATTGGCTCGCTGTCCAAAGTGTTTGCGCCAAGTCTAAGGGTTGGGTATGTTGTTGCAAATCCTGATATTGTCCAAGCCATGAATCAGGACATTTTACTCATTGATAAACAAGGCAATGCGATTACAGAACTGGCGATTGCTGAACTGATGCAGCAAGGTGAAATTAAACGGCATATCCGCAAGATGCGGAAAATCTACCAAAGCCGTCGAGATTTTGCGGTAATGACCTTTCAGCAGATTTTTCAGGATAAGGTTGAAATTTCGACACCTGCGGGAGGAATGGCATTATGGGTGAAATTTAATTTTCCTTTTCAAACTCAGTATATAGAACGATTAAAACAATTAAACATTCATTCAGAATTTGACTTTGGTTCAGATTTAACGATTGAGAACCCACATTTTTATATCCGTTTTGGTTTTGCAGCCTTGTCAGAGCTGGAAATCGAACAGGTAATTCAACATTTATTTCAGGCAATGGTCTCTAACATAAATCAATAGATTTAAAAGAAAAGGCCAAAATCCCAAGATCCTGGCCTGATTAAATTTTATTTCAACACCATCCGATACTCAATAATCCCAGGCTTTTCAGCAATCCAGTCATAGAGTTTTTGTGCGGTATGGTTGGTTTCCTGTGTATGCCAATATAGGCGGTCACACTGCTGTAAAATGGCCTGCTGCTGAACATATTCAATTAAATGCTTGCCAACATGCTGCCCCCGCACCTCTGGTGAAACAAATAAATCCTCTAAATAACAATAATTTTGCTCAGCCCAAGTTGAACGGTGAATGACATAATGTACAAACCCCAACACCTGTTCACCTCGTTTGGCAACGGCGCAATAAACGGGTTCAGCTTCATCAAAAAAGCGTTGCCATGTGGTTTGTGTGGTGGAACTGGCAAGCGCCACTTTATAAAAATTCTGATACGCCAGCCAATATGGTATCCACTGCTGATAATCCTGTTGCTGGACAGGGATAACCTGTATTTCCTGAGTCTGCATCCTGACACTCCGTCATCTTTCGTTATGGAAGATCAAAGTGTAGTGTTGAGAGTGGTATCATCATAAGATACAGTTATTATAATTTTTAAAGTACCAGTTGATTATGGCGATTTCATCCTCTGCCTATTTTCCACACTTGATTTTACCAAAAGGTTCCATCAAGGATGGATTATATGAGGTGCTCAGGGATGCCATTTTAGATGGTCGTTTATCTGCTGGCACAAAACTGCCCTCAAGCCGAGTTTTGGCAGAAATGATGTCCATTTCCCGTAATTCCGTATTGTCGGCTTTGGACCGCCTACTGGATGAGGGTTATTTATTGACCAAACCAAGCTCAGGAACCTATGTGTCAGAAACCATTCCTGACCAGTTGATCCAAGCGCAAACCCAACAGCATCTTCATCTATCAACCAGAACTGAAACGCTGAATGTAAATCCCCACCTTGCCCAACATTTAGCTTGCTGGCAGAAACAACAGTTACCACAAGGTAAACGTACCTTTCATGTTGGCGTGGGTTGCGTGGATTTATTTCCACATCAACTTTGGGGAAAACTGCTTGGGCGAGCATGGCGGCAATCCTATCATCAGATTGGACAGGCCCATGATTCAAAAGGCTACCTGCCTTTAAGACAGACGATATGCCAATATGTACGCTCTACACGTGGACTCAATTGTACTGAACAACAAATTTTGATTGTGAACGGGACACAACAGGCCATTCATTTAACCGCTTATGCGCTATTACAGGCACAGGATCAGGTATGTCTGGATGAGCCAGGCTATGATGCGGCATTGGCTGTTTTTCGTAGTTTTGGGGCAAAGGTTCATCCAGTTTGTAGTGATGAGGAGGGAATGAAAATTCCCGACATTATCCAGCATTATGCCCAAGCCAAACTGGTTTACACCGCACCCTCACATCAATTTCCACTGGGTGGCACACTCAGTTTAACTCGGCGTTTGGCATTGTTGGATTGGGCGGCCCAGCAACAAAAATGGATTTTTGAAGATGACTACAACAGTGAGTTTCGTTATGGCACTCGACCTATTCAAGCCTTACAGGGTCTGGACCAACAGCAACGTGTAATTTATTCAGGCACATTTTCCAAAATGATGTTTCCTGAATTTCGCTTAGGTTTTATGGTGATTCCCGAGTCTCTCATTGACCTATTCAGTTTGGCAAAAAATCATATTGATACTCGCAGTTCTTATCTGGAACAGGTTGTTTTGAGCTTGTTTATTCAAGAGGGGCATTATGCACGGCATGTACGTAAAGTCCGCAAAGCCTGTTATGAACGCCAACAGGCTTTAATTGCAGCAATTGAGCAATATCTCTCTGATGTATTGACGATTCAGCCCACAGATTCAGGAATTCATTTGGTCTGTTGGATGAAAGATTCATGGACAGAGCAGGATTTCACTGCTCAATGTAGCAAACTAGAGCTAGCTGTCCAGCCTTTATCCCGCTACTGTCAAACTTCATTTCAAAGGGCAGGTGTGCTATTTGGATATGCCGCACATACGGTTGATGAAATTAAGGAAAATATCCAAAAGTTAGCAACTGAGATTAAAAATCACTCATGCTAATTGCGATCATTTCCACAACTTTATACACTGCCCCTATTTTCTTTATTTACCATTTTCGCCATGACCAAACAATTTGCTGTAATTGGAAATCCAATTGAACAATCCCGCTCACCAGAATTACATCATGCATTCGCAGCAAAAACGGGCGTTGATTTAAATTATAAAAAAATTCTTGCATCGCTGGATGGCTTTGAAAATACGGCAAAGGATTTTTTTGCACAAGGCGGTGCTGGAATGAATGTGACCGTTCCCTTTAAAGAGCAGGCATTTGCCTTATGTAATCAACTGACTGAACGCGCCAGAATTGCCAAAGCCGTGAATACCTTATGGATGCAGGATGGAAAACTTTTTGGTGACAATACTGATGGGCAAGGTTTGGTTGCAGCCATTCAGGCTTTGGGCTGGGATCTTACAAACAGTCGCATCCTAATTTTAGGGGCTGGCGGTGCGACTCGTGGTGTGATCTATCCATTGGTACAGGCAGGTGCAAAACAAATCGTGATTGCCAACCGTACTTTCGCCCGTGCAGAACAACTGGTTGAAGATTTAAAAGATGCCGTACCACAAGCTGAACTTACAGCCACCAGCCTAGAACAACTTTCTGGTGAGTTTGATTTTGTAATTAATGCAACGTCAGCCAGCTTAACAGGTGATGCGTTGCAACTTCCTGAAACTTTGGTTTTCCATCATGCCTATGAAATGGCCTATGGCAAACCCTCCAGTTTTCTGGATCAGGCTCAGGCACGTCAGGTTCCATCCACCGATGGCTTTGGTATGCTGGTTGGACAGGCAATTGAGGCCTTTTCAATCTGGAATGGAGTCAAACCTGAACTTAAAGATTTTTTATAATCGTTCAGTAAACTTCAAAAAAGGAACCTGCAAGCAGCAGGTTCCTTTTTTTGGGGAATTAAATTATTTGCTGCTCAGCATTTTCTGGTACACATCCTTAAAGATTTCATAATCAATAAATTCATTATGTTCAGCCTTTAAGTTCTTGATTGACTTCTCAGACAGCTGGTTTTTGCGTGCATCCACATAAACCTGCCCCAGAATATTGGCTGTTTGTTCCAGCACGTTTTTTTCCTCAGGATATGCACCATTTTCACGTTCAAACTGGATTTGATACTGTTTGGCAAAAAGCTGCTGTGGCTGTTTGTATTGTACCTTTAACTTTTTCAGGGCCTGACGATCCTGATCACCACGCATGGCATCGTTCACAATACGGTCCACCGCCCGCCCCAGCTTGTCATCAAACTGGTCTTCCTGTTCAAGGTGGTGCTTGCCTTGTAAACCCTCAATCGCTTTCAGTGCCTTGCCCTCTGGGTTATACACCTCCTCATCCGAGTACCAGTAGGCGTAGACACTGGCAATTTCCTGCAACTCCTGAGTGGAATAACGCTGCACAACCTGTGGCTGGCTTTCAGTCAACTTGGCAATAAATACAGCTTTATAGGTTTGTTCATAGGAATGGGTTGCATCATAACGCTGTTCCGCAATCACTTTTAGCTGGTCATCCAGAGACAGGGTATAAGGCTGTGCAGAACGTTCCTGAATGGTAGACTGGCCTAGTTTTTCCGAGAAGCTGCCAATCGCCTGTTCCAGCATTGAACCCTTGCTTGCTTCCGCCCATGTTTTTGCACGTTTCAACTGTGCCTGATCAATCGGGGTGGCCTTGCCGTAGTTTGAAATCTGCATATCCGCTTTCAGGTTAAAGCGTGACTTGAATTCTGGTAAGGCATAGTTCAGGTCATAATCCAGCTTAATTGCACGTCCTTTCGCATCCAGTCCCACATCCATCACAAATGGGTTGCGTTGACTCACAGGTGGCAAGGCTGCATCTATGTCTGCCTGATGCTTGATCCAGAGTGCCTTAAATGCCTGATCATCAATAAACTGGTTTTGGTCATACGCTGCAAATATCTTTTCCAAGACTTGCAGTTTTTCCAGATAAGCTCCCAGGCGTGGCGTGGTCTCCTGACCAAATACATCCACGTCGTAAACAGTTTGGCAATACTGCACATCACCATAAGTGGTTTTAGCGGTATTTTGCAGTGCCAGACACTGTTCAGCAGTCAAGCCCTGCTCATCCGCAGCAGCCTCATCGGTGTTCTCCAGTGCATCCATCTCCTCAGTTGCGTCTCGTGCCTGTTCAGCAGCCTGCGCCGCATCTTCAGAAGCAGAACTATAGGACTCATCTGCATCATCAACACCCAGATGTTGATTTACCAGACGATAAAGCTGTTGACTGACCACACTGGCATCATCGGCCGAGTTTTTTGAAGTCAGCACAGAGGAATCTGCTGATTTGACTTTTGACTGAACCGCAGCATCCACTTCGTCTGCAACCAGTTTCTCTAAACTCTTTTCCTTGAAATTTAGGACCTGCTGTACCAGATATTTTTCATTGACCTTGCTATACAGGTTTGCCTGAAGAATGAGCTCCTCAACTGATGTTTTAAGGCGAATCTTTTCCACAACACCTGCCGCATGGTCATTTGAAGAAACTGCAAGCGCCTGTATGTCATTTGGATTTGCCAGACGGTAATACACCGCACTGGATGCCTTGACATACTCAGCAAATTTCTTGATATCCACCTGCTTGAACAAATGCTGGTATTTTGAAAAATCCAGATAGGCCAGATTGTTCTGGTTTTCCTTATTCACCAGATAGGGCATCAGGGCGAAGTAGTTGATATAGAATTTATAATCATTCAGGTCAAGCACCATGGGCACTTTCGCCTGTACCAGCAAGGTCGGTTTTTCATAGCGCGCGGTGAGGTTGAATGATCCCATTTTCTGTCGGTAATGCACTGAACCATCATATTCAAACTGCATGTCATTCAGAACATTGGCCATGACACGGGTAAACTTTTCCGCCTTGCTGCCGCCAAACTGTTTTGGCTGTTGTGCAAGGGCTTCATATAAGGCCTGCTTCTGTGTGGTGTTCAGGTTGACTTTCTGGTCGCGTAGATATTGATCGACCTTTTGCTTTACATTGGCATCCAGAGCCGCCTTGTCATCTTTGCTTACGGTTTTATTTTGGTCCAGATCAACATGGATATTAAACTTTCCACGGTAGTCATAGCTTGGATATTCATACATCGCATTGATGCTGTTAATGGCTTTCTGTTCAAGGTTTGCAGTACCAGAATTGGTTTTAATGACATGCTGAGAACATGCAGAAAGACTAAACCCCAATACACATAAAGTTAAATATTTTAAACGCATAGTTTTACCAAACACCTTTATATCATTATATTTACAACTGTAAATTTAATCATCTTCATATTTAAAATGAGTTTCAAACACCAGTGGGAAGATGACTTTTTCACGCCACTACCGCCTGATCAATTCGCTTTTCTGACAGTCTTTTCCATAGTGTTTATCAATGTATTTTTATCACCATTGTGAATAATCAAAGTATCGAAACAGATAATCCAAAACGATTCAAATACAGGATTAAGATTATGCCAGCTTATAAAGCCCCGCTCCGTGATATTCGCTTCTTAATGAATGAAGTGTTTGATTATCCTGCACACTACCAAACTTTGGCAAGTGGTCAAAATGCAGATGCAGATACGGTTGATATGATTCTTGAAGGTGCGGCAGATTACTGCGAAAACGTACTTTCTCCACTTAACCAGTCAGGTGATGAAGAAGGCTGTACCTTTAACAATGGTGAAGTGACTACACCTAAAGGCTTCAAGGAAGCGTATGACCAGTTCGTCATGGGTGGCTGGCAAGGTCTCTCCTACCCTGAAGAGTTTGGTGGTCAAGGCCTGCCAATGTCTTTAAACCTCATCAAGTCTGAAATGATGGGTACTGCAAACTGGTCATTCACCATGTATCCAGGTTTAAGTACAGGTTGTATGAACACCATCATCCAGTTCGGTACAGATGAGCAAAAAGCGACTTATATGCCTAAACTGGTTGAAGGTACCTGGTCTGGCACAATGTGCCTAACTGAACCTCAATGTGGTACAGACTTGGGTCAGGTGAAAACCAAGGCAGAACCTGCTGCTGATGGCACATATAAAATTTCTGGTACTAAAATCTTCATCTCTGCGGGTGAGCATGATTTAACAGAAAACATTATCCATATCGTGCTTGCGCGTCTTCCAGATGCACCAGCAGGAACTCGTGGTATTTCATTGTTCATCGTACCTAAATTCATCGTGAATGCTGACGGTTCTGTTGGTGAACGCAACCCAGTGACTTGTGGTTCAATCGAACACAAAATGGGGATCAAGGCTTCTGCAACTGCGGTATTGAACTTTGACAATGCAACAGGCTACCTGATTGGTGAAGTGAACAAAGGCTTACATGCCATGTTTACGTTCATGAACACTGCACGTATCGGTACAGCAGTTCAGGGTATTGCACATGCTGAATTGTCTTTCCAGGGCGCTTTGCCTTATGCGAAAGACCGCATGTCGATGCGTGCCCTTTCTGGCAAGAAAGAGCCTGAGCGTGTAGGTGATGCGATTATCCACCATGCTGATGTTCGTCGTTTGTTGCTGACTCAAAAAGCGATTGCTGAAGGCGGTCGTTCAATGATCTACCATGCTGCAAAACTTGCAGACAAGATGGCGGATGCGTTGGCAAGTGGTGATCAAGCTGCTTATGAAGCTGCCGATGACAAACTTGGTTTCTATACACCAATTCTTAAAGGCTTCCTGACTGAGCTTGGCCTAGAGTCTGCCAACAATGGTATGCAGGTTTTTGGTGGTCACGGTTATATCCGTGAATGGGGTATGGAACAAATCGCGCGTGATGCACGTATCTCTACCTTGTACGAAGGCACTACAGGTATTCAGGCACTTGACTTAATCGGCCGTAAAGTTCTTCTAAGCTCAAAAGGCAAGGTTGTTCGTGACTATACTGCTGAAATCTTGAAGTTCTGTGCTACACATGCCCGCAACAAGTATCTACGCCGCTTCGCCTGGGACCTAACCAAGCTTTGCGCTCAATGGAACACATTGACTGTTCGTATCATGCTTGCTGCACGTAAAGACCGTGACATCGTTTCTTCAGCTTCTGTTGATTTCTTGATGTTCTCTGGCTATGTGATGATGGCTTACTTCTGGGCTCAGCAGGCCGTGATTGCTTCTGAAAAACTGGAAGCAGGCAACGGTGCTGAAACTCCTGAATTCTATAAAGCAAAAATCAAGGTTGCTGACTTCTACTTTGACCGTTTGTTGCCACGTGCGCAGGGTCATGCAGAATCAATGGTTTCGACTTCCCGTACCTTGACTTCACTTGCACCAGAACACTTCAGCTTCGATTACTAATCGGAACTGACAAAAAAGAGCGCTTGATGCGCTCTTTTTTTATTTTCCAAACAGCAACGTCAAATGATGTCGCTGATTTATTGTGATTTTCCTATCCTCTCGATTATTCTAAAAAAATAAAACAGCTCCACATCATATAGGCAAATAAAAATGACATTTAGGAAAGGCAATCTAAATTATGGCATCTATAAAAAGGCAGAAGATGGAACTTTTATCATTGGCACAACACTTCCAGTATTTGTCTTACTTGAAATATATGATCCTGACGAAGCAGGGTGTTTATATTCTTTAGAAACACTGTCTATTTATCAGGATGGTACAATCAGATGTGGTTATCAGCACTTTAACCTGCAACAACTTAAGCAAGAGATTCAAGAGGGAAAAATTACTGTTCAAATCGCTGAAAGTTCTAAACTTGAGATAGAAAGCCTCGGTGAATTTGGAATTTACCCCTCTCTTTCATACTATAAAAACAATGATGATTTAATAAAGGAAGTTATAGATATTATTGATGAACTCAATGATCGTCCAGATTCAAGCGCACGTTGTCAAATTGCTTGGGAAAACTATTTAACCCACCCTTGTGCAGAAAATATTGAATATTTAATAATCGCTTATGAAGCCATCCCCACACACCATCGTAAATATGTTTTAGGGGATATGGATCAACATGACATACCCATCCGCAAAGTAATTTATCAGGAACCCTTGCCCTTAAGATATTCAATTGTTCAACCTGAATTCCAGCCAGCAATTCAACAGTTCAGTAAAGAGATTTTTGATACATCCACACCGTTGGAAAAATTTTATAAAGAATTAAAAAATTTGGCGGGCAATCAAAACATCAGACCTTTTGTTTGTAATGGCAATCCACTAAAAACTGACATTTTAATTATTGGTTTTAATCCAGCGACTCAAGCAGATGACTTTTGGAACTATTTTGATCCAGCTACAGGCTTCAATAAAAATGACTGGTTAGAAGCCTATCAACAAGACCGTATAGATGCTGGCAAACCTGCGCTCAGTAATACTCGCCGAGTCATCGAATGGATCAATGATGCATTATTCAGTATTCATCCAAATCTAGTTGTCATGGAAACAAATATTTATGCCCTGCCGACGCGCAAAAAAACCGATCTAACACAATCTGATCAAGACACCTTTATTTTTGATTTCCTGATTCAACATCTTCAACCCAAAGTGATGATTACACATGGTGTAGATGCTGAACGGCATATAAAATCCATTAATTTGAACACACCCATTTTAGCACAGAAACATTTTGCTATTGGTTGGTCCAGGAAAAAGGCTCAACAATTGGCTCAAGAAATCCTAACCTTTTTATAATCTTAGAATTCTATTAGATACTTTAATCTTGGGTTTTATAAAAATAAAGTACCTAGGAACTCATGAGGTACTTTTTCCTATTGGTTTATTTAAGGATAAAAAAGATCATTCCGCCTTTTCAAAAACATAGGCTTTTTGGGGAAATGGATATTCCTTAAAGAACTTGCGGTTGCGGCCCTGATCTCCATTCCAGATTTTATCCAGATCCATCACAAGATTCTGGTCCTGATTGATCTGGTAATATAAATTCACGTCAGCGGCAGCACAGCGCACCACAATCTCTTTTTCCACTGGCTCAACATGCCACTGCACCTGCTTACAGGTTTGCTCAATTTTGGCAACATTACGCGATGAATCTGAACCCAGACGACCAAAACTGGTATTGGTCCAGTAGACAGAGCCATCCTCCAGCAAGTTCATAATATATTCCGCTTCTTTCTCGTTATTGACACAACCCGCGAAAGCATCGGTACATGGAATACGCGCATGATAACGTCCCACATAGGCCAGCTCGGTTTCAGACAGTTTAGTTGGCGTATGCTTGTGTGTCACAGGATGAGGCAGGGTGGCCTGTCCAGCAACCTGGGTTAATGACATCCCCTGCTGCTGGTCTGATTCCATGACTTCATGGCTCGGTTGCGTCTGGGCCTGTTGTTTAGCGGATTCGGGGTGATGGCTATCACAGGCACTCAACCCAAAGCTCAATAGAGCGCCTACGCTAAACCACGATAAGAATAACCTAAACTGCATATCCATAAATCTCTAACATCGATATCGTGACCATTTCCCCTCACCATTCCAATAAATAAACTTTTTGGAAAGATCAAAACGATTGAACCGTTTTGTTATATGCCTCCAAAAGTCCATTCGTGGAGTATTTTGATAAGACCGAAATTTCGATTAACCCAAGCCACATGCTTTAAGTCGGTGCATTTTAGGCGATACTGTTGGTTTTTCCATCAACAAGTTACATACCGTAACTATTCTCTCGCCTATTGAAACTTTAAAAAATCAGCTTTGCCCCTATCTCCTAATTAACAGCATTGAACAAAACCCTTTTTATTTTTTACTGCTGTTTCATTTATTTAAGGAGATAGACTTAATGGCCAATTCTGGTTTATATCGCTCAAACCAACAAAGCATGATCGCTGGTGTAATGGGCGGTATTGCGGAACGTTTTGGTTGGAATGCAAATTTGCTACGCCTGATCTTTGTGGTGGTTTCACTCATGAGTGCGGCCTTTCCTGGCATTTTGGTCTATCTGATTTTATGGCTGGTAATTCCGAAACAGCAGACAGCACGTGTTGACCATGTTCAAGGCTACCATCAACCTGTTAAGACAGTTTATGAAGATCAACACATAAAACGCTAATCCCACTTTCCTCTTTTGGTCGCTACGGTTGATTTACCCCTAATACAACCGTAGCTTTTTTTTGCCTGAATCAGGTTAAAACATATTGCTGGTTGAGGAGTTGCTGTAACGCCGCGATCATGTCGGCACGGCTCACAATTCCAATGAGACGCTGGTTCTCCACCACAGGAATATAGTTAAAGGATTTTTCCACAAAATAGGGGACTAAATCCTGAATCGGCTGTGATGGCTCCACAGTGACGACACGGCGACTCATAATCTGTCTCACATAATGTTGCCACGAATTTCTTGGATCAGCGGCACCCTTAAACCATTCCACCACCTCATATAAGGCCAGCGTTCCAACCAGTTCTTCTTCCGCATTGACGACAGGCAGACTCATGAGGTTGACTTCCTTGAACTTCTCTAACGCCTGATGAATATCATCATCTTCATGTAACTTGATGACATCCCGACTCATAATATCCTGACAGACAAAGTAACTATTCAGGCGTTCGCTTGCGTGTTCCTGTGCTTCCAGAATGATTTTTTCCAGATCATATTGACTGATGTCCAACAACTCGGTGTGTTGCTCCAGGGCATATTCAATATCCTTGGGTTGAATTGAGACTTTCTGTGTTGGGGTCGGGTCTTTAGAACGCTCATTGACATGCGCGGTAATGGGATAATGCCGCCCAATTAAACGGTTAAAAAATACCGCAAACAGCAACAGTAAAATCGAGTTCAATAGCACTGGATACAGTACAAAATGAAATCCTAGACGATGTACCGCCTCACCACCCAAAACTGCGGTGATCGCCACTGCCCCACTCGGTGGATGCAAGGAGTCTGTAGTCATCATCATAAAAATAGCAAACCCAACTGCCACGCTAAATGCGCTGGTCAGATCAGGTAAATATTGAGTACAGGCCACCCCAATAATCCCTGCCAGCGTATTTCCAACAACCACATTCCAGGGTTGTGCCAGTGGACTGTTGGGAACCGCAAATAAAAGCACTGATGATGCACCCATCGGTGCGATATACCAGACATTCATGCCACCCAGTACATACCAACTGACCAGTGATGATATGGCAAGGCCACACAACGCACCGATGCCTGAGTAAAGACGTTCTTTCAGGGGAAGAACTTTATAGTTGGGTTTTAAAAAATTTAGCCAGTCTGATTGGGTAAAGCTCACAATGCACCTTGCTGGAATAGTGTTGTTTTTGATTCGTTGCGCAGTATACGCCTATCTCCTAACAAAGATGTATTTAAATTATAGTTTTAGGTTATGAGTAAATTTGTTGAACCCCGACAAGATCAATTCAGGTATTCACCAAGCTGTTCCACGCGCTCCGCATATTTTTGCATCGGACAGAACTCATACATGGGAGAACCGATATAGGCGCCCGCATTACGACATTCCTGATCAACAAAGTTTTTCCATAGCTGTTGTGATTTCATAATATCGCTGTAACGTTCAGGTTGTTGGTCGTCCTTACTTTGGTTCTTAATTTGATCCAATAGTTTTACAATTTGCTTCGCATATAACGTCTTGGTTTTATTGCTACAGATTTCCACCACGGCATTATTGATATGACCAATATTTAATTGTTGAATCGTTTCATCAACACACTGGTTATAAGGGTCTGGTGCTTCCTGAGAGGCTGCCTGTACTGCCGTTGTATAAATAGCCAACGCCAAACCCAGTATTTTCACGCTCAACCTGACCATCTTTTTCTCCAGTTTTTTTATAATATTTAAAAAATACTGCTATCAGCCTTATTCAGTTCTCCATTACAAATTCTAGTGGCCGCTTTCCTGTTTGCATAGTCTAAGAAACAGCTTATATATAAATTACATACAAGAAACAATCATCCTCTTTCAAACAAAAACAGCCCACTCTATGGGCTGCCAGTCTATTCATGACTTGTCTTAAAATGTCTTTGCAACACCTAGCCAGGTAAAGGTATTTGGTACATCACTCAACTGAATCGTCTGTTTTATTTTGAGATTTTTCAGGTCCAGCTCCACAATGGTTTTAGCCTGCGTATCATTGATAAAGACCGTCTCTGTGGCTGCATTGACCACCAGACGACTTTTAGCAAGTTCAGTCGCATTTACATTTTGGATGGCCTTGATTTGCCCGATGCGTTGCCAGCTTTGCGTATCCACCACATGCACCATACCTGCACTATCCAGAATCGCAAGATAATGGCCTGAGGCATTGACCACCTGCTGCAAACGCTTCACTGGCGTTGTGCCATCCGCCTCTTTTGCCCCTAAAGACCAATCCAGACTCACTGCATTTAAATTGTTTGGATCAATAATAAATAAGGCATGCGTTCCTGTGGCAAAGGCAGCAAACTTGTCCAGTTTTTCATGTCCAGCAATGGTGGTAATTCGTTGATCAATTAAAACTTTCTTATCAATAAATTGACTTCCCTTTTGCTCAACCACCAGTACCCCATCTTCACAGCCAAAGGCAGCATATTGCTGGATGGAGGCGGCGCCATGCAAACGGTTACAGCCATTTGCCAAAGTCTGTTCCTCATGGAAATGGTCACCATGCAACTCATAGCTCTTCACAATACTGAGTGTATCGGCATCGTTGGCTAAATAGGTACTGAGCACATAGGCACCACGCGGTTCAGCCACACCATGATGTTTTTTAGGCAGTTTTTGGCTGGAAATGGACTGTTTCTCAATTGCTGAATCATTAAACACATCAAACTTGGAGCTTTCAACTTCGCTGCCATCGTAGAACAATGCAGCCAAACCATTAAAGCTACGGTAGTGTGCGGGTGTTGCACCCTTGAGCTGAAACGCCAATACATGCGGCATATTCTTCTGTAGCAGATTATCCTTGTTCAGCACGCCACTGTCTGCAAACTGCACTACACCCTCATTGCGGCTCAGCATTACCGCATAACGTGACTGCGGGCTGCCATACATCGCGGATGGGATATAAGTTAACGCTGTTGTATGAATGACTTTTTGATCCGCCAAATCATAAACTGAGAGCAAGGGACGAATGCTGTCATCATTGGCAATGACCAAACGCCCCTCATAGATTTTTGCAGGTTGCTCTGGCTTGGGTGTAACGGTTGACGATGAACCTGAAGAATCCCCTCCACATGCTGAAAGCAGCACACTGCTCAACAACGCACTCAGCACATAGCCTTGTTTTATTTTCTTCACTGTAACTTCCCCTATTGGACAAATGATCTTAAATTATTGTTACGTTATAACATAACAACAACAGTTTGTTCAGCATTTTTTAAGTTTTATTTGAATGAGGAAGATTACAGACAGTAATAAGCTGGTTTAGATGAGCTTTTCATTGAGATAACGCCAGTAGCGTTTGGGTAGATACTGCACATGCAGCCTAATATTCTGACGTTCCTTAATATTGATGCTGTTAAAATAGTCTTTCCAGAGCTGGTCATATAAAACCTCCTGCTCGTCAAGCTGCAACTGAAAGCTTTGGCTGAAACCATTTTCGAGATTGCGATCAATTTCATCCGCTTGCAGTGAAACCTCATGGATTTCGTGCAAATCATAATACAGGCCAAACTTGCGCTGCTCATCGTAAATCAGCCAGCGTTGATCCTGATAACGCCGCCTAAAGTGTGGCTGGATTAAAGGCAGCACATTAAAGTCTGGACGAACCAGACTTAAAAATAGCCCATCAGTGGTTTTCTTAAAACGGATAAAGGCTTCCATACGATGCTTTTCACGTCCCACCTTTTTTGTCCATTGAGAAATTGCCAACACACTGGGATGCGAATAATCCGTTTCGACTGAACCCTGCTGACTAAACACATAAATACAGTAATTGAGTAAGTGCTGGTGCGCTTCCAGAGATTCAGACAGATAGGCAAAATAAAACTGCCTTAAGGCGGACTGTGAAAGTTTACGCTGGAGTGCCGACCAGACCCGTTGCGCATATTGTTCATTATTGGGGATTTCAACAATGCTGGAAAACAGTCCATGTTGGGCATTTTTAAATAAACAGAGCTTGACCTGAAACTCCCTGAACTGGAATGCCCGAAATACACAATTCAGTAATCCAACCATTGAGCCATCAAAATAATAATAGACCATTCCTCCACCCCACATCCTTAAAACCCCAGACTTAACTGTGGAGAGAGTTGCTGAACATACTTGGATGAGCCCTGCGTTAAAATCTGTTGACGAATGTAACTGGAGGAAAGTTCTTTCTGGAAACGTGGGCTGTCTTCACAGCGAATAAAGAACTTTGCCCGCTGATAAGCCACACCGAGCTGTTTCAACAAATCAATATGCACCTTGCCAAAACGGCGTGCCTGTACAATTTTCTTGGCTGATTTCACCCCAATCCCTGGCACACGCAGAATCATGTGGTAATCCGCCCGATTTAAGTCCACTGGGAACTGTTCAGGATGGCGTAGCGCCCAACTCAGTTTGGGATCAACATCAAGGTCCAGATTTGGAAAGCGTTCATTGACAATTTCATTGACCTGAAAACCGTAGAAACGCATCAGCCAATCGGTCTGATAAAGCCGATTTTCGCGCAAAAGTGGTGGTGCGGAACCCACCACAGGTAAGTAGTTATTTTCTGTATTGATCGGGATATAGCCTGAGAAATAGACCCGCTTGAGTTTAAATTCCTTATAGTGATGATCCGCCATGAGTAGAACATCCTGATCGGTTTCCTGATGTGCCCCCACCACCATTTGTGTGGTCTGCCCTGCGGGTACATATTTCGGCACGTGCTTGGTGATCTGGCGTTCATCCTTGAGCTGAATCAGGCGATCTCGAACCAGTCCCAAATCTTTCTGCACTTCCTGATGGGATTTTTCAGGGGCAAAGGCTTTCAAACCAATTTCAGTCGGCATTTCCAGATTAATGCTCATTCGGTCTGCATAAAGCCCCGCTTCATGGATCAGTTCTGGCGATGCCCCTGGAATGGTTTTGAGATGAATATAGCCATTAAAGTTTTCTTCCAGACGCAGTTTCTTCACCACCTGAAGCATCCGCTCCATCGTATGATCTGCCGACTTGAAAATGCCTGAGCTTAGAAATAGCCCTTCAATATAGTTACGCCGATAGAAGTTCATGGTCAAATCAACCACTTCCTGAACAGTAAAAGCAGCCCGTTTGACATCATTGGAACGGCGTGACACGCAATAGGCACAGTCAAAAATACAGACATTGCTCAACAGGATTTTGAGCAGTGAAACGCAACGGCCATCTTCGGTATAGCTGTGGCAAATCCCACCATGACTGGCATCACCTAAACCTTTGTCCTTATTTTTACGGTCACTGCCACTGGAAGAACAGGACACATCATATTTGGCAGCGTCCGCAAGAATTTGCAGTTTTTCACGAATGCGATCAGACACGCCTTTCACCACCATACACAACGAACGAGAGGTAAAAAATTAACATAAGCTTTTGCTCGAACATAAGTGATCAAAAGCAGTTTTACGTCATGGCTTGTCGTTTCAATGCACTGTTATTTCAAGTTCCTTTAGATAAAACAGTTCGGGTACTGTACAAAACAACGGGCAAGGCAATCAGGTAAATCACAATCACGCTCAGCCAAATTGCACCTGGCCATTGCGCCTGAAACTGGAAATAAAGCGTGGAGAAAAACAAGGGGGCAATCATGGATGCCAAACTCACTGTAGATGCAATCACCCCCTGAAACTGGCCTTGCTGTTCGGCAGAAACCTTTTGGGAAGCCAAGGCTTGCAGTGAGGGCGTACCCATACTTCCCAACGCAAAAATAGGCATAATCGCAAAAATCATCCAGCCACTTTTGGCAAAGGCCATCACGTATAAAGCCACACAGGTACAGGCTATACCGATCAGCACGGTGTTACGGTCACCCAATATGCTTGAAGCATGGCGTGGGATAAAGGCCTGAACCAGCATTTGACATAGACCAAACATCCCTAGCGAAAGGCCAACCCAAAACCCATTCCACTGAAATGTGTCATGTCCCCACAATGCCCAGCAAACCCCATACACCTCCCCTATGGCGCTAAAGATAAAGAAAATTGCAATCAGGGGAAGTACACCATGAACTGAGCCAACACCAGCAAACACCTTCAAAGGATTTAATGTGGGTAATGGCCCTTTCCTTGAGGTCACCTGTCGGGATTGGGGTAAAACAAAATAGGCAAGTAAAAGGTTAAATCCTGTCAGCATGGCCGCCACCAGAAAAGGTAGCCTTAACCAGTATTCACCCAGAAATCCACCCAGCACAGGACCAATAATAAAGCCTGCGCCAAACATGGCATTGATTAAACCAAAATATTTCGCACGACTGCTTTCCTGAGAAATATCGGCAATATAGGCACTTGCAACAGCCATATTGGCACTGGTGATCCCAGCAATAATACGCCCCAGAAACAGGAAAAGTAGGCTATGCGAAAAGGCCAGAAACAGATAGTTGACTGCTGAACCAGCAAGTGAAATCAGCAGGATCGGCCTACGGCCCCATCGGTCACTTAAAGCCCCTAACAAGGGAGAAAAAATAAACTGCATGGCTGCATACAGGCTGGCCAATATCCCCATATATACTGCAATATGGGTACTGTGTGTCATATCTTGCAGTAATGAGGGAAGAATCGGAAAAATAAGCCCGATACCAACAGCATCCAGCGCAATGGTTGCAAAAATAATAAATAAAGGTCGATTCATAAAGCGTCCTATCGAAAAATCAGGCACAGTAAAACTGTGGAAACCTGTTAACGATGCCTGATAACATCTCAAGCCCTGATGAACGCTGACCGAACCTTAAAAGATTGGGATATGTGTCAAACTGAGTATTTTCCCAAAGAATAGGAAATGAACCTCAAGTCGATTTTTCGCGAATTTTTTATCGTAACAATGAAAAAGATTACATTGCACATCCTAACATTAAAATGATGAGGCTCACAATCTAATCAGCAGGATGATGGAAACGCAAAAACCCAGGCCATCACCTCAGCAATTTTCCCCGCATTAAGCCTTTGCCACTCCCCCCCAAAATCCTTATACTTAGGGACAATTTTTCCTAAATTTATAACGGATACAGCATGAGCCGTGCGATCTCGCATATTGACACATTTCAGGGCTTAATTCTTGCCCTACAAAACTATTGGGCGGAGCAAGGCTGCGTCGTATTACAACCCTATGATATGGAAATGGGTGCGGGAACATTCCACACTGCAACATTCTTACGTGCATTAGGCCCAGAAACCTGGAATGCAGCCTATGTACAACCATCACGCCGTCCAAAAGATGGCCGTTATGGCGAGAACCCAAACCGCCTACAACACTACTACCAGTTTCAGGTTGTGCTTAAGCCAAACCCAGACAACATTCAGCAACTTTATCTCGATTCTTTAAAAGCCATCGGGATTGATACACTGACGCATGACATTCGTTTTGTTGAGGACAACTGGGAATCTCCAACACTAGGTGCATGGGGTTTAGGTTGGGAAGTTTGGCTGAACGGCATGGAAGTAACTCAGTTCACTTACTTCCAGCAAGTCGGTGGCGTTGAATGTTATCCAGTGACAGGTGAAATCACCTACGGTCTGGAACGTCTGGCGATGTATCTGCAAGGTGTCGATTCGGTTTATGATCTGGTGTGGACCAAAGGCCAGTTTGGTACGGTGACCTACGGTGATGTATTCCATCAAAATGAGGTTGAGCAATCGACCTATAACTTTGAATACGCACCTGTTGACAAACTGTTTGAACTGTTTGATTTCTATGAATCAGAAGCCAACCGTTTAATCGAAGCCAAGCTTTCTCTACCAGCCTATGAACAAGTGGTGAAAGCATCACATACCTTTAACTTGCTGGATGCACGTGGTGCAATCTCTGTGACTGAGCGTCAACGTTATATCTTGCGTGTGCGTACCCTTGCTCGTGCCATTGCCCAAAGCTATGTACAGGCGCGTGCTGAACTTGGCTTCCCAATGGCAGAACCGCATTTGCGTGATGAGGTATTGGCTCAACTCAAGGCACAGGTTGAAGCGGAAGCTGCACAGAACAAAGCCAATACATAAATGGAAAAATAACATCTGATTTAGGAAGATCAAAATGCCAAGTGTTGTGATTGAAGTAAGACGTGAATACTCAACTGAGCAGGAAATCGCCATCATTGAGGCTGTTCACTCTGCTTTGGTTCAACACTTCCAGATTCCTGAAAAAGATAAACATATCCGTTTCATCGCCCATTTACCGCATCGTTTTGCCTGTCCACCGCATCAGGAACAGCCTGAGTTTTATACGCAGATTAGCATTGATGCCTTTGCTGGGCGTTCTGTGGATGCAAAACGAAACCTTTATCAAGGCATTGTCAATAATCTTGAGTTGCTCGGTATTCCACCCAAGTACGTGACGATCATTGTTCGCGATCTTCCACTGGAAAATTGGGGGATTCGTGGTGGTCAGGCGGCTTGCGATGTTGCATTAGGGTTTAAGGTAGATGTTTAGATCATCTTGCTTATGACAGATAAATATTTTTAGAAGACATTTGAACATGACACATACCGTATTATTTGAATTGGGCTGTGAAGAACTTCCACCCAAAAGTCTAAAAACCTTACGTGATGCCTTGAAGGCAGAAACAGAAAAGGGTTTAAAGGATGCAGGCCTAAACTTTGCCTCTATTGAAGCTTATGCCGCGCCACGTCGTTTAGCGCTGAAGATTGTGGATATTGATGCAGCACAGGCCGACACGCAAAAACGTTTTGATGGTCCTGCTGTTCAGGCAGCGTATGATGCTGAGGGTAAACCGACCAAAGCACTTGAAGGCTTTATGCGTGGTCAAGGCATTGGCGTTGACCAGCTTTCCACATTTCAGGCAGGTAAAGTTGAAAAGGTTTGCTTCCTAAAAGATGTTAAAGGTCAAAGCCTTGATGCATTACTGCCACAAATTTTACAGACGGCTTTGGACAATTTGCCAATCGCCAAACGGATGCGTTCAGCGGCAAGCCGTACTGAATTTGTTCGTCCAGTCAAATGGGTGGTGTTGCTGAAAGATGGTCAAGTCATTGAAGCCACCATTCAGGATCACAAAGCGGGCAATGTAAGCTACGGTCACCGTTTCCATGCACCAGAAGCAGTGACTTTGGCACATGCCAATGACTACTTGGCGGCGTTGGAAAAAGCGTATGTGGTTGCCAACTTTGAAAAGCGTCAGGCAACCATTCAGGAACAAGTGAAAAAGTTGGCGGATGAAGTCAATGCCACTGCCATTGTGCCAGCAGACCTGTTGGATGAAGTCACCAGTCTGGTTGAATGGCCTGTCGCTTTGCGTGCAAGCTTTGAAGAACGTTATTTAGCCGTTCCTCAAGAAGCCTTGATTACCACCATGCAGGATAATCAGAAGTATTTCTGCTTAATCAATGCCGAGGGTAAATTACAGCCTTACTTCATTACCATTTCAAATATTGAGTCGAAAGACCCGATTCAAATTATTGAGGGCAATGAGAAAGTTGTACGTCCACGTTTGTCTGACGCAGAATTCTTCTTCCTGCAAGACCAGAAACAGCCTCTCGCTAGCCGTAAAGAAAAATTAGCTAATATGGTGTTTCAGGCTCAATTGGGTACGCTTTGGAACAAGTC
Source organism: Acinetobacter thutiue (assembly GCF_030385805.1). Taxonomy (NCBI): domain Bacteria; kingdom Pseudomonadati; phylum Pseudomonadota; class Gammaproteobacteria; order Moraxellales; family Moraxellaceae; genus Acinetobacter; species Acinetobacter thutiue. The sequence goes on from NZ_JAUDZE010000003.1 coordinate 150,014, forward strand.
AGAACGTATTGCAAAATTGGCTGTGGCATTGTCACCTATTACAGGTGCGAATGTTGCCGATGCTGAAAAAGCGGCGTTATTGTCGAAGTGTGACTTAACCTCTGAGCTGGTGGGTGAATTCCCTGAACTTCAAGGTATTGCGGGCACATATTATGCACGCCTTGAGGGTGAAAACAACGAAGTTGCAGAAGCGTTGGGTGAGCAATACTTACCGAAGTTTGCAGGTGATGTATTACCACAAACCAAGACAGGTACAACTATTGCCCTTGCTGACCGTTTAGATACGCTGGTTGGTATTTTCGGGATTGGTCAGGCACCAACAGGTTCTAAAGACCCGTTTGGATTACGCCGTTCCGCGATTGGTATCTTACGTCTCATCATTGAAAATGAACTTGATGTCACTATCGAAGAGCTTGTGAACTTTGCCCTACAAGGTTATGGCGATGTAGTTAAAGATCACGACAAAACCCGTGCGGATGCAGTGACTTTCCTTGAGGGTCGTTACCGTGCCAAGTATGAAGACCAAGGCGTTGCCGTTGATGTGATTCAGGCGGTTCAGGCACTTGCGCCAAAATCTCCACTTGATTTTGACAAGCGTGTCACTGCGGTCAATCATTTCCGCACCCTGCCGGAAGCGGCTGCATTGGCTGCGGCAAATAAACGTGTTGCCAATATTCTTGCCAAAGAAGCAACGCCTGAAGGTGCTGTGGTTGAAGCGAATCTGGTTGAAGCGGCTGAAAAAGCACTTTATGTAGAACTTCAAGCACTCACTCCCGTTGTTCAGCCTTTACTTGCTGCGCGTAACTATACCGAAGCCCTTTCTAAACTTGCTGCACTTCGTGCACCAATTGATGCTTTCTTTGAAAATGTCATGGTCATGGCAGATGATGCTGATTTGAAAGCCAACCGTTTACGTTTATTGGCCCAGTTGCGTGATTTATTCACGGCAATTGCGGATGTGAGTGTGTTGCAGGGTTAAGTATTTAGAATACTTGATCTTTTAAATAAACCCCGCTATAAAATAGTGGGGTTTATTTATTGATGAAGAAAAATGCACGCAAATTATAAAGCTTATGATTTTGAAAAAAGCCGTAACCGCATAGATGAAATTTTGGATTCATCTGATAATAATTATGAAGATAAAAAAGAAATTCCCAATCGTGATAATTTAACTTTCACAAATGGCTATTACATTTTTTGCTCTGCTATATTTATTGATATGAGAGGTTCCAAGGAGTTTTCAAAAAAGCATACACGTCCTGTTACTGCTAAAATATATAGAAGTTATATTTCTGAGTTAGTTGCTGTTCTTAATGGCAATACAAGATTAAGAGAAATTTATATCGAGGGTGATTGTGTTTGGGGCGTTTTTAACAGCCCTAAGAAAAGTGATATAGATAGTATTTTCAATACAGCAGCTCAAGCTGCATCTATCATTGATACTCTAAATATTAAATTAAAAAAGAAAAAATATTCTGAAATAAAAGTAGGTATCGCATGTCATGATGCAGACGTACTTATGATCAAAGCTGGATACAGTGGTAGTGGAATAAATGAAGTAACATGGATCGGAAAACTTGTTGGTGAAACGGCAGATCTATGTTCAAAAGCTAATAGATCAAATTCCAAAAGAACTCTTTACAGTAAAACTTTTTATGACAATCTAACTGATGATAATAAAAAGAAAATTGATTGGCTAAATTGGAACTCTACATATACTTGCTATGAAGGTAATACTGTCAATGTGGCAATGAATAATTGGGTACAACAAAATGGATAAATCCACTTTTTTGCAATCTGCTATCCAAGATACTCAACAGAATATTCGTGCTATTGATTTTAAAATTGGAGCTTTACTTGCAGGATGTATTGTTCCATTCCCTCAGATTAGAACAATTTATGAGTTTTTAAACTCTAATGGTCTATGGTGGCAACAAGGATTAGCTTGGCTTATCTTTGCAATTTGGCTGATTGCTGTTTTAATCTTATTAGCGGCTCTTTCAGCAATAGATAACCCCTGTAAACATATAAATGATGGCTATGCTCAGAAAGGGACATATTATGGGGGAGGAACTTTCAAATTTAATTTGATTAATGGTTTCTTTCGTACTGATATTCGTGCCCAGCAGACTGTTACTAATTATTCCAATGAATTAGATGAACCAAATTTCCCATTTACAAAAGAGCTTGCATTTGAACACCTTAAGCTAATTTACATCCGCGATCTGAAAATTTTTCGACTAAAATTTGCTGTAGGACTCATCGCATGCTTAATTGTAATAGGTTCAATATCTTTCCTGTTCGCACCAAATACAAAAAAAGTAGAAGTTCAAAAAACTACTACTAAAGTCTCAAACGTTAAATGATTCAATCTAGTATAGAGTTTTCTGTAGTAAGCTGTCATTTCACTGTATCAATTTCACATCACCTACATTCTTTTCTTGAACTTGGCGATAAGCTATAAAACTTGAATTGTAACAATATCGCTGAAAGGACAGAAAGATCATGAATAAAGTACAGATATTGGCTTTGACTGCTGCACTCACTGCATCCTCTTCCCTATGGGCAAGCGACACAACTTCCACTACCACAAACGCATCGAGTACAGCATCATCTCCAAATATGCCTTATGGTGACAATCCAAGCTTAGGCCGTGTATTACTGTATAAAACAGGTAAAGGCCTGCAAAATCTTGGTGGCTCAATTCAGGGTGCATCTGAAAACACCTCTCAAAAAATGAGTGAAAAGTGGAAAAGTACCAAGGAATACACTGCTGAGCAATCAGTCATTGTTCAGGAACAAACCGAAAAAGCCAAACAATATACTGCTAAAAAATGGCAGGACACCAAAGATGCCGTGATTGGAACCAATGATGGCAATGTGCCCATTGAGCGTGCTGAACTGAGCCAACCTTCATCAAATTAATACGATTTAACAAGATTTACAGGAATGAATGAAACAATGACTGTTACACCTTTTAAAACCATTTTGCTTTCTTTAATCAGTAGTATTGGTTTCACTGCATGTTCTACATTATCCCCCCAAACCGAGCCACCTTTGCAACAACTGCAACAGGTTCAGAACATTGATGCCCTACCCGATACCAAGACCAATGCGGCATCCTTAAATAAATATAAGGATCATTGCATGATCCAGTTTACAGGTTATTTTGATGGTGGTCAGAGCACGGAATCATGGGAATTTAAAGGCAATCAGTTGAGTCGGGCTTTTTCTGAAACCTATCAATATGTGCCGAATCGTTTATTCAATGCGACCACTGAAAAACCTGTATTAGATCAGAAAACGCGAAAAACCACAGTATTTGACATTCAGAAACCTGAGGTAAAACAGAACTTTGACAAGTTAAAAAGCTACTTTAACCAAACTGCTTTAGACCAGTGTGGCTAAATTTGCCATCTCCATAATTTCTCTCCAAAGTGTTTTTAAGCTGTAATCTGGTTGTAAAGTTTTGCTGAAATCCATACATTTCCGCTTTTTTGCCCGCTATGATGCAGTTGCGTTGATGAAGTACCCCAAACGGTACATCGCTTAAGGAAATCGCAATGAAGAAAATGATCAAGACAGCTATCGTGACAACAAGTATTCTCGCTTCTGCCTCTATTTTTGCACAAAACGTCGGGGTAAATGCCAATGGCTCAGCTCAGGTCAATGTACAGTCTGGTGGCTTGATTAGCGGCGTTGCAGGCGCAGTCAAAAATACCGCCCAGGGCGTAGGTCACGCAGCTCATCATGTCAGTCATGCCGCTATAAACACAGGTGTGGAGGCAACCCAGAAAACGGTGGCTACAGCAAGCAATGTGGGTTCACAGGTGGTGGATAAAACCGCGAAAGTGGTTAAAAACAGTAAGGATTATGCGGTAGAGAAAGCTGCTGATAGCAAGGAGTTTGCTGCTGAAAAAAGAGCGGAAGCAAAAAAACGTCATCAGCAACATCAGGCTGAGCAAAAATCGATTGGCCTGAATACCCAAGCAGGGGTTAATGTTGGAAACTCATCCATTCAAGCGCAAACGGGCTTAAATGCAGATAAGAAACAGGCTCAGGCAGGTGCAAATGTTGGTGTGAAAATCTTGGGCGTGGATGCCAATGTTGGCACCAATGCCAAAGTGGGTGCAAACTAGTCTTTTCAATTCAATCTAAAAAGCCCTCTGCGATTGTAGAGGGCTTTTTTATTTACGATTCAGCAAGATGTAGGTGAGTTTGCTCATCCACATTATTTTCAACAAACTGACCCAATCCCTGTGCATCACAACTCAAGGTTAGTTGTTTATAGCTGATACTACAAAAATCCGCATACCGCTTAAAAACCAATGGTGACTGGTCAAGGGGCAAAGCTTCACCTTGTTTGATTAGCTTATGAATCCCACGGTCATTCATGGTTAGCAAATAGCTTTCATGATTCAGTTCAAGGGAAACCAAAGTATTGGCTTGTTCCTTTAAGGACAGCAGGTATTGTGAGTTGGCCTCAATGATCTCAGCCTCATAGCTTTCAAGCTTTAAACTCACCAAATTAAAAACCAGAGCAGTACCCTGAGCCGTTTTCACATTGGCAGCCTGTGCCTGAGCATGCTGCACAAAATGGATCGGTATCCCCAATTTATGCAGGTTCTGTTCAGTGCCCTGCTTTAAACGAAATAATTGCTGCACCAGCTTTTGTTTTAACACGGCATCAAAATAACGTTCATCCAGCTCAAAATCATTCTGCTGTAAAATCTTTAACAAGGCTTGAGGATGTCGGGTGAGTACATGATCAATCACCTGACGGTAATAGAACTTGCTTTGCTTTTTGACCTCCCTCACTCGTTTATAGAAATAGGTGATGTCAAAAGGCTGCTCAACAAAATCATGCAGCAGTTGCGAACTTGCCAGCACAGACAAGGCTTCATGGCCTGTAAATGGCAGATGAATCACCTGCATATTCGGCAGCAAAGGCTGTATTTTCAGGAAATGCTCTTTGTCTTCCGCATAGTAGGGGTCATAAACCAGAATGTATTCCCGTGATGAATCAACCTCATCCGCCTGAATCTGCATATTCTGATGCAATGCGGCATCAAAAAATTCGGCATAACGGCGATCCTGTACCACTTCGGGATCAATTGAATATTGCGGGACAAATGCCACCACTTTTTGCATATTCAACAAGTTTGAATACTTAATTGCGGCATAGCCCCCCATTGAACCACCATAGCCCACAATTTCCTTGAATTGCTGCAAAATGGGTTGAATCTGTTGCTGCATTTGCAACATGCTGCTTTTAGGAAACCACGATTTCTGTTTCGGCATAATGCCAATCACATTGTATTGATATTTGAATAATGATTTTTCAGCATTAATCGACATGCCTTTGGCACGGCTAATCAGGTCGCCAAAAGAAATCACCAAAGCGTCACTTGAACCTTTTAAAAAAATAACGCGAATATGTTCATCTTCAAATATTATTTGCTTATCCATGCTCACACTAAAAAGTTCATCCTAGGCGGGTATCAAAAACGCATCAAATGAGGGCTTTGCCAATTCATTATTGCGGAGTATCTTATTTTATAGAGATAAGACAGATTAAAAAGCGCAAAAAATGACACAATCCTTACATCCATCCGCTGCAAAAGGCTTCGGTTCAGGTGCTGAACTGTATGAGCAGGTCCGTCCCAGTTACCCGCAAGAAATAGCGGTTTGGTTACAAGATCGCCTCCAAATAGGTGAAAGTTCCACTGTTATTGACCTCGGTTCTGGGACTGGCAAATTCTTACCCTACCTCATTCAAACCCAGGCAAAAGTGATTGCGGTGGAACCCGTGATGGAAATGCTGCAACAGTTGCAACAGGTTCATCCAACAGTTGAATGTGTACAGGCTTTCAGTGACCAACTGCCTTTGCAAAATGAATCGGTTGATGCCATGGTTTGTGCCCAGTCTTTCCATTGGTTCTCAAACATTGAAACACTGACTGAAATGCATCGTGTATTAAAACCATCAGGACATCTGGGACTGGTCTGGAACCAACGTGATATTCAAGTTGATTGGGTCAGGGCCTTGGCGGATGAAATTGCACCACTTGAGGGGGATACCCCACGCTACCATAGTGAAAAATGGAAACAGGTATTTGAAAATCAGCAGCTCTTTAAATTTGTGGAACTAGAGACCTTTCAGTTACTGCATCGGGGAACAGTCGAGCAGGTGGTCAGCAAACGCCTGCTGTCCACCAGTTTTATTGCGGCAATGCCAGCACAGCAGCAGCAAGAGCTAAAAGCAAGATTTGAACAAATTGTATTTGATTTTACAGGCCTAACTGCGCAAGATCAGATAGATTTTCCTTACACCACTTTTGCATATCATTTTCAGAAAACATCAAATTCATTATAGATCGAGTTGACCATGCCAAACATCAAAACAATATTTGCAATAAGCTGTGTACTCAGCACCACCCTACTGCTCAGTGCCTGTAACAAGAACCAACCACCTGTCCCAAATAATGAAAAGCAAGGCAGTTCAGTCAACAATTCAATTGGTGAACTGAACCAGACACCCATCAAGCAATTCCCTGCCACGCCTGATGATGGACATGACATTGCCATTCTGGAAGATTATGACCAGCGTTTTACCGCAATGAGTGACAGTATGGAAATCGAGTTGGCGAAAATGAAAGAGGCCAATACACTGACACCAGAATTTGAACAGCAGCGCCAGAAAGATAATATCCACTCTGCACTGACGATGCTGAAAGATCTGGAATTAAAAACCGAGCAAGGTCGCTATATTCAGGGTTTGTTGTCAGATTATTGGCAAAATCAGGCTAAAGTGCTAGAGCAAAGTACTTCATCAGGTACAGGCACAACCGACACAGGCAAACAGGTGGATCAGTTAAACCAGTACCTGCATGCACAAAGTCAGTTGCATCACTGGAAAAGCACTCAAACTGCTGATTCAAAAATGCAAACTGAATAAAACCTATAAAGATGTAGAGGAGCATTTAGCCCCTCTACATCTCAAGAAAGATCCAATTTAAATCTTCTGCTTCTCAATCCACTGGATAGAGTTCACACGAAATAGCTCGCAGGCGCCATCCCCTGTGTCTGTGGGGGTCAATGACGACTTCCACACCAGATCCTTGTCACGCACCTCAACCAGCTCACCTTTGAGCTGCACCAAATCACCGCGCTTTACCTGTTTAATCTGCTGGGCAATCTTGGGATTGGCGGGAATGATATGCATATTCGACACCATCTGCATGGCCTGATTGGCTGGGACAGGCAGCCTGTCCATTTTCCAGTTCAAATAACGGTCATACTGCGTGACTGAAATGGTGCGGGCAATCTCAGGCTGGGCGAACAGTCCCCAACTCACCGCATAGTCAATTGGCGAGAATTTTGCCTGTTCATCATCCTGATAAACCTTTGAACCGAGAATACGGAAATTACCATAAAAAGGCTGCAACACAGAGATGGATTGGTCTTTTAAAATAGGCGATAAACCATTGGCAATATTATATTCCGCACCACTGGTCGATGCATGTGCCTGTCCAATCGCAGCCACCATGCATAAACTGATCCATAGGCTTTTGTTCATGCTGACCATCCTCAAAAATATCACTGAAAACTTAGAAAATCACTTCTCTTCATAGTATGCTTAGACCATGCAAGAAAGTGCTTTTTTTGGTAACAGTCAAACGCTCTCTGGTCATATTTTTGTGACAACTCCACTCCCTTTTTTTAAATCAATGAATGGAACTCTATGATTTATCAATTTTATCAACGTCGGGTTTTCCCGCACCTGCTCAATCAGGTCATGCAAACCGCCAGCCTGATGGATAAACGCCGTGAACTGCTGCTACCGATTGAGGGCGAAGTGCTTGAGATTGGTTTTGGAACAGGTTTAAACATTCCATTTTATGGCAATGTCGATGCACTGTATGCGCTTGAACCAAATCCAGACATTTACCATCTGGCGGTTGAACGGGTTCAGCATGCACCATTCCATGTCAAGCATGTGCAGTCGCATGCAGAGAAACTGCCTTTTGCCGACAAGTCCCTAGATCATGTGGTTTCCACCTGGACACTGTGTAGTATTGCCCGACTGGATCAGGCACTGGCAGAAATTTATCGTGTGCTGAAACCTACGGGAACTTTCCATCTGGTTGAGCACGTCAAGCATCCCAACTCGGTCAAGATTCAGTCTTTACAGACCTTGCTTACCCCAATTCAAAAACGTATTGGCGATGGCTGCCACCTGAATCGGGACATTGAACGCAGCCTGCAACAGGCAAAATTCAAGTTTATCGAAAAGCAATATTTTGATGCCGAGGGCATTCCAAGTATTGCGCAAAAGATGCTGATGGCACGGGTACAAAAGCTCAATCTTGAGATTACGGATTAATCATTAAAATCAATACGCAGGGTTTCAAAGCGCACCCGTCCCTCACGTATCGCTTGGGCAATGGCCTGCTGTCCCTTGCTCAGGCGCGCACCGCCACTTTTAATATCCAGCAGGATCACCTCAATGTCTTCGGCATCACCATCGCCATCACGGAAATCGGTATAGCCATCAAATACCACATAATCCACGGGGTCACCCAGAAACTTGGCATCACTGGGAAGATACTGAAACTCAGGCAGAATGGGGGCAAACTGCTCAGCCATTTTGCCCTTTAACACCGCGCGACTGGTGTTGACACTGCGCTTCTGCGCGTCAACTAGTGCCTGTTTATGTGCCAATTCAAGTTCAGCAATATACTGTTCATATTCCGCCTGAATACGCCCATTGCGTGTGCTGGATAATATAATGGTGGTGATCACCACACCAATACATCCGCCTATCAGCATTGCCAACCAAACTGACATAAAATTTCCCCCTGTTCTGAGCCTAAAGTGTAACCTACCACGCTGAAAAAGATGCTAAGGTAGAATGGAATATAAGAGACTCGTTAAAACGCAAATTTCATGAAAACCATATTAATTGCAAATCAGAAAGGCGGTTGTGGCAAGACCATGACGGCGATTACACTTGCTGCGGCATTATCACAAAAAGGGTATAAGGTTGCGCTGGCCGATGCGGACAACCAGAAATCCGCCTTACAATGGCTCAAGCAGCGTCCTAAAACGGTGACCGAAATTCAGAGTCTGGACTGGCGACATGAGAAATCCATTGGTGAGGCACCCAAGAATCTGGACTACCTGATTATTGATGCGCCTGGTGCCCTTTCAGGAGAACATGCGGAACAACTGGTCAGTGAGGCACATGCGATTGTCACGCCATTACAGCCGTCGTTTTTCGACATTGACAGTACCCGCCGTTTCCTCAAGCATTTGCAGGACATCAAACGGATTCGTAAGGGCAAAGTTCAGATTCTGCTGATTGCCAATCGGGTCAAGCCAAATAACGCCAGCTCAAAGGATATTCAGGACTTCTTTAGCAAGATTGAGCAGCAGCCTGTGGCATGGATTTCCGAACGGAGTGCCTATGGGACATTGGCGATGCAGGGACTCAGTGTTTTTGATAAGCCACAGAAGAACTTTGTCAGTATTCAGAGTCAGTGGCAGCCTGTTTTAAATCAGTTGGTGGATGATCCAAGCCAATGGTTTTAAACCATCTTGTTCCATCACGGCAGGATGGAACAAGGTATGGGCCATTTATGCAACTGCACCGACTAAAGCCTATCTTTATTTGGGTTCAATGAAAGGTGCGGGATTTGGGCTAGGTTGGTCTGTGTCATCACCCTCATCTTTCAGGTTATGTCTCATTTCATCACTATCGAGGTTTTCCACAGCTTTGCGGATGGTCTCGTTACCGTGACTGCCATTATTTGACTGGATTGCCTGTTCACGTTCCGCACCTTGCTCCTGTAGGGCATTTTCAGGATTTTTAGGAATATCTTCCTTTTCTATAGCCTGCTGTAATTGATCACTGTCCGTCAGGCCTTCCACTTGCTGATAACTGAGTTTATCACCGTTTAAGAGGGCAGCCACTGCGCTTTCGGCTTGTATACCATTGCTGTTATTCGGTTGTGAATGATGGTCCTGACCTGTTTTTGGAGAGATATTGTCCTGATTATTTGAATGTGTCATCGAACTGCTCCTTAAATTCACTTTATGATGTATGATGAATTCAATATAACAATACGCTTTGTAACTCTTTGCCAACTCCTGTATTAAAGTCGATAGCAAATGTTGCTATGGTAAATTGCTGTATTGCAGCCTTAAAACTTTGGTAAATACTGAGCTATACATATTGCCGATCACTGGCCACTCCATTGAAAATAATCGGCTGGCTGAAACATACCTATCAGCTTTATCCTCCTCATTTCATCCAGATATTTAAACGTGAAATTACCGAATGAAAATTTTACTGGACACATTTTTCAGTTAATATGATTTTATTCAACTTTTATCTTTAGAGACGGACGCTTGTGCAACAATACGCTCCCACATTACAACGTGTTTTATTGTTTGGACTGTTCTTTGTCTTAATCTATTTGGGATTCAGTATTCTCAAATATTTTATTGTGCCTGTACTTTGGGCGGCAATTATTGCCTATATGACCTGGCCTGTGTATTTATGGGTACAGCGCCGTTTCTTTGGGGAAAATCGCCCCACCCTCAATGCCACCATCATGATCAGTCTGGTCATTCTGGTGATTGGGGTTCCATTTATTTGCGCCATCTTCATGCTGCAACTGGAAGGGCGTAACCTCTATTTTAATTTACAGAGACAATTGTTTTCAGGGCATATCCAGATTCCTGACTTCATTAAAAACCTGCCTGTGGTGGGCAAGGACATTAGCCGTACCGTGAACGAACTGAGTAATGACCCAAACAGCATTACCAAGAATATTGCGGAATGGATTCAAAGCCATTTAAGTTATGGGCGTTTTGTTCTCAGTGAGATTAGCCGCAACCTAGTCAAATTGACTTTTGCCATCATGACCCTGTTCTTCTTCTATCGTGATGGGCAGATGATTCTGGCACAGGTCAGCCGTGCCATGGAAATGGTGATTGGCCCACGTGTGCATCATTACCTTGACACCATTTCAGAAACAACCCGTGCGGTGGTATACGGCGTAGGCTTAACCGCAGTTGCACAGGCCCTTTTGGCAGGTTTCAGTTATTTTGTTGCGGGTGTACCGAACCCAATGCTGCTGACGATGGTCACTTTCATTTTAGCCCTGATTCCATTTGGTACACCAGTCTCCTATTTCGGTGTTGGTCTGTGGCTGTTTGCGCAGGGCCAGACTGTTGAAGCGATTGGTGTGATTGCATGGGGTGTTTGTATCGTCAGCACTTCGGATAATGTGATCCGTCCATTGGTAATTTCAGGCGCAACCCAGATTCCATTCCTGTTGATCATGTTTGGTGTACTGGGCGGAATCGCAAGCTTTGGTCTGGTTGGCCTGTTTATCGGTCCAGTCATTCTGGCAATCCTGTTGGCAATTTGGCGTGAATGGCTGCATGAGAATGTGGAAGAACCTGTTGCCGTACTTGAGACTCCACCTGAGACCAAGTGACCTGAATTCGGCAAGAGATATGATACTCGGAAATGTCATTCGCAATTGTTTGAGACAGGACTCCGTTAATAAAATGCTGTTTCTGTGATTCATTAAATTAGCTGACAGTAGTCAACGAGTTTTGCGAATGACAATGGTTTTGCCTACTTTTGCCGAAACAAAAGTAGGTCCAGCCGACGGCTTATCCTGAAATTGGATGAAAACTCGGCAAGATTCCACCAAGATATTTTTGCCGTAAGTTAAACAAATATTTAAATCGAATTTAGGTTAAGTAATTTATTTAACCTTTTTGTTATCAAATAATTAAAGAAGCTTGCGAGTTCTCCTAAACTTTGCTTGAATTTAATTGATAAAGATAATCAATTAAGGATGCCTCGCAATGACTTCAATGATTCAAAAGTTTTCCCTACTGAGTTGTCTCAGTCTAAGTATCGCTGCCTGTTCATCGGTTAATCTGGATAACAACGCAAATAAAATCCAGACACAGCCTACATCACCAGACCAAAAACAACTGATCACGGTTCATCAGGTGGATGCCAATGGTGTGGGTGCCTCCATTGGTACCGTGTCTTTCCAGCAAACACCAAAAGGTCTACTCATTACCCCTGCACTTGGAAAACTTTCTCCAGGTGAGCATGGTTTCCATATCCATGAAAATGCCTCATGTGAAGCTGCTGAAAAAGAGGGCAAAATGGGAGCCGCCCTCGCTGCGGGCGGACATCTCAATCCAGAGAAAGTTGCCCATCACGGTACGCCACTGGATGGACATTTAGGTGACCTACCAGCCTTAACCGTGAATGACAAGGGTTTTGCAACAACGCCTGTGCTTGCCCCACGACTGAAACTTGCCGATATTCAGGGTCGGGCAATCATGATTCACGCAGGTGGCGATAACTATTCGGATTCACCTAAGCCTTTGGGCGGTGGCGGAGATCGGGTTGCCTGTGGTGTGATTAAGTAAAAAGTATTTTAGGTACTGTGGGTATCCTAAAAGATATCCACAGTTGTGTTGATGTTTTAAACAGAAATTTGAAAGCTGGGATGATTTCCCAGCTTTTTTATTAATGAATCCCCTCAGCTTGACGTTCCAGCATAATCTGTTTCAGTACCGCCCGTGGCTGGGTAAACCAGATGCCAATCAACACCACACTTGCCAAGGCAAAAGCCCAGATATGGAAATATGTGTACAGCACACGTACCAACTCAATGATCGCAAAAAAGCTGATCATCAACAGCATGGAAACAGCGGCTGCCACCGTACCTTTTGACATCTCTGAAGACATCAGGGCAAAGCGGTACATTACGGAAAAACTGATTCCCTCACCCAAACTCACCAAGGTCATACCAATCAGCAAGCAGGGCACCAGATAGCTTTGCCAAATCACGCCCAACACCAGAAACAGTATTCCCAGCAGCATAATCGGCAAACCCATCAAGATGGTTTTACCCAAGGGAAAGCGGTCAATGACCTTGATCAGGATAATGTTGCCCGCGATAAGTCCAAAGAATACGGGAAACTGCGCCAAACCATATTGCACACTGCTCAGCTTGAGTTCATCCACCAAAATAATGGGAGAAAGCGCAATCCAGAGCATCAAGGGCATGCCAACCAAAGGTAAGGCAAGACTGAGGCTGAGGAAACGGCTGTTCGTAAACACCTTTTTAAAGTCATCAAAAATATAGATAAAAGGCTGTCTGGCTCGGCTCTCCTGTCTGGAGGGCATAAATTTCTTTAGACCAAACCAGCTTAGAAATGACACGGCGGCAATTGCAACAAAGCCCCAATGCCAGGACACATAATCAATCAGGAAAGCCCCCAGTACAGGGCCAAGCAAGGGCGCAAGCAGGGAAATATTCGCCATCAGCGCCATCACCTTAATGGCATCACGTTCCTCAAAAGTCTCCTGAATGGCGGCATAGCCCACCGCTGAAATCACGGTCAGGCCGATGCCCTGTAAAAAACGCAGGGCAAGGAACTGCTCAATGTTATGGGTCAGTAAAATAAGCAAACAACAGAGAGTAAAGAACGCCACACCAGCCAATAAAACCTTTTTACGCCCCAGCCGATCAGACAGGGGGCCCAATAGCCATGCGACAGTAGCTCCACCAAGCAGGTAAAACGACATGGAGGATGGCGCCCAGGTGGCACTGACCCCAAATTGTTCCGTAATTGCCAGCATGGCTGGCTGAATCAGGTCATTACCGATATAGACTGAAAATTCAAATAGCACCAAGGCTAATGGAAACATGAGCGTTATACGGTTTAACGTCATGTTCTGATGATTTGTTGTCATGTTCTATTCACAAAAATAACCAACTCAGGTTCGTTCCATTTCCCTTAAACGGAAATGGAATCATCACCATAAGACTTTATGGTTGAGATTTAAATTTTGATGTCATGCTGTGAGAAAGCATGTGATAAATGTGAAAACACCGTATTCACAGGGTGTATATAAGAAAAATGATTTATTTACGTGAGACTGGTAAATATTTTTTACCTTTTGGCCAAATTGCCAGACGCAACTTTAGCATTTTTTCAAAATGACCGCAATTTGTACAATCCCAATGATTGTTTAGATATGTGAATAACCGAAAAGTTATCCACAGTTTTGTTTATCTTTTAGGCTAAACCACAGTTCACAGGTCAATTATGGACAAAGCTCAAACTGGAATTTATCGGTATTGTCTCCCCTTGCACATTGATAACTTTGTTTCTTGTTCACGATCTTCCAGACCTCCTGATCACGTTTCAACTGGTATTCAGTTCGTACCGCAATCACTGAATCATCCTGCTGGGCCTGCTCAACAGTCACCTGTGCATCGGTTGGGTTCTCAGCACTGTTAAACTGCTGGTCTATTTTCAAGTTGGTTTCATCATGGAACAGGTTCGGCTGATCCAATAGAACCGCATGCATTGCGGTACTTTTTTGTACCGCCGCCTGTTGCTGCGATTGCGCAATAGGTGGATTACATGCCGCCAGAAACAGGCTGCATCCCAGAATCATCCAGATTTTATGCATTTTGTATCGTTCCAATTTGCCCGATTCATTTATGCTACTATGCAAAACTTAATTGCCAAGCAATAAAATGTATATGGCTTGCAAAAGATTTGTTGTCATGATCAGATGATTGATAGTGACATAAAGTATTAAAAACACTGATTTTATAACATCAATATCACAATAGATTGGGCATCATGATATGGCAGATTTAGCCAGAAATTTAACGATTATTTTAATCGTGGGCAGCACTTTGGCTGGCTGCTCCAAAAAAGAAGAAAGTGTGGCAAGTGATGCCGTGGTTGCCACAGAAAGCGCAGCCTTAGATAGTGAAGCGATTCGCACCAATGCCACCAAAAACCCAGAACAACTGGTCAGTACCCAGCAAAGCGCCCTGGAGCAAAGCCGTCAACTGGTCAAAAGTGCCCAACTGCAATTTGAAGTGCAAGATGTGTTAAAAACCACATTAACACTGGAACAACAGTTGTTGCAATACAATGGCTATATTGAAGAGAAACAGGTCAACTATCAGGTCAGTGACAGTTCCCAGCGTAACCGCATTGATGGCAGTGTCGACATTTATGAAAAGATCACGCCAACCGTACAGCTCACCGTGCGCCTACCCAATGACCAAGTCACAACTTTTCTGAATAATCTTCTGCCGCTTATGCTGAACTTTAACAGCCAAAGCTATGAAGCAAAACGCTATGAATTAAAGCGACTCGAAGAAAAGCTCAATACTGCAAACCAAAGTAACAGCCCATCCAATGCGGTCAACAACCAACTGCAACAATTGACCGATTTGGAAGTCAAGGACCGCCTGGCTTATAGCACCATTCGGCTTGAGTTCTATCAACAGCCGAAAGTCCGTAAACGCCATGATTTAAATATCCATCGCATCGCTACATTGGACAGTGATCCATTAATGACACGAATTGCAGAATCATTCAAAGTCGGTTTAACTTATTTTAAAGAAACCCTACTCTGGCTGATTCAATTCTGGGCATTCTACCTAGTCATATTTGCCATTTGGATGGTTCGTAAAGTGTATAAGGCAAGAAAGCACAGCAGCTAATTATTGATTTTTGATCAATAGTATTTTGCTGATTTACGCATTTTTACTCATGAATAGATTCCCTAAAATGCATTCAAGTTTTAGCAATCTATTTTTGAGTATCCCATGAGCAATATTCTAATTATTAACGGTGCCAAACAATTTGAACATTCCAATGGCGAATTGAATGACACCCTTACCCAGTTTTCTGAAAGTTATTTAACAACGCTGAGCCATACGGTACAGGTCACCCGTACTGATAGCGAATATGACATTCAGGCCGAAATTGAAAAATATTTATGGGCGGATGTGGTGATTTACCAAATGCCAGGCTGGTGGATGGGTGCGCCGTGGACCATGAAAAAATACATTGATGAGGTTTTCACGTTTGGTCATGGTTCACTCTATGCCAGCGATGGACGTAGCCGTTCAGATGCGTCAAAGAAATATGGTTCAGGCGGCTTGATTCAGGGTAAGAAATACATGCTGTCGCTGACCTGGAATGCCCCGATCGAGGCCTTTACCGATCCAGAGCAGTTTTTTCATGGTGTAGGCGTTGATGGCGTGTATTTACCATTCCATAAAGCCAACCAATTTCTAGGCATGGAAGCACTGCCAACATTTATCGTCAATGACGTGATCAAGATGCCAAATGTGCCAAGTTATCTTGAAGCCTACAAAGCCCATTTAGATCAACTTTTTGCAACTGCACAAACAGGAAAATAACATGCTGACCATTATTGCTGAAATCCGCACCCATGCAGGTGCGGAACATCGTCAGGCCGTTCTGGATGCCTTTCAGAAAATCATTCCAACTGTACTGGCGGAAGATGGCTGTCATGGTTATGAGCCGCTGGTTGACCATCTTCCAGCAATTGCCATGCAGGCACAGGATGAAAACAGCATTGTGATGCTAGAGAAATGGCAAAGTACAGCGCATCTGGAAGCCCATATGCAAACTGCACACATGCAGCAGCATTTTGAAGCGACCAAAGCGCATGTTGCTGATGTGAAAATCCGTATCTTAAAAAGCGGAATTTAACAGATAAAATCATCAGTAAAATAAGTTATTTTACTGATAATAATGCTGTTTTAAATGACGGCTATATTCGGTTAAATACGCTTCCAGGCTCTCACGTCGATCAGCTTTCTGCATCTCTCTTGCCGCCAGCTGCTCAATTTTATTATCCAGCAACTTGAGAATGGCCGTCTGTTCAGCTTCGGGTAACTGTGCCTTTTCTTTCTGCTGCTTTTTGATTTCGAGATAATCCTCAGCCCAATGGCGCAACGGATCATGCTCAGAAACCTGTTCAAATAATGTGGTGATCAGCAATTCAGGCATGATTTCCTGTATGGCTAACTCTGCCGACATCAGACCACGAATCGAATAAAATACTTTTTTATAAGTAAAGTTATCCGCGGTTTGCATCACTTTCATGCCACCTTTTGCCAATGACAAATAGTGGTGATACAAGGCGCTATAATCAATGCGTTCAAGCAGACCATCCCGAAAACCTTGCCATTCTGGAAAGTCATTAAAATAAACAATATGCGCTCGCACCCATTCCAGAACTGTTGGATTACTTTTAGCAAGCAGTCCAAACATTTTATCCAGATCATAGGACACAAAGTCAAAATCACCGTCCATGACTTCGATCAGGTCACGGTATTTTTTATAGTCAAAATACTGGTCTTTACTCGGTAAATGGAAACCCCGTACATCATAGTCACTGTCAGGACTTGCCATTCCCCATAAACGGCTACCACTTTCAATATAAAAAAGAGGAATGTCCTGGCGTTGTTGAAAGAGTTTTTCAATTTCGTGGTGGATGTTCATTACTATTACTTCAACATTTAAAAATTTAAGACTTAACAGAGATAATCATCTTGTTACTGTTCTAATCCATTGAATTTTAAACAGAGATAATCTCATAATCAAAGCTATAAAATGAAAAAGAAACATCTTCTTCCTCAATTTGTATAACCTCGTAATTACAATATTCCCATCCATCATCCCTTTTTCTGATATGCAGACCAGCCCATTGAGTAAAATTATTTCCTGAATTTTGTATATTCAAAAATTTTATATTGTAAAAATTCACCAATAAAACATTCGTAAATATTTCATTAATATTACATTTTAGAATAAGCTTAAGGTTATAGGCGGATTTCTCTGTTGAAAATAAAATTTGTACTTCCTGAACTTCATCATAGTCTACAAATAGCGAATTTATCCCATCAATATCATTCTTCATTACATTCTCTAATTTTATAAAAAAAGCGCATCTTTCGATACGCTTTTAACAGAAATTCTTTTGTTTAATCAAGCATTAAAGATCAAACAATTTCCCAGGATTCATAATCCCATTCGGGTCAAAAGCTAATTTTAGAGCTTTCATATATTCAATTTCTTCAGGCGAACGTGAATATTCCAGATATGGCTTCTTGGTCATTCCCACACCATGCTCGGCAGAGATCGAACCATCATACTTTTTCACTGTTTCAAACACATATTTATTCACCACCTGACACTTGGCAAAGAATTCATCTTTGGTCAGGTTTTCAGGTTTTAGAATATTTAAGTGCAGGTTGCCGTCACCAATATGACCAAACCAGCAAATTTCAAAGTCTGGATAGTTGTCTGCCACAATCGCATCAATTTCCGCAATAAATGCAGGCACATGGGTAATCAATACGGAAATATCATTTTTATATGGAATAAATGGCGCAATTGATTCCGAAATATCTTCACGCAAACGCCATAAGCTTTGTGCCTGTTCCAGACTTTGGCTCATTACCCCATCAATTACCCAACCCTGTTCCATGCAATGCTCAAAAATCTGCATGGCCTTGTCCATGATTGGTTCATACGGCGCTTCAAATTCCAATAACACATAGAACGGACATTGCGTTTCAAATGGACGTTGTACATGACCACGATCCAGGACTTTCTGCATCGCCACTTCACCAAAGAACTCGAACGCAGTCAGGTCGATTTCTTTCTGGAATGCATGTAACACAGGCATTACCGCTTCAAAGTCAGGCGTACCCAGCACCATCACCTGCAAGTTTTGTGGTTGACGTTCAAGCTTGATTTCCGCCTCGGTCACGAGTCCTAAAGTCCCTTCACCACCGATGAATAAATGCTGCAAAGCATAACCCGTGGCATTTTTAATCATACCCTTGTTTAAACGGATCACATCACCTTTACCTGTCACCACAGTCAGGCCCAGCACCCAGTTACGGGTCATACCATATTTAATAACCTTGATGCCGCCTGCATTGGTTCCAATATTGCCACCGATTTGGCTTGAACCTGCTGATGCAAAATCCACTGGGTAATACATACCCTGCTCTTCAGCATAGTTCTGCAACTGTTCAGTCACCACACCTGCCTGCACACGCACCATACGGTCGGCTGGGAAGAACTCCAGAATCTGGTTCATCTTGTCAAAGCTGATGACAATCTCGCCATTGGTTGCCACCGCACCCGCTGAAAGACCCGTACGACCGCCAGATGGTGTAATCGCCACATTAAATTCATTGGCAAGTTTCACAATGGCCTGAACCTGCTCCGTGCTTGACGGGAAAACGATGACTGATGGGTTCGGATCAAAATGTTTGGTATGGTCCCGCCCCCAGTTTTGCAGACTATCGGCATCGGTTTTAATACGGTTTTCACCCACAATTGCCGTTAGTTGGGTCAATAACTCAGGTGTTAAAGCGACTGAAGCATTCATCGTTTACAGGCCTAGCAAGAAATAAATATCGGGTTTCTGGAGGGCAACATCATATTTTTCAATCTATTAAAAACAAGATGATGAAAACATCCAAAATATAGAAACGCTACAGGACAGCACAAACCCTAGCTCGTTGAGGTTTGACCACCAGTTGCATGCATTTTACATTGAAGCAGGCATGGGATAAAGCGCAGGATCAAGATACTGTCATAACAAAATGTGTATCAGCCATAAAATTCATGTGAAGCTGAAAAATTATCAACAATTCTGCTGTGGTAATTTTAAAGCAAATATCTATAACTGCATGCTCTATGCTATGATACGGCAACTAAATTTTGGCCTTTGTAGCGGAGCCGTAATGAGCCAACATCTTTCTCTACCTAAAGACAAAATCCGTTTTCTTTTATTAGAAGGTGTGCATCAAAATGCCATCGATACCTTAAATGCAGCGGGTTATACCAACATCGACTACCACAAGACTGCGCTTGAAGGCGAAGCTTTGAAAGAGGCGGTCAAGGATGCGCACTTTATTGGTATCCGTTCGCGTACTCAATTGACTGAGGAAGTCTTTGAAGCGGCGAATAAACTGATTGCGGTGGGTTGCTTCTGTATCGGGACCAACCAGGTCGATTTAAAAGCGGCAATGTCCCGTGGTATTCCTGTGTTCAATGCGCCATATTCAAACACGCGTTCAGTCGCTGAATTGGTTCTTGCAGAAGCCATTTTATTACTTCGCCGTGTTCCTGAAAAATCAAAGGACACACATGCGGGTGGCTGGAACAAGTCTGCGGTAGGTTCATTTGAAACACGCAGTAAGACTTTAGGTATCGTTGGTTACGGTTCAATTGGTTCGCAACTTTCTGTATTGGCAGAAAGCCTGGGTATGAAAGTCATCTATTTTGATGCCGTGACCAAGTTACCGTTGGGTAATGCACGTCAAGTTGGTTCTTTAGATGAGCTTTTGGCAACTGCTGATGTGGTTTCCCTACACGTTCCAGATGTACCATCTACACGTAACTTCTTCAAGAAAGAACAGTTTGCACAGATGAAAGAGGGTTCGATCTTCATCAATGCGGCACGTGGCACCTGTGTCATCATCGAAGATTTGGCTGATGCAATTAAATCAGGCCACATTGCGGGTGCGGCGGTTGACGTGTTCCCGAAAGAGCCTAAAGCAAACGGCGAAGAATTCCAGTCTCCACTTCGTGGCTTGGACAACGTGATTTTAACCCCTCACGTAGGTGGTTCGACCATGGAAGCGCAGGCGAACATCGGTCTGGAAGTTGCTGAGAAATTCGTTGCCTACTCAGATAAGGGTATGACTCTATCTGCGGTGAACTTCCCAGAAATCGCATTGCCATTGACTGAAGGCCAACATCGCCTACTGCACATCCACAAGAACATTCCAGGTGTATTGTCCAAAATCAACACCCTGTTTGCTGAACAAGGCATCAACATCTCAGGTCAGTCTTTAATGACCAAAGGTGACATTGGTTACCTTGTGATGGATGTGGATGCATCTGCGTCTCAGGAAGCACTGGATACCTTGCACAATGTTGAAGGTACGATCCGCGTACGTGTATTGTTCTAATCAGGACAATTCAGGAAAAGCCACAGTTTAAGCTGTGGCTTTTTTATGGGCGTTTGAATTATTATGTGAAATAGATTCTATTTATACCAATCGTTCCAATAATTAAGTTGCTCCCATGTCCAAGACCCCTGTACATGCCTTACTGTTGTTGATGATTGCCATGTTATGTGTGCAGGGTAGCGGTTCTTTAGCAAAGATTCTCTTTCAAAGTTTTCCAGTCTTAACCGTCTCTGCCATGCGTTTATTTTTTGGCGCAATGATTTTGGCTGTCATCTTTAAAATCTGGAAAATCAATTTCAGCAATGTACGCTGGAAAGCAATCCTCAGCTACGGCATGGCCCTCGCAGGGATGAATGCTCTGTTCTATTTATCGCTGGAACGCTTACCCTTAGGTTTGGCTGTGGCCTTTGAATTTATTGGGCCACTGAGTGTGGCGCTGTACCATGCCCGTCAAAAATACGACTTTATCTGGGTGGGCTGTGCCATTCTAGGCTTGGTGCTGCTGTTTCCCTTACAACAGGCCCAGCAGGGTCTCGACCTAATCGGTGTATTGTTTGCGGTCAGTGCAGGTGCATGCTGGGCATTTTATATCATTGCAGGGCAAAAGCCCTCTGGCATTTCTGGCAATCATACCGTTTGTTTAGGGATGAGCATTGGTATGCTATGCTTGCTGCCTTTCGCCGCTTTCTCTGGTGCAGTCGGGCATGTGTTTGAACTGCCAAATTTATATTATTTTATTGGACTGGCAATTTTAGCCAGTGCACTACCATTTTCATTAGAGATGATCGCGCTGCGCAATTTAACCCCACTGAGCTTTGGAACCCTGATGAGCCTTGAACCAGCGGTTGCCGCTTTATCGGGTTTTATCTTCTTGGGTGAAAAACTGCTTTGGAACCAATGGCTGGCTTTAGCAACCATTATCATTGCATCCATTGGCTGCACCGTGACCACCCAGCATGCCCGTCAGCAAAAAGAGGCTATATGAAAAATCTCCAGTTGCTTGCCGTGCTGTACATGGTTTTATCCATGGTGGCCTACCAGATCAGTGCCTCATTTGCCAAACAGTTGATTGCAACCCTTGATCCATTGACCGTCACGATTTTAAGGCTCAGTTTCGCCACGGTTCTGGTTGCGGTCATGTTTCGCTCATGGAAGATTTTATCCAGACTCAAACAGCTCAAATGGCGTGACCTGTTATTTTACAGTGCGTCTTTAGGCTGTATGAACATCCTGTTCTACAGCTCTTTAGGAAAATTGCCACAGGGAATTGCTGTGGGGCTGGAATTTATTGGACCCTTGGGTCTGGCCCTGCTTTCAATTAAACAGCGTAGCGATTATATCTGGGTGGCTTTTGCCATTTTAGGGATTGCCCTGATGGTACCGTGGCATGATGCCAATGCCCAGAATTTTTCCTATATCGGTGCGGCATGCGCTCTCGGGGCTGGTTTCTTTTGGGCACTGTATATTTATTTTGGGCATCGGGTGGTCCAGCAAAATATTGGCATGCATGCGCTGACCATCGCCATTGGCCTGTCCGCTATCACTTTACTGCCTTTTGGTTTGTGGAACAATGCACCCGCTTTGTTGGATACTCAATACTGGGGCAAGGCGCTGCTCATTGCCCTATTGGCAACCGCAATTCCCTATGCGCTGGATTTGATGGCACTGAAACAATTGAGCAAGCTCAGTTATGGCACACTGTCCAGCCTTGCGCCCGCGCTGGCCGCATTGGCAGGGCTGTTTTTACTGCATGAACAGATTAGCCTGATTCAATGGGTGGCATTGGGCTGTATTATGATTGCCTCCATTGGCGTCACCTTGCGTGGAGAGAAAACAGCGGCATCAGCATGACGCTGTTTTCTCTCCCTCATTGAAAATATTAAGCTTCTACGGTTTTGTATTTATGGTATTCAGCAAGATATTTTTTGGCCAAAGTTTCTTTTTCGGCATCCTCCAGGATTTTTCCCGCCTGCTGGAAAAACTTGTGTTCTTCCTCTTTTAAATGATGATGAACTTTTTCACTGAGCTGTTTGGCGATGGCAAGCCATCCAGGATTACTCATGTCGGTTTCCTCAAGCTTCTCCACCAGTTCATCCATTTCATGATGCTCAGCCAGTGCATGCCGTGTAATGTCCAGCCCCACATCATTAAACATTAAGGGGATATATAAATAACGGTCTTCAGCAACCGAATGTGCATAAAGTTCATTCTTGAGCTGTTTAAATAGCTGTTCCCTTTCTTCAGTATGTCCGCTGGTTTGAATGAGTTGTTGTGAGAGACTGCGCTGTTGTTCGTGACTTTCCCTCAGTGCTTCAAATATATTCATTATTCACCTCTATGATTGGCTGACATCATCCATACCCATGTTTAAATTCTTTATTGGGCTGTTCTGCTTGGCTAGCTTTCATATTAGAAAATGGCACTTTCTAAAACAGCGCTGTTTCAGTATGTTTTTGTATATAAAATTTATTTTTATAGCTCAGGCTGCAATCAAAATCTGGTAGGCCAATCGGCAAATCAGAATACTGACCAGTATCAGGAATAAAATACGGATAAAGCCACTGCCATATTTTAACGTCAACCGCACACCCAATAATGAACCCGCAATATTGGCAATCGCCATCATCAAGCCAAGCTGAAACAGCACATGACCTGTTGGAATGAAAAAGCTCAGTGCCGCAAGATTGGTCATGAAGTTGCCGATCTTGGACAATGCCGAAGCATGTAAAAAATCGACCTGTAAAAAACGAATAAAAAAGAAGATAAAGAAGCTGCCTGTGCCTGGACCAAAGATTCCATCATAGAAACCAATGGCGAGACTGCCGATTGCAGCGAGAATCAGCAGTTT
This sequence comes from Acinetobacter thutiue, assembly GCF_030385805.1. Taxonomy (NCBI): domain Bacteria; kingdom Pseudomonadati; phylum Pseudomonadota; class Gammaproteobacteria; order Moraxellales; family Moraxellaceae; genus Acinetobacter; species Acinetobacter thutiue. Next base: position 173,756 of record NZ_JAUDZE010000003.1, read on the forward strand.
TGGGGTGATTCGCTGATCCACATGCACTTGCCCAAACTGTTTTTTCATAAAGGTATAGATGGCGATCACCACCAGCATGACCAATACAATCGGTCTCAGGATATGGGTGGGCACCATTGAGACGCAGGCAGCACCAACAAAAGCGCTGATAAAGGCAAACACGGCGATCACGGCCAATAGCGACCACTGCAACTTCACACGTCGTACAAATGAAAATGCGGCTGAACCTGTCCCACAAATGGAGGCCAGTTTATTGGTCCCAAACAGGGTTGCTGGCGCTGTTTGTGGTAATGCACCCATCAACGCTGGAATCTGAATCAGTCCACCACCACCAACCGCAGCATCAATGGTTCCCGCACAAAAGGCAAAGAACACCAGACCCAGAATCAGTTCCCATTCCATCAACACTAACCTTATAGATTTAACAGGCGTTTTGGTACAAGGCGTTTTTTATCGGTGATTTCCGCCAGACCCAGACAGCGTTCGCCATCAAATACCAGCACCTCAATCGCCGCCTCATGCTCAATATTGCTTTCCTGACCGTTGCAGAAATACTTTTCACGGCCTTCGGGTAACTGCACTTTGGGAAAATGCTCAACAGGCGCATAAACAGATAGTAATAATGCATCACGCTGTTCCAGAGTCAGGCTTTCCAGATATTCAATGGTATAGTCTGGATTAATCTCAAAATGCCCTGTTTGAGTACGATGTAATTTTGTTAAATGTCCACCACAGCCCAAAGCTTCACCAATATCTTCACCTAGCACTCGGATGTAAGTTCCTTTAGAACACGTCACATCTAAGGTCAAACTATCTTCGGTGAAACTTAAAAGTTTCAGTTCATAAATACTGACTGGACGCGCTTCACGTTCAATTTCAATCCCTTGACGCGCTAACTCATACAAAGGGCGACCATCTCGTTTCAGGGCTGAATACATCGGTGGCACCTGCTGAATGTCACCACGGAATTGCGCCAATACCTGTTCAATTCTTTCTGCCGTTAAAACAGGCACATCTCTCTGCTGAAGAATCTCACCCTCAACATCGCCTGTGGCGGTGGTTTGCCCCAGCTTCACCGTGGTTTGATAACGCTTGGTTGAATCCAGCAGATAATGTGAAAACTTGGTGGCCTCCCCCAGACAGATCGGTAACAGGCCTGTTGCAAGTGGGTCCAGGGCACCTGTATGCCCTGCCTTTTGCGCATTAAAAAGACGGCGGACTTTTTGAAGTGCGGAATTGGAACTTAAACCTAAGGGCTTATTTAATAAGAAGACACCACTCAGATGGCGATACGAACTTTTTTTCATAAATGAAAAGTCAAACTATAAAGCGGTATTTTATCAAAACTATTCATCGGATTTTTAAAAATTACGTGTTTAAAAAAGCAACAAATATGATAGATTTTCTTTCGTTTTCGAAATTAAAAGCAAATGGATCATGCTTAATGAATAAAATTAGAAAAAAAATATTCCTATTATGTAGCTTATTGATCATTTCAGTTTCAATGCTGAGTGTTGTGTATTGGTTATACCCTCAAGATCAGCAGCCACAGTTCAAATCAACTGATCAATCCAGCAACACATTTAATTCAGCAGACCATTCAGATAATTCAGGCCCAGCACAGGCACGTGACGCAGCTTTTAACAGCACAAGCCAAATGGATACTGAAATCAACTGCAAACTACAGTTTAATGCATCACAAAAATTAGTCGTGAATGAGCTGACCCGAGACTGCTTTGAATATTTCATTTCCCAATATGGCGAACGAAATATTGATGAAATCCGACAAAATTTTCAGCGCTATATTGCCAAAGGTTTTCAGGCATCGGAGCAGCAGCAGATTCAGGAATTATGGTCACGTTATTTGAGCTATCGGGAACAGCTGAGCAAATTGCAGATGAATCAGCCTGCTCAGGAAAGTTATGGCTATTTTCAGGCAATCTTCGATGCAATGCATGACCTAAAGCAGCGTTTCTTTTCTCAAGTTGAAATTGAGGGCCTGTTTGGTACAGAAGACATCTACCAGCAATATACGCTTGACCGTATGCGCATTTTAGAAAATAAAAACCTGGATGCCGTCAACAAGGCTAAACAGCTACAACAGCGCTTTGACCAACTTCCACAGGACTGGCAGGAAAACCTCAAGGATTTATCCAAACTGGAAGATTTACGTTCCTTAACTGAACAGATCAAGGCCAGAAATGGTTCAGCACAGGAATTGCGGGACATGCGGGTCAACTTGGTTGGCGAGGCTGCCACCCAACGTCTGGAGCAACTGGACCAGCAACGCTCAGACTGGAAACAACGCGTACAGTCCTATCTGGATGAGCGCAAGACCATTGTGGACAGCAATATGAGTGCATCGGCCAAAGATCAGGCCATTCAACAGCTCAAACAACAACAATTTCAGTCCACACAGGAACAGCAACGTCTACAAACATTTGAAACGGTCTATGACCAAGGAGGTCCCTTACCCTTTAGCAACTAGGAACACCTAATACAAGACATTGAAATAATGCGATTTAGCACGGATGCAATGTCAGTTCGCAAGAACATGAAGACCCATATGAAAAACAAAAATTGAGAGTAATATCATGCAAAAACTTATTCGCTATCTTGCCGTATCCATTATGGCAATCAGTGCGTCAGCCAGCTACGCTTCCAACGCAACCCAGGTCAAGGAAAGCTTTGTGCTCTCCAGCTATGCCAAAACCAAATATCCCATTGTTTTTGTACATGGGGTGGCAGGGTTTTCACGCGTTGGCAGTGATCCTTTAGGTGTCGATTACTGGCACCAGATCTTGCCTGACCTTGCACGAAATGGTGCCAATGTCTGGACCACACGCCTTTCCCCCTTTAACTCAACTGAGGTTCGGGGTGAACAGCTGGTTCAGCAAGTTGAGGAAATCCTTGCCATTACTGGGCAGCAAAAGGTCAACCTGATTGGTCACAGTCAGGGGGGGCCAACCATCCGCTATGTTGCAGGTATCATGCCGAGCAAGGTGGCATCACTGACCAGTGTCAGTGGTACACATAAAGGCTCGCCTGTTGCCAGCCTACTGATGAAAACCGATGGAACCATCTTTGGCTCTGCTGGAGCAGCCATGGCCAACTTCTTCTCAGGCGCGATTACATGGTCACAGGGACTCAACCCGAAAAGCTATCCACATGACGCGATGGCGGCAGGACGCAGCATCTCGGTTGAGGGCTCAACGGCATTTAACACCCGATTCCCAATGGGCGTACCAACCACAGCCTGTGGCGAGGGCACTTATCAGGATAAAGGCATTTATATGTATTCATTCTCTGGCACACAGGCACTGACCAACATCCTTGATCCACTTGATCCCTTGTTTGCAGGAACGAGCCTGATTGTTGACATCAAGGGTGACAATGATGGTATGGTCAGCCGTTGCAGTGCCAAGTTTGGTAAGACGGTGCGGGACAACCTGCCTTGGAACCATGCTGATGAAGTCAATCAGGTGCTGGGCTTGAAATCAATTTTCGCACCTGACCCAGTGGATATTTACCGTCAACATGCCAACCGCCTGAAATTGCAGGGACTATAAAACAGGTATAAAAAAATGCGCCAGATGGCGCATTTTTTTGCTTTAAAACGAGGCTAAAATTAACCTTGTTTACGCGCTGGCAACTTTTCACGAATACGTGCAGCTTTACCAGACAACTCGCGTAGGTAGTAAAGTTTAGCACGACGAACGTCACCACGACGTTTCACTTCGATTTTAGCAACGATTGGAGAGTGAGTTTGGAAAACACGCTCAACACCAACACCGCTAGAAATTTTACGAACTGTGAAAGCAGAGTTTAAACCACGGTTTTTCTTCGCGATTACAACACCTTCAAATGCCTGAAGACGCTCACGGTCACCCTCTTTTACTTTAACTTGGACAATAACAGTGTCACCAGGAGCAAAAGCAGGGATATCAGTTTTTAACTGTGCATTTTCAACAGCTTGAACTAAAGGATGTTTACCACTCATTGTGGAATCTCCAATATGTGCGGGAGAGAAGAGGTCTCTTACACCGCTGGGAATAGAGGCTGAGGCGCATATCTCCCGTTTAACTTTCCCTTTAGGACAAAATTGCCTTAAAGAGCCTATTTTTAACTTAAACCAGGTTTAAGTAGAACTCGAAGCCAGGCTTCTCGTCTGGTGCAAGGATCAACCGATATAGGCTTAATCCTGCGAATTTTGTAGCCATTTTTTTTGCTGCTTGCTCAACTCGACGTTTTCCACCAACTCTGGTCGGCGATCCAAAGTACGTTGATAACGCTGCAAAAAACGCCATTTCTCTATATTGGCATGATGTCCTGATTTAAGCACCTCAGGCACATCCAAACCCTCAAAATGGTCAGGCTTGGTATATTGTGGACAATCCAGCAAACCATCCACAAAAGAATCCTGTATCGCAGATTGCTCATCAGACATAACATTAGGCAAACGGCGAATAATGCTGTCCAACAATACCATGGCAGGAAGTTCACCACCCGACAATACGTAATCCCCAATTGACCATTCCTGATCAACATAATGCTGGATTAAACGCTCATCGACCCCTTCATAACGTCCACACAATACAATCAAACCATCATAATCAACGAATTGCTGTACCGCCTGTTCATTTAGGGTTTTGCCTTGCGGTGACATATACACCACAGGAGCATGAACACAGCCTGCTTGCGAGGCAAGTTGTTTGGCATGGGTAATTGCTTTTGCCAGCGGCTCAGCCATCATCACCATACCAGGACCACCACCGAAAGGACGCTCGTCCACCCGTTTGTAGTTGCCCTCTGCAAAATCTCGCGGATTAATACAAGTGACTTGTACAATCTGTTTTTTTGCGGCTCGACCGCTAATCCCGTACGCTGTAATCGCTTCAAACATTTCAGGAAACAATGTGATGACTGCAAAAAACACCGCAGACTCCTTTATTTTCCTGCTGCGCTACCACTCCACAAAGAGTTAGTAATCTACGCCCCAATTGACGTAAATGCGACCAGCTTCCAGATCAACACGTTGCACCACATCTTTATGCCACGGAATCATACGCTCTTCAGCGTCAACACTGTCAGCAGTCGCCTTGACCACCATGACATCATTGGCACCTGTTTCAAAAAGCTCAAAGATTTGACCGAGGTTGACTTCCTGCTCATCATCACCAAGACCTAATACCATTAGACCTTTTAAATCTGACCAGTAATACTCATCCACATCTGCTTTTGGAAGCTGTGATTTGGCAATCCAGATATTGGCACCTACCAGGTTTTCCGCACCAGTACGATCACTCACACCCTTTAGCGAAACAACCAGTCCTTTGCCATGTGGTTTCCAACGTTTTACATCGACTGTTTGCCAACCTGCCTTGGTCTCAATGTACCAAGGGAGGTAGTCAAACATATTGCTCATGGGTTCAGTATTGGAGTAAACCCAGAGCCACCCATTCAGTCCATAAGCTGAACGTAACTGTCCAATCTGAATACGATCTTCGGGTACATTCTGTGCTGGTGTCATGGGTTACCTACTACCATTACGCAGCAGTTGCAGCTTTTTTAGCTTGAGCAGCTAAAGAAGCAACACGCTCAGAAGGTTGAGCACCTTGTGAAATCCAGTGTGCAAAACGATCAGCATCTAAACGAACTTTTTCCGCTTGACCTTGTGCAGTTGGGTTAAAGAAACCAATACGTTCGATGAAACGACCATCACGTGCATTGCGGCTATCAGTCACAACGATTTGATAGAATGGACGTTTTTTTGCACCACCGCGCGCTAAACGAATAACAACCATGAGAACAACCTTATAATTTTTACGGATTATCCCTGCACCGACCATCGGCAACACTTCAAACCCCTTTCATAGAGGGCGATATTCTACGTCATATTTGCCCTGAAAGAAAGATTAATTTAAGGCTTATCCACAACTGTGAATTTAATCTTGATGCGATCTGCACCTACCAGTCTTCCGAGTTGCTGCCACAACCATTGACGGTAATACTGACTGCTGTCTTGGTTTTGCATTTAAAGCCTGTGCTTGTTAATAAAGCAGAATAATTTCGGGGGTTTTCACTTACGGCTTTCAGTGACCAAGTTTGTGAATTTACGGTAAGGGTAAGTGTAAACTTTTGATTGCCCGTTAATTTGTCCAATGGCAGCAATAAAGTCGTATTGGTTGCATTCGGAACATTAAAATAAGGACCTTTGTTGGTCGATGTACCTTTTAATACAAAGCCATCATAACTAAAGTTACGTGTACGGTGCTGCTCTAACAGGGCAGAAATTTTCTGCATTTCCTGTTGTGCTGTGGATAAGTCTGCACGGCGTATATAGGTGTCATAACTAGGTATAGCAATCGCTGCGATAATTGCAATGATTGCAACCGTGATCATCAACTCTATCAGGGTAAAACCTGAAGCTTGATTCAATCGAACCATGCTCCTCTCCAGAGGCTTAACCTGACAAGGAAAGGAGTATTGTTCGAAGTCAGAAAATTTATTCTCACTCATTATTTTCATACCATGTTAATGGCACAATCTGACGGCGCATTTGATTATATGGTGCTCCAGTCAGCGGATTGGCTGCTGTATTTGAAACAACACCCCGGGATTGTAAAGCACCTGTTGTACTTGAACCTGCTCCCACACTCAGTGCCACAATTCCATCACCTGATTTACCCACCAGCCCCATCGTTTCAGATAATTGCTTTTGCTCACAAAGACCAAAAGGTAAACAATAGCGATAGACCTCTGTTTTACCACGCACCTGTACTGGGCAAGTTGGTGTTGAACCTGGATCATACACACTGGCATAAAGATTTTTATTAATCACAGCCATCTCATCCATAACCTTTTTACCTTTGCCCGCTGTTCCATCCTTACCAACACTTGCATCAGGATCAAAAGAAACGACCCAGCCATTTGGTATCAAGGCTTTCACATCCTCAATATTTTTGTCTTTGGTTTCAGCAACACTCAACATACCCCTTAAAGATTTACCAGAAGTGGTCAAATCAATATCTTGAGTTTCCAGATCACTAGTATTCAGTGCATATAAATTGTTTTTGGTCACATCACGATCAAAGAGATTATAAATTGCACCTGAACTTGGATCGGAAGCAGGCAAGCTACGATTACCTGAAGCAATACTCACCACTGCCAGTGGTTGTTCATAACCATAGACACTAAAACTTGGCGCATCATAGAATCGTGGACTGCGTCCATTAGCCTGATGTAAATTCAGTATTCGAATTGCTCGTTTTACAAAATTACCTGTAGCGGTATTGGCATTTAGGTCTATACGCCAGACTTGCCCACCTAAATCACCAAAATACACATGATCAACCAAACCATTACCATCACGGTCTGCCACATTGATACGACTGACCACACTGTATTTCATATCATTTACATTAAGGGCATTTTCTGTTGCAGTATCATTTTTATCCGTTGCATTGGCACTTGCCCACCATAATAAATTGCCATTATCAGCATCAAACATATATACGCCAGCGCCTTTTTTATTGGTTTGCTCATAATCTTTACATTCATAACCTAAATTTTTTGACACATTGTCACCAGAATTATTACAAGCTACTGTTGCACCAGTTGCATCATAACCCCCACCCACAAACATGACTTGTTTACGTTGTCCTTTCCAATTGACATAGGCAATGGTTGGTTTCGACCAGCTTTGTCCCATATAACTAAGTGGTGTATTTGCAGTAGCCTGTTCGGGGTTGATATGGAATTTAATTTTCGGATTGTCTAAGTCGGCCAAATTAAGTGCATAATAACTGCGTCCCCCCATACGTAAACCACCATATACAAGTTGTTTGCCTGTTGCGATCACAGTACCTTGCTTATTTTTGGCCTCGCCTACTGTTGCGTAAACTTTTCCTTTATCGTCCATACCATAGGCATATTCCGTATATGCAGTCCATGCTCCATCTATGCCATAAGGCATATCCTGCCAACGACCTTTACGCTCCTTGGTGAACGATTCTCTTTGTTTGGTATTTTCCAGCATCTCATTTGGCAGGAATGCAAATTTCTCCTTACCATTACTCGCATTCACAACATGCAATAAGCCCTGTGTTGAACCAAAAAGGACATAATCATCCCGATCAATATCGCTTCCATTAAACTTGGCAAATTGGGTCAATTTTAACGGGGTAGAATGAAGTGGCATCCCCACCTGCCAAAGGGGTTCGCTTTGAGCAAGACTATTTCCTGTTGCACTTTCAGGGTTATCTAATTGATAACCCATTAAATTCATTAAATAACCACCATAACCATCTTTTGCTGTTGCATCATCTTTACAACGGGCCTCACTTGAATCATTCAGATAATCCAATGTGACTTTTTTCAAGTTTTGGCTTTCGGCAAATGCACCACCTGATTGGCAGTTTCGATTGATCCATAATGTACGTGTTGAATCATTGGTTTTCGATGGACGTAAGGTTTTTAACTGTTTCAGCACTCCACCATCAAACAGGGTGGAACCTTTTTCTTTATCCTCTAATGCTGCTCCATTCCATTGATCTTTCCAATCCACCAGACGAATCACATTCTCACCACTGGTCGTATCAGTCACTGAGTATTTTTTGAGGTTACCAAACCAGCTTTGATGATCTGTCGGTGCAAATATACTGTTATAGACATCATTACTGAGTTGATATGGGGTCAATGGATCAGCTGGAATAGTTTGTAAACCAAGGAAAGGGGCAGACTCAGCGTCAACAATGTGTTTGCTAAAATTAACGATACTTTGCGCAACCCCACCTGTACTTGCTTCTGTATACCATCCACCTTTGCCATCATGTCCCCAATACGCCAGATTCTCAATATCGGTGGTATCTGATGGCATGGTTGGTAAAATCACATCAACCAAATTGGTTAATTTCCCTAAGTCCAGCAGTCCCAAACTCAGGATATTGGCTGCTTTCAATGCAGTACTGAGCAGCCCCTTAACCACATTAAGCAGATCATTTACGATGCTGCCACCAGTACCAGCCCCCTCAACTGTATCGTTATTTAAACGAACATAGTTGAATTCCTTACCTATACCCGCCACACCTGTTTTAATTTCAACCTGAGTCCGATAGTTGCTATTTTTATCGAGTAAAGCTTGTGAATAGTTGGCAATACATGCCCATGTTGCCTTGTCTGAACCACGGCTTGACCAGCCTGTTGTTGAACTACAAAAATCGGTTGGGTTATTGCTTGGTGTTTTACCCAATGATTTTTGCATAACCCGTTGTATGCCCAGTTTATCGGCTGGATCAATTCTCGGCACATTACCAGTCAGTACAAAAATACCCTGTGCCTGACATTGTGAAGTGGAAGTCCCTTTCACCACTGCTTTAATAGAGCTTGGATTATCATAGTCATTACTATTTGCTGTGCTCATTGGCACAGTACTGGCACGGTAGCTAAAGCCAGAATAAATCGAGTTTTGTTCAGATGGCTGATAGTAATATTGATTGTCTTGCCAGCCTGTTGTTGGATCATAGACTGACGTTGGCGGTGTTCCATTTTTTTGGTATTCATTATAGCCAAGTAGTGGATTGACCCAAGTGGTGAGACAACCAATCACGCATAAGGTTGTTCCTGTACGCCGTTCCTCCCACGCTCCAACGGCCGAACAACGTTCTTCCGAACTATTTAATGAGGTACTATTGGTATTAAAGCTTCGGGTATAAACCGATGTACATTTTGCCACATAGTTTGAACCGACTTTTTTTGCAACAATATTTCCCGCTGTTCCTTTTGTATTATGTCCAAGCAAGTATGCGCCTGTTTCGGCATAAGCCGTTGCCGTTGGGGTTTCTGGATTTTCCAGCAATGCCATTAGGGTATCAGGAATACTGCCAACCAAGGTCATTACACCGCCCAACACCCCCGCAATATCCAGTCCGCCAGCAACACTATCTAAAATTCCAACGACTCCCTCTAACGTTCTCCCCAATGGATCAGTGCTAGGAACCAAACCATCAATAGCCGCTTTGAGTGCAGCCTTTTGCCCCTCTGTCTCCAGTGTTCTTGCAGGTACAACAATCATGCCAGCTTTTTGATTGACCCCACCACTGCTATCTTTTGCTGGAAATACAGAAAGTCCTATCGCTGTCTTTTCAGGCAAAGCGGTTATCCCTTTATTCGTATTGCCTTCCAATACATCCCTTACCGCTATTTTGATCCGTGACAAACGGCTATAACAGCGATAACCCTCCCCCAGGTTAAGATTGACTGTAAGAATCTTATTACTTCGTGCTGGCTCACCAGATTCGAGTTTGGAAAATGGGGTACAACTAGAACGCATATAGTCCAATGAACTTTGCAAGCCCAGTAAACTATTTTTTTGCGTCCCAGTTAAAGTATCCACTGTACCTAATAAGTCCAAAACCGATTTTGGAAAAACCACATCACAGTAGGCTTCTGTTCCAGCTGCTGGAGTGAGCTTGACATCCACAACAGGTAGCGCTCCAACCACTGCGAAAATCTTACTGCTAATACATAATGGATAATCTTTAAGCAAGTCTAAAGCAGGTGAGCCCATAGATTGGGAAGCGTCCACCATCAACATAATGGTACTGTCCCCACCACTTGTTCCCTGACGATAAATCTCAACATCACTGGCATGAATAACAGGTGATAACATCAAACTACAAGACAATGCTGAACCTACAATAAATAACCATTTAACTACTGGCTTGTTATTCATTATCTTCTGATTTTTTGTCTGTTTTTGTTGTTCCATTTTCATTTTATTATTTTTCATGTTCATTTCTCCCTTATGAACCTGAGGGTTCAAAGTCAGATAAGAAGCGATATTCTGCAACTTGTGTGCTATATAAAATATTTTTATCTTTCAGGCATTGAACCAACCCCTGTACCCCTGATGGCGGTTCAATACTTTTGTTTAGACATCCTATATTGGCATCAAATAAATCATTCTCAGGATTTGAAAGCAGGCCCTCCATGACAGATGTCACCTGGACATGCAGACGCATACTATTTTCAGTTTTTGCATTGACCGCATCTGTACCACGTGCCATGTCAGAAAATGGCTGGGTCGTTGAAGTGGCTCTCTTGATATGGACTTGGGTGACCACCTGAGAACGGCCGCCTGAAAAATTATTGATGTCTTTTTTATCATCGGCTGTAAGTGACTGACATGCTCCACCACCTGTTGCCATCTTTTGGCTGTGCTTTGTTGTCCCTTGCCAATACAACCAGCTCGCATTAGACAAATCAAATGGTGAGCTGCCCTTAAAACAGAAAACCAACTCCTTATTCCAGTTATCTTCATTTTTAAAGAAACCCACAATACCATTTGCACTACTAATGGTTTGTGTTGTTTCAGGACGTTGAAACTTTAACAATGCAGCATCTGCATTTTGCAATAACAAGGTTTGTACCTGATTATTACTGACCAATTTTAATGAGCTGACGCTCTGTCTGATTGCGAGTGTTCCCACAATCGTGATTAATAACAAAATCATTAATACAACGACCAGTGTAGAACCTTGTTGATGTTTAGTCATGTTCCACTCTCCCCTGTATTACAATTTGCTTCTGTCTTACTGGTATCACAGCCCTCATTGACCCAGCCCATAGCATTTCTTAGGGAAATGGTCTGGTCAACCACCTGACGTAAATGTGAATCCTGATAAGCGGGTGCTAAAGTGACATTTGTACCCAAGACCTGAAATGATTGTTGATTTCTTTCTTTAATGACGGACTGATTTCCTGTGCTATCAGCAGACTGTACCAAGACCCCAATTTGAATCGCATGAACATGGGGCCTTACAGGTTGTACTACACCATCAATATTTTTATTCTTGGCAGTTAAAGCCATATAGTTCTTAATGTCGGTATAAGCCAGTTTGCTATCTGCATTATCCAGATCACCATCAATGTAGCCCAACCGTACCTGGAAAAAATCAACATTGGAAAGGATCACCTGACTATTTTTCCAGTCTAATGCAATGGGTGTATCCGTATCCTTGATTGCATCAAGTTGTGCCTGGGTATACTGGGCCGCCTGGCAACGCAGTGAATGCCGTAAGTCTGTAGAAGTTGAGCCTACGTAGTATCGTTGCACCACAAAAGTATCTTTTGCCAGTGCATTACCAGAACAGTCAAAACCGTTTTGAGGGGCTTGATAGCGAATCAACAACTGATCATTGGTTAAACCTGTAACATGCGCATCGCCAAAACTGGTTAATTTATTACTGGAGAAACAAGCAGCACAGTTTAAGTTAATGTTCTTACCAACATTTTTGTCAGTCAGCAAAATCCCAGCATAAGCTATCTGATCATTTACCGCTGGGATGGGAGAGCTCAGATTTGCCTTACGAATATCATCAATAATAAAGTTTAGACCCAAACTTGCATTGTTCTGGATATGGGCCATTGCTTTTTGTAGCTTGTAACTTGTAAGCCCAGTGATAAAAAGTTGAATTGCCGCAGCAACAATAATGAGCCCCAGTGCAATTGATATCATGAGTTCAATCAGGGTAAAGCCTGAGCAGTGATGAGCGAAACGCCGTTTCGCCACTGCGCAAGACGAAGAGCTATGCTCGGAGTGAGTCAATTGTGAATATTCATCTAAATTTGTGAGACTTATTCTTTTCATTTTAGTAAGCCTCCAGAAACAAACAGTGTGAACCCTGCACATACACACCATCTTTGATACAGTTTTCCAGACCTTTCTCACCAGTCAATGAGGTTGTATCCCATGCCACATAAATACATTGCCGAGTGGTTCCAACTGGGCAATTACCTACAGCAATATTCATCCCATTATTTTTGGCCTGAACAGCCGCATTTTTAAGGTCTTGTGCAGCAATATCGACGGCTTTTCCTGCTGCTGTTGAGACAACTGTTGTTGGTACTGATACTGCACCAATTTTATACTCACCATCTTCTGTCGCTTGAGGATTGGCACGCATTCTTTCTGCCAGATCGCGTGCTATAGTGAGGGCCAAAACCTGATGGCTAGCTTCTGAACTTGCATCAATTGCTTTCAACTGCAAGGCCGCAAAACCTAGAACACCAATGGCCAATAAAATTAAAGCAACCAAGACCTCAACTAAACCTACACCTTTTTGATTGATATAATTCATGTGCAAGCTCCTTCTTTTATACTTGTATCTCCTGTAATTCCAACCTTGATACAATAAGAAAGACCGTTACGAACCAGCACAAAATTGGCTGCTGTCGCAAGACTGCCATTCTTTCTAAATTTAAGGCTGGAAATAGAGAGGCTGTCAGCTGTAACCCCTTGATCTAGAGAGGCTATAAAAATTCGCTCTTTATTTTTTTCATAGTCATTATCGACATCATCTGCATCAGGGTCAGTACCTATCAATGCTTTTAGGCAATTCTGCTTTGATAAAGTATCCAAGCAAATAACTGTTGTATCCCGCAAACCAACCGCTTTGGTTTGCGCTTCAGCAACTTTCATTACTAGTTCACGGGCAGAGGAATCTAATTTTTGACGTGTGTAAGCTGTAGCAAACGATGGTGCTGCGATTACCATAATAATTGCAAAAATAGCTATAGTTACAATCAGTTCAACTAAAGTGAACGCCTTATTATTTACTTGTTGCATATAGTCCTCCATATGCACAAATCTTATTGTTTTAGTCAGTTTTGTTTTATTTACTTATCAATTTCCACCCAAAACAGAATGAAATCTATTTTTTATAGATAAAAGGTAGATATGGTCGGATAAACAATAAAAAATTTAATACAGATAACATTAGTTTTAAATAAATCAACAAAAGTCACAAAAAATTAAATGTAATAAAAAAAGCAAATATCAAGTGATATTTGCTTTTTAAATAACTATAAAATGAAGATAGTCAGTTCCATTTATCTTTAGAAAAATCACAATCTGTTGCACCTTTCTCCCAAAATTTTTTACCTTGATGATTTAAACAAATCACACCATCTCCTGTTTGTGTACTTGTTGGAGTCGCTATTAACACCCAAGTTTGTGTATTTGCTGAAACTTCAGTTAAGGCTTTAGGTGTAGCTGCCGCATCCGTCAAAGTAAGTGTATACAACCCTTTTGCTGGAGGATAGCTTACTGTTGCATCCACCACAGCCAATGTTGCATTTTGATAGCTATGGTTGACTACACGATACGCTTGTAGTCTCTGAGCAATTCGCATCATCTCGCTTTGCACATCACCACGATTTGCTTTTGCGACATATTTTGTATAAGACGGATAAGCTATCGCTGCCAAAATGGCAATGATCGCAAGAACGATCATTAATTCAATTAGATTAAATCCTTTTTGTAACCACATTACCAAGCCTCCACACCACTGGTTCCACAATCACCATAATTTGTTATTGTATTTTTAGTCATACAACGTAGACCATTACCTCTCAATAATAAATCATAATTTTGAGGATCTTTCGGAGAACCACTGGTAGCGGCACATCCCCCTACTTTACAGCGCTCTACTTTTATTGCCCAATTTAAACCTTTAACTGACTGGGAATCTGCGGTTTCAACCCCCCCACTTTTTACAACAGTTAAAGGCTTTTTAGTATCGCTTGTCGGAGTACTCAAATCAGCATCCACCAGAGTTAAAACATATTTACCATCTGCTGCTGCTGAACCAACAGGAAGATACAAGGTTCCAGTAGAATTATTATAAGAGCTATAGATATAACTTGCGTCGAAGCCCTTATAACTAAAATTCTTGGATTTAAAGCGTTCTAGTTCGCTGGCTATACGCAAGGCCTCCTGTTTCGCAATCGCCAAATCCTGTTTTCGCATATATTGTTGATAACTTGGAATAGCAATTGCTAGTAGAATTGCCATCATCACCAAAACAATCATCAATTCGATCAGGGTAAAACCATGATTTTTTTTCATCATTCTTCCCTACCGAGACTCATACCAACGTAAATGCTGTAAGCGGCTGCCTGTATCAAATAGCTGACATTCTGGTTTATTTTTATTAGCTGTATCTGTGCAATCTGATCCTTCTTTCCCTTTAATTATGCTCATCTCATCCAATTTATTACTATAGCCTACCCCTAAACCTGTACCAAGAATCCCTCCTCCCAAAACAATTTTATTCGGACCAGTCGCGGTAGTCGGATATTCAAATGGACATTTTCCTGTAGGTAAACAGAATTGATAAAGCTCAGTATCTCCTTTGACTCCTGAACCACAATCTCCCGAAATGCCTGTACCATCTTTATGATAAACATTCACATACAACATGTTATCTAAAGCGTAGAGTTCATTCATACCTTTGTACTTTCCTGCTGTAGTATGAAATTGATATTTCCAACCACCATTGTAATTAGTACCTGTCTTCTGTGCGATACCTGCCTTTAATGTTGCAAAGGCACTTGCATCAGTCAAAGTAACACCTGTACCTGTTGGCGATGTTCTTAAAGTAATATCATCATAGAGGTCTTTACGGGCGACATCATTATCATAAATAACGTATACACCATCATTTGCTGTTATTGTAGTAACAACTGAACCATCTACCGTATTTGTTCCTGCTAATGGAGAACTGCGGTTACCTGAACTCAGCGCAACTGCACCAAAATATCCATCTACGCCAGTGTGAACTGAAAAACTAGGCATTTCATAAAAACGAGGGCTTGCCCCAGTTGTGACATGGGCATTGTATAAACGAACAACCCGTTTCGCAAAAGCTCCCAAAGTACTTGCTTTATTATTTAAATCAATACGAAATGCCTGACCACCTAGATCACCAAAATATAAATGATCAACTAAACCGTCACCATCACGGTCAACAGCATTGATTTGACTAACTACACTATATTTTAAATTATCATCATTGGTTGCAATTGTGCCAGAATCAGTTGTAGCAGAAGTTGAGGTTCCCACATTGGCACTTGACCACCATAATAATGAACCATCATTTGCATCAAACATATAAACACCCGCACCTTTTTTATTGGTTTGTTCATACGCTGGATTTTCATAGCCTCCATTAGTTACTCGATTACCACTAGCGTCCAAACCATTGCCGTTTACACCACCTGCATCATATCCTCCTCCAACAAACATCACCAGTTTACGAGCCCCCCCCCAATTGACCCAAGCAATTGTTGGCTTAGACCAACTTTGTCCCATATAGCTTAAAGGGGTATTCGCTGCGGCTGCATCAGGGTTAATATGAAATTTTAGCGTTGGGCTAGTAATCGTTCTTAGGTCTAGACCATAATAGCCTCTTCCACCCATACGTAAACCGCCATATACGAGCTGTAAACCAGCCTGATTGCTGAGATCATCTCCATCATCATTTTTGCCTTTTACTGTTAAGGTACTTGCACTCCCTGTTTTAGATACATACTGACTATAAGCAGTCCATGCCCCATCTATTCCATAATAAAGATTATCCCTACCTAAATTAGTATTTCCTTCACTTAAGAAACCTTTGTACTGTTTTTCCATCATTTCATGCGGAACAAAAGTAAAAACCTCTTCTCCTCTATCTGTATCGGTATCTGTACCTACTTTTACAACATGTAACATACCTTGATTGGTACCAAATAACAGATAGTCTTGACGAGCAGTAGTTGTCACTACTGGTTTAGGAGGAGTACTCGTATCCTTGGTAACTACAATTTTACCCTCCTGAGTCAATAAAATTGGTTTAGAATGCATGACTGCACCTAATTGACGTTGTTCTTCTGTTGGCAAGGTATTGATTGTCAAGCCTGTTGCATTTTCAGCTACTTTATAACCCAATATGTTAAGCCAGTAATTTTTCTTAGGATCATTAACCAATTTACCATCTGTACCAGATGCAAATAAAGTCGTTAGATTAACACTTTGTAAACTTGTTGCTTCTATTGCCTGATTACTTGTATTGATCTCACGGTTAGTAAAAACCTTACGATTTGAAGATTTTTGGGTTGCGTTAGCAGGATTAGTCCATGTACCTAATGGTAATTTTTCTAATACTCCACCACCATTTGTACCCCATATGCCATAAGCACCCGAGTTCAACTCTCCACTACTTTGAATAAGCTTTATTGTTTTACTACTATTATATAATTCTCCCTTATAAACATGATATTTATTAAGGTTACCTAACCATAACTGATAGTTTTCCTGTGGTTTAGGTGTAAAACTTGCGTAATAACCATAAGGTTGCAGCTGAATTGGGTTAAGTGCATCAACTGGACTCGTTGGTGAACCCGTAGCAATTGGTTCAAACTCAGGTTTCATATCATCAACAAAGTTGACAAAACTGGTGACGACCTCATCAGTATTTTGTGCGGAATAGAACCCCCCCTCACCATAACCACCAGAACCCGCAATAGTTGTTGTACCATTGGAAAATTTACTTTTCATCCCCCAATTACAAGCATTTTGTTGGTCTCTACCAGTTAATTTACTACAATCGTAATAGGTCCTTTCTTTGCCTGTTTTAGGGTCAGTCATTCTCTTACGTTTTATCCCATCCTCAGGAATATCAAAAACTGAACCAAATCCAACTACTGCCGTTTTTATGACATGTTGATTATTATTTTTTACACTGCTAAAAAATTGTTGTAAGTTACTCCCATTATTTAAATATTTTGCAAAAGCACCAATATACTCCCAATCTGCAGTACTAGAATATTTTGCACTGGTATTTACTAAACCGCCACTGGTACTTATATCACTACTCAAATTTAGAGCTAGTTTCATTGGGGTCTTAGCACTACCACCAACACCATTTGGCTCACCATCTGTTAAGAAATAAATACCTTTACCTGAACATAGTGGCTCAGTAATTTTGTCTAATGGGCTTATATATTTCATGGCTGTGCCTGAACCTGTGGTAATCCCTGATGCTGCACCTGTTAAACCTATACCACTATAAGTTCCACCACCTGTTGTTGTCCCCAATAAATATGCTGCTGATTCAGCATAGGATGTTGCTGTTGGTGTATTATTTAACCCTTTAAAATCACTACTCTTAATTAAATCCAATACTTTCTGTCTTTGTGCAGAACCAACAGTCCCCCAAGTATCTGATTTTATGACAACATACCCTCTTTTCCCATCATTAGGAACAAATGTTCCTATACCAATTTGAGTATTTGCAGGGATATCTTCTGATGTTGCTAAATTATATAAAGCATCTTTTAATCGACTCATGCGGTCAAGATATTTTGTACCACCAGTGTACGCATAATATTTAGTATTACTACTTTCACTTTTATAAGCAGATAATGTTTCACTACTTGGTGCAGAAATTTTTGTAGGACATCTAGTTGTATTAGGGTCTGAGGATGTTCCAGAAGCACCACAAGAATACCATTGTGTCCCGCTTTTAAAGTAGTAATAAGTTTTTGTATTAGTCCCACCTACTTGACAATAGTTTCTTGTATATCCTCTACCATCAGCATCATAAACTCCTAAAAAATCTATAATATCCCCATCTTTTACACTATCTGGTGTATCACATGAACCGACACGTCCTGAGTTCGGATTACTCCTATCCATACTTCCTGATAAATCTAGCATCATAAAAATAGAAAGTTTTGTCTGATCAGGAAGTTTATATATTTCAATATCACTGGCTTGGGTAGTGGCAACATGGCAAATCGACACGGTCATTAACATGGATACCGATGCCGAAAGTAACTTTTGATTAAAATTTTTCATTTTCTCACCCTCTTTACAGGTCGGTATATGTTAAGACTTTAATTTTGGCGAACCGCCAACGATATAGTCTGCATGTTGGAGATTATAAGGAATGCTCAAGTTATCAAAACATTGTTCAACCGTACATTTTTTCTTATTAACATCAGAATTAATACTAGTTGGACAGTTTTCTTCTTTTGCATTCTCCAAAATAGCTGTCTTTTTAAAACATGCCTCGATTTGTGCATTCGTTGCATTGGCATAGCTTGGTAAAATAGAAATGACTGTCACTCCAATATTAAGTGCAACCAATGGAACATCACTTTGTCCTAAACTTGTTCCTTTTGGGGCTGTACTGAATGGAGCTGCATCTGGCTCTGCATTTTTTTGCAAATAAATTTGCGCTTGGATAGCTGAACGCCCAGATGAGAACTCACCTGCTTTACAAAAACCAGGAACGCCCATTTTTGTAGTTGTACCATCTTTTGCAATCACACTCATCTTATCCATAGAATAAAATGTATTCATGGAGGATGGCCGATAACAAAATACCAACTCATCATTACTATTATCTGCTGAGTTAAAATAACTAAACATTCCATCCATGGCCAATTGACGTGCAATTTGGTTAGGATCCTCAACATTAAATAAAGCAGAATTACTATTTTCCAACAGTAGGGAACGTACTTGACTATTGGTTGAAATTTTTAAACCTAGAATACTGGATTTCACCGCCCAAGTTCCAAGCAAAGTGACTAGAACCAGAATAATTAAAACAGTAACTAATGTTGCACCATTATTTTTTTTCATCATGATGCTCCTAATGTGTTTCTAAACGCAACAACCTGACTAAATACTTCACGAAGGAATTTAGTGCCATTTTTTTGGGTATTATTTAAAGATATGTCATTACCAAATATTTTAAAAACTTTTGTGTTATCAATTAGACTCTCTGAACTCTGAGAACTGGTTGATCGGGCCAATAGTCCAATTTCTACCGAGATGACATTACTATAATCACTTTCCTTAATCACAGTAGATGGCATAGCACCAATATATTGATCGAGTGTCATGTAACGTAATTTTTTATCCTTATCTTTAACACTTAGTCTGATCTTAAACGCATCAATACGCTGCATTAATTGTTGCCCATTATTGTCTACATTCATCCCCGTAATGCTAGTATCACCATCTTTATAATAGCCAGCATCACAATATAATGAATATGCTGTAGGTTGACCTGCAGTCTGTACTGGATCTGGCTTAAGATGGTAACGCTGCACAATAGTTTGTGGAGTAGAGAACGTTAAACTATTACCTTCACAGTCTATTCCATTGAAAACATAGCTCACTTCATCTACTTTTTGTGCTGCTGTACAGGTTGGATTTCCAGCTGGACATACTTTCTTTGTTATTTTGGTATATTGAGGAACAAATTGAATAGTTAGTTGATCACTTTTTCCCGTTGTTGCATCATTGTCAGCATCTTGCTTAGTTAATAAACCTGTCACCTTTCCTGCTAAACTGGAAGGCAGGTTAGCATCCTCAAAAATAATTCCTGAACCGACTTGCTTATTATTTACTTTTTGTGTTGACGGTGAATTTAGATTAGCATGTCGCAAGTCATGAGTCATCATGGCTAGACCAAAATTAGCGTTCTGCTGTAATTCGCCCATTCCATCTTGTAATGCAATAGAACGCTGTCCACTTAAAAATACTGATAACCCTGCTGCTACGATTAATAAACCTAGAACCAAACCAACCATTAATTCCAATAAGGTAAAACCATGCTGTTTATGATTTATCATAGTTATATACCTCTACAATAATACATTTTGCGTCAGGTAAATAAGCCACCCCGTTAGTACAATTGGTATTTGCCACCCCATTTGTAGGAGTTGTTCCCTCCCATGACACATAAATACATTTTCGCTCTAAGGCTGTTGATCCCTGACAATCCAAAACAGCCATTTGCATACCCAAATCACTTGCTTTATCACTAACTGTTTGAAAATCATACCCAGCCATTTGTTTAGCCGTACACAATGTAGTTGCACAATTTGTTAAAGTTTCTGGAGTTTTATAATCAAGTAAAGCCTCTCGATTCACCCTAATCCTCTCTGATAAATCCCGTGCAATATTAATTGCCTGTATATTACGACCCGCCTCCTGACTAGCAGCAAGCGCCCGTATTTGTAATGCAGTAAAACCAAGGACGGCTATGGCTAAAATAATTAATGCCACCAATACTTCGACCAACCCCACACCTTGCTGATAAAATCGCATGTTGTTTCCCTATTCATTACCCAAATTCGATGGACAAGCATTTAAAGATTTATCATAAATTGCCATTCCATTTTTCCGCACTAGAATTATTGCTTTTAAAGTTGCATCACTATCGTGTGTTAATATAAAACATAAATTATTCGTTAAACTTAATCGCCCCATCATGTTATAAGTTAAAGTGGTAGCGGCTGGTTGGCCTGTCCCCCACTTAACCTTACCCTTAGGTTTCCAAGCTCCACTTGTACTTGGGTCCAAAGACAAACTCTTATCATTTTGTCTTAAAATAGCATCAGATCGAAGTTCAGCTAATTTATTAACTAAGTCTTGCGCATCATCGCCAAGCTGTTTACGATTAATTATCTTCGAGAAAGAAGGTGCAGCCATAATTGCAACAATTGTGATTATCACAATTGTCACCATCAATTCAATTAAGGTGAATCCCCGATTTTTCCCCATCGCCTACACCCAACTCTTTTTAAAACTCCTTACTCTATATTAAATTTATTTTTTACAGAACCAATACAAAGCAGATAAGAATCATAAAAAAACGGATGGAGTGTTATCCATCCGTTTTGAGTTCACATTTTTCTATACAAATTAGGCTTGTATCACCTGTATCCGCAACTCTTTCGGTAGGCTAAAAGTAATATTTTCCTCCCGCCCCTGTAATTCTTGCGGAGGGGTTGCTCCCCAATCCTGTAATCGCTGAATCACCTGCTTAATTAAAATTTCAGGTGCAGATGCACCAGCCGTCACACCAATTTTACTGTCTGACTTAAACCACTCTCTTTCAAGCTGATCCGCATTATCGACTAAATAAGCCACTTTACCCATACGTTCAGCCAATTCACGCAAACGGTTTGAATTAGATGAGTTTGGTGAACCCACCACCAACACGACATCACATTTTTCTGCAAGGTCACGTACCGCATCCTGGCGATTCTGCGTTGCATAACAGATATCATCTTTACGCGGCCCCTGAATTTTTGGAAACTTCGTTCTTAAGGCGTCAATCACTTTGGCCGTATCATCAATCGAGAGTGTGGTTTGAGTCACAAACGCCACTTTTTCAGGATGTCTCACCATTAAGGCCTCAACATCCTGTTCATCCTCAACCAGATAGATCTCTCCACCTCTGGACTTATCATATTGCCCCATTGTCCCTTCAACTTCAGGGTGCCCCTCATGCCCGATCAGAATCGCTTCGGTGCCCTCACGTGCGTACTTGGTCACTTCAATATGAACCTTGGTGACAAGTGGGCAGGTTGCATCAAACACTTTTAAGCCACGGCGATCCGCTTCCTGCTGTACAGCCTTGGAAACACCATGAGCACTAAAGATGACAATGGAATCATCAGGAACCTGATCAAGCTCATCTACAAAAACAGCACCACGCTGACGTAGGTCATCCACTACAAACTTGTTGTGTACTACTTCATGGCGTACATAAATTGGCGGATTAAAACACTCCAATGCTCGATTGACGATGGCAATCGCACGGTCAACACCAGCACAGAAACCTCGTGGATTGGCGAGTACAATTTCCATAACATCCTCTCTCATCATCTGAATATTTGTGCCAAACTATTTCGTTTCATGGCACGCTACACTACAATAGCCAAGATATTTTATCATATCAGGAAAAATATCATGTCGGGTCTATTGTTTGTCGTTTCTGCGGCCTCAGGAACAGGCAAAACCTCCTTGGTTAAAGCCCTACTCGATCGTGTCAGCAACTTGCATGTTTCTGTCTCACACACCACACGAAGCCAACGCCCTGGTGAGCTTGACGGTGTTCACTATCATTTTACCAGTAAAGACCATTTTTTAGCCCAAGTTGAACAGGGCGGTTTTATTGAGTTCGCCGAAGTATTCGGAAATTATTACGGTACGTCTCAGGCTAAGGTAAAAGAACAATTACAACAAGGCCACGATGTATTACTCGAAATTGACTGGCAGGGTGCTGAACAGGTACGTCGGCTTTTTCCTGAATCCAAACAAATTTTTATCCTCCCTCCAACCCAGTATGATTTAAGACAACGTCTTTCCAACCGTGGTACAGACTCAGTGGATGTGATTGAACATCGTCTAAGCTGTGCAGTGGAAGATATGCGTCATTTTGCCAATTTTGACTACGTGATTATCAATGACGATTTTAACAAGGCCGTTCATGATTTGGAGGCGATCATCACAGCCAACCGCTTGGTCACCTTGCAGCAAAGCGCCCGCCACCAACAACTCATCGCAAACTTGATTACGCTTAATCGCGACTGACTTTAATCGGGAATGGCTTGAGTCTTGCATAAAAGCCTTTTATACTACTCAGTCTTTCAAATATGATGTTCAGACGAGACAACTTATGGCACGTGTAACCGTTGAAGATTGTTTAGACCATGTAGATAACCGCTTCGAGTTGGTACTGGTGGCGAGTAAACGTGCACGTCAATTGGCACGTCAAGGTATCGAACCAACTGTAGAATGGGATAATGACAAACCAACCGTGGTTGCATTACGTGAAATTGCAGTGGGGCATGTCACTAAAGAGATTCTAAAACAACGCGACCAGGACTATCAGACTTCAAACCTTGATATGGTATTGTCTACAAATTCATTAAATTTAGAAGGCTTCACTTTCTAAAACGAATTTGCTTTGCATAAAGCCCACTGTGAATACACTGGGCTTTTTTGTTTTGGAAACAAACTGCTTTATATATTGATAAAAGCAATATGCCTCATTGGAAAAATTTACGAGTTTTTATAATGAACAAATTGACAAGTTTAGTAATATGCTTTTCATTAGAGACTAGTGTCATTTTATTCTAATTCATATCAAAAAGGTGTTTTATGCCAGGCGAAGAGGTCAGCCAAGCCAAGCAACAACTTAAAGTGATTATTGATGCCTATCTTAAGGATAGTGATGTTCAACACGTGCTTGCTGCCTGTGATTTTGCCGATTTAGCGCATAGTGGCATCACCCGTAAAAGTGGAGAACCCTACGTTCTGCATCCGATTGCTGTCAGCTGTATTCTGGCACATATGCGCCTTGATGCGGATACACTTATGGCAGCCTTGTTACATGATGTCATTGAAGATACGGAGTTCTCCAAGGAAGAAATTGGACAGAAGTTCGGCACTGTGGTTGCGGAACTAGTTGATGGTGTGACCAAGCTCAGCCATTCCAGTGACAAGGAATATAACAAGGCAGCCTCTTTCCGAAAAATTCTGCAAGCCACCTTACAGGATCCACGTGTCATTATTATTAAACTCGCCGACCGCTATCATAATATGACCACATTGGGTGCGTTGCGCCCAGACAAGCGCGCACGCATTGCACAGGAAACCTTTGATATTTTTGTACCTATGGCCCGCCTTGTCGGTATGAATGAAATGGCGGACAACCTGGAACATCTGTGCTATCAAAATCTTGATCTGGACATGTTTAATGATGTGCAAACCGCATTGTTAGAAACCAAACCTAAACGCTGTGAATATCAGGCGGTATGGGAACAGAAACTAACTAATTTGTTAAAAAACCATGACCTCAAAGGTCGTATTAAAAAGAAAAATAATAATATCGAACTGTTACGCCACTTTGTAAAAAATGAGATTGACCTAAACGAACTTAGTCATAGCCATGCCTTTGAAATTATTTTACAAAGCATTGCAGATTGTGATCGTCTGGTAGATGCGCTTAAAGACAACTTTCAGGTTCTACAATATAAAGACCATATTCGCCGCCCCTTACCTGGTGGCAACCAGTCCTTAATGATCAAACTGAAAGGTGAAAAAACCACACTTTCATTGACCATCCAGACTGAACTGATGCGTAAGGCTGCACGCTTTGGCGTGGTACTGGGGGAAAATGCACCTCAGGCTTGCCGTTCAGCCATTCAGGCCTCCATGCAGAATCTTAACACCCTTATTGATAGTGACTGCGCTAAAACCACATTTAGCGATTTGCTGGATTATCTGCATCAGGAAAAAATCTGGGTATATACGCCACATGGGCAATTGCATGAACTGCCTCAGGGTGCGACTGTGGTGGACTTTGCCTATTCCGCTAGCCTGTTCCTGGGTAACCATGCGGTAGGTGCTAAGGTTGATGGTGAAATTCGCCCTCTTTCCACCCCATTGCATAGTGGTCAGGTCATCGAGATCATTACCGATGTACTGGCAACCCCAAACCCTGACTGGCTGAGTTTTATTAACACTCAGAAAGCACGTCGTGCCTTGCAAAACATGCTAAGAGAACAGGATATTGACGAACAACGTCTAGTTGGCCAACAGGCGCTCAATCGTGCTTTAAAACTATTTCATCGCTCAATTGATGACCTTTCGCAAACTGACTGGATTAACGTTTTAGAATGGCGGCATTTGAGCAGTAAAGACACCTTATTCGAACAAATTGCGGTGGGCGACCTATTGCCCCAACTCGTCGCAAACCATCTGTTTGCACAGGATTACCATTCCCAGCACCATGAGACATCTGATCGCCTGATCCTGGGTACTGAAGGGGTTGATGTCAAATATGCGCACTGCTGCAATCCCGTGTTGGGTGACCCGATTCAGGGACATTTATCTCGACGTGGCTTAATCGTACATCGCTCGCGCTGTCGTAATTTACTGCATGAACAACACCTGCATCCAGAAAATATCATGCCACTACATTGGCAGTCTGAAGAAGTGGATGATGTACGTTTCAGTGCCTATCTCTGCATCCATATGATCATGAATGATGAACAGATTTCAGAGTTGATCTACCAATGCCGTAAAGCCAAAATCGGGGTGGAGACAGTCGATTCCCATGATCAAAAAACCTACGTGAATATCGTGGTCAGCAACCGTAAACAGATTGCTCAAATCATCCGTGACCTGCGTATGCACTTTGGCTTTCCTCGCATTGAGCGCCTAAATATGCCAATTGTGCAGGCTGACGTCGCCAAAGTCGGCTAAGGTATTTTGAGGCAAAGATATGTCAGGTAAATATTGAAGCTGATTTACCAAAAATAAAAATTTGAAAACAATAACGACTACACAGTATTCAACAGTTTCGCACCTATACTTTTGTGTTAAAGTCACAGGGTTGCAAGATAGAAAAAATGACATAGGAGAGCTTAATGTCACGTCAAGTTATTCATACTGAACACGCCCCTGCTGCTATTGGAACATATTCTCAGGCAATTCTGGTTGGCAATACGCTCTACCTTTCAGGACAGATTGGTTTAGACCCGTACAGTATGGAACTTGTTGAAGGGATTGAAGCCCAGATTCGCCGAGTATTTGACAATCTTAAGGCGGTCTGTGCCGCTGCTGGCGGAAGCTTGGCAGATATTGCCAAACTGAATATTTTCCTGACCGACCTTTCCCATTTTCAACTTGTAAACCAGATCATGGGTGAATATTTTGCTCAACCCTATCCAGCGCGTGCCGCACTTGGTGTGGCAAGCCTACCAAAAGGAGCATTGGTGGAAATGGATGGTATTGTTATTATTAATCAATAAATTAAAAATAAGTTTAATATCCCACTTAAAAGATTCTAGTTCTGAATTATCAATCACCTTTGCGTGAAAATCCGAGCAGCACTCGGATTTCCACTCAGGTGATATTTTTTTATTCAAATTCCCAATGATAATATTTCCCTTGTTAGAATGAAATTCATTGACAAACGATAATAATTATCAATAATATCAATTATCGCATTTATATTTGTGGATCACTCCCATGTATGTTTGTTTATGCCGTGGAATCACAGATCAGAATATCAAGGATGCCGTTGCAAATGGCGCTGAAAGTTATCGTGAAATTCGTGATTTACTCGACTTAGGCACCTGCTGTGGTCGCTGTGCTCCAGAAGCTCGCGCCATCATCAGTGATGAGCTTGCTGAAATTGCCGCACGTATTTCTGTTGCTGCATAACCTCTTTTTTAACTATATTTAACCTATTATTTTACGACTCCACCGCTTCCTGTAGAACTTTAACCGTTCTTCATCAAAGCGGTTTTTTTATAAAAATCATAATAATATCAGGATGTTTTTGATTGTGATTTTCATTTGCCGTTCCATAAACTACTCGCCAGATTATTATTTGTTGATTAAAATCATATAAATTGCCTTAGTTGCTAGGGCATCACTTGGTGTTTTTGGAGTAAGGGCAATGAAAGGCAATCGTGAAGTCATTAATCAACTGAATCAGGTGCTTTATCACCATTTGACCGCAATCAACCAATATTTTTTACATTCCCGCATGTTTAACGACTGGGGAATCTCACAACTGGGTTCAGCTGAATATAAAGAGTCCATTCGCCAAATGAAGCATGCGGACAAGGTCATTGAACGTATCTTGTTTCTAGAGGGACTACCGAATCTACAGCACCTCGGCAAGCTTTATATCGGTCAGCATACAGAAGAAGTCCTTAATTGCGATATTCGCAAGGTTAAGGAAAATATAGCTGCAATTAAACAGGCAGTTGAACTTGCAGAAGCTCAACAGGACTATGTTACCCGTGACTTGGTACAGGAAATCCTAGAGAAAGAAGAAGAATATTGGGACTGGCTTGATACTCAACTCGACCTCATTGAAAATGTGGGTATTGAAAACTATATCCAAAGCCAGATTTAAACAATCAATTTCAGGCTGAAACCAAGGTAATCTTTGGTTTCAGCCTAGCATAGAGCCAAGTAAAGGTTATTATTTTAAATTATGATTTAATTCAACAATGTCAGCCAACCCTATATTCTCTCCATACAATTGTTGCAATATAAAAAGTTGCTGCTCTGCTTCAACCATTTTTTGGTTGTAAACCAATAACTGGGCATATTTTTTTAGGTTATATGGCGTTGCCTTGTTCTTAACCATATCCCCCCACTGCATTAAATCCTGATCCGACATAGATACCGTTGGTTTTAATGCAATCCAAACTAGGCGTTGTTGGAATTGAGTCAGTAATAAAATACGTGAACTCCCCATAATTTCTGCTGTAGGTTGCTGTCCCTTGAATAGCAATTGGCTATTTTCCTGAAAAACTTTATAGTCCCTCCAAATTATGAATAGCAAAATAAGTGAAAGTACCCAGCAACCACGAATCATATTTTTATGAAGTGTGATACTCTTTAGGTTAGGCGTTTGAGCCTGAATCAATCCCAACAGAAAGCCCATAGGTAATAGGAAATAGGCATAACGCTGTGGAAATTCAAGCATTGTATGGATCAGGATGGCACTCACCATCAGCATCGCAACAATTGAAGTGGTGTCTTTCGTATTTTTATTGAGCCAAAGCAGCCATACTGCTGTATAGGTAATAATCAAAAAACCTAGAGGAATGCCATTCCAAGCGAGAATATCCAGCAACACATTGTGTCCGCTGGTCACCCATTCATGATTAGGATGAAGATGAAAAACTGTCATCTGAGCAACACTAGTTTGATTCCAGCCATATCCAAACCAAGGCTGTTCTTTTAATGCCAAAAGCATTTGAGTCCAGATTTCGAAACGCAGATAGCCAGAACTTGCTCGCTCTACAATGCTATCAGCCTCAATGACCGCCGTTCCTGTAGAGCTCTCAATTAAATGGGTAAAGGCAGAAACCCCCCACGCCGCAATGACGAAAAAAGTGAAACACCATAACGATAATTTTAAAATATTCAAACGTGGGGTTTGTCTAAACTGTTTATAAACCCAATAGATGAAAATAAATAAACATACCACCCATGATGTTCGGGATTGACTTAATGCGATTGCAAACAGGATAATTAAACTTGTACAACCAAACAGCCATACAGAAGCTTTATGTTTTTCATATAAATATAAAGTCCCCATTAACCCCATCACCAAAAAAGTCGCCATATTGTTTGGCTGACCAAAATTGGCATAGGGACGATTGCCCTTAAGCTGCATAATGCCATATACCCTTGATTCAAGACCTAGCCATTGTACAATCGCCATCAGGCTGGTAACACTCGCAATAATAATTAACAGCCAACAAGCCCTTTGCATCAACTGTTCACGAGCATTTGGTTGTAACGATAGGTTATACCCTATGACCACCATGAGCCAAAAACCCAGTAGATATACGCTACTCAGTAAAGCAACACTAAAGTCAGAAACTAGGCCCCAACTCCATTGTAACAATGGAATAAATGTAACTGGCAATATATAAAGTTGTAGTTTGGGTATCTGAACATTTTGATTGAGAAAGAGTGAAAATAAAGCTAATACAGATCCGAAAGTCGCCAACTCACTGGAAAATGTCACCCAAGGATAAGTATGAAATGGAGATAGCCAAGCGAAGCTAAGTAAGAGGCTAGCAAGAATGAGGCATAGAAATGGCATAGAGTATTATATAAAAGGTATTTTGACATATCATACAGTAAAGAGCTTTTATCATCTAAACAGAGGTGGAGAAATTCTATATGCCTCCCAACTAAACTTCCCATTATAAATTTATTAGAACACACAATAAAATTATTAAATAATTACAACAGGATACATCATTATGAACAAATAAAAATGTTAGGCTAATTTATTAATTCAGATAAAGTAAATAATTTCTAAAATTTAAGTTCTTTTACATTGATAGACGTATTAGAATACAAAAATACAACCTTGACTCTTATCCAAGATGCAAAATAACCTTAACAATCAAACTATTTCTCATATTTACTCAGAAATTAATAAAAAGATAATGACCAATGATTTAAAGATTGGAATTATTGGATTAGGTTATGTAGGCTTACCTCTAGCTTTAGCTTTTAGTAAACAATTTCAAGTAATTGGATATGATACCAATCTCAAACGGGTGGCCGAACTCGCCAATCAACAAGATTCCACACTCGAAATAGAACAAGATCAACTCAATGATTTAGCTAAAATTAAGATTAGCTCAAATGCTGATGACTTATCAGAGTGTCAATGTTTTATTGTTACTGTCCCAACACCGATCGATTACTTTAAACAACCAGACCTAAGTCCATTAATTGAAGCATCAAAAACTATTGCAAAGTATCTTAAACAAGGTGATATCGTCGTTTATGAGTCTACAGTCTATCCAGGAGCAACTGAAGAAATTTGCGTTCCGATATTAGAAGAAAATTCACAGTGCAAATTTAATCAAAACTTCTTTGTTGGTTATAGTCCAGAACGTATCAATCCAGGCGATAAAACCAAGAATGTTACCACTATTCAAAAAGTCACCTCAGGGTCAACACCTGAGATAGCAGAACTGATTGACCAGATTTATTCAAAAATTATTACAGCAGGCACATATAAGGCTTCCTCAATCAAGGTTGCGGAAGCCGCTAAAGTTATTGAAAATACTCAACGTGATGTTAATATTGCACTTATCAACGAACTTGCACTTATCTTTAACAAACTTGGTATAGATACCGAAGAGGTTCTAAAGGCTGCTGCGACAAAATGGAATTTTTTATCATTTCGTCCAGGACTTGTTGGTGGCCATTGCATCAGTGTCGACCCTTACTATCTTACTCATAAAGCACAGTCTATTGGTCTACACCCAGAAATTATTTTAGCAGCCCGTAGGCTAAATGACCGTATGGGAGAGTATGTTGCAACCCAGCTTATCAAGGAAATGGTCAAACAAAAAATTCAGGTTGTAGGAGCAAACATTCTTGTGATGGGGTTATCTTTTAAAGAGGATTGTCCCGATATTCGAAATACTAAGATCATTGATCTTATCCAAGCACTCAAAGAATATGACTTGAATCTGGATGTATACGATCCCTGGGTAGATCCATTAGAAGTGATCAAGGAATATGGTTTAGAACCAATTCAAGCACCTAAGACCACTTATTATGATGCCATTGTTATTGCAATTGGACATCAACAATTCAAAAATATGGGCTATGATATAATTCAAACTTTAGGTAAAAATAATTTTGTTCTTTATGACCTAAAATATATTCTCCCGCCTCATCAGTCTAGTATTCGTTTATAAACTACTATCGAAAAATAATATGAAAAAAGAATATTTACCACATATTGATATATTACGGACTATTGCTGTATTCTTAGTAATTTTTAATCATCTAAACATCACTCTATTTAGTGGTGGTTTTATCGGTGTTGATATATTTTTTGTAATTTCTGGCTATCTTATTACTAAAAATATCCAACAAGAAATTCAACAAAATAATTTTTCTTTATTAGTCTTCTATCAAAGGCGTGTTAAACGTCTGGCACCTGCTTTTTTTACAGTACTAACTTGCTGCACTTTAGTTTTTTTGCAATTCTCTACACCATTTGAATTATATGCATATTTTAAATCACTAATTGCCGCAACGATTTTATCTAGCAACATCTACTTTTGGCAATCCTTAAATGATTATTTTAGTATTGATGCGCATACTACACCACTATTACATATTTGGTCTTTAAGCTTAGAAGAGCAATTTTATTTAATATGGCCAGTCTTATTACTATTCACTATAAAACTAAAATTTAGAATAAGACTTATTTTATTTTTCCTAATTTTTATCAGTAGTTTTTTATGCTCTTATTATTCAGCTAACTACAATGCAATTTTCGCCTATTATTTATTACCTACACGATTCTTTGAATTTATGTTAGGAGCTTTTCTCATTGCTTTACCACAAAGAAATTTCAGTACAGGAATTATAATATCATTAACAACATTTAGTTTATCTATTCTCTTTATATTTAGTTTTGTACTGACCAAAGATTCTACATTCCCCAGTTATAATGCACTATTTGTTTGCTGTGCGAGTGCTATCTATATTTATTTTTCTCGAATAGATGAACAAAAACAAATTTGGCAACCTATCTTATATTTAGGTAAAATATCTTATCCTATGTATTTATGGCATTGGCCTATTATTGTAGCGATAAATGTTAATTCGATTGCCTTAGATACAAAGGTCAGAATTATTGTCATCATTACTACTATTATTCTATCATGGTTAACTTATGAGAAAATTGAAAAACCAGTAAAAATTTATATTAAAAATCACAATGATATTCTTAAAATTTTATTTTTAATTCCTAGCTTAGTAATAATATTTATATCTATCATTATGGTAGGATTCAATAGATTTCAGATAAATACATCTCGACAACCTTCACCTAAACAAAATTCATATGAATGTCTTGATTCAGGAAACAATAACCTAGCATGTCTTTTAGGTCTAAAACAAAGCAATACCATTGATCTTCTATTTGTTGGAGATTCACATGCTAATGCACAATCTCCAATTATTGATATATTTGCCAAAGATATGAATATTTCAGGTTACGAATTTACTCAATCAACTACTATCTTCTTACCTGATACAAATTGTATAAGAACCGATAAAGGAAGTAAAAATAAAGATTTTTATAATAATCGCTTTAGAAATAGAAATGATTTAATCCAAAAAACAATTAAAAAAAATCATTATCGCTTTGTGGTGATGGGGGGATACTTTACCATGGACTATTGTATATATAGTAATGAAAATCAAAAAAACTCATCTAAAGCTTTCAATGAAGGCTTAGAAAGAGCTATAAATATTATTATAAAGTCTGGAGCAACACCTGTAATCATACAAGACAACCCTCAACTTCATAATATTAATATTAACTGTAATCTGAGAACAAACTCTCCAGAAAAATCATGTCGTTATGAATCAAATATACATTTTATAACAACAAAAAATTGGAATAATCAACTAATATATCTTAAAAAAAAATATCCAAAACTTATTATTATTGATTTTAATGATATTATTTGTCCTAATAATTTCTGTTATTCATATATAAATAATATACCTCTTTATCGGGATAGTCACCACCTTACTCATGAAGGAGCCTATGAAATTGGGAAACGTTATCTAAAAATTCATGGAAATCCACTAAAATCCTACGAGTAACAAATAAGGAAATATCTTATGACTCAGAATTATATTTTTATTGTTGGAACTCGAGCACAATTAATCAAAGTTGCACCGACAATTAGAGTTTTTGAGCAACACCAAATGCCTACAAAATTTATTCTGACGGGACAGCATAAAGATACAATGGATGATCTGATTCAAGAATTTGGTATTACAACACAGCCGATTGAACTCATCAAAGATAAAGAACATTCTTCTATTATTGCTTTACTACTATGGATTCCTTCTATCATTTTTCTTTTATTACACACTTTAAGACAGAATAAAAAATCTTATGTTTTTGTACATGGTGATACACTTACTACACTATTTAGTACAATCACCGCAAAGTTATCTGGACATTTAGTTGTACACTTAGAAAGTGGTCTAACATCTAAAAATCTATTTAATCCTTTTCCAGAGGAAATAATTCGACGCATTGTATTTAAATATACAGATATTGCTTGCTGCCCAAACCCAAAAGATGTTCAAAATATGGAAAGATATCCTAAAATACGAACTCTATATACTCATGGCAATACTATATTAGATAGTATTCAATATCTGAAAATCGGAAGAAATATAGAAAAAAGAGGAAATACTATTCTAATATCACTCCATAGATTCCAAAACATATATAACAAAGAAAGGCTTCATCTTATTGTTAATATGCTTATAAAATTGAGCAATGAATATAAGATATTTTTTGTATTACACCCTGCAACGCAAAAAAAATTAAATATGTATCAACTTACCATACTATTAGATAGCAACAAAAATATAAAATTACTTCCCCGAATGACTTATCAAAAATTCTTAAATTTGGCTCTTACAACTGATCTTGTAATTACCGATGGTGGATCAAACCAAGAAGAATTAGCCTTTTTTGGCCATCCCACAATTATTCTAAGAGAAACAACTGAACGACAAGATGGGCTAGGAAAAAATGCTATTTTATTAAATGATACTAAGTGTATACTTGAATACATTAGATCTAGAAAATATTTAAGTTTGAAAAAAAACTCTCAAACTTTAGAAATATCACCGAGTTTAATTATTACAGAGTACTTTAAAAATAGGAAAAAAAGCAATGGAAGATAAGTCTAAACCTGCCATTTGGTTTCCTACTGTAAAGACCAATACTGGTACAGACAATTTTACAGAACAACTAGTTATTGCTTTAAATCAGAGGGGTTTTCAAGCTGAAATAACATGGCTACCTCATCATGCGGAATATTTACCTTGGCTTGTTCCTACTCCTCAAAAGCCAGACTGGGCAAATATTGTACACATTAATAGTTGGTTAGCACCTAAATTTATTCCGAAAAATTTACCAGTAGTCACTACTGTTCACTTATGTGTACAAGACAATATTATTCAACCATATAAAAGTTTAGCTCAACATCTGTATCATAAGTTTTGGATTACGCTCATTGAACAACATGCTCTAGAACATGCCAATGTAGTTACATGTGTCAGTTTATATACAAAAAATAAGGTGCAAAATATTTTTAATATCAAAAATATTGAATTAATCTATAATGGTATTGATATCGAAAAATTCAAATACAAAGATTCTACACATACAAATAAACCTTTTAAATTATTATTTGCTGGCAGCAGTTCTATAAGAAAAGGTTTTGATTTATTACCCCTTATTATGGAGCAATTAGGTGATGAATATGAATTAATTTTCACATCAAATACTCTACAATCTCCAATAAATCTACCTCAGAATATGAAACCCATACCGTACTGTAAAACACAAGAAGAAATGTTAAGCCTGTACCATAGTGTTGATGCTTTAATATTTCCTTCTCGCTTAGAAGGTTTTGGTTTAGTAGTTGTAGAAGCGATGGCTTGCGGTTTACCTGTTGTTATTGCCAACAGTTCCGCATTAACTGAACTCGTGGAACATAGTGTAACAGGTTTTCTATGTGAAAAAGATAATATTCAAGATTTTGTACAGACTATTCGATATTTAAACCAACATCCTGAATTATGTATTCAGGTTGGAAAACAAGCGAGAGAGACTGCTATTACAAAATTTAATATTGATAATATAGTGAATCAATATATTAATCTCTACTCTAAAGCTCTTTTACCTTAATAGATCAAATTTCTATTTTTCATTATCCTTTATCCGAATATAACCCTTATACCTTGCCCAATAACTAGTGATAATTTTTCGCAAATAGTAATATAAACTGTATGTTATTCCTTCTCGTATAATCACCTGTAAAATATTATTACCTTTTTTTATTTTTCTCTCTTTCTCAATATGACTATTTTCAAGTATTAGAGGGTGTTTTAGTATAGGTGAAAAATATACATTCTCACATTCTTTTAGTAATTTATCCCATTGGTCAGCACGTTCTAAGCTATCACTCTGTAATTGAATAATTTTTCGAGCAATTTGATTTGATACTACATAGCAGCAAGTTCTTGACAAATACCTATAGTAAAGTTGAGGTATCCTATATACTTTATCTTTAACAGATAAACCATATAAATTTTTATAAGATCTCAACCCCTCTTGTCCTCCTGCAATTAGAATACTATTCTCAGGTAATGATAAATATATTTTTAATATTTCATCAATATCCTCATCCCCTCCAATAACATCATCCTCCAATATAATTGCAAATTTAATATTATTTAAAACTATATCTTTCATTATTCCTAGGTGACTTAAGGCACAAGCAATTTCTGAGAGAGTCATTTCTATTTTATTTTTTTTAAGTTTATTACCATTATCTATATATATTTTTGCATCTTCACGATTCAAAGCATTAAAAATAAAAAAATCATTATAATATTTTAAAAAACTCTTATTCAATAGTTCTCTTCTATCAAAATCTTTTATTAAAGAAACCACAAAGACATTCATAATATATACATCCTAAAACTATACTTTTAATCGATTAACTCGTTTTAACAACTTTAATATATATAATACATATTGAATCCATTTATTTTTTCCCATCATAACTTGTATTCTAAAAAATTCTGATAATGCACCTATGCTATCAGTAGAACTAATACCAGCAAGTGAAAATTCACCTATTAGTTTATCTATTTTTTTAAATTTCACCCCATCTAATGCGCATTTTTGTATAAATAACTGGTCTGCTGCAATAGGAAATTTATTAGAATAAAATCCATGATTTAAATGTAGACTTTTCCTAATTAGCACCCCCAAAGCATGATTAGATATAAAAGCCTTTTGACCAAACAACCAAGGATACCCTCGTGGCTTAATTATAGAATCTCCCATGATTACAAAAGCTGTTATCATATCCACATTAGTTTCAATTACAGCTTTATAATCAGCAATCGCATTAGGGAAGAAAATATCATCCGCGCCAGCAACTAAATAATACTCTCCTGTACTGGTTTTAATACCTTTATTTAGAGCATCATAAATTCCAAAATCTGCATCTGAGATAATTTTTATATTTAAATCATTTATTTGTTTTAAAATTTCTAAAGTATTATCTGTTGAATGTCCATCGACAACGACCCATTCAAAATTTTGGTCAGTTTGTTGTCGCAAACTATCAATCAAATGATGAATACACTTTGCCTCATTATAAACAGCCGTAATAATACTAATTTTTTCATCAAAATCTTCTGATTTTATCATTGTTTAGATACACCCATATCCATCTTTAAATCTTATAATATCATCTTCTGCCAGACAACTATCCAATTGAAGCTCGATTAACTCTAAAGGAATACAACCTAGATTTTCTAAACTATGCACTGTACCCAAAAGAACCTTATAGTCTTTTTCCAATAAAAACTTGACTAAATATGAACTATTTTGCCATTTGATTCCACTGATAAGTATTTTTTCATTAGGTTTGCTATTTCCTTATAGCTTAAATCGTATGATACCAAAACCAGAAAATTGGTCAAACAGTGTCTGACCAATCTGTAGATAGAAGATAAAAGTATTCTGCAATTACTATGATAAGTCTTTTTTCACTAAGTTCTCCTAAATGTTTGAAAGCTTATCCCAATTACTAGCAAACATTTTTGCATAGTCAAAATCATATGAAACTTTATAGGCATTTTCAGTAAACATCTGATAATTTAATTCAATATCTTTGATTGCTTTTACAATATTATCAACTTTTATTTCTGATAATAATATTCCTGCTTTATTTTTCTCTATAACATCCAGTCCAATAATTTTACTTCCTATCACAGGGATAGCACACATAAGATAATTAAATATTTTTCCAGATGGTGATGATAGATAGTTAAAATTTTTACTTCCGATAATATTCATATCATAAAAACAAAAACCCATATCAAAGTCCTTTAAAAAACTATAAATATCATCTTGATTAATATAATTAGTATCAATATGAACTCTGCCTTCAAAAAATAAATCTTTATATTTATTTCTCAAATAATCAACATAGGTATCATTACCAGTGCCTTTTATCATTAATGTTTCATTTTTTAATTTATATAAAGCACTTAGACAAATCTCAATACCATGTGATTCAATAATATTACCAAAATACACCAGCTTTCCTCTATATTTTCTTAATCCTTGTATATGTTTTTTAGATATTGGAGAGTTCTGAATATATACCACACTATTAAAATTTTTAGCCAAATAATCTTTGCGTTCTTTAGTTTGCACTATAAGAAGACTTGGTTTTAAAAAATTAAAAATTATTTTATTTAACCAATTTTTAGACACTTCCAAAGAGTAGTATATTGGATTAATAGAAAAAATTTTAGCTATACTATATCCAATACTATCTATCCCTACAATTTTATCAAACTCGTTTATTTCTACATTTTTTTTAATCCTATAAATAAACTTTAGATAAATATAAAACCTATACAATCTAATTTTTTTTAAAAATTTTACAATAGAACTATTAATCTCAATCTTTATATCATTAAGATTTATTTTTGAATTATCAAATTCATCAGTATTTAAATATACTATTAAATATTCCTGCTCATATAACTCAAGCATCTTTAAAAAATTTAGAATTGATGGAGAATAGCTAATCCATGAATCAGGAAATATAATTAACCATTTCATTGACTAAGTACCCATACCACATTCCAACTATCCAGTGATGGAACATCATGACTCATCCACTTAAATCTATTTAAAATCTTAAACCCAAGCTGTTCACATATTAACTCAAGTTCAGTATCAAACAAATACCGCATTTTATGTAATTCTTTTTTTTCTACCACATCCAGCGTTTTTTTATCTTGAACGAATACATCATAATTTACATCCACAATGTTTTCCTGTGCATGTATTACAGGTTCAGCCAAGCGAGTAACTTTAATCCATTCATTTTCCAATCGTTTAACTCGTGTTGTCGGTAAATCTGTCAATACAGCTGGAGCATACCAGAAGTCAAAAATAAAAATACCATTATCAATAAGATGTTCTTTTGCAACCTGAAAGGCTTTTATCAATTCTTGATTCGAATTTTGATAACTCATTACATGAAACAGTGATACCACGATATCAAATTTTTGGTTTAAAGCTAAGTCTTGGATATTGGAATAACTAAAACTCAGTTTATTTTCTTTACCTATTCTTCTTGTTTCGGCGATCGCCAACATATCTGTACTTAAGTCTACACCATGTACAATATAGCCTTTATCACAAAAAATTTCGGCATGTTTACCTGTTCCACACCCCATATCCAATAAAGTTTTTGCATTGCTTTGATATATCTTTATCAAACCATCTACATAAGCAACTTCACTCTGATAATCTTTATCTTGATATATTAAATCATAATATTTTGAATATAAATCACTAAATTGATTCATTAGATAACCTCATGCATAATATTAGATACTTCCCGTATCTGTTGTTCTGTCAATGCTAAACCACTTGGAATATAAAATCCTCTTTCATAAAGCTTAGTTGCATTGGGATAAACTTCATCTATAAATAAACCCATTTTATTAAATATGGGCTGTTGGTGCATTGGATAAAAAAATGGACGTGTTCCTATTCCTTTAGCTCCAAGCTCTTGCATCATTTGACGTGCATCTTTTTTATAGTTATCTTCTAATGTAATTGCAAATACCCAATAAATATTTTCTGCAAATGATTTTTGTTTTATAGGAAGATTAATTACTTCTATATCTTCTAATAACTCTTGATACATTTCACCAATCCAGCGTTTTTTCTCGACAAATTCATCAATTTTTTCTAGCTGTGCCACACCCAATGCCGCCTGAAGATTTGTCATTCTTAAATTCCAACCTAACTCTTCATGGATAAAACGCTTATGACTATCTGCTGAGAAACCGAGATTCCGTAAAGATTTACACTTTTCATATAATTTCTCATCATCCATTAATACCATACCACCCTCACCAGTAGTAATATGTTTGTTTGGATAAAAGCTAAAAATACTGATGTCGCCAAAACTACCACACATCTTGCCATTGTAAGTTTGACCATGCATTTCAGCAGCATCTTCGATAATTTTTAAATCATATTTTTTTGCAAGCTGTAATATAGGATTCATATCCACAGGTAAACCATAAATATGCACCACCATAATCGCTTTTGTTTTCGGTGTAATTTTGGCCTCAATCTCTTCAACTTGCATATTAAAGTTATAATAATCACTATCAATAAGTACAGGTGTTGCCCCTGCCTTTACCACTGCTTGTCCACATGAAATAATGGTAAAGCTTGGCATAATTACCTCGTCCCCCAAACCAATACCTAAAGCAACAATCGCCATTTCAAGAGCTGCTGTACCATTGGTGACAGATACAGCGTATTTTCGTCCAGTATAGTTCGCCATTCCCTGTTCAAATCTTTGAATAAACGCACCTTCCGAACTAATCCAGCCCGTATCTATACATTCATTGAGATATTTTTTTTCATTACCTTTCAGTAAGGGTTCATTGACTGGAATCATTTTTTACCTTTATTACGCTCTGTGAAGCTGGCTCAAACCGTATTTTATCCATCTCACCAGCATACGGTCCCTGTTTAACTTCAATGATTTCAGATTCTTCCAACATCTCAAAACCATGCCCGCCATATGCTAGCAAAATAACATCTCCTGCTTCAAGAATCGTACTTTCCAGATAGTTTTTATCATCATTATAAAAATCCACTCGCACTTTACCACTTTTAATATAAAGCACTTCTTGTGTGAGTTGTACTTCTCGCAACACAAGATTATGTACATGAGGAGGAATCACATAATTTTGAGGACGCTTCATATAAGCAAGCTGTTGAGAAAAATCATCAGGAGTAAAAAACTCTATACCTTGTTTCTCAAAGTTACGACGGATGATAATGGATAGCAGTTGATTATTGTAGATAATATTTTCAATCATCTTTAAAATCCCACTAACGATGATAACTTTTTTCTCATTCGATTTACAAACCCTGTTTGTGAGCGAAAATATCTTTTATGCGCGTTTCTTGCTATATTACAAATCTCAAGCTTTTCAGGAAAAATTATGTCATATTTCTGTATAAATGGGCTATCGAATTCATTTGTCTTGTCACAATGTACTCCACTACCATCATGTCCAATATTCTTGATAAAAGTTTCTTTAGGGTGTAAAAATAAGCCATCATTTAAAAATACTGTTGCATACCAGTAAATTGCCCATGTATTAATTTTTCCTTGTTGATTCAATAAGACCTGTGTCCAGAAATTATTTGTATCATCAAAATTAAACTCCTTAATCATATTTGGTGTAAATGTATTAATTAAATTATTTGTATCCTTTTCAAAGAATTTCCATGCTCTATTCCATGTTGCCCATCCCCAGCACCCCTCATCTTTCATAAAATAAGCATTAGGCAAATTATGATAATCTACAGGGTAAGCAAACCCAGTTATACCAAATACTCTTTCATAACTTTCATACCGATTTAAAGCATCATTCATATAATTTAAAAAATATGGGCTTGTTATCATATCATCTTCCAACACTATAACTTTTCCATAAATATTAACTATTTCTGTCACACCGCTAATGATTGATTTCGCTAATCCCCAATTTTCTTCTTTTTCAAAGATCCTAATAGACTTAAATCCTGAAATAGTTTTAAGATAATCACGTACTTGTTGTACCTCATCTGTAACCATACTGTCTTTAGGTGCATCACTATAAATAATAAGATCACTTTGCTGTGCTAATTCATTTTTCTGTAAAGCTTCCACCGTTTGACGAGTATGCCAAGGTCTATTATAAGTAAAAATAACAATAGGAGATAGTTTACTCATTACATTTACCTCTAAACGATATTTAATTTAAAAAATTCTTAGATTCCATAATATAATTCATTAAAATAGTTAAAAATCTTTCTGATATAGATCTCAAGAAAACACATTTACCCTTATATCCAACAAATCGAAAGATAATCTATTTACTATAATAATCCGAATTACGGATAAGGAATCCTCTTTAAAAAAAGATAATTAGAGCCATTTATAAAGTTCTGGCACAATCTAGATCCTCTATACCATGTTCGATTTTACAGAAGTTTTCTGTGTTGTTAATGACTTTTTTAAAAAATTTTAACCCAGTTATTGGCAATTCCTAAAGGTTTTGTTGTACAAAGATTTAAAAATTAAAGTTTCTCTAATCCATTAAAATTTAAGTAAAATCTGAGTATGAGATCTGCCTAATTCTGTATATTTATTCAGAACCGCTACACATTCATGAATCTCATTCACTTGGCTTTGAAAGTTCTTGGCGCTGAGTTTATCTCCTAATAATTTAATGCAACATATCTTGGTTTTTACCAAACTTCGCCGATGATAACCCAACCATTTTTTCCAGATCGTTCTTTTCAAATAGTTGACGGTTTTTAGTAATTCCTTTCTTTCAATTGAACCTATTTTTGTATCTTTCCATGTCATCGCATTTTTCCTAGTGGAATGACTGCATGTGCTTGCAGATCCTTAATTACCTAACAGCATTGCTTTGTATCGTAAGCACCATCAGCATAGACTGTATCAATTTTTTCATCTTGTGGAATTTGATGAAGCAAATCTTCTAGTACCTGTGAATCACTCACATTATTGGTAGTGAGTTGAACAGCTCGTATTTGCAGAGTTTTGGCATCTATCCCGATATGTAACTTACACCATTGTCTACGATATTCAGGCTTATATTTTTTCCATTTCCATCCACTTTCATCTAAAAATTTTAAGCCAGTAAAGCCTAGGAGTAGATAAAGCCCGTTGCAACCTTTTTGATAGCTAACGCAATATCAATATGCCTTTGTCTTCTACA
This sequence comes from Acinetobacter thutiue, assembly GCF_030385805.1. Lineage (NCBI taxonomy): Bacteria > Pseudomonadati > Pseudomonadota > Gammaproteobacteria > Moraxellales > Moraxellaceae > Acinetobacter > Acinetobacter thutiue. Next base: position 215,874 of record NZ_JAUDZE010000003.1, read on the forward strand.
TAGAATAGAGTAATTTGATGCTTTCCAATCTAATCCACAAATTTTAATGCTGCTTTGCACAGAGCCAGCCACCATACGTAAATAAAATCGAAATAGAGATTTGATCATGAGACACCATTGAATAGCCGTATCTGAATAGGTCTAATTTCGCTCTTGTTTGCCTTTTATTTGTGCCTATCATTCAATAGTATGTTTCCTCAATTCACCAAGGCTTTATTATAAGAAGACCAGTTGGTTGTACGATAAATTTTAAGTGCTAGCTTATTCATTCGGAAATTATATTACTGAATAAGCCATTAATGGCAGGTTTGTACAATAAAACCTTTTGGTTGCCTAAAATCCCCCAACAAGTGGAAGTGTCCTGTAATGTTAGCACACATCATAATGATTTAGCCCAACCTTTATTTAAATCTCTATAATCTTACACCAATTTGGTTGAATCCCTACGTGTGACTCAACCTTTTTCTTCCATCCATACCAATATTTAGGCATTAGAACTAACTTCCTATTTTGCATTAAATAAGCTCCCCACCATGAAAAGCTACTATTTGAACAAATTCCATAATCACAAAGTGTCATTAACGCTAAATCTGTCGGCATATCATTCCTAGAAACATATTTATTTGGCATTTCTTCAAAACAACACTCGATAAAGTGAGGATCATCACTTAAAAAAATAAAATATGGATTTTCTACTTTTTCTTTTATTTCTTTAATTGCTCGAATAAAATATTTTTTTGGCAAATCAATACCACGATCTCCTAAATATTTTTCAAATAAATAATCACCACGCCGTACATGAACAAAAACTTTAGTAAAAGTATCAGGAATAGTTCTTAAAATATTTTTAGCATTAGCAATATAAAAAGGCTTTAAACAAAAATTCAACTTCTGCATATCAAAAAAACTTTCGGATTGAAAAAAGTGAGTTTCAACATATGTAACAGGAAATAATCCATGTTTCCTATTAATACCAGGCAAAGGATGTTGATTATTATAATTTTGTTTGATATAACCAATCAGTCGAATATTCACCAAAAAATAAAATATTCTTTTTAATACTATCCTAATAAAAGATGCTTGATATTTGCAAGGCTGATAGGTTTTAAATTTATCATTCATACAATCAAAAGTATTAAGAAAGCTTTTCATGTTGGTTGTTATTATTCTTTCATTTTTTCTTGCAATAGTATTTAAAAAAGCATACTGAAATATTTGATTACCCAATCTACCATCAGAAAAAAAAATGATCATTTTTTTAATACCTTATTTGATATAGCCACATAATTTGCATAAGTAAAATTATCCATCCAAGGTTGATATATTCTAATTGATAGTCCATTAGGCATGATTTTAGCTATACTAAAATTCCTTTTTTGAAAGAATGTATAAAGCTCCATGAGACTTGTATGCGAATCTAAGTTTGCCCCCCCATATTCAAATTGAATATAGTCAATAAAGTCAGCATTTATATAATCACAAAAACCCTCAAATGCTTTTAATTCATGCCCCTCAATATCAATTTTTATAAAATCAATATGTAAAATTCCTCTCTCTTTAATATAATTAGAAATTTTCTTAACACTAACACTCTCAACGTGTGAAAATTTTAGATTATAAGCATCCAAATTTCTATCATATAAAGAAGCTAAACCACTTTGTTCTTTATCATAGAAGATAACAGTTTCACCATCTTCAGATGACGCACCAAAATTATTTAAAATAATGTTTGTATCATGACCGAATTTCTCTGTAAGTATATTAAAACAGCTTTGAGTGGGTTCGAACAAATGAATCTCTAAACTTAATTGATTTAATAGTGATATAGACTGAAGTATTGTTGTATAATGACCAATATTTGCACCAATATCAAATATTATAATTTTCTTACTGTTATCTTCTGTTTGACTTAAAGTTTTCAATAAACTTTCAATAAAAAAAGATTCTCCATTTTCATCAAAATTAACGTTATCATTGTTCTCTAATTTAGAGAAAAGCTTCCAAGCTAAATTTCTTAGTTTTTCTTTCCATACTTCCTTTGCTGTATACATGTTAATTACTCCTTTTTTTTAACATATATAAGCCTGTTCCAAATCCTTTCTGAGGATCATATTCATCATACATTTTTAAACCATAATGATATTTTTCATCTAATATTTCGAAATCACTAAACAATGCAAGAATATAGTCTCTTGTAAAAGCTCTATGGGCATTAAAATATATTTTATTTTCACTATCAATAGGCACACTAAACAAAATTACTCCACCAACTTTTAACACTCGTTTTAACTCTACTATCGCTTTTTCACTACCGAATGCATCAATACTATCGCCATATCGCCCCAAGCCTATATGCTCAACCACACAAAGCGAAGAGAGGGTTTCCAATGAATTATCTGCAAAAGGTAATTCGAGAATAGATCCTTTTTTAAAATATAAGTTAGGCAATTCTAATTCAATAGGACGAATATCTATCATTGTTATAGGAATAAACTGTGACAATATACCCATTGTTTTTGCTGAACTACCTATATCGTAATGATGACTAGGCTTTATATCGAAAAGGTGCTTAGCTGCCCAACTATCCTGAAAAAAATAAGTTGGTTCTAAAGGAGTATAGTTAATATTATCAAATAAACATGGATAATATTCTATATTATTAAAGTTGGTGTTATCCCCACTTTTTTTTAATTCATTCAGTTGATTGAAAAACCAATAAAATTGGCACAACATTAAAAATGGCTTAAATACAAAAAAGCTTTTAGATTCTCTAAATAAACGTACTGATTTTTTTAAAATTGTTTTTGCTCTTATCATTTTATTTTCCCAACCGAAGTATCCTATCACACTTTGCTACGGCACTTTCTCTATGAGCAATAATCACCATGGTTTTTTGACCATTTAGACTTTGAATCGCCTCATTCACTGTCTGTTCTGTTTCTATATCCAAAGCACTGGTTGCTTCATCCATAAATAAAATTTGTGGATTTTTATACAATGCTCGTGCAATGCCTAATCGCTGTCGTTGCCCACCCGAAAGCATCACACCACGCTCGCCCACTATCGTATCATAAGCTTGTGGTAACTGCTGCATAACAAAATCATGAATCTGTGCTTGCTTTGCCACATGTTCAATCTGTGCCATGTCAATTTGGGTTTTGGGAACGCCAAAAGCAATATTTTCTGCAACCGACTTATCAGCCAGATAAATACTTTGCGGTACATAACCTACAATACTTTGCCATGATGATATATTTTCCTGTGTGAGTTCCACATCATCCACATAAATCTTTCCTTGTTGTGCCTGTAACAAACCCAGCATAATATCCATTAAAGTACTTTTGCCACTGCCACTTTTACCCACAATTCCAATACTACTATTTTTAGCAACTTTACAATTAAAATTCTGCAAAACTGGCCTATCTAAACGGTTAGGATAGGCAAAGCTTAAGTTTTCTATACAAATTCCTCGGCTAAAAATAATATTTTGCTTACGCATGGGACTATTATTTTCTAACTGTTCTAAAGCAAATTCAGGTTTTAAAATATCAAAAACAGGTTGAGCAAACTTGATTTGTGTAATCGCACGATATATATTCTGTGCAGCAGGTAACATACGATAGGCCGCAAAACCATATAATCCCAAAATAGGTAAAATATGCGAAACATCTTTACCAGACATCACCAATATAATCGCAAGAATAATTAAACAACCATAACCCACAGTTTCAATAATATATAAAGGAATTTGTCCTAATGTATCCCGTGTCGCAATATGTTGAGCAAAAACACGTGAATACTGTTCAAAATTATCAATATATCCTTGCTTGGCATCATTAATAATCACATCTTTAATACCACCTAAAGCTTCCTGACAAGATTGATAACGTTCTGCATTGGCTTCTGTAAAACTTGCTCCGATTTGATTGAGTTTTTTTCGTACTAACCAATAAATAATACTATAAAAACCGCCTAACACTGTCGCAGTTGAAAGAGCCATAACAGGATTATAAATCAGTAGAAGACCAATCATTGCGATCAATACTAATGCAAATGATATTAACGTGAGAGTAGGTATAATCATCGTCCAGATGAGTTGATCAACTTCAGATAAGATATTCTTGCTTAAAATAGAGCTATTACGTTGAAGAAAAAATTCATAATTTTGTCTTAAGTAAATATTTAATAGACGAGTTGAAAAATAATGTCGTTGCAAACTACTAAAACGATTTAAAGTATATTGAGTAATTATTTTAAAATATGCTGAAAATACAACAACAAAAAGAGAAGTTAGCCCCAAATACATAATAAATTGCTGTGGGTTATGGCTTGAAAATAATTGATAAAAATAAGAGAGGAAACGGTTGGTTTCTATACTATCAGGATTCGATAGAACTGCTAAAAATGGCATAATCGAAACGACACCAGCCGCTTCGATTACTGCCATGAGCATGACCAAAATAAGAGTCAGTAACAACTTACGCTTATCCAGTGGAGTTAAAATCTGCCAAAGTTGCATTAGGGTGCGGATCACTGATTTTCTCTACTGATTATCCTTATACATCAAAGCTGTAATCTGCTCCGAGATTAGCCCCATCAAAAAAATCATGACACTTCCTGTATAAAGTAAAGCACTCATATTGGTAAAACGACCATGTTCATAAAGTGTATAACCATACCACCCTGTTGCTACTAAAAATAATACCGTTGCAATTGGCAAAAACATTTTGAGTGGTGAAAATAATGTTGCAATTTTAAAGATGATAAGAAAAAAACGTATTCCATCTTTAATAGGATGAATATGACTTTTTCCAATACGCTTTGCAGCATGAATCGGAACATAGGTTACAGAGTAACCTGCTCTAAAGAATGCCATTGTGCTTGTAGTCGGATAAGAAAAACCATTTGGTAATAAATATAAAAACTCTCTAAATTTTTCCGCTCTTACTGCACGAAAACCAGAGGTTAAATCTTCCACAGGGTGTTCTGTCATATACGTTGCAAGATTATTATAAAGCTTGTTCGCAACTCCACGTCCTAGACTCGCCTGTGAACCCTTTTGTCTTGCTCCCACCACTAGATCATAACCTTGTTCGATTTTTTCTATCAGACGTGAAATATCCTGTGGATCATGTTGTCCATCTGCATCCATAAACACAATCACATCACCTATTGCAGTTCTAGCTCCTGTCTTAATCGCGGCTCCATTTCCTTTAGAATAGGGATGGGAAACAACTTTTGCCCCAGCTTGTTCAGCAACTTCCTTTGTGTGGTCAGTTGAGCCATCATTCACTACAATAATTTCATGAATAATGTTCAATTGTTTAATTTTTTCAATTGTCTGCCCAATTGCAGAAAATTCATTTTTAGCAGGAAGAACAATTGATATAAGCATTCTCTAAACTCAAGGAACTAACTGACAATCTGCTGTGCCAACATTACAATTTACATTCTGACGTAATGAAACATTACCTCGTAATGCTGGTATAAATACCACTATACCATGATTATGATAATCATTCATTGTAGGTTGTGTGCCACTGATACAAGCAGAATTTACATAGGTGGGTGCCGTCGTATTATCAGCAAAATTTGCAATAGCAGAATTCATATAAGTCTTGGCCTCTGCCAAACAGGAACTATTCGCTGAACGTTGCATATAATCCCGATACGCAGGTAAAGCAATAGCAGCAAGAATACCAATAATTGCCACAACAATCATCAACTCGATTAAAGTAAAGCCCCTTTCCATAGCCTTTTACTCCCCAATACTTTAAAAACCATTATCAATATTTGAGTTCATATCAATAATTATGCAAACAGTATGCCAATCACCCTAATTGACAAAATTAAGCAAAATATTCTAAAAATTAGAACTAATATTTTTCTCAGTTTTCTGCTTTCTCACTTTCTGCAATTCATCCACCCACTTCATATGACCACCATCAGCCAAACCATCGATTAAATCCTGAATCATTGGGTCATTATTAGAAGAAACTTCAACAGCTTTCTTAAAGAATACAATTGCTCGATCACGACGTTTGCTATTATAGACTTTATTGGCTACTATAAAATAATCCCCTCGGCCAATAATTCCTTTTCTTTCAATCACTTCCATAGATCTTATAAGCTTATTTTCATCAATATCAAATCCTTTCAAAAAATCAGCCAACAATAAGTCAAATGATTGTTTTTTCTCTTTATTATTATTAGCATTATCCAAACTTTGATAATAATTCTGCCAATCTTGTTCTTGTACATTACCTAAGATAGATTTATAGATAATAATATTACTCACAAACAAGGGAGAAGGAATATTTTTAAATGCTTGTTCCATTACTTCTATTGCGTGAATTAAATCATTAGGATCTTTACCTACATTGTAACGACTAAAATAAAATGCCGCATATTGATTCCAAGCACGTGTTGAAGTAGGAACTAATTTTGTCATTTTCTGACCAAGTCGCTCAGTATCTCCCCAAATATAAGTTTGATGTAATGTACTTACTGTCAATAACAAGGCAATCACTACAAATACAGTAGCAAGTACTTTTTGACCAAATTGCAAACGTTGACAAATAAGCAAAACCAAGTCGCCTAAAGCAAGTACAGTACCAATCAATGGGAGATGATTACGATGCTCAAATACCATCTCCAGTAAAATCACATTACTAGAAATAAAGTGTCCTGCAAAAAACAATAATATACCGAATGCAAATAAAGGACGAATATGTCGCCAGCGCCATCCCCAAACAATTAGACTAGCAATAATAAGTAAACAGGGTAAAGTCGTCCAAGGCTGCCATAGACTACGTGAAATAGGATAATTATCATAAATAAAAGGTAAACGATCAGACAATGGAAATATAATTTGCCCTAGATACATTACCAATACGCGTCCTTGCGTTAGTAAACGCTCTCCACTATTAAAATCTCGTTGCCAACAAATATCTTTCCAACATCCAAAGCGAGGTATAATTACAAATATATAGAGCAATACCGCTAAAATAACAAATAGACTATAACTTTGCTTTAATCCCCGAGCTACAACAGCTTGCCCAGCCTTAAACTGCAATACAGTTAATTCTAACAATAAGGTATAAACAGGCAATAAAACTGCATCTTCTTTACAGCTTAATGCCAACAACCAGAAAATAATAACCAATATACCCTGTATACGTCCACGCCCTCCAGAAATTTGATTTTGCCGCATTAATAGATAAGACCAGAGTGCGGATACGAGGAATAAAGTCGCCATAGTTTGCATACGCTGGACAATATACAAAACTGAAGACACCTGTAAGGGATGAACTGCCCATAACAAGGTGAGAGCTAAGGCTCCCCATGCCGCTTGCTGTGGTGTCCATTTTGCAAGCAATAATAAACGTCGAAAAAACAGAGCTAGAACAAAGGTCGTAATCGCATGAATAAATAAGTTGGTTGCCTTAAATGCACTTACATCCATACTACCTGCACGCCAATAATCGAGAGCAAAACTCATCATCGGCAAGGCACGAGAACCATTACCATCATGAAAACTCAGGGCTGCATAGATCAGGTCATCAACATTCAATTCATGTATATAAAGGAGGTAATTGGATAAAATATTAGCGCCATCATCTAATATAAAGTCCCCACTTAGGCCTGGTAAGAACAAAGTAATAACAAACAGTACCACCACAAGGACCATTAGAGCAAAACGCATAAAAATCTCTAAACTAAATTTATTAAAATTTAATGAAAGATATTCAATTTACATATCAATCTTTCTTTAAATAAAAAAAGCACTCTGAAGTGCTTTCTTAAAAAAACAATTTACAACAAGAAAAATTATGGAGCCAATGAACAAGAACCTGTTCCAGCAGCACAACTTGTATTTTTCTTCAAGGTAACATTACCACGCTCTTGTGGTACAAATGTAAGTGAAGTATTAGCAGCATAATCAGCTCTACTTACCTTTCCTGTACCTGTACCACCTGTTGGACCACTCGCACACGCAGATCTGTTAAATGTACTTGGTGTACGGTTATCAGCAGCATCGGCTACCGCAGTACCCATGTAAGCTTTTGCCTCACCTAAACATGCACCGTTTGCAGAACGTTGCATATAGTCACGGTAAGCAGGAAGTGCAATCGCCGCCAAAATACCAATGATCGCTACAACGATCATTAATTCGATAAGAGTAAAACCCTTTTGCATTGATTTCATAACATTTCTCCAATGTATAAATTTTTTATAAGCCTTTCGAGCTACTTTGTATTTAGCATGTTCTATGCCAATCCTTAGCTTAGCCAATTTTAACGCAAAAAAACAGAGACTTAAAGAATATTCTATTTGCTCACATATAAACCAATCCTGACACAGGAAAGAAAAAAATGACAAAAAATGTCAACTTTCGCTTTTTATCTTTAAAGTGGGAACGAGTCAATCTTGATTATTTTCGAATTGTTTTAAAAATGAGCGAAATAAATCACAAAAAAAATCTTTATAAAGCTAAAAATTTAATCAACCGTTTATCGGAATAAAGAAAACACCCTTTCAATGGAACTTTAAATATACAGATCAGTATATTTACAATTCATTCCAAAAATAAAAACAACAATAAAGAAATCAATCCATTAAATTTTTATCTATTTCAATATAATAGGTTCATTAGGCAATTCATTTTGGTCATGCAGATCAATTTTTACATAGTATTGATCTAAAACTTGCCCAATTTCATTCACGCCACCAGTCACAGCTCGCAAATATTCTTTTTGAGTCAAGGTAACAACGATATTTTGGCAAATTTTATTCCACGTCTCAGTTTGTGTTGCATGTTTTAAGCCACGATCAATCACAATTTCAACTTTACGCTCGCATAGATTCAGGTATAACAATACACCACTATTGAGTTCAGTATCCCATACCCCCAACTCAGCAAAAAGCTGTTGAGCACGTAATCTCGTATTTTGATGATAGGCCTGTGAACAAGGAATATGCCCCTCTATCACTACTTGAATTTCACCGACATGACCTTTTTCGGCCTGCTGCACAGCATTGGCGATCTGCACCCTATCTTGCTTATTGAAATAACGATGTGTGGAAGATATATAAAGGAAGTGTTTAAACCAACGCTTTAAACTTGGTTGAACATGCTCATCCAGTTTAGGCTGGGTAATAATCTGTGTTGTATCCGTTTTTGTTACCATGAGCCTGATGCTCCTCCCCCACCAAAACTGCCGCCACCACCACTATAACCACCTCCGCTGCCACCACCAAAGCCTCCTCCACCGCCCCCTCGTCCACCACCTGACAAAAAGGCTTGAAAAATAAGCTGTGCCAATGAAGTAATCAGTAGAAAGAAAATTCCGATGCCTAATAACAGGCTCATCACAAGACCAGCACCATTGACCAGCCCCGCAACAGTTGCTGCCACAGCCGCAGTGGAAGCACTTAAACGGTTACCCACAATAAATGAACCCACTACACCAGCAATCAGGATAAAGAGTGCCATAGTCAATGTGCTATCTTTAGCTTGCTGTTCGTGTAAGGCTTGGTCATGCCGATCCTTAAGTTCTTGTGCAGCCTGTTGGGCAATTTCAGGGTCAAGGTTTACAATACGGCTAATTTCATCCAGTCCAGCTGAAACTCCCTGTGCATATTGTCCCTGTTTAAATGCAGGCGTAATTTGGTTGCGAATAATACGGCTGAGCACCACATCAGGTAAAACTCCTTCTAAACCATAGCCCGTTAATATCTGAATTTTACGGTCATTCACCGCAATTGCCATTAACAAGCCATTATCACGTTTTGCTGAGCCAAGTTGCCATTTTTCACCTGTGCGCAAGGCAAAATCAAAAATCGCTTCCTGACCTGTGGTGGGTACAATAATGACACCAATTTGAGCTTTACCTTGTTGATAGAGAGCTAGAATTTTTTGATTGAGTTGCTGTATTTCAGCCTCGTTCAATATCTTAGCTTGATCAATCACAGGTTGGTTTAAAGTGGGTAAACCACGTATAGATTCCCCATCTGCCATATCATTGGCAACTGTAGGTAGTACAGGAGGCTGCTCTGTGGTTGTCGATGACTTATTTTGTTGCTGCTGTTGCTGAATAATTTTTCCAGCAACCACTAGATCACCTTGATCTGTAGCAGTGGCGGTCTCAGCCCAGGTTGTATGTTGAAAACAAAGCATCGCAAAAATGATGGTTAAAACATATTTTAATTTTTGCTTTAACTTGATCAACATACGCCCCTCCTAAGCCGAAAACAATTTCAACGATTAATTAAATGAAACTGATGGCGCCTGTTGTGCAGATGAGTCTGCCTTAAAGTTTTCCTTGGTTTTCATCCCAATCACTTTTGCAGTCATCACTTGCGGGAACTGACGCACATAGGCATTGTAGTCCTGAACCGTTGTAATATAACGGTTACGTGCCACAGCAATACGGTTTTCCGTTCCTTCGAGCTGGGCTTGCAAATCACGGAACTGTTCATTGGCTTTTAGATCAGGATAGTTTTCAGAAACTGCGATCAAACGTGATAAGGCACCCGTCAACTGGCTCTGTGCCTGTTGATATTTTTCAAACAGCGCTGGATCCTCCAGCACTTCCTTATCCACTTTTAAACCTGCAACATTCGAACGCGCCTGCGTGACTTCTGTAAGTACCTGCTCTTCATGTTTGGCATAACCTTTCACTACATTGACCAAATTAGGCACAAGGTCAGCACGGCGTTGATACTGGTTTTGTACTTCAGACCAGGAAGCATTCACTGCCTCATCTTTCACCTGCAAGGTGTTATAGCCACAGCCTGTGAACAATAAGGTGCTTGCCAATACAGTTGCGAGCGCAGTTTGTTTGATCACTTTCATAAAAAATTTATCCTCAAGTTTTTCTTTATATTTGTGCATAAAATCATTGTAATAATATTTTTTGTTTGCTGTGTAACATTTATTTGTTGAAATCTTTATATCATTGCATAGAGTCATCTGAAAACTTACTATTTCCCTCTCATATTAGTCTATAATAATTTTTTATTTTTCAGAGCATTAGTGAATGATCATCCGTTTGTGCTATGTAAGTCAACGAGATCAAAATCGGGAAAATCTATTGGAGGAATTACAGGATATTCTCATCACAGCACGTAATTTTAATGCTCAGCATGATATTTGTGGTGTGCTTTATTATGCCGACCATAGGTTTTTTCAATGTCTGGAAGGAGAGAAAAGTATCGTTGAAACACTTTTTGCAAGTATTCAGTCTGATGAACGACATTATCAGGTTATACATCTACAAACAGAAAATATTGAACAACGTCATTTTAAAGAATGGTCAATGAAATATGTACGACGCAATTCAATCCTAAAAGCATTCTTAAAAGAACAAAAGGACCAAAAGTCTTCTCCTGATCAGTTAGATTCAGAAAGCTTAACCAAATGCTTAAATGCATTAATAAAAGCGACTCAAAATAAAGTACAGCCAAAGAAAAAAATTGGTTTTAAGTATAGGGGGGTCAACCCTTTAATATAGGAATTAATTTTTCATTCAATAGAATTTTATTTAGCTTTAGTAATTTAAATTGATACGTCAAATTGCTGTTTTATTCATAAAACCCATACCTATTACCCTATTCCCACATAAATAAACCTTAATTTTCAGTAAATTCATAATGTTAAAGTAATGTACACTTTTGTAAAAACCAAGTTAAAAACAAAACAGCAAAAAACGACCATAAATAAATGATATATAAAAACTTTTTGCAATAAACTAAATTGTTAATTTTGTTTATTTTTCATACAAATGTAAGCCATTTCCTACAATCATGTAAGTTATTTCTTATTTTCGCTTTCATCTTCTTTTTTATAATGGAAAAACTCAGCAAGAAAGTGTTACTTATTGAATTCAATTAGAATATCTATAAAAAAACTGGCTTTCACGACCCTGTTTTTAGGTTTTTACAAACTCAATAAGTAACAGTAGCGAATAACAAAGATGAGTACCCTGTTCTTTCTACAGCGCGGAAAGAACAGGGTAATATTTTTAAAGTTCAATTAGAGTGAGAGTAGAGTATGTATATATTGAAAGATGTACTGGTGTTTTCCATATCAGCGATTGCTTTATGCCTTTTTATTATTTTTTTCAACCATCTTGGAATTCCTCCTATTTTTAACCTATGTCTTTCAGCATTTATATATGGTGTTTTTTGTGCTTATTGCTTTTATAATACTAAATTCATTCTTTCATTACTTAGTATTTTCTACATCAGTATTCTTTTTATGAGTTTAGATTCAAAAGTAATTTTGATGTTTCTAATTACTCTCACCAGTTATTTAAATATAAAACCTATAATTAACTCCTTGTTAAAAGTATATCAAAATAAAATGTTAAACAACAAAATCTCAGTCTTCATGGAAACCGAAAGATAAGTATGTAAAAAATTGAGCTATTTTATATATAAAATAGCTCTTACCCGATCAATATCAACTATAGAGTCTTGAAGCTGTTTCCTCTTGAAAAGAGATCATGCCATACTCATCGGCCATTCGTGCTTTCCAGTAATTCACCAATTTCGTATAGTCATGCTTTGCAGGATGAAAATCAGCCTGATAATAAGAAAGGTATTCTGGGATCAATTGAACCAACATCTTAGCTAATAAATATATTCCAAACAGGTTTCCACCCACTTTGGGCAAGCTTTCCCACTTATCCTGCCAAATCAATCGGGTGGTGGCATAAAATGTTAAGCTTGCAAACCCTGTTGTTACACTGCGCATGAGCAGACGGCGAATACGATCATCACCATAAATTTCCTGATACACATCGAATGCAACAGAACGATGCTCAATTTCCTCAATCGCATGCCAAACCCAGAGTTTCATTGCATCATCATCCAGCGTGCTCAAGACTTCTGGATGTTTAAGCACATATCCTCCCAACATGGCAGTAAAATGCTCAAAGGCACAGGTTAAGGCCAACTGTAATTTAGGGTGGATATTCCGAAGTGCATGATCACGCTTTGCCAGCCATGCCTGAAAGCGGTCCAGATTATAATCATCACGACGCCATGCATCATTAAACTCGGTATGGGCCTTGGAATGCATCGCCTCCTGCCCAATAAAGGCAGCAATTTGCGCTTGTAACTGTGGGTCTTTTACTTTATCACGCACATTGCGAACACTGTTGACAAAATACTGTTCACCAATTGGAAAGGTTGAAGAAAGTGCGGTTAAAAGATGTGACATTAACGGTGAGTTGGCAAAATAATGCCGTTTTATCTTTTTAGGGTTGAAGTTTAGCCGTCGTACCGTAATCCCCAATGCCTTGGGGCGATTTAAATAGTTTTTTTCCATATTCGTATTTGCAAGAGCCATCGTTGTTGCCTGCATGATTTCCTAGTCCATCTTCGAGTATTGCGCCAGAAAAACCTCAGCGACAGGGCGAAAAAGCTTATAAGGTTTGCCAAAACTACCAAAAAGATGAAATGAAAAAGATAAAGCCTGCATAAGCAGGCTTTATTGAAATACGACTTATAGAATGTTTAATTAGACACCAAGATAATCCAGAATGCCTTCAGCAGCTTGGCGACCTTCCCAAATTGCAGTCACAACCAGATCAGAACCACGCACCATATCTCCGCCTGCGAAGATTTTTGGGTTAGAGGTTTGGAACTTGAACTCTTGCTGTTCAGCCGCAACGACGCGACCTGAACCATCCAGGCCAACATTCGCTGAACCAAACCAGTCTGCTGGACTTGGACGGAAACCAAATGCAAGTAACACCGCATCTGCTGGTAATACTTCCTCAGAACCTGGAATTGGCTCAGGACTACGACGGCCACGACTATCAGGTTCACCCATCTGTGTAGTCACCACTTTCACGCCTGTCACTTTGCCATTTTCGCCAACAATCTCGATCGGTTGACGGTTGAACAGGAATTTTACACCCTCTTCATAGGCATTCTTCACTTCACGAGCAGAACCTGGCATGTTGCTTTCATCACGACGATACGCACAGGTTACATCATGCGCACCTTGACGTAACGAGGTACGGTTACAGTCCATTGCGGTATCACCACCACCAAGAACAATCACCTTTTTACCATCGACACTGATGTACTCGCTTGGGTCTTTTTCCCAACCTTGGCAACGATTGACGTTGGCAATCAGGAAATCCAATGCATCGTAAACACCGTTGAGGTCTTCACCTGGAAAGCCACCTTTCATGTAGGTGTAGGTTCCCATACCCATAAATACGGCATCGTATTCAGCAAGCAGTTGTTCAATCGTGACATCAACACCAATTTCAGTATTTAAACGGAACTCAATGCCCATCCCCGTGAAGATTTCACGACGACGTTTCATTACGTCTTTTTCCATTTTAAATTCTGGAATACCAAATGTGAGCAGACCACCGATTTCAGGGCGCTTATCAAATACCACTGGTTTCACACCACCACGGGCAAGGATATCCGCACAGCCTAAACCTGCTGGACCTGCACCAATGATTGCAACTTTTTTATCCGTCCACTTCACGCCAGACATATCTGGACGCCAGCCTAAAGCAAAGGCGGTATCATTGATATATTTTTCAGCATTACCAATCGTCACTGCACCAAAACCATCGTTTAAGGTACAAGCGCCCTCACACAGACGGTCTTGTGGACACACACGACCACAGACTTCTGGCAAAGTATTGGTTTGATGGCAAAGTTCAGCCGCCTGGAAAATCTGGCCTTCCGCAATCAGCTTTAACCAGTTTGGAATGTAGTTATGTACTGGACATTTCCATTCACAATATGGATTACCACAGCCTAAACAGCGGTGGGTCTGGTTTGACGCCACTTCCGCAGTAAAAGGTTTATAAATTTCCACAAACTCTGCTTTGCGGACAGTAATATCTTTTTTCTCTGGATCCTGACGTGGTACATCCAGAAATTGAAAGTCATTATTGAGGCGTTCTGCCATGTCTCTCTCCGTGGGTAGGCGCAGTGATGTCATTCATCTCTGCACCTGCCTATGTCGTTGCAGTCGTGGAATTATTGTGGATCAGCTTGGGTTGTTTTCAAAAGCGTTTGCAAATTAGCAGCTTTTGGTTTCACAAGCCAGAACTTACGACTATAGAAGTCAAATTCATTACGGATTTTGTATGCCCAAGCACTACCTGTTTCCTTAATATGTTCATCAAGAATACGCAACAGGTTTTCTTTATGGTCTTCCATCGACTCCGTAGAGATACGATTCAGGTCAATCAACTCGTGGTTATAGTAATCGACAAAGTCATTATCAAGGTCAAGCACGTAAGCAAAACCACCTGTCATACCTGCACCGAAGTTATGTCCAACTTTACCAAGCACAGTCACCACACCACCTGTCATATATTCACAGCAATGGTCGCCTGCACCTTCAATCACGGCAAATGCACCTGAGTTACGCACCGCAAAACGCTCGCCTGCTGTACCTGCTGCAAAGACCTTACCGCCTGTTGCACCATATAAACAGGTGTTACCAATAATCGCAGTATTTTGCGTTTGGAACGGTGAACCTTTCGGTGGGAAGATCGATACACGGCCGCCTGCCATACCTTTACCGACATAGTCGTTGGCATCACCTTCAAGTTTGATATGCAAACCGCCCGCATTCCAAACACCCAGTGATTGACCTGCTGTACCGACAAGGTTCATTACAACAGGACTGCCTTCCATACCCAAGTTGCCATAACGACGAGCAATTTCACCTGAGATACGAGCACCGATTGAACGGTCACAGTTGCCTACAGTAAAGTTAAATGAACCACCTGTGCCTGCTTCAATCGCTGGCAACATTTCAGCCACCATTTTCTCAGCCAAGACACCTTTATCAAATGGTGCATTGCCCTGAACTTGGCAATATTGCGCCTTACCTTCAGCCGCAGGGTGTGAAGTCAATAACGCACTCAAATCAAGGTGTGCGTGCTTGTCAGTTTCACCAGGTAAAACTTCAAGTAAGTCCACACGACCAATCAAGTCTTTGAGTGATGCAACACCCAATGCAGCCAGCCATTCACGGGTTTCTTCAGCGATAAACTTGAAGAAGTTGATCAGCATTTCTGGTTCGCCAATATAATGCTCTTGACGTAAATGATCCTGTTGGGTTGCAACACCAGTCGCACAGTTATTTAAGTGACAGATACGCAGGTATTTACATCCTAACGCGATCATCGGTGTAGAACCAAAACCGAAGCTTTCCGCACCTAAAATAGCTGCCTTAATTACGTCTAAACCAGTTTTCAGACCACCATCAGTTTGGACACGGACTTTACCACGCAAGTCATTGACACGAAGAGCTTGATGCGCTTCACTCAGACCTAACTCCCATGGAGAACCCGCGTGGTGAATTGAAGAAAGTGGAGATGCAGCTGTACCACCGTCATAACCAGAAATGGTAATGAAGTCAGCATATGCTTTTGCCACACCAGCAGCAATCGTACCGACACCTGGCTCAGACACCAGTTTTACCGATACCATCGCTTGAGGATTGACTTGTTTTAAGTCAAAGATCAATTGCGATAAATCTTCAATCGAATAAATATCATGGTGTGGTGGTGGAGAAATCAGGGTCACACCTGGTACTGAGTATCGTAAACGTGCAATTAAGCCATTCACTTTACCACCTGGTAACTGACCACCCTCACCTGGTTTTGCACCCTGTGCCACTTTAATCTGCAACACTTCAGCAGACGTTAAATAGGCAGGCGTAACACCAAAACGACCCGATGCAATCTGCTTGATTTTCGAGTTGCGAATGGTGCCATAACGTGCAGGGTCTTCACCGCCTTCACCTGAGTTCGAACGACCACCAATGGTGTTCATGGCAATCGCAATCGCTTCATGCGCTTCGGGTGACAATGCACCCAAAGACATGCCCGCAGAGTCAAAGCGTGGCAGAATCTCTTCAATCGTTTCAACCTGATCAATCGCAATTGAATCGGTTGTTTTTAACTTGAATAAGTCACGAATCGTTGCCACTGGACGGTTATTGACCAGTTCAGCATATTCTTTAAAGTCTTGGTATTGACCAGAACGTACCGCTTTATGCAATGCATTGATTACATCTGGGTTAAAGGCATGATATTCCTTACCAAATACAAATTTAAGCAAACCACCCTGATCAATTGGTTTACGATTTGACCAAGCTGTGCTTGCCAATTTTTTCTGGTCATTTTCCAGGTCAGCAAAGGTTGCACCCTGAATACGGCTTGGTACGCCAAGGAAGCATTTATCGACTACCTCAGAAGAAAGACCAACCGCTTCAAACAACTGACCGCCACGATAAGAGGCAACTGTTGAGATACCCATTTTAGAAAGAACTTTTAATAGACCTTTCTCAATGCCTTTACGGAAGTTTGCTTGCGCATGGATTGGGTCACCCAATAGCTCACCTTTTGCAACCAAGTCATTGATCACATCATAAGCCAGGTAAGGGTAAACCGCTGTTGCGCCAAAGCCGAGCAATACTGCAAATTGGTGCGGATCACGGGCAAAACCAGTCTCAACTAGAATGTTCGCATCTGTGCGTAAACCAGTTTTAATTAAGTGGTGATGCACGGCACCTGTTGCCAATGCTGAATTCGCAGGTAAGAAGCCTTCACGGAAATTCTTATCTGTTAATACAATCAGTGTTTTTCCATCACGTACTGCCTGAGCAGCTTCTTCACAGATACGCGCAATTGCAGCTTGTAAGCCTTCAGCTTCAGCATAGTTCAGGTCAATATCAACCACGCCATAGCCTTCGCGTTCTTTTTCGACATCACGAAGCTGCTGCATTTTTGAATTAGACAATACAGGGCTGGAAATGATGATACGGTCTGCATGCTCTGGACCTTGCTCAAACACATTCTGTTCACGGCCCAAGCAAGTTTCCAGTGACATCACAATCGATTCACGCAATGGATCGATTGGCGGATTGGTCACCTGAGCAAACTGTTGACGGAAATAGTCAGACACATGACGTACTTGACGGGACAATACTGCCATTGGGGTATCATCACCCATTGAGCCGACTGCTTCCTGACCACTTTCTGCGATTGGACGTAACAGTTGATCGCGCTCTTCAAATGTCACCATAAACATTTTTTGCGCGGCTTTTAGCTTGTCACCTGTTAGCCCCTGATCAAGCAACTGCTCTTCAAGCTGTGGATTGGCTTGTAAACGAATCGCATGATCACGCAACCATTCACGGTATGGGCGCATGTTCTTAAGATGATTGCTAACATCTTTGGTATCCAGCACTTTGCCAGTCAATGTATCAACAACCAAAATTTGACCAGGACCAACACGACCTTTAGACACCACGTCTTCTGGCTCATAGCCCCATACACCGATTTCAGATGCAAGCGTAATGTAGTCATTTTTAGTGATGACCCAACGCGCTGGACGCAAGCCATTACGGTCAAGCATACAGATGGCATGACGACCATCCTGAATCACCAGACCTGCTGGGCCATCCCAAGCTTCCATGTGCTTAGAGTTAAATTCATAGAATGCACGTAAATCCGCATCCAAGGTTTCAACGTTTTGCCATGCTGGTGGAACAAGCATACGTAGCGCACGGAATAGATCCATGCCACCACCCACAAGAATTTCAAGCATGTTGTCCAAGCTTGATGAATCCGAACCTGTACGGTTTACGATCGGATTAAGCTCAGTTAAACCTGGTAATAATGGGTTTTCAAATTTAGGGGTACGTGCCAATGCCCAGTTACGGTTGGCAGTAATGGTGTTAATCTCACCATTATGTGCAAGGTAACGGAATGGTTGTGCCAATGGCCAACGCGGCAAGGTATTGGTCGAGAAACGCTGGTGGAACACCACAATGTGTGAAGTCAAACGTGCATCAGCCAGGTCGGTATAAAAGTCAGCAATTGCTGCTGGCATCATCAAGCCTTTATAGCTGATGACCGTTGTCGCCAAAGTGGTGACGTAGAACAAAGGATCATTTTGTAATTGTTGTTCAGCACGACGGCGTGCCAGGAAGAGTTTACGGTTAAACTCAACCTCAGTTAAGCCCATTGGGCAATTAACCAGAATTTGTTCAAATGCAGGCAACGATTGCAGTGCAATTTCACCTAGAGCATCATTATTTGTGGGTACAATACGCCATGCCGCAACAGTCAGGCCTTCAGCAGCAATTTCCTTATTTAGGATATTCTTGGCATTTTGCGCTAATGCAGGGTCAATATTGAGAAATATCGTACCTGCTGCAAAAATCTCAGTGAGATTTGCACCTAATTTCTGTGCCTCATCACGAAAGAACTGTTTTGGCATTGCCAACAACAATCCGCATCCATCTCCCGTTTTACCATCTGCGGCAATACCACCACGGTGCGTCATGCAACTTAAACTGTGAATCGCGGTTTCGACCAGATGATGGCTTGATTCACCCTTCATATGGGCAATCAGACCAAAACCACAGTTATCCTTAAACTCATCAGGCTGATATAGACCTTGAGCGGGAGCTACAGTATTAGGCGATGGCATGTGCATAGCGTACCCTTCTTTCAACATGGCTCTTTCGAGCAACAAACAATCAATTCATTTTCTGCGATATTGTCGATTAACTCATTTAAAGTTCAATGCTTCGCAAAAACATTTTCACTGGCGGATTTGCAAATATACGCCTTTCTTATGCAAGAATCAGCGTATTTCACTATATAAAGTGTTTTCAGTTATTACACTTTAACAAATACTTGTAAAGTATAAAAAACTTTCCATTTCACTCAATTAATGAATCTTTTAGCACAAAAAAGGGCAATGAGCAGACAAATTAGCACCACAAGAAAGCAAAAAACATGCCAAATAAATACACATTTACTAAATCATTAAAAAAATTAAAATAACTTTAAATTATAGAAACTAAGCACTAAAGACCAAGACATAAAATTGCACCAAAAAAAATCACAATGCCATAAAAAGAATCAACATTGTTTCATATTGGTGCAACATTAGTTGAATGGATCACTGATCTCTCTTCTCTGGGAATCTGAATTTTCTTTTAATTTTTCAGAACTGGAAATGGGTTGAGGTGCAGACTGGCTCTGTTTTACATTCACAACATTCCCCTGCGCATCACGTTGTGTCACTGTCGTTTTCACGGTTGTCGTTGGGTCGCTTAATGTTCGCTCACCCCCAGCCAATGCTGTTTTTTGTGATGTGTTAGCACCAATCAGCAGAGTTTCATCAACTTTCGGAAGAGCTACTGGTTTTAATTGAATCGCATATAACTGATTTGCAGCAGATTTTAGTTCATCAGAACCCAAATCATTTACAAAATCGGCATAGGTTGATAGTTGCTGGGCTTTGGGCTGAATAGATTCAGGCAAAACCAGATTCAATTGTGTAAATTGACGGTTTGCGTCTTCCGAATTCGAAAATACACCATAAGCCAAAACATACTGCTCAGCCTGGTCCTGACCACTTAAACGGAAATAGATAAACTTTTTCCGATCAGCACGGTTTAACAGGAAGTTTTTCACAATCGCCTCATCTGAACTACGGAAAATTTCCATGGTCCATTGACGCTGATTTTCCTTAACAAACTTTGTGCCACGAAATTCAGGCGCATGCTCATTAGACACCACCACCCGTGTGGTTAAGTCCAATGGTTTTACCTCATCAGAAAGGGCTCCCAAATGGGTGGTCGCAGCAACTTTCTCTGGCTGAATCTGCACCTGTGCTTCAGTTTTAGCTGGCTGTTCGACCTCTACCAACGCTTTATTATCTGTAATCGCCCAAAAAACCAATGCGGCAATTAAACAAGCCAGCGCAAAAACCAGCCAACTGTACTGTTGAATATTTTGCCAGATTGATCGTGACACAGCCATGCTTTTCCCAAATGTTTAATTATGCAGATTGATTCGCAAGAATGGATTGCTTCATGAGCTCAATATCAAAATCCTTGGTGATTACAGCCTGCCCCAATTTCTTAAGTAAAACCAGGCGCAACTGACCATTTAAGACTTTTTTATCATGTGACATATAAGCAAGAAACTCATCTAATGGAATTTTTGGACATGATATCGGTAAATTGGCACGTTGAATGATATTTTTTGTACGTTGCACATCTTCAGCTGAAATCCAGCCCAGACGATGGGACAAATCTGCCGCCATCACCATACCCGTTGCAACGGCCTCACCATGCAACCAGGTTCCATAACCTAGATAGGACTCAATCGCATGACCAAAGGTATGCCCCAGATTTAATAATGCCCGTTCGCCCTGCTCTTTTTCATCGTTCGCCACAATTCTGGCTTTGTGTGCACATGAACGATATACCGCCTCGGCCAACAGGTTGGCATCACGTCCTACGAGCGCATCCATATTCTGCTCTAACCAGATTAGGAAATCCACATCACCCAACAATGCATATTTGATCACTTCAGCTAAACCCGCAGACAACTCACGATCAGGCAAGGTATCCAGTTGCGCCATATCCGCAAGCACGACCTGTGGCTGCTGGAAAGCACCCAGCATATTTTTACCCAAAGGATGGTTAATCCCTGTTTTCCCACCCACACTGGAATCCACTTGAGACAATAAGGTAGTCGGTACTTGTACAAAATTGACCCCACGCTGGAAACAGGCCGATGCAAAGCCTGCCATATCACCGATCACTCCACCACCCAAAGCCAACACCGTACAATCGCGGTTAAAGCCAGCCTCAAGTAAAGCATCAAAAATCAGGTTTAAATGCTGAATATCCTTATACTGCTCACCATCAGGCAATATACATTGTGCGATCTGTTTATCCAAAGCAGTCAGTGCACCCACATAATGCTGCATATATAAAGGGGCCACTGTTGTATTTGAAACCAGCATCACTTGCCGACCATGCAAATAAGGTTCAAGCAATACCTTAGGATCTAAATGACTGCCAATAAAAATTGGATAACGACGCTCACCTAATTCAACATGTAATGTTTGCATATAATTAAACCACTAAGAAAATCATTGAACGGACTGGGATAAAATAATTTGGAGAATCCGTTGTGCTAAATCACGTGCAGCACCCTGATTTGTTTCAATAATATGATGCGCAACTTCACGGTATAAAGGATCACGGGCGGTCAATAAATCTCGTAGTTTTTGTTCTGGATTTTCGACTTGTAATAATGGACGATTTTTATCACGATAGGTTCGCTGTAGCTGAAGTTCTACAGGTGTATAAAGATAGACAACAATACCACGTTGTTTAAGAAATTCTCGATTTGCAGATTGGGTAACAGCACCACCACCAGTCGCTAAAACCAGTGCAGAACGAGCAGTTAACTCATTTATTACATTGGTTTCACGCAACCGAAATCCAGCTTCACCTTCTTTCTCAAAAATCCAGGGAATGGTAGCACCTGTTTTCCGTTCAATCTCATGATCACTGTCAAGGAAATCTCTCCCTAACAGCTCAGCCAAATGCCGACCAACTGTTGTTTTACCTGCCCCCATTGGCCCTACCAAATAAATATTTGGTAGGGATTCAAACGCTTTGCTTGGCAACGCGCCACCTATATTCATTGCAACTATTGAAAATATATTAATGATTTCTGGTCAAGGTGTCATTAACAATTCTCGGTGTCACAAAAATAAGTAGTTCACGTTTATTTTCAGTCTTGGAATCACGACGGAAGAGCCTACCTATATATGGCAAATCTCCCAAGAACGGTACTTTAGTTTGTGCATTTTGATTCGTCTGTTCAAAAATACCTCCTAACACCACTGTTTCACCATTATCCACCAAGATATTGGTATCGATCTGATTTTTATTGATCATGAGCTGGCCTGTTGGTGTTGAGCCACCTACTGAATCCTTGGCAATATTTAATTTCATCATTACTTTCCCTTCAGGAGTAATGCTAGGCGTAACATCCAAAGTTAATGTTGCATCAATAAACTCAGTTTTCGGTACCGCATTTGCACCACTACCTGTAGAAGATGAATAAGGAATTTGTGTACCCGATGAAATTTTTGCAGACTGTTTATCGGCAGTCATAACTTTCGGAGTTGAAATTACTTCACCATAACCATCTGCCTGTACAGCTGAAAGCTCTAGATCAAGCATAAAATCCGACAAGCTAATTAAACCAAAGGCGATACGACTTGCGCCTGGGGTTACTGCCCCCAAATCAACATTCAAGTTATCTGGACGTTCAATTGTATACTTATAACCACCTAAATCAGAATCTTTCTCAGGTTCTCTCAAATTCCACAAGGTTGTATCACTACCACCTACCAACAAATTACTATTATTGGTAATACCCTGAGAAAGCACTCCCCACTTCACACCCATCTCTTTGGTAAAGTCGGTACTTGCACTGACAATACGTGCCTCAATCATCACCTGCTTAACCGACACATCCAGTAAATCAATCATTTTACGAATTTGATCAATTTTTTGTGATGTATCATTAATAATTAGAGTATTTGTACGCGGATCTACTGAAATAGTACCACGTGGGCTTAATAAACCGCCAGTTAGCGTATCATTACTAAAATTTGTGTTAGATGAGCCACCATTATTATTCGTATTACTATTTTTTCCTTGTGTAATCAACTTTTCAATATCAGCGGCTTTTGCATAACTTAGTTGAATATATTCAGTTTGTAATGGAGACAATTTAACACTTTGTGCAATCGCTTTAGCCTCTTCCTCTTCTGCTTTAATCAATTCAGAAACTGGTGCAATCCAGATTACATTTCCATTACGACGCTTATCCAGATTTTTGGTTTTTAGAACAATATCCAATGCCTGATCCCAAGGCACATCCTTTAAGCGCAACGTAATATTACCCTGTACTGTATCCGCCGCCACCATATTGATGCCAGTAAAATCTGCTAGGAGTTGCAAAACACGGCGCACTTCAATGTCCTGAAAATCTAAAGAGATTTTATTGCCAGTATAAGTTTGTGCTTTTGCCTTTGCTGGAGACTTGTCCTCTGGACGCTTTAAACTAATTGTTAACTTATTTTCCGCTTGGTAAGCCATATACTCATAGCTACCCGCAGATTGAATGGTAACTACACCATTACCTTTATCATTATAGGCATCAACACTGGCAACAGGTGTAGCAAAATCATTGGTATTTAAACGACGTGCCAAGTGAGCTGGAATTTTATTACCCATTGTTCGCACTACAATCTTGCTACCTTGTTGCTGTACATCAATCGGTGTATTACTTCCCAACAAATCAATAACAACTAACCCTTCACCATCTTTGCCCCGTTGGAAACCAATATTTGATATCCCTTGTTGAGGCTGACGAGATACTACTGGTACATTTGTTGCAGATGATCGAACTGAATTAATTTTAAGAACAAAGGTATTTCCCTCCACACGCGTAGTGAATGCACCTGCATCTTTTAAATTCACAATCACACGTGAGCGTTGATCATCAGCAGCAACCTCTATAGAGCTTGCCTCGCTAGTTGAGACAGGAATTGAGGTTTGCTTTAGACTTTGCTGTGCCTTATCAAAATCTAGGATTAGACGGGAAGGTTGTTCAAGCTGATATGCTTGAGGTTGGGGAGGCAAGCCATTAAACATGATACGGATTTCCGTACCTTGATCAGCTAAACTCATCGGTACAATATTAGTCATACTCACTTGTGCTGATGCAACCTGCATCATTGCGATGGCAACAACACCCATAGAAAACTGACGGAATGCATGATTCATGGTCTTCGCTTCCCCAAATAAAGAATCTTTAAACTGTTTTTTCATTGTTATTCCCTTAATCTTACGGCGCTGGTCCAATTAAAACGAGTGTTCTAGGTCTTTCCACATAACCCTCTCGCCCATCTGGCACAATTTCCACCAAATCTATCTGAGTTGGACTGATTTTAATAATGCGCCCTTGATTCATTCCCAAATAACTACCTACTTGTACACGTTCAATTTGTCCATCAGGAGTTTGAATTAAGGCAATTGTATTATTGGCCTTGCCACGCATACTGCCTTTCATATTCAAGGACTCCAAAGCATAGCTCTCTAATGGTTGCTGCTGACGATTAAAGTTTGGATAAACACGTTTACCTGCCATAATCTTAAGTTCAGCAGCCAAAGAACTCGGCATAAACGGGCTTTTTAACTGATGTGCTGCGTAGTTAAATAGAGGCACAGGCGTAAACACAGGAGCAGGCTCTATCGGTAGCGGCGGCTGGTTACGAATTTCTGCCATCTGTTGGTTTACCGCATCAATACGAGAATCACATCCCACTAACCCAATAATTAAAATTAAACCAAATAAAACTTTATAATGATTCATTAATGCGGTACTCCCTGTCCAGGTGAGACACTTGTAGCATTTGTATCAACCTGATCATCAACACCTACATAACGATAGGTTTTTGCCTTTACTGTATAATTGATGACAGGAATATCAGTTTTTTTCTGGGTATCTTGTTGAGCCTCAACCGTAAAATCATGCAAGGTGACGATACGTGGTAGCGCAGCAATCCCTGTTACAAACGCCCCAAAAGCATGGTAATCACCTGTGGCTTCAATACTAATTGGCTGTTCAATAAAGAACTCTTGCTTAACTTCATTCTCCAAACGAATATTTTTAAATTTCAAACCTGAGTTCACGCCAGTCAAGTTAATGTCCTCAACTAAACTTGGAATTTCAGTTTCTTTTGGCAACTGCTCCAATTGCTGATTAAAATTTGCTTCCATCTCTTGTAATTGTGTTTGGTATTGTTGCAAATTGCGCAGCTTTGAGTCTTTTTCTCTAAAGTCATTCAATAAACTCTGCTCTTTTGCCTGAGCATTTGCAATACCATCTAATTGTGACTTAATCACCACAAAATAGCCAAGCACAGCCACCGCCAAGAAAATAAAAATCCAACAGGTAATTTTGACAGATACTGGCCAACTACCATAATTATTCATATCCAAAGTATTAAACTGTTGGAAGAACTGATCTACTGTCATCTTCTTTTTCTTTAAAGCGACTTCTTGATTAAGATCATTTAATTCTTCTTGACTCATTGTGTCGCCCCCGTTACTGGTGCTGCTGATGGCTCCGCCTCTGCTGTAGTTCCTATTTCACCCAAATCCACGGTTACAACGAAGCTTCCATAGTTTTCTTCAACACGTGGAACAAGGGAAATTGCTGTTTTATTTTTATTTTCATCTGCCGCCAAAAACGAATTCATAAAGGCATTGCGGTACCAAGGCGATGCCTCAAGATTACGCAATAGTTCAGCCACTGTATTGGGGCTTTCCGCTTTCCCTTCAATACTAAATTTATCTCCTGTACGGGTAAATTTAGTAAGATACATGGTTGGTGGTGTCACACGTACAAGTTCATCAACTAAGCGTACAGTAATTGGACGCTGCCCCTGTAACCCCTGAATCAGCTTCATACGTTCAATAATCGCATTACGACGCTCTTGTAGACCATCTAGTGATTTTAATTGGGTGTCTAGATTCTGGTTGGTACTCACAATCAACTGGTTGGCCTGTTCCTGATCATCCAGTTTTTGATCAAAATACACCCACCCAGAAAAGACAGATGCAATCCCCAACGCAGCAACCCCAACACAAAATGCAACAAACTTTTTCTTTCGTTGTTCTCTTAGCTCATCACGCCAAGGGAGTAGGTTAATCTTTGCCATTAATCAAAACTCCTCAATGCTAGACCACATGCCACCATTAATGAGGAAGCATCATTTTCAATTTTTTTAATGTCAATTTGGGGAGAAAAACCCATTTGTAAAAATGGATTGGCGATCGTGACACGATAACCTAATTTTTGTTGTAACAATTTTGCCAACCCTGGGATATTTGCATTTCCGCCCGCAAGCAAAATATGATCAATTTCATTAAATTGGGAAGAGGAGAAAAAGAACTGAAGTGAACGGGCAGCCTGTTGAACCACTGCATCAAGAAATGGTTCCAGCACTTCAGTATCATAGTCATCTGGCAATGTTCTTTCTTTTTTCGCACGTCCAGCCTCTTCGAAAGACAAACCGTAGCGACTCTGAACATCCTGGGTTAATTGACGACCACCAAATACCTGTTCACGAGTATAAATAATCTTGCCTTTCTGCATGACAGACAAGGTCGTCATGGTATGGCCAATATCCAAGATACCAACGGTATTTGCGCCCATTGGCAAGGTATCGGCGAACACGCTAAAAGCACGTTCCATAGCATAGCTTTCGACATCAGCAATTTTCGCGCTTAGACCAGCAAGTTCCAAAACTTCAACACGCGTATCCACGTTTTCAGTTCGCGTGGCCACCAAAAGTACATTGACACGATTCGGGTTTGCCAGACGGTCTGACAAAACCTCAAAATCAAGGCTAACTTCATCTAAAGGGAACGGAATATATTGCTCAGCATCCATACGGATTTGAACTTCTCGCTCTTCATCCGACATATCGGCATCCATTTCAATGATCTTATGAATCACCATTGAGGTAGGCACCGCAATTGCCACATGAGTAGTGTGAGGGTTCGCAAGGTTGATGACTCGTTCAAGTGCATCACCCACTGCTTCTGGATTGAGAATGCTTTTCTCCACCACACTGTTTTCAGGCAGTGGCATCACGGCATAACTTTCAACCCAATATCTACCGTTCTTTACAGAGAGCTCTAATAACTTAACAGTTGTCGAACTAATATCGACCCCTACTAACCCCTTACTTGGTTTACGATATAACCTGAGCACAGTTCTTTCCTATTTATTTTTTTATCCCCAAAAGTACAACTCACTAATCTGTTTTGGTCTTTAATTGATACGGATACAATATCTCATCTAACAATCCGTATGTCTAAAGGATATACTGACCACAATTAGTTTGCCATTCGCTCTTATTAAAACTTACTTATTATGAAAAAGCTATCCAGTTCTGGTATTGTTCGCCCATTTTTTTTGATCCTTATTATTATCTTAGTCTCACTTCCAATGGGATTTTATGGCATGTATCTCTATCTAGCACCCTCATTGCCAGATATGAGTTCATTAAAAAAGGCACCTTTATTAAAACCATTGCAAGTCTATACGGCGGATAACAAACTCATTGCTGAGTATGGTGGCAAACTCTCTATCCCTGTGAAATATGAAGATATTCCTCCCACCTTTATCCATGCTTTTCTGGCTGCTGAGGACTCCTCATTTTTTGAGCATAACGGTATTAGTTTCAAGGGCTTGGGGCGAGCTCTAACTGAATCCGTGACAGGTTCAGATGTGCAAACAGGCGGTTCAACCATTACCATGCAGGTGGCAAAAAACTATTATCTAAGTCCTGAAAGAACGCTGAGACGTAAGCTAACCGAGGTGTTTCTAGCCCGAAAAATAGAGCAAAACCTGACCAAGCAGGAAATCTTAAGTTCCTATGTCAATAAAATCTTTCTGGGCAAAAATGCCTACGGCATCGCGGCGGCGGCAAGAATCTATTACAACAAAAATATTAACGAATTAACTACAGCACAAATGGCAATGATTGCGGGTTTACCAAAAGCACCCTCCAAATATAATCCTGTTGTCAACCCAGAACGGGCGCTTGAGCGGAGAAACTGGATTCTTGGACGCATGCTGCAATTGGGTTATATCAATCAGGCCCAATACCAGAAAGCTGTTGCTGAACCAATTAATCTCAACATGATTGACCGTTCCGTAAGCAATGTCTTTCCTTATGTGGGGGAAATGGTACGGTCTGAGCTGGTTGAGCATTTTGGTGAGCAGGCAATTGATTCTGGCTACAAAGTCTATACCACCATTGACAGTAACCGCCAGCGTTATGCAGAAGAGGCTGTTCAGGAGGGTCTGGAAGCATATGACCGCCGTCATGGCTGGCGCGGTCCTGAAGCACATGATAAACCACTCAACCAGTTTATGGCCTATGCCAACACTTATCCCGCAGAAGTGGTTAAGGTCAATAACAACTCCTTTGACGCATTAATGCAGGATGGGGCCACAGTTACAGTGAATTGGTCAGGCATGTCCTGGGTGAGACCCTATCGTAATGCCAACAGTGTTGGCGGTGGTCCCTCAAATGCCTCTCAAATTGTAAAAGTAAAAGATATCATTCGCCTGCGCCCAAATGAGAACAAGAGCGTCTGGTCTTTGGTTCAGGTGCCTAAAGTTCAGGGACAATTGATTGCCCTCAATCCAAATAACGGGGCAATTGAAGCGGTGGTTGGTGGTTATAACTTCTATCAGTCCAAGTTTAACCGTGCGGTACAGGGCTGGAGACAGCCTGGTTCAACCATTAAGCCTTTCGTTTATGCGCTTGCAATAGAACGTGGCATGACCCCGTACACCATGGTGAACGATAGTCCAATCACCATTGGCAAGTGGTCCCCTAAAAACTCCGATGGACGCTATCTGGGGATGATTCCACTCCGTCGTGCACTCTATTTATCACGAAATACCGTATCAGTCCGACTATTGCAAAATGTGGGTATTGAGCGTGCACGCCAACTGTTTATGGATTTTGGTCTGGAAGAGGAACAGATTCCCCGTAACTACACCATTGCATTGGGAACCCCACAGGTACTGCCTGTACAGATGGCGACAGGTTATGCCACCTTTGCCAATGGTGGCTATCGAATCCAGCCTCATTTCATCAAGCGGATTGAAGATGCCTCTGGCAAGGTGATTTACGAAACCAAGCCTGAGTATGCCTGTATTCCATGTATTAACAATTCAAATGCCTATAATGAACAACAACCTGATGAAACTCAAAAACAGGAAGATGGGGACGTTAAGGAAATCACCAATCAAACTCTGGATGATGCAACTGCTGCTTCTGAAACCCAAATTACAGCTACAGACACTGATAAAGCAACAAAAACCAACAGTGACTATCGTCAGGCACAACGTATTTTAAAATCAAGCTCGGCCTATGACATGGCGAATATCTTACGTGATGTGATTCAGCATGGTACGGGTCGCGCCGCACTCAAAATTGGTCGTGATGACCTGGGCGGCAAGACAGGAACCACCAATGATGCCAAGGATGCCTGGTTCGCTGGATTTAATGGAAAACTGGTCGCAATTGCCTGGGTTGGATTTGACCAGCCACGGACTTTGGGCCGCCGTGAATATGGTGGTGTCGCAGCCTTGCCAATCTGGACCAACTTTATGGCGAACTCACTCAAAGATACGCCATCTGCCTGGGTACGTCTGGATAAGGAGGCAAAAGAGCCTATTTCTCGCGATAAACTACAGCTCCAGCAAGGCGACGACAAAAAGGAATATCGCGCCTCTCCACCGTTGGCACGTCCATTGTACCGTCCAGCACCACCAGTACCTGATCGCTCAGCACAAAATGACTTCTCAGACCTACCTGATTCAACCTCAGGTGAGGAGCAAATCATGGTGCCAACTCGAAAGCAACCACCAGCGATGGGTTCTACACCACAAAATCCGCCCCCTCAACGGGATCGGATTGAAAACCTCATCAATGAAATTCAGTAAAAGAAACAGGCCATCAAATTGATGGCCTGTTTCTTTTCTGGAAAACATAAATTTGAAACGCGGCTGTCACTGCAAAGTGCTGTTGCTGCTCAATCGTTTTTCGTCGTTCTGGATTGGCTTTATATGCATAAGGTGTCATGGCAATCAGGTTCTTTAATGCTTGCTGATCCAATGATAGAGGTGCTTCAATAAGCTGTTCATGTTTCAATTCAAACTCGGCATCCAGCTGCTCAACAAATTTCTGCGGCTCGTGCAGGTTGACCTGTTCGAACAATGCCTCACGCAATGCATAAAGATGTCTTGGTGCAGGCGTGGCAATGATTAGATAACCCTCATCTTGCAGCACCCTTGTAATTTCTTTCTGAGGAATAGGACTAAATAGGCTGATACAGACATCAATCGAACGATCTTGCACAGGTAATATTGCCCCTGTCCCTACCACCCAGACTACCCGTGAATTGAGTTTTGCCGCCCTTTGCACTGCGGTTTTGGCAATATCAACACCAACACAGTGTTTCGTATAAGGCTGCATGGCATTGGTATAGTAGCCCTCACCACAGCCAATATCCAGAACTGCTTTTGGCTTGAGTTGTTGCAGCAACTCCACCATCACCTGCTGTAAGGGCTGATAAAAACCAGCCTGTAAAAATTCTCGGCGTGCCAGTACCGACTCTGGCGTATCCCCTGGAGTTTTACTGTGTTTATGCTGGACCACATGCAGATTGACATAGCCCTGTTTGGCCACATCATAATGATGCCCTTTTTCACACTGCCAAGAATTTGCGACCAAATTCAATGCTTGGCGACAAACAGGACACATCAATACACTCATCTATTTTCTCCAAACATAAAAAAAGCTGGTATTCACCAGCTTCTCTCTTAAATCATGGCTTAACGTAATTTTAACGTCATTAATCCCAACACAACCAGGAAAATGGTAATAATCCAGAAACGGATCACCACCTGAGTTTCTTTCCAGCCCTGTTTTTCATAATGGTGATGCAAAGGCGCCATCAGGAATACACGCTTGTTGCGCATCCGTAAGGAACCGATTTGCAGGAACACCGAAACCGCTTCCATCACAAATACACCGCCCATAATCGCAAACACGATTTCCTGACGAACCATCACTGCAATCGTACCGAGCATCGCTCCCAGCGCCAAGGCACCAACATCACCCATAAAGATTTGTGCAGGGTGCGCATTGTACCAAAGGAATGCTAGACCAGCACCCACCATGGCAGAACAGATCACCACCAATTCTGATGTATATTTCACATATGGAATATGTAGATAGTTGGCAAAACGGATGTCACCTGACAAATAGGCAAACACACCCAGACCTGCCGCGACCATCACAATCGGCATAATCGCCAGACCATCCAGACCATCGGTGAGATTAACCGCATTGGATGCCCCGTTAATCACCAGATAGGTAAAGCCAATAAATGCCAACCCTAATGGAACAGCCGAAAGTGGGATGGAAAGGTTTTTAAAGAAAGGGATCAACAAGTCCAGCATATTCGCAGTATAAACAGGATTGTCCTGCTGTTTTGCAATGATGTATAAGGCAATACCTGCCCCTAGCGAAGCAACTGAAGTCCAAAAGAATTTTTTGCGTGCAGGTAGGCCCGCATTATCTTTATAACGGATCTTGATCCAGTCATCTGCCCAGCCCACAGCACCAAATACCACCATCACCCCTAGAACAATCCAGACATAGGGATTGGATAAGTCCGCCCAAAGCAGAGTACTGATCCCAATCGACAGGAGAATCAGCACCCCACCCATGGTTGGCGTACCCATTTTCTTGGCATGGTTTTCAGGGGCAAATGAGCTGACTGCCTGACCATATTTTAGTGCCTGCAATTTGCGGATCATGATTGGGCCAAGCACTAAACCAATCGTCAAGGCAGTGAGGATGCTGAGTAGCGAACGCAGTGTTAAATAACGAATCACCTGAAATGAGCTTTCATAACCCGCCAGATGTTCAAATAACCATAACAACATTTAAATTTTCTCCATCAAGTCAGCCATCAGCGTTTCCATATGGGTATAACGCGACCCCTTGAACAGGAAACTGATCGGCTGTGCGGATTCGCCTAATCCGTATGTTTGGACTAAATTAACTAAAAATGGTAAAGCGTCTGCCTGTGTTGCAAATGCGTGTAACTTTTCTGAATGCGCCGAACCCTGCTGGGCTGCCGTGGCAAACTCACCTACCACGACCAAATGGTCTAGCGGCAACGCCGACAGGTCATGGCCCAGATCATGATGCTCCTGCCAACTGCTGTCACCCAGTTCGCCAATATCCCCCATCACCATGACTTTTAAGCCCTGCTGCTGCAACAATACCTGTGCTGCTGCACGCATTGAGGTTGGATTGGCATTATAGGTGTCATCAATAAATAAACAATGTTGCTGCTGAATGAAATTCAGACGGCCTTTCGCTCCCTGCGCCTGCTCCAGACCTTGGACAATATCATCCAGTTCGATACCAATCGCCAAAGCAAAAGCCGTTGCCGCCGCTGCATTTTGCACATTATGCACCCCTGCGAATGGCAAGTTCACTGCTCGGCTACCTTGCGGCGTATGCAGGTTAAATTGTGCGGACTGTGGATTAAGCTGAATTTCGCTTGCATACACATCACCGCCCTCGCCAAAGCTCAGAATGGGGTGATTATCTGCATTTTGGCGAATGGTGGCCGTGAAATCATCATGTGCAGGGACAACTGCGGTACCATTCGGCAAGATATGTGTGTAGATTTCTGACTTGGCACGGCAAATTCCATCACGTCCACCAAACTCACCCAAATGTGCTGTTCCAATATTCAGAATCCCAGCCACATGCGGTTGCACCAGATTTGAAGTGTAATCAATCTCACCCTGATGACTGGCTCCCAACTCCATCACTGCATACTGGTGTTCTGGACGCAGCTCCAGCAACATCATCGGCACACCCAAATCATTGTTTAGGTTACCCCGCGTAATCAGGGTGGGTGCTAAACGCGACAGGATACTGCCCAGCATTTCCTTGGTGGTGGTTTTGCCACTACTGCCTGTGAGGGCAATCACCTTGAGCTGCGGATTCTGCTGACGGCGATAGGCGCCAAGCTGCCCCAAGGCCACACGGGTATCTTTTACAATCAGTTGGGCAATATCCGCATCAACTGGCCGCTCGACAATGGCGATCTGGCAACCCTGTGTTGCCACTTGCTTTACAAAGTCATGCGCATCAAAACGCTCGCCCTTTAATGCAAGGAAAGCATCACCCTCTTCCGCATGACGTGAGTCAGTCAAAATTCGCTTAATTTCCCCTTGAGGGATCTTATGCTGATGCCATTCACCCTGAGTTGCCTGTTGAAGTTGCTCTGCGGTCCAGGGAGTGAGTGGAACGGTACTGGTGGTTGAGGTATGCATGATTTTTATTTACCTTTTGACCCTATTGTGCAGGATAAGCCGAATCTACAGAATGTGACTGTGCAGCAAGCGCTGACTGTACTTCCACCACATCATCAAACCAGTGACGGACCCCATCAATTTCCTGATAGTTCTCATGCCCCTTGCCTGCAATCACCACAATATCTCCTGCCTGTGCATGTGCCACCGCAAATTTAATCGCTTCACGACGGTCATGGATTTCATGCACAATATGATCAGCAAAATCAATTCCCTGTTTCATATCGGCAAAAATCTGTTCAGGGCTTTCAGTACGGGGATTGTCCGAGCTTAAAATCACAGGATTGGCATGATTTAATGCGGCCTGAGTCATAAGTGGACGCTTGCCACGATCACGATCACCGCCGCAACCAAAGACCGCCCAAAGCTGTCCAGTGACATGCCGTTTTAAGGTGGTTAAAACCTGAATCAGGGCATCAGGCGTATGGGCATAATCCACCACAAACAGGCGCTCCGCGTCCTGAATCACCTGCATCCGTCCTGGCGCACCCTTGAGTTGCGGCACAAACTGCACCAGATCGTTCAGGTCAAAACCTGCATATTCAGCCGCAATCAGACTTGCCAACAGGTTCTCTACATTAAAATGCCCAAGCAATGGACTTTGTACCGCATAACAACCTGTCGGACTGACCAGACTGAAACCTGCCCCACTCAAACGATATTGCAAATCGGCAATATGATAATCCGCATTTGTTTGGGTCAAGGAATAAGTCAAAATTTTAGGCTGTGATGGATTGGCTTTGGCTGCATCCAGCATGAGGCTGGAATGAGCATCGTCCAGATTAATGACGACAGTTTTTAAGGTCGTAAATTTGAACAGTAACGCTTTCGCTTCAGCATAGGCTTCCAGCGTACCATGATAATCCAGATGGTCTCGGCTTAAATTGCTATATACCGCAATTTCAATCGCACAGCCATTTAAACGGCCTTGCTCCAGACCATGTGAACTGGCTTCAAGTGCAACAAAATTGGCACCCTGTTTGGCATAGTCATGCAATGCGTTCTGCAACTGCAAGGCATCTAAAGTGGTATGTGTTGATGGCGTAAGGTTTGGCAGAATGCCATTGCCCGTTGTCCCCATCACTGCACAGCCTTGGCCCTGCGAGCTAATCAATTCAGCAATCAAGCGTGAAATGGTGGTTTTGCCATTGGTGCCTGTGACTGCAATTCCACGCAGCGCTGTTACAGGATCAACTGCCTGCAAATATTGCTTCTGCCATTCACCCATTAAATAACGGACTTCGGGACAAACCCATTCATTTGCAAGACCTAGATCTGTTTCACTTATCACCGCCAATGCACCCGCATTCATGGCATTCTCAGCAAATAAACGCGTTTTCTCAGGTTGGCTATAACTGTTTAAGGCAATAAAGATTTGCCCTGCTTCAACCTTACGGCTATCCAGACAGAAGCCTTTAAACGGTTGTGTGTACCAAGCCGCATCTATGCTGATTTGATGTATCTGTTGAAAACTAATCGACATAATTTACCTACGGATTGGGTTTTGTGGGGTATCGAGTGGCTTATCCAGTGGAACATTGAGCAGACGTAAAGACTCCTGCATCATTCGCGCAAACACAGGTGCGGCAACCAGACCGCCGTAATAACGTCCCTGTGGATTTTCCACGACAATGATCATGGCCAAACGTGGATCACTAATCGGTGCAACGCCAGCAAATAAGGCGCGGTACTCATTACTGGAGTAGCCTTTACGGTCTGCACGCAACTTGTGTGCCGTTCCTGTTTTACCCCCTACACGATAGCCAGGAATATTGGCCTGGGTCGCTGTTCCGCCTGGCATGGTAACCTGCTCCAGCATCATCAACACTTGATCGGCAATTTTAGGATCAAGCACCTGTGTACCCTTAGGCGGCTGATCCAGTTTATGCAGGCTTAATGGTACTTCCACCCCATGGTTTGCCAACATGGCATAACCTTGCGCCAACTGCAAAATCGTTGCACTTAAGCCATAACCATAGGCCATAGTCCCCAATTGTGACAGATTCAATTTATCACCTGAATACAGCAGACCTGCACTTTCCCCTGGAAATTTAACATCTGAACGATGACCAAAACCGACCCGACGGAAGAACGAGGGAATGGCATCTTTAGGCAAGGACAAGGCTAATTTGGCTGATCCCACGTTGGAAGATTTAACGATAATGCCTGTCAGTGTCAAGGCGCCATAGTTATGGGTATCACGAATCGTATGTGAACCCAAACGCATCGAACCTGGTGAAGTGTTGACAATCGTATTCGGCGTATATTTGCCACTTTCCAATGCCGCCGCAACCGTAAACGGCTTCATGGTTGAACCAGGCTCAAACATATCAATTGCACCACGGTTACGCATCGCATCCTTATTGGAAAGCCCATTTTTATCATTCGGGTTATAGGATGGCCAACTGGTCATTGCCAAGATTTCACCCGTTTTCACATCCACCGCAATCGCGGTTGCGGAACGTGCATTGTTTGCCACCCCAGCGGCGGTCAGTTCACGATACATAATGTACTGCAAACGTGAATCAATACTCAGGGTGATATTTTCGCCCGATTCAACTTCCTTAATGACTTCTGAAACCTTTAAACGGTTGCCTTTTTTATCCCGAATAATTTTTTGTTCGCCATCCAGTCCTGCCAGTTGCTTGTTCAGTTGCATTTCCAAACCTTCAATCCCTGTTCCCTCACTATTGGTCAAGCCAATAATCTGGGCATTGGGCTGAGGTTGCGGATAGTAGCGTTTATAACTTTTTTCTGCATAGACACCCTGAAAGTTACGCTTAACAATTAAATCGGCCTGTTGCGGTGGAATTTCTTTTTGCAGTACCAGATAACGTGACCGTGGACGAGCCTCCATTTGTTTTTTCAGATCCGCACGGTCTACACCAACGACATCCGCCAACTCATCCAGATTCAGGTTTTTATCAGGCAACTGACGTTTTAATTTACGACTGGTCGGGTCTTTTTTGAGCTCAGCCATCGTTTCATCATAAAGCTGCTTGGTTTCCCAATAATCCCTTGGGTCGATGACAATCTTCATAATTGGGGTGCTGATCGCAAGTGGCACGCCATGACGGTCACTGATCACCCCACGCATTGCCTCTAGACGCTCAGTTCGTAAAATGTTGGCATTGGCCTTGTTCTGCAAGAAATCCTTATTGACCACCTGTACATAGAAAGCGCGCGCCACAATCACCACAAAGCACAGCAGCACCGTTCCCCAAAGCAAGTAAAATCGCCACATATCCAGCGCAAGGGTGGGTCTTTCCGAAATGGACTGCTGTTTTTTTCGTATTGGTTTGCTTCGCTTATCTGCCATACAGCATGCCTTATTTGTCTTGCTTTGAAGTCATAGGTAAAGAAATCACAACCGTTTGTGCCGCAGGCGGTGAAAACATGCGCAGTTGCGTGACCGCACGGGAACCAATCTGTGCCGTGGCACCAAAGGTTTGCTGCTCAATCAGCAAACGGCCCCACTCCGCGTTTAAATCATCCTTTTCACGCATGTAGGCACTTAAGTCACGATAATCATGGCGATACTCAAATACCTGAAACACCACCATCATTGCACTGACAAACACCAGCGCAACAAGTACAGCGTAAACAACAACCTTTTTTAGTCCCTTGTTGCCACTTGATAAAATATCATCATTATTGTTATTGTTCATTGTTTGCCTTTTTGCTCTAAACGCTCCGCCACGCGCAGCCATGCGCTCCGCGAACGGGGATTTGCCTTGACTTCCGCTTCACTGGCACGAACACGTGAAACTTTCTTTAAACGTCGGGTATCCACCTGTGCCTGTGGCATGCCCCAGCCTGAATCTTCAGCCAGACTCGATTCTTTTTGAATAAACTGCTTGATTAAACGGTCTTCCAGAGAGTGAAAGCTGATCACCGCCAACTGCCCTGTTGCCTTGAGCAATTCTACCGCCTGCGGCAGGAATGTCTCAATGTCATCCAGCTCCTTGTTAATGGCAATACGAATGGCCTGAAAGCTACGGGTTGCGGGATGCTTATGCTTTTCCCATTTTGGATGTGCGGTTTTGACAATTTCAGCAAGCTGCGCGGTGGTGGTGATTTCACCAGCCTGCTTAATTGCCTTGGCGATACGGCGGCTGTAACGCTCTTCACCATATTGATAGATAATATTGGCCAGTTTTTCTTCTTCGATTTCAAGCAGCCATTGTGCTGCGGTTAGACCCTGCGAATTATCCATCCGCATATCCAATGGCCCGTCCTGCATAAAGCTAAAACCACGCTCTGCCTGATCAAGCTGCGGCGATGACACGCCCAAATCCGCCATAATGCCATCGACTTCAGTAATGCCGATCTTGGCAAGCTCAGCCTGAATATCAGCAAAACTGGCATGGATGATCCTGAAACGGGAATCTTCCTGTTCCAGTTGTGCCGCAACCTCAAGCGCCTGCGGATCTTTGTCAAATGCGTAAACACGCGCATCCTGATCCAGCTTTGAGAGCAACAGTCGGGTATGTCCGCCACGACCAAAGGTGGCATCGACATAAATGCCTGTGTCGCGACCTGCCAATACGCCATCAACGGTTTCATGAAGTAAGACAGAAATATGCGACATAAGAAATAGATCAATAGCTAAAAATGTAACTGCACATTATTACCTTGTTTTATGCCAGTACCAAACGACTTTTTGTAGAGAATTCTTAACTTTCTATAGATAAAACCGTTTTCTTCATCTTTTTGGCAAAGAAAAAAGCAAATACATCGTATGTATTTGCTTTTCACGTTTACTTACCCTGTTTTTGTTCTGAGTGTTTATTGCTTCTCTGTATAAATCTGGTCGAAGACCGCACCATTTACAAAGTGGGTTTTCTGCGCCTTTGCCCATCCACCGAACACATCATTAATGCTAAACAGCTTAATTTTGGGGAATTGTGCTGCGTATTTTGCCGCAACCTGAGGATTACGCGGACGGAAATAATGTTTCGCCGCCAGCTCCTGTCCCAACGGTGAATAAAGGAAGTTTAAATAGCCACGCGCCAACTGGCGGTTTCCATTTTTATCCACGGTCTTATCAACGATTGCAACCGAGGGTTCTGCCAAAATTGAAATGGATGGATAAACAATTTCATATTTATCCTTGCCGAGTCCCTGAGTCGCCAATAAAGCCTCATTTTCCCAGGACAACAGCACATCACCAATGCCACGCTCAGCAAAGGTGGTTAATGAACCACGCGCACCAGAGTCCAGCACCTTGACATTTTGATACAGCTTTTTCACCAGATCACGTGCTTTTGCATCATTTCCACCTGGCTGCTTCAATGCATAGCCCCAGGCAGATAAATAAATCCAGCGAGGCGCCCCCCCTGTTTTTGGATTTGGGGTAATAATTTCCACACCCTCTTTGGTCAGGTCATTCCAGTCCTTGATGTTTTTAGGATTGCCTTTGCGCACCAGAAAAACCACGGTTGAGGTATACGGTGCGGAATTATCCTTGAACTGTTTTTGCCAGTCCTTTCGAATCAGGCCTGCATTGGCAATTTCATCAATGTCATTGGCCAGTGCCAAGGTCACCACATCCGCCTGCAAACCATCAACTACAGACCGTGCCTGTTTGCCAGAGCCGCCATGAGATTGCTTGAAGTCAACCTCCTGACCTGTACGTTGTTTCCAGTATTGCCCGAATGCCTGATTGTATTCCTGATAGAACTCGCGTGTTGGATCATAGGAAACATTCAGGAAAGTTGTTGCCGCCTGTGCCACTCCACCCAGCCCCAATGCCAATACAGCAGTCGCAATTAATTTTTTCATTGACCGATTACTCGTTTTTCGCCCCATTGACGACCACTATATTTCTTTATAATTATTTTACAATCATATAGTTATATTAATAATTTGTTTATTATCCAGTTTTAGAGATATAGTAAAACCGCCTACACTTAGCAGAAAAAAAGCTAAAATCAAGAAAGTTTAATAAAATAAAGAATAATGACACTTCTTCACGCTTTCTACATATTTGCCTGCTAAATTTAACTTGCACACAAAGTAGCCACACAGCTATAAATATTGGACATAAAATTAATGGAATTTTATCTTTTTTGTAAAAAATGTGACTTAGTTCTACTTTTTCATTAATATTTATGTTTGAATTGTATCATTAAAGCAATACTATATTCGCTTAGTTAGTCTTGTAGACTCGAAATCATGTAGGGGCGTAGCAATGCGAGCATTAAAATTGAAAAAAACATTATGCTTAAGTTTATTTTTGGTATGTTCAGTCCAGTTCGGGCATGCAGCTGCAATTAAAGAAAGCAGTAACATAAAAACGATTGATAAATCGACCTCATCCTCACTTATTGGCAAGGCGCTGGATCAGCAAAAACGAAACACCAGCATGATTCCATCGACAGATGATGAATTGAAAATGTTGAACACCATCCGCACCACGCCAACACAGAATTTCTTTGCAACGCAGAACCAGCGTTTTTCACGTTTTGTGCAGAGCCTGTTCCAGCAGCAAAATTCCTGATTTTTTAAATATGTAGTCCCCTTGCATGTTTAAATGGGCCTAGTCATGTCGTGACTAGGCTTTTTCGTTATAATAGTGCCAATTTTATTTTAAAAAACCCATTCCCCTATGAAAGTTCGTACCCGTATTGCTCCTTCTCCTACAGGCTTTCCGCATGTAGGCACTGCCTATATTGCCCTGTTCAACCTGTGTTTTGCCAAACAGCATGGTGGTGAGTTCATTCTCCGTATTGAAGATACCGACCAGCTTCGCTCAACACCCGAATCTGAAAAGATGATTCTGGACTCTTTGCGCTGGCTGGGTCTGAACTGGTCGGAAGGTCCTGATGTTGGTGGGCCGCATGCGCCTTATCGCCAGTCGGAACGGATGGGAATCTATAAGCAGTATGCTCTGGAATTGGTTGAAAAAGGTCATGCTTTCTACTGTTTTGCAACCGCGGAAGAACTTGACCAGATGCGTGCTGAACAGCAGGCGCGTGGCGAAACACCAAAATATGATGGTCGTGGGCTAAAATTATCACAGCAAGAAGTGGAACGTCGTCTTGCTGCGGGCGAGCCCCATGTGATCCGCATGAAAGTCCCTGAAGAGGGTGTATGTAAGATCAATGACCTGTTGCGTGGTGAAGTGGAGATTCCGTGGGCACAGGTGGACATGCAGGTACTATTAAAAACTGATGGCTTGCCGACCTACCATCTTGCCAATGTGGTTGACGATCACCTGATGGAAATCACCCATGTATTGCGTGGCGAGGAATGGCTGCCTTCTGCACCAAAGCACCAGTTGCTGTATCAATATTTTGGCTGGGACATGCCAACCCTGTGCCATATGCCTTTATTGCGTAACCCAGACAAATCAAAATTGTCTAAACGCAAAAATCCAACCTCAATCAACTATTATCGCGACATCGGCGTGTTACCAGAAGCCCTGCTCAACTATTTAGGCCGTATGGGCTGGTCAATGCCAGATGAGCGTGAGGTGTTCACCTTAGAGGAAATGGTGGAAAACTTTGATGTACAGCGTGTTTCTCTGGGTGGTCCAATCTTTGATGTTGAAAAACTCAACTGGCTGAATGGTCAATGGATCAAGGCACTGACTCCTGGACAATTGCTGGACCGTTTACTGGCATGGAAAAATGACCGTCAAACGCTGGAAGATATTGCCGCCGCCATTCAGCCACGTATTAACCTGTTGTCTGAAGCGGTAAACTGGGCAGGTTTCTATTTCAACCACATGCCTCAAATCAGCAAGGAACAGTTTGAAAGCAAGAAATTGACTGAAGAACAGGTTCGCCAAAGTCTACAGTTTGCCATTTGGCGTCTGGAAAGCCAGTTCACCTGGAACAATGACACAGTCAGCCAGACACTGATGGATTTGGCAAACCAGATGGAAGTGAAGCTGCGTGACTTCATGCCTGCATTCTTTATTGCGATTGCAGGCTCAACCAGCTCCACGCCTGTCATGCAATCCATGGTGACCATTGGGCCTGACCTGACCTTTGCCCGTCTACGCCATGCGCTTGAGATTGTTGGTTCTCCAAGCAAGAAGGAACTGAAAGTTTGGGAAAAGTTGAATGAAACGCTGAAATTGCCGAAAAATGATGCAAACAGTGAAAATTAATTCAATCTAATCATTGACGTGTGATGGCAATCCTCCTAAGATTGCTGTCACACATACTGGGGTCATAGCTCAGTTGGTAGAGCGCTACAATGGCATTGTAGAGGTCAGCGGTTCGATCCCGCTTGACTCCACCAAGTTTTTTATGTGTATGTTTCATCTGCGCTATGCAGATAAATGACTGCCTCATCTGTCCCTATCGTCTAGAGGCCTAGGACATCGCCCTTTCACGGCGGTAACCGGGGTTCGAATCCCCGTAGGGACGCCATATTCTGTTTATCCAATAATTATACTTTTCTCTCAATCTTTCCATTATTCAGATTGCACATTTCCGAATTTTCCATAAAATAGCCGCTTCTCCATGCTTGGACAAATTGTGCTATGCAATCTTCCAACTCAAATGCGAATTCAGAAACCAAGGCACTGAAACGTGCGATGAGTACCCGCCATTTGGTCATGCTTTCTTTAGGTGGTGCAATTGGTACAGGCCTGTTTCTTGGTTCTGGTGAAGTCATCGCCCAAACAGGTCCAGTTGGTGCCATCATTGCCTATATTTTAGGTGGCCTGATCGCCTATATGGTCATGCTCTGTCTAGGTGAACTGGCGGTACACATGCCTGTGGCGGGTTCATTTGGTGCATACGCGCAAAAATACATTGGTCCAGGTACGGGATACATGATTTCCTGGGTCTACTGGCTGACATGGACCGCAACCCTGGGGACCGAATTTACGGCCGCGGCCTTGCTGATGCAGGAATGGTTTCCACATATTTCCATGTGGATCTGGACCATTATCTTTGCCATCACCATTTTTGCATTGAACCTCAGCTCAACCCGTATTTTTGCTGAATCTGAATTTTGGCTGGCACTGGTTAAAGTGGTGACTGTGGTTGCCTTTATTATCCTGGGTTTGCTGGCAATTTTCGGCCTGATTCCTTTCCACGGCGCCGAGTCTGCCCCCCTATTCCATAACCTTACTGCACAAGGCTGGTTTCCTCAGGGGATGGTTCCAATTTTCACCACCATGCTGATTGTAAACTTTGCCTTTTCAGGTACTGAACTGATTGGAGTGGCAGCAGGTGAAACCAAAGACCCTGCGGTGAATGTGCCAAAAGCCATCAACGCCGCAATCTGGCGATTACTGATTTTCTTTGTCGGCACCATCGTGGTGATTAGTGCCTTATTGCCATTTCAGGTTGCAGGCCTGGGTGGTGAGGGTGTAAGCAACAGTCCTTTTGTGACTGTGTTTAACTACATTGGTATTCCTTATGCCGATGACATTATCCGTTTCGTGATTATTACCGCACTGTTGTCTGCCGCCAACTCTGGTCTGTATGCGGCATCACGGATGATGTGGTCATTGTCCGCGCAACGCCAGCTTCCACAAGTGTTCTCGCGTCTGTCGAGCAGTGGCACACCTGTGATTGCACTGGTGGTCACCATGTTTGGTGCAATTCCAGGACTGTTATCAGAGCATTTTGCCCCTGAAACCATTTTTAAGAATTTACTCGGTATTGCCGCTTTTACTATGGTGATTGTGTGGATGAGCATCTGCTGGAGCCAGTTCAACTTTAGACGTGCATGGTACAAGGCGGGTCACTCCGCAAAAGACCTCAAGTTTGCTGCGCCACTTTATCCGATTGTTCCGATTCTGGGTTTTGTCTTCTGCTTTATTACA
Source organism: Acinetobacter thutiue (assembly GCF_030385805.1). NCBI lineage: Bacteria > Pseudomonadati > Pseudomonadota > Gammaproteobacteria > Moraxellales > Moraxellaceae > Acinetobacter > Acinetobacter thutiue. The sequence goes on from NZ_JAUDZE010000003.1 coordinate 259,563, forward strand.
GGTTTAAGTATGGCGGCAGATCCTGAAATGCAGGCTGGCTTTGTTGGCTGTTTACTGTTTATCGCAGTCTGTTATCTCAGCCATTACATTTTCTATCGTAACCGTACATAAAATCGACTCAATAAAAATGCACTTGCACTTCGCCAAAGCTTCAATCGCTTTGGCTTGCTTAAGCTGCATTTTTTATCTCCATAAAAAAGTGATTTGGCTGAAGCAACTAACCTTAAAACCATTTTTGCTTATTTATTCCGCACAACGCTTTATTTTTAGACACTTATCAAGTTTTTATGGATTTTCCTGAGAAAAGTGTTTGACACCCTATGCAATTCAACCTAATATACGCCCACCTCTGAAACGTCCCTATCGTCTAGAGGCCTAGGACATCGCCCTTTCACGGCGGTAACCGGGGTTCGAATCCCCGTAGGGACGCCAATTTATTTAAATAAATTAATCAGATGTATGCCTCAATAAGTCCCTATCGTCTAGAGGCCTAGGACATCGCCCTTTCACGGCGGTAACCGGGGTTCGAATCCCCGTAGGGACGCCAGATTCTAAAAAAGCCACTGCATTGACAGTGGCTTTTTTTATTGAACATATGCAATTTACAGGGCGTATACAATACGCCCCTACCCTAATCTGTTCCGATACCAACCTGTACTTCCAGCCGTCCTGACTGTACCCGTAAGCCACGAATCTCAAACTGGTCCACCAGTTGCTGTACCAGCTCACGGCTTTCCTGCAAAATGTTCAAGCCAGGCAGGATGCTAAAATCAGACAGGCTGAGCAGCTTATCAACCATCCATGAACGATTGTTAATAAAATCAATAAAGCCCGCTTCCTCAAGGTCGATATACCAAATGCGGTGCCCCTCTTTCTGGATGCCTGGCACATCACGGATCAGGTGATTAATTAAAAAAGGAATGGGCAAGGAATTAATGACTTCAAAGCTGACATTACCCACCCGACGTGCCGCCCAGTTGGTTAGCGTGCCACCATGACGGATTTGCAGGTCCAGATGCTCATCAATTTGGCGTAAACGCAGATATTTTTCCTGACCAATTCGACATTCCAGCACATTGAACTCAAGCGAAAGACGGTAGAGAAAACGACGGTAATGCCCGTCCAGTTCAATGTGAAAGCGGTCATTGCCACATTCCACCTTAATGTCATCAATTTCCGCCCGATTGATGCGTTTACGCAATTGGCTGTTCAATAACATTTCAGGCAAATACAGGGTAATTGTACCTTTACCCAGAGATGCCCTCGCCATTGCCAGTGCAACCTGACGTGCCGCCTCGCTGGTTTCGGAAACCATGTCACGCACGGAATTGCGCATCCCCTCCACTCCCCGTTTGGTCTGGTGGGTCACATGATCCAGGGCATCCAGTGCGGCATCCGCAACACCTGCAATATTACGGGATGTGTCCGTGGCAAATTCAACCGCATCCTGCGCATGTTGCAGGGTTTTGTTGATCAGCCGACGTGACAGTGATGGTTTTTCACCCGATTCATCTGAGTCTGCTGGCATAATATCAAACATTGCCTTTTTATCATCTTGTCGATTCAAGATGTTCTCCCTCTTCCCTTTCTTACTGGCCCATTTCTATGGGCTACACTCTACTTAAACTTATTCAACGTTTTTTTCTAGATTAGCATGCAACGCATGGCAAATTGCGTCTTTTTGTTGCGTAACTTCAAATTATTTAATGCGTCAGACATACAATCCCTAATAAAAAAACGTTACTTTTCATCTTCTTTGATGGATGTGGTTTCAGGCTGCTCTGGTCGTACCCACACCTGTTCCAGACGGATGGTTTTATACTTGTCCAAAGCCTGCTCGAGTAATTCAATCTTTCTTTCCACACCCTCAAGATGGAAATGAACAATTTCCCTCAGCGCCACCCATGCAGCCTGCATCCTGTCAAAATCATTGCCCTTTTCCAGTTTTTGCTGCATCCAGTTAAACAGGTCCTGAGCCCGCTGCTGCTGTTCAAACTGATAGGCAAATAGCCCGCTTGTCAGCCCAGCCTCAACCGTCTGCTCACGCAACAAACGCAGCATGTGTTGCAATCGTTTGCTTTGTTGCTCAAGGTAGACCTTTAAAATATCCTGATGGAACCATTGGGCAAATGCAGTCATTTCTGCAACCACCACATCCCGCTGGTCATATAAGGCCGTTCTTTCAGGATGGTGTTTATCCAGACGAATATCGCCTAGATAGGCCATTAAGCCTTGCTCCAGAATGGTCTGGATTGAACCCAAGTTTAAAGTGGTTTCATCCAATGCCTTTGTATTGGTCAGCGTTGTTGTCAATTGCTCAGGTTGGTCCAATAATTTCAAAATATCAGGGTTGGCCTGAACAGCAAGCCATAAACACCCAAGTTGTTGTTCAGCATTATCCTGTGTGATTGCCAAATCATTTTCAGGGTTTAAAATACGTTTTAACGCTGCCTGCATGTTATTTGAATGAACCAGGCTCGCAAGAATGGTCTGATCTATTAAAAGCTGGGGCGCGCTGGCAATCACATCCTGACTATAAGGAAGATGCAACTCTCTTCCACCCAGTATTCCTCCCAAGGATTTCCCCAGTGAATTTAAACCACGTCCGACATCCGCCAAGATATTGGTTTCAGTTGCCCGTGTCTGCAAGATGTTGGCGGGTAACAACAGGCTCACTGCCCGCTGCAACAGCATGGCATGGGTTTTCTGGTCAATCGGTTTACCATATTGGTTTAACAACTCAACTGCATATTCCACATCACTCAGTTGTGGCTTATATTCAGGCTGGTTCCGCTTAAGCAGGCAGTCGATATAGCCATAAAAGGCAACTTCACTGCGCTGGATGGATTGCTGCGCTGCCCATTCATATTGTGTGATGGCCTGCGCATATTGCCCTGCACCTGCATAGGACTTCGCCAGTGCCACCGCATGCTGGGCACTTGGATATTGCTGCTGAAAATGATGAAGCAAATCCAGTTTAGGCTGCTGGTCCAGACATGGGTCGAGTTGACGCAAATAGATGTTGATTTGCTGCTGAGTCGGTTGTGGCGTAATGAAGTTCAATCGATACATCAGGCATTGTTCATACCAGGCATGTTTTCTGGCATGGGTTTCATAGGCAGGAATAAACTCATCTTCAACCAATTGAATCAGCTGTGTTGAATACAGGATGTCCTCTTCCGTCTCATGCCTGAATTTCCACTCTTTTGGCAAAGACATCTTAAAGAGCCGTAAAAAGAAATTGGCACTGAGATCAGGACTTTCCATACTGACCAGCATCAACTTGTCCTGAGTGGAAAGATGTTCCTTTCCCTTTTCAATCCGAGACAAACGCAATTTTAGAATTTTGGTGGATAACATGCGTTTCCTTTCACAACCGTAAATAAACCCTAGAATAAAACTATCATGACTGATTGTAGTTTTGCGAACAGGTTTAGACGAGCTGTATATAGACCTTTGGCTTAACTCCAGCGCTGATTCGAAGCAGTTAAAAGTACAAAACAAGTAAAATTATGTATTTGAATAATTCAGGATTTTAGCTTTTGCATAATTTTCGCTAAAATAGCCAAAACACTATAGGAATCCTCTATGCAATACCGTTGCCCTAAATGTCAAAGCGTGAAAATTATGCCTGTCAGTCAGGGTGCCAACAGCCCTCGTCCCAACGTGCCAAAAAGCCTGGTGCTTCTCGTTCCCGCCATTTTTATTTTACTGGTTTTGGTGCTGATCAGTGTTGGGATGTGGATTTTTGGTAATGGTGCAGGACAAACACTGCAAATCGCAACCGTTGCGGTATTTGGTGTTTGTGTGATTGCAGGTGTTCTGTTCTGGCGTGATCTGCCAGATTTTAAAATCTCCATGCAGGCCTTTATGCAGGCACAAAAGCACTGGAAATGCCGTGACTGCAATCATGAATGGCAGAATTAAACCACATAAAAGAAGTAGGTTTCACATCAGCTTAATGCTGATGTGAATGATCATGTTCATCATCTTCATCATGTTGATGGGTATGCTGGCAATTCATTTCTGCATCATCCTCAATTTGTAAGGTCACCTCGGCAATACCATGCTCGTGCGATAGCATCTCCGCTGCGGCATAATGCAGCTGTTTTCGGTCAGCATTTGGCGCGAACAGATGTACAGTCAGATGAATATTTTTTGAAGTGATCGCCCAGACTTTCAATTGATGGATACTTTCAACGCCATCCAGCGCCAGTAAGTCATTGCGCAGCTTTTCAATATCCACCTCTTCAGGCACACCCTCCAGCAAAATATTGATACTTTGCTTAAGCAGAATCCATGTTCTTGGCAACACCCAGAAACCAATCGCAACCGCAATAATCGTATCGACCCAATACCAATTGGTGAAATAGATGATAATTGCCCCAATAATGACCCCTACCGAACCCAAAGCATCGCTGAGTACCTCTAAATAGGCACCTTTTACATTCAGGCTGTCAGCAGCACTCGACATTAAAATCTTCATGGAGATCAGGTTAATCACCAATCCAATTGATGCAACAATCAGCATTCCTAGACTCTGAATTTCAGGTGGCTGGGTAAAACGCTGGTAGGCCTCATAAAGAATGTACATCGCCACAAAAAACAGCATAGAGGCATTAAACAATGCCGCCAGAATTTCAAAACGTTGATAGCCAAAAGTCCGTTTGTTGTCTGCTGGACGTTTGGCAATTTGAATCGCCGCCAATGCAATTGCCAGTGCTGCGGCATCGGTAAACATATGCGCGGCATCGGACAATAAAGCCAAGCTTTGCGTGATTAAACCAGCAATGACTTCAATCACTAAAAATGTGCTGGTGAGTATTAAGGCAATGGTAAGTTTTCTGGCATTACCCTCAGTCACCACTGCATGACTATGGTCATGCCCATGATGTCCACTCATGTTGGACTCCTTATATACAAAGCTCAAACTGCTTTTTAATTACACTATCTCAAATCATTAATGAATATGATTTATGAAGTGCAAATAATTGTCCTAAAATCTTTCTATCCTATATCTCTAGTACACATTTACTATCGTGGTGGCGGCATGGATGCCGCCCGTTGGACAGGGGTTACAGGGATGTACCCTCTGTCCAACAAAAGATTTTTGTTACTTTTCATCTTTGAAAAGTAAGGCAAAAACTTTATACACAGCACATTCAGAATTTCGATGACTTATGAAATATTGCTAGACTGAACAGCAGCTTTCTCATTCATCCAGCGATACACCACAGGCAAAATCACCAAGGTCAGTAAAGTCGATGAAATAATCCCACCAATCACCACCGTTGCCAATGGACGCTGTACTTCCGCGCCTGTACCTGTGGCAATCGCCATGGGAATAAAGCCCAGTGATGCCACAAAAGCAGTCATCAACACAGGGCGCAAGCGTAAAACTGCCCCCTGCCATGTGGCCGTGTGTATATCTAACTGCTCACGCAGTTCCTTGATAAAACTGAGCATTACCAAACCATTCAGCACCGCCACGCCTGAGAGTGCAATAAAACCGACGCCTGCCGACATCGACAATGGAATATCCCGCAACCACAGCGCAACCAGACCACCTGACAAGGCGAATGGCACCCCACTAAACACCAACAGGCTTTCCTTGAAGTTATGAAACACCGCCATCAGTAAAATGAAGATGGTGACCAAAGCCAATGGAATCACGATTTGCATTCGCGCAGCCGCTGAAGCGAGGTTCTCAAACTGTCCGCCATATTCCAGCCAATAACCTGCGGGTAATGGTTGCTGTTTCAGTGTTGCCTGTAGCTCCTGTACAAATGAACCCAGATCACGCCCCTCAACATTTGCGGTGACAATGACACGGCGTTTACCATTTTCACGCCCCACCTGACTCATGCCTGAAATGGTTTCCACCCTGGCAACATCCTGTAGCTGAATTAAACCGCCATTCGGCAATTGAATCGGCAGTTGTGCCAAATTCTGTGCCGTACGTTGTTCATCAGGCAAACGGATCTCAAAGTCAAAACGACGATCACCCTGTAGAATCTGTCCCACATTCTGCCCGCCAACACTGGCAGCGACCACATCCTGAATGGTTTTGACCGACAGGCCATATTGCGCCGCCAATGCATGATTGATATCCACATTCAGTACAGGCAAACCCGTGGTCTGCTCTACTTTCACTGCGGTTGCACCCGAAATTTTCTGTACCTTTTGCGCGATTGCCTGTGCCTGAGTATTCAGCACATCCATATCATCGCCAAAGACCTTGATCCCAACATCACTACGAACACCAGAAATCAGCTCATTAAAACGCAGCTCAATCGGCTGAGAAAATTCACTGTTATTGCCTGGAATGGTTTCCAGAAATTCCTGCATACGTGTACGCAGTTCATCTATGCTTTGTTTCGGGTTTTCCCATTGATCACGTGGTTTTAATAAAACCACCGCATCGGAAATATTTGGTGGCATCACATCGGTGGCAACCTCAGCAGTCCCCGTTCTGGCAAATACAGCCTTTACCTCTGAAAAATTCTTCAAAATCAGCTTTTCTGTATTTTCCTGCATGCGTAACGACTGTTCCAGACCTGTGCTTGGTGAACGCATTTGTTGTAGGGCAAAATCTCCCTCACTTAATTGTGGGGCAAATTCACTACCAATTTGTGTGGTCAATACACCCGTTAGGACCAGAATACTAATGGCTAAAGCCACCACCACCATTTTAAATTGATAAGCCCAATCAAGGATGTGCTGGTATTTGCGTTTTAAGGTCTGCATCCAGCGAGATTCTTTCTCTTTCACCTCACCTGTAATAAACAAGGCAACTGCCGCAGGCACAAAAGTCACAGACAGAATCATGGCACCGAGCAGCGCCATCACCACAGTCATCGCCATTGGATGGAACATTTTCGCTTCTACACCTGTCAGTGCAAAAATCGGCAAATACACCACCATAATAATGGCCTGACCAAACAGTAAGGGTTTTCGTGCCTGTTTTGCCGCAAGGAACACTTCTCTAAACCGTTCCTGCCGTGTTAATAAGCGTCCTGTATGATGCTGTGCCTCCGCCAACCGTCGAATACAGTTCTCCACAATCACCACCGCACCATCAACAATGATGCCGAAATCCAGCGCCCCCAGACTCATCAGGTTGGCACTGATATTTTGCTCAGCCATGCCCGTTAAGGTGAACAGCATCGACAGTGGAATCACACAGGCCGTAATCAAGGCTGCGCGGAAATTACCCAGAAAAATAAACAGGATCACGATCACCAGAATCGCACCTTCCACCAGATTTTTCTGAACGGTTTTGATGGCCTTATTGACCAGACTGGTACGGTCATACACCGTTTCAATCTCGACACCCGTTGGCAATGTCGATTGGATTTCCTTGACCTTGGCATCAACCGCCTGTGCAACAGTGCGGCTGTTTTCACCCATCATCATCATGGCAATGCCTAGTACAGTTTCCTCGCCATTATAGGTCGCCGCACCTGTACGCAAGTCATGTCCAATCGCAACCGAAGCCACATCGGCAACACGAATCGGCAGACCGTTCTTAACTGAGACCGTGATGTTCTGGATATCTTCAACAGTGCTGAGCATGCCAGGTACACGAACCGTGAGTTGCTGTCCATTTTCTTCAATAAAACCTGCGCCACGGTTTTCATTATTCTCTTGCAACGCAACCTGAAATTCTGTTAAAGAAATTTGCAGTTGCTGTAAACGTTTTAGGTCAGGTGAAACAATATAGGTTTTGTTGTAGCCGCCAATACTGTTGATCTCGGCAACACCCTTAACCCGTTGCAATTGCGGACGTACAATCCAGTCCTGAATTTCACGCAAGTCCATTGCACTATAAGGCGTTCCATCTTGCTTTTTTGCATCAGGCTTGGCTTTAATCACCCACTGGTAAATCTCGCCAAGCCCTGTGGAAATTGGCGACATCACGGGATCAACCGCATCAGGCAATTGCCCATCCGCTTCCTGCAAACGTTGATTAATCAACTGCCTTGCCCAGTAAATATCGGTGCCATCCTTAAAGATAATAGTGACTTGTGACAGACCATAACGAGAAATCGAACGGGTCTGTTCCAGATCAGGAATCCCTGCCATTGCTGTTTCAATCGGATAGGTAATCCGCTGTTCAACTTCTAATGCGGTATAGCCATTGGCTTGGGTATTAATCTGTACCTGGGTATTGGTGATATCAGGAACGGCATCAATCGGCAGTTTTTGATAGCTCCAAACACCAACAGCAATCCATGTCATAACAAACAGCATCACCCAGATGGCGTTGCTGATCGCAAACTGAATCAGCCGATCAAACAAACCTTCAGGTTTGGGGAGTTGAGAAGCATTAGTGTCCATGCTCGGCCTCTCCTTTCTCAAGCTCCGATTTCAACAAGAAACTGCCTGCTGCCACATAAGACTGCCCCTCACTGAGACCCTGAATAATTTCGACCCATTGTCCATCCCCTTGCTCTTTTGGAATGTGACGTTGACCGATCTGAACAGGGACAGCTTTAAAGTCAAAACCTTTGTTCTGGTTGGCTTGTGCAACAAAGACCACATCCTTGCCCTCAACCTGCTGAATGGCTTCCGCATTGACACGGATCACAGATGCTTTAGAGCCTGCCTGTAGTTCCACATTCACCATCAGGTTTGGACGTAATTCAGCCGCATTGGACAACACTTTGGCACGAACTTGTAATCGACCTGTTTGTGCATCGGCCTCCGTGGTTAAGCTCTGGACTTGGGCATTAAAAGTATTGCCTGTTTGTAGCGATTTAAAACGAATCTGCTGATTTGGCTGTACATTGATATTCGCCATGGTCGGCAATACAAATTCCAGCCACAACTGATCGAGCTGATCAATGGTAAATAATTGATCCGCAAGCTGAACATTCTCACCAATGACAATATCTTTATTGCTGATCACACCACTGATGGGTGCGGTTAAGGTATAACGACCATTTGAGCCAGAGCCTGCACCAAAAGCGGTAAGACGCGAACGGGCTGCCTGTACCTGAATTTGCGCCTGACGATAGGCATTGTAGGCACGTTGTTCGTCCTGCTTGGCAGAAATTCCTTGCGACCATAAGCGATGCTCACGCTCATAATCCTGTTTGGCCAAATCCAGATTGGTCTGGGCAATTTGTAAATTGGCCTGTTGATCCACCAAGTCTGGTACCAATAAGTGTGCCAAAGCCTGACCACGTTTCACTTGCTGACCCAACTCAACGTAGACCGATTCAACACGGCCTGCAAAGCTTGGAGAAACATGCGCCTGACGGTCGGTATTCACCACCAGTTTTGCAGGGAAAGTTTGAACCTGATTGACCTCGCCCAATGCTACCTGTGCCAGCTTCACACCATGTTGCTGCATCTGCTCAGTGGTTAAGCTGAGACTTTCCTCATCATGTTCTTCACCCTCGTCATGTTCATCTTTTTCATTTTCCTGATGCGCATGTCCCTGATCTGCATTTTCAGCCGTTTTATTTTTGCCACCCCACCATAATCCGCCAGATAATAATAAGGTCATGACTACAATCACTACAATCCAAAGCCACTGAGAACGTGTTTTTTGTTTGATATTCATGATTTTATTCTCCTAGCTGGCTTGGAAAAGCATTACTTTGTTGCCACATACGCTGATTGAGTTGCATCAAGGCATCTTTAGCTGTGATTTGTTCTGTTGCAAGTCCCATGCGTGCGCTTTGCACTTCAACACTAAGCTGCCATGCCTGTTTCAGTAGTTGCACCTTGCGCAAACGCACATCCTGTAATTGCACGGTGGCTTGCTGTACATCGGTCACTGCAAATTTGCCTAAACGGAAACCCTGCAAGGTTTTCTGTTGGACTTGAACGGCTAAAGGAATTTGCTGATCATTCAGTTGCTGGAACTGTGTTTGCAAGCCATTCAGCTCGGCCAGACGAACATCAATATCCATCTGGTTTTGTTGACGGTAGAAACGCTGCTGTTGCTGAATCAGGATTTGTTTGGCCTCAGCAATCTGAATCCCATATTTTTGTTTGTTGAAAATATTCAATGGAATTTCAACACCCAACCGCACTTGGTTTTCGCTGTTTTGATCTGCCGAACGGGTACGATTTACGCCAAAGGTCATGGTCGGCTGTGGACGTGCCTGTGCCTTGAGTTGCTGAATATGTGCCTGTTGGCGTTGGGTTTCCAACTGTAGACCACGTTCAAACACATTCTGGTTTTGCTCAATTGCAGGTTGAATCCGTGTTGCCTGTACCCACAGATCATTAACACTTGGCTCAATCACAAATGTATTGCGGTTTTCTCCCCACAGGCTAGCCAATTGCTTTTGCACCACTTGCAGTTGTAAATCCGCCTGTTGGTAAATGCGCTGGTTTTCCAGATGGGCAATTCGAATCCGATCCACATCCACCTGTGCAATACCGCCTGCCTGATAACGCTTTTCTGATGCCTCCAGATTTTGCTGACTGACCTGTAGCTGCTCGAGAATGACGGATTTTTCCAGTTGCAATAACGCCACCTGTGACCAGAGATACTGCACGATCAGTTCCAGTTCCGCATCATAGCGCTGCTGATCCAGATCAACTTGACTGGCTGAAAGCTTTGCAACTGCCTGCACCGCTTTACGCTGCCCAAACAGGTCCAACGGCTGGGAAATGCCAATTGCCAATTCCCGATCCTGATCACTTTGCAAACCCGTCTGTTCAATCGAGATACTGGGATTAGTCCAGAGACCACTTTGTTTTAGTTGAGCATTTGCCATCTGTTGCTGGGTTTGCCAACTGGCTTGCTGGTTCTGGTAGGTCCGAACCCGCACTAAAATTTGTTCAAAACTGCTAGTTCCCTGAACAACAGTTGAGGGTTGATTGACATCCAGCAAGGGCTTTGCCGTGATGGATGGACTGAGAACCACCGCTGATAAAGCGATAGCCAAAACTGAGTATCTTGATGACGATACAAGGACATGATGTTTAAGCGCATGCTTTTTGAGTGCATCAATACGCTGATTTAAATTTAAAGACATAGAAAGCCCCGCAAATAAATAAGGTTGCGGTGGGCTATTTTTCGGCTACCCCACCTATAGCGGGGTCAATACAGGAGGCGGATGGTGTCCAGTTAAATCAGGCGACTGATAGGAATTGAACCAGTGATATTGTGGTTGTAACTGCTTAATTTTGGGAATCGGTTGAAGTAGCTGTTGCTGTGCTTCAGTCACCACCACATGGAAACATGATGGCAAATGATCATGGTGATCTTGCAGGCTGACTGGCACTGAACCATTGGATGCAGTATGTTCAGTAGTATGCTGATGTGGTGGTGTGGTACAGGAAGAGGTATCGACCACATGATGCCCAAAGTGGTGCAGACCTTTCGACTGGCTAACCGTTTCATGGCCGCAAAAAGCCGCCGCCACATTCCAGAAACTCTGGAACATGAACAAACTCAGCAAGAGGGTCATCAATACGGCGGAACGGCGCACGCTTCATCAACTTTTCAAAATTTGCATCACTATAGCAACTAAGCACCATGTAATAAAATTACAAAAACAGAATTTATACCAATCATTGCTTCATCTTGAAACGGTATTATTTTTAACCAATTAAACAGTACAGCCAAAAATAATTTCCTTACAATTTTTATATCAAGCCAATGAAAAACAGGCATATATTAGAAAGATAGAACAATTATTTTTTGGGGTGGGAATCATGAATATTAGACAGTTGCTGCAACATCTCTTGCCTAAATACTTTACGCCTGCCTTGCAATTGTCAGATGCGCATCAGGAAATTGAGCGCGCTGAATTTTTTGAACATCTCGCCCATGAAACCCATCTGCATGAAAATGCCTATGTGGTGTCATCAAATGACCGCAATGCAATCTGGTACTTTCTGCGTGCCGCTTTGCGCGGTGATGCCAATGCCTCGTTTAAGCTTGGGGTCAGCTATCTGCATGGTGATCTGGGACTGGATAAAAACTATCAGAAAGCAGAAAAATGGCTGGAACGCGCTGCCAGTCAGGGGCATCCTGAAGCAAAAAGATATTTATCTCAGGCCTATAGTGAACTGGCATTTTAAAACCAGATTCAGGCAATAAAAAAACCAGCCCGAAAGCTGGTTTTTTTATATCAGGACTTAACCTGTAATTTTTTTGTACTTGGTACGTTTTTGAGCTGCATCATCACCTAGACGTGATTGGCGATAAGCTTCATATTCTGCATAGTTACCTGTGTAGAATTCTGGCTGTTCATTTTCAAATGACAGAATGTGCGTAGCAATACGGTCAAGGAACCAGCGGTCATGCGATACCACCATGACGGTACCAGGGAACACCAGAATGGCATCCTCAAGCGCACGCAGGGTTTCGATATCCAGGTCGTTCGATGGCTCATCCAGCAAGATGACGTTTGCGCCCATTTGCAGGATTTTCGCAAGTTGTAAACGGTTACGCTCACCACCAGACAATTCACCTACGCGTTTTTGCTGATCTTGGCCTTTAAAGTTAAAGCGACCAATATAAGCACGGGATGCGATTTCATAATCACCGATTTTTAAGATATCCAAACCACCAGAAACTTCTTCCCATACGGTTTTGTTATTATCCAGGGTGTCACGAATCTGACCAACATACGCAACTTTAACCGACTCACCCAAAGTCACAGTACCTGTATCAGGCTGCTGTTCGCCAGTCATCATACGGAATAAGGTGGTTTTACCTGCACCGTTTGGACCCACAATCCCGACAATCGCTGTAGGTGGTACAGTAAAGGTCAGGTTTTCGTACAATAGACGACCATCGAATGACTTGCTGATGCCTTCAACTTCCACAACCTTGTTGCCCAAACGTGGACCAGGTGGAATGTAAATTTCAGAGGTTTCATTACGCTGCTGGAATTCTTTAGAGTTCAACTCTTCAAAACGCTCCATACGCGCCTTGTTTTTCTTTTGCTGACCTTTGGCATTTGAACGAACCCATTCAAGTTCTTTTTTCAATGCCTTGGCAAAAGATTCTTCCTGCTTCTGTTCCTGCTCTAGACGAGCATTTTTTTGTTCCAGCCAAGAAGAATAGTTTCCTTGATAAGGAATCCCCATGCCACGGTCAAGTTCAAGAATCCACTCGGCCACGTTATCCAAGAAATAACGGTCATGCGTAATCGCAACGATGGTGCCAGGGAAATCTTTTAGGAAACGTTCTAACCAGGACACTGACTCTGCATCCAAATGGTTGGTCGGTTCGTCCAGCAATAGCATGTCTGGTTTAGACAACAGCAAACGGCAAAGTGCCACACGACGACGCTCACCACCTGAAAGCAAAGACACGTCAGCATCCCATGCAGGCAGGTTCAAGGCGTTTGCTGCAATTTCCAACTGGTTATCTAAATTATGTGCATCCCAAGTCTGGATAATCGCTTCCAGTTTTTCCTGTTCTTTGGCAAGCTTGTCAAAGTCAGCATCTGGGTCGGCATATTCAGCAAACACCTGGTCAAGGCGCTCTAAAGCATCCAGCGCTTCACGTACACCATCTTCAACGTTGCCACGAACATCCTTGCTTGGGTCAAGTGGCGGTTCCTGTTCCAGATAGCCGATCTTGATTCCTGGTTGTGCACGTGCTTCACCTGAGAAATCTTTGTCTACGCCAGCCATAATACGGAGCAGGGTCGATTTACCTGCACCGTTCAAACCAAGCACACCAATTTTTGCGCCTGGGAAAAATGATAAAGAGATGTCTTTCAGGATTTCGCGCTTAGGCGGAACCATTTTCGACACTCGGTTCATCGTATAAATATATTGGGCCACGCAGGACTCCTCAATTGAAAAACCAATACATCGCAAAAAAGCGAATAAAATAATCGGGCGTATTATACGCTGAAAACCCGATCAACTTGAAGTTAAGATAGGATTTGTTTGTCCCGAACAAAGGATTTTCTTTTTCAAGACATTGCAGAGCGGCAAGGACCTTGCCAGGAAAAATACAGGCACCGTTATCGTCATCTCATTTATATGAATAAAAATGCTAAAAATCGCATAATTTATGCACCATTTTGGATAGCTTTTAAGCTACACTCGATGATTATTTAACTCACGTAGATGATGTAACCATGACCTATAAAGATGAAACTTTAGCTATTCATGCAGGGTATTCACCAGAAGCCACCACCAAGGCTGTGGCTGTGCCAATCTATCAAACCACCTCGTATGCCTTTGATAACACACAGCATGGTGCAGACCTGTTTGACCTAAAGGTTCAGGGCAATATCTATACCCGTATCATGAACCCAACCACGGCGGTACTGGAGCAGCGGATCGCGGCACTAGAGGGTGGTATTGGAGCGCTTGCCTTGGCATCGGGCATGGCCGCGATTACCTATGCCATTCAGACCATTGCTGAAGCTGGGGACAACATTGCCTCGGTTTCAACCCTGTATGGCGGCACTTACAACCTATTTGCCCATACCTTGCCAAAACAGGGCATAGAGGTCCACTTCTTTGACTACCAGAATCCAGAAGCATTACGCTCCATTATTGATGATAAAACCAAGCTGGTGTTTGTTGAATCCATTGGTAATCCACTTGGCAATATCATTGATCTGGAAGCCATTGCCAAGATTGCACATGAATATGGTGTGCCTGTGATTGTGGACAATACCGTGGCGACACCTGCACTACTCAAACCATTTGAATTTGGTGCAGATATTGTGATCCATTCCCTCACCAAATATATTGGCGGTCATGGCAACAGCATCGGTGGTGTGATTGTCGACAGCGGCAAGTTCCCTTGGGGTCAGTATCCTGAACGCTTCAAGGCACTCAATACCCCTGATCCGAGCTATCACGGTGTCAACTATGTAGAGGCATTGGGTGCGGCCGCCTATATTGCCCGCGCCCGTGTGGTGCCTTTACGCAATACTGGAGCGGCCATTAGCCCACTCAGCGTATTTCTGATCTTGCAGGGACTGGAAACCCTCAACCTGCGAATGGAGCGCCATACTGAAAATGCCATCAAAATTGCTGAATACTTAAAACAGCATCCAAAAGTGAAATGGGTCAATTATGCAGGTCTGAAAGACCATCCACAGCATGATTTGGCACAAAAATATGTGAAAGGGAAACCATCTGCCATCCTTTCCTTTGGGGTACAGGATGGCCTTGAGGGCGGCACCCGCTTTATTGATGCATTACAACTGTTTACACGTCTGGTGAATATTGGGGATGCCAAAAGTCTGGCCTGCCACCCAGCAACCACCACCCACCGTCAGCTCAATGCAGAGGAACTAAAATCTGCGGGGGTCAGTGAGGACCTGGTCCGCTTATCCATTGGCATTGAGCATGTTGACGACCTGATTGCTGACCTAGAACAGGCCCTTGCCCAGGTTTGATTTCAACTAAAACCGTATAGCCCCTTTTTAGGGGCTATTTTTTATGCAGCAACCCAAAAATATAATATCTTTTTCAACTATTACAATATCTTGTTTTAGAGTTTTTACTCTAAAAAAATTATTATTTTTCAACAATTTACACTAGACAAACAAAAAATATCGGTTAATATACATACAAAATAAAGTGCAGTGCTAATCGCAACCTGGATGGCAATGCAAACAACAGCTTGATTAATGTAGGACACGTACATGAACGCAAAACTTAAAAAACTTTTTCAGCAAAAAGTCGACGGTAAAACAATCATTGTCACTGGTGCATCGAGTGGTATTGGTTTAACGGTTTCAAAATATCTTGCTCAAGCTGGCGCTCATGTGTTGTTGCTTGCACGTACCAAAGATAAACTGGATGAAGTCAAGGCGGAAATTGAGGCAGAGGGTGGCAAGGCATCGGTCTTTCCATGTGATCTCAACGATATGGAATCAATTGATGCCGTGTCAAAAGAAATTTTGGCAAGCGTAGATCACATTGATATCTTGATCAACAATGCAGGACGTTCAATTCGCCGTGCTGTACATGAATCTGTTGATCGTTTCCATGATTTCGAACGTACGATGCAACTTAACTACTTTGGTGCAGTGCGTTTAGTCCTTAACTTGTTGCCTCATATGATGCAGCGCAAGGATGGCCAGATCATCAACATCAGCTCAATCGGTGTACTTGCCAATGCAACCCGTTTCTCGGCTTATGTTGCGTCCAAGGCTGCGCTGGATGCGTTTAGCCGCTGTCTGTCTGCTGAAGTGCATTCACACAAGATTGCAATTACTTCAATTTATATGCCTTTAGTGCGTACCCCAATGATCGCACCAACCAAGATGTATAAATATGTTCCAACCTTATCACCTGAGGAAGCAGCAGATTTAATTGCGACTGCCATTGTGAAACGTCCAAAGAAAATTGCAACAAATCTAGGTCGCATTGCTTCAATTACTTATGCAGTTGCACCAGACATTAACAACATCCTGATGTCAATTGGCTTTAACTTATTCCCAAGTTCAACTGCCTCTATTGGTCAACAAGAGAAATTAACGATTGTACAGCGCGCCTATGCCCGCCTGTTCCCAGGTGAACACTGGTAATCTGTCCAGTCCAAACCTCAAGAAGCAGCGTATCAACAACGCTGCTTTTTTATTTGTCCAATTAGCCCCCCGCCCCCTGATTGATCCAGTCAGTTGTTTTGCGAATGGCGGCCTCCAGATGACCTGACTGCATATTCCAGCGTTGCCTAAACTGTTGCAATGCCTTTAGGTCAAGCTGTTCGGTTCTGAGGAAACTGAGCATTTCCCCCGACATCTCCAGCTTTTGGGCCAACCATCGCCATTTTAAGATGATTTTTAATAGCCCGATTGGCACATACTGGGTGGGAGCTGAAACGCCAAGCTGATCGGCAATAATTTGAACCAGTTGACACATTGGAATATGTTGTTCAGCTGCCACCAGTAAAGCCTGATTGCATAATTCGGCATCTGTGGCGGCATTCAGCATGATCCGACATAAGTCATCGACTCTGACCAGAGGCAGGTAATGCTGGGGTGTCGCAGGAATCGCACTCATTTTTTTACGCTTTAGCAGGTCAACCATCTGGGCAATCGGCTGGTTCATGGGAATCTCACCTGTCAGTTCATCTCCCACCACTGTTGCGGGATGAATGATGGTCCAGTCTACAGCCAGTTTTTGCGCCTGCTGAATCCATGCAAAATGTGCCTCAATCTTGGATGCCTCATAAGCACCTAAATGTTGATAAACAGCCTGCCAATCGGTCTTTTCTGGTTGATCAAGACACACACCCGCCTGATGTAAATGATCTTTTATGGTGAGCATATAACCCGACACATGCACAGCACGTTTTAGTGTGCAGTGCTGCTGAACACAGCGCAGTAAATTCAGTGCTCCCTCAACATTGACCGCGCGTGCCTGCTGCATACTGAGATTCCAGGCAAACAGTGCGCTGCTGTTGTACAGGGTGTTTACCACAGCCAACCTGTTCCAGTCCTGCCCACTGATTCCCAGATTTGGCTGGGTTACATCCCCCTGAATGAATGTCAGCCTATCCAGAGCAAGCTGTTTTTCACCCAGCCAGCTTTCCAGTATAGGCTGCTGCGCCGCCTGATTGCGGACCAGGGCAAAAACCTGATGTCCCTGTTTTAACAGCTCTGCGATCAGAAATCGCCCAACAAAGCCTGTTGCGCCTGCAACCAGGGCAAGCTGTTGCTGATCTGGTCTGGTTTGCTTATTTTCCATTTTTACATCCTATTTCTTGAATATAGGCATAGGCTAAAGGATGGAGTACACTCAATGGTCAAGCAGTTTTTTTCATATCTTTAAATAATAACGGTGGCAGCATGTTGATTGGGGAATTGGCAAAACAGGCACAGTTAAGCCGCGACACCATTCGCTTCTACGAAAAAATGCAGTTGATCCAGTCGATCACGCGCAATAATGGCTACAAGGACTATCCTGAGCAAACCCTGCAACAGTTGCAGTTGATTCGTACCGCCAAGAATCTGGGCTTTTCCCTGGGTGAAATCCAGCAGATTCTGGAAATGACCGCACAGGATGAAATTCCAGCCACACAGGTTCAGGGTATCTTTCAGGAAAAGCTGAACATGATTGATGAGAAGATTGCCCAGTTACATCAAATCAGGACCATGCTCAGCCGCTTGACCCAGGGTGAGGCCTGCCCGTTGAGAAAGGATTGTCCGATTCCTGAATTAAACTGATTCATTTTCAAAAAATTAAAATCTTCCATTGACCATAGCGCCCATTTCCCTCTTTCTTAGATGATGAGCTAAAACCGCCTTCATTCTCTCCATATAAAAATATAGTCATAAAAAGCATACAAAATCGCGTCATTTTCATGCTTTTTAGCGGTATATAACATTCTGTAAAGGTTCAGTTACAGAATCTTGCCTGGTTGAGAAAGGAACATATATGACTCAGACATATAGCAGGGAAGAAAGAGCAAGCCGCATTAAGGGTATTATCGGTGCGGCATCAGGGAATTTGGTTGAATGGTTCGACTTCTATATTTATGCCGTTTTTGCTGCGTATTTCACCCATGCACTGACCGCTCCCGATATGGAACCCACCACCAAGGCCATCTATGTATGGGGGGTGTTTGCCGCAAGCTTCTTTATGCGCCCCATTGGTAGCTGGCTGTTTGGACGGATTGCCGACCGACATGGACGCAAGCAGTCCATGGTGATCTCGATCTGCCTTATGGCACTTAGTTCATTTCTATTTGCAGCATTGCCGACCTATGAGCAGGTGGGCATGTTTGCACCATTCCTGTTGCTGATGGTTCGACTGTTACAGGGTCTCTCCGTGGGTGGTGAATACGGCGCGGTTGCCACCTATATGAGTGAGCTGGGCCTGAAAGGCCAACGCGGTTTCTTTGCCTCATTCCAGTATGTAACCTTATCAGGTGGCCAGTTGCTTGCCAGCCTGCTCGGCGTCATCTTGCTTGGCTTCATGACTGAACAGCAGTTGAATGATGGCGGCTGGCGTATTCCTTTTGTGATTGGAGGGATCGCCGCCTTGCTGTCTTTGGCAGCGCGTAGCCGTCTGGAGGAAACCCTGTCGCATGAGGATGCTGAGCGTGAGGAATCGGGTAGCCTGATTGCCCTGTTGAAAAAGCACTGGAAAACCTTTTTACTGGTGGTGGGCTATACCTCAGCGGGTTCACTCACATTTTATGTGGTCACGGTCTATTCCAAGACCTACCTCACCAACATCGGTATGGACGGCAAAACCGTTGGCTTTATCATGACCACGGCCCTATTCGTGTTTATGATCGCCCAGCCATTCTTCGGGATGCTGTCTGATCGGATTGGGCGACGTACCTCCATGCTGGCTTTCAGCCTACTCAGTGCAATCTTTATTTATCCTGTGATGGTCACGGGTATGCGCAGCTTTGTCAACTCACCCATCATTATCACTTTATTGCTGATTTTCCTGATGATGTTGCTAAGTTTCTATACTTCCATCAGTGGCCTGGTGAAAGCTGAAATGTTCCCACCGCATGTCCGTGCCCTAGGTGTCGGTTTTTCCTATGCGGTGGGTAATGCCCTGTTTGGTGGTTCCGCTCCCTCTGTGGCGTTACTGTTCAAGGATGCAGGGATTGAAAACACGTTTTTCGTTTACGTGATTATCATGCTCATCATCTGTTTCTTCTGTAGTCTGGCATTACCGAAGAAACCTGAATATCTGGAACATGACCACTAGCAAAAACAAGGCTATAAGATAAAAACCACCTTTGTTCAGGCAAAGGTGGTTTTTATTTTCAAGGCACTAATTAAGATAGGGATTGAGATTGACCAACTGTTTAAAGCCACTCTGCACCACCATTGCGGTACGTGATTTGGGACGATGGACTGCTTCTCGCTGGGTAAATTCAATCATCTGTTGATTAAAGTCTAAACGGGGATACTGTTGAAATAACTGTTGCCTAAACTGAGGAGCAAACTCAAAACCTCGGCTTCCAATCACATCACAACTGGCAGCCTGTTGTAGCAAGTGTGCTTCCGTTCCCTCATCAAGGGATACATAGGGATTCATGTGCATACTGATCACATCAAATAGCTGGTCAGCCCTTGGAATAGCCCAGCCCCGTTCAATCGACCAATCTTTTGCGGCGTAGGCACCCTGTCCTGCAAAACAGCGGCAATTCGCATGGTGCTGATAATGCAGCTCGGTCATGCCCAAATCATGCAATAAGCAGGACACCGCCAACAACTCATCATCACGCTTTAAGCCCTGCATCCTGGCAAACCCAATGGCATAGTACCATGTTCTCAGGCAATGGTTCTGCAAGGCATCCGAACTACAGGACTGCATCTTTTCCAGCGCCTGCCTGACCTCTGCACTGTCGGGCAAGCGTAGGTCATCCAGTGTCAGACTGCCCTGCACCATTGCCTTTGAGCGATGTGCCAAGGCATACATTTTTACACTTTGCTTAAGCACAGGCAGCAGACTATGGCTCAATAAGGCCATACGATCTTTCAATGATAAATCACCCGAAGTTTGTGCCATCCATGCCTGTCGACCAATCTGCATATTTACCCTCCAATAAAATTAGAGTAATTACTCTAATTTTTAGTTTTACTGGAAATAAACAGGGATGTCAAAGCAATTGCGATTAATCAAAACATGGATTTACAGTTGGCTCTTTAGCAAAGCATCCAGCCAGTCAATAAAGACCTGAAAATATTTTGGACGATATTGCCGATCTGTCAGCAGAATACTCACAGGCAATTCCAAAGCTGGAATATCGGTAAACAGGCGTTGTAACTGCCCTTGTTCCACATAAGATTTGGCATCAAATTCAGGAATCTGGATGATGCCAATCCCCGCCAAACCTGCCTGAATATAGGCCTCGGTATTTTCAACCAGCAGACGGTAGGGCATTTTGACACGCTGGTTACGAAACTCCAGTTCACTTAACTCACGATAATGTTTTGCCACATGATAATCCACGGCAAAATGCTGCGGTAACTCATCAAAGTTTTTAGGCTCGCCCAATTCTGCCAGATAGTGAGGTGATGCCAGCGTCCAGATTTTGGCTGGTTTAATAGGCCTGATCAGCAGGTATTCATCCTGAACCTGTCCCACCCGTACCACACAGTCCAGTTGCTGTTCAATCAGGTTGCAAAAATCATCACTGCCATTAATCAACACCTTTACTGTTGGATAACGCTGATAAAAGGTCAATAAATTTGGAATAAGCACCTGTGTTGCCAAGCGTTTCGGCATGCCAATGCTGATTTTTCCCTCCTGACTACGCACATGGGTTTTAAAGCGATTCAGTTCTTTTAATTGTGCGACCAAGCGAATCGCTTCTTCATAAAACAAGCTGCCCTCATGCGTAAGCGCCACCTTACGGGTGGTACGGTAAAACAACAGCACTTCATATTCTTTTTCAAGGGACTGAATCGCATAGGTGACATTGGAACGTGGCAGTCCCAACTGCACCGCTGCCTGTGCAAAAGACTGTTTCTCCGCTACCAGGCAGAAAATTTTTAAACGCTCAATCTTGTCCATTTATTATTCAACTTTTCTGCACAATCAGTTCAATACTAACAACTATTTCAAACAAATAAATTCAATTAGCATGATTTTTATGCAAAACAAAGACGAGGATAAGCAGATGTCACAGCATGACTTAAAAGGTAAAACGGTATTGATCACAGGCGGTGCAAAAAACTTAGGTGGTTTAATTTCGCGTAAATTTGCTGAGCAAGGTGCGAATCTACTGATCCATTACAACAGTACATCAACCCAAGCCGATGCCGAAGACACCTTAAAAGCAGTACAAGATTTAGGCGCAAAAGCCATCTTGGTACAAGCCGATTTATCCGATATTCAAAATATTGAGGCATTATTTATCAAGGCTAAACAAGAGTTTGGTAGTGTGGATATTGCCATTAACACCGTGGGGCGTGTGTTGAAAAAGCCTTATCTGGACACCACCGAGCAAGAGTTTGATGTCATGAATGACATCAACAACAAGATTGCCTATTTCTTTATTCAGTCAGCAGGTCGTCATCTCAATGCCAATGGAAAAATCTGTACCATTGTGACCAGTTTACTTGCCGCCTATACAGGACTTTATTCCACTTATGAGGGCTTGAAAGCGCCCGTGGAACACTATACCCGTGCGGCATCCAAGGAATTTGGTGAACGCTGTATTTCAGTGACTGCCGTTGCACCTGGCCCAATGGATACACCTTTTTTCTATGGTCAGGAAGCGCCTGAAGCAGTGGCCTACCACAAATCTGCTTCAGCTTTAGGTGGCTTAACCAAGATTGAAGATATTGAGCCTTTAGTTCGCTTCTTGGTCACTGATGGCTGGTGGATTACGGGGCAGACTATTTTTGCCAATGGTGGTTATACCACACGTTAACAGTTTTTAAATGGGGCTTGTGGCAAATTCCATATTGCCCAAGCCTGCTAATTTAACCAAAACACCAAGGCATAAAAACACGCCAAACTCAGGATAATGGTCAATAAGGTATGTCTGACCTTATAGGCAATCACAATGGTTAAAATCGTGGCCAGAAAATAAGGATTGAGCAGGGTTGAACGAAATACGCCCTGCTCATCCATAAACACAATCGGGGTGGCAATCGCAGTCAATAAGCATGGTGCTGAATATTGCAAGGACTGTTGAAACCATTTGGGCAAACGCACGGGAAGATTCGGTTCGAGCAAGATATAGCGGTTCATAAACACCACAATTGCCAAAATAATCAGGAGAAACCAACTCATACCACACGCTCCCGAAAATTCTGCAAGCAGGTTGCGGTCAACATTCCAATCACCCCTGCCAAGATGGCTGCACTTTTAATGTCCAGGCCTAGAAACACCACCGTTAAAATCACCGAAACCAGTACACCCACCAACGTATTTAGGTTTTTAATAAAGGGAATCACGATGGCAATAAAGGTTGCAACAATAGAGAAATCGAGATGATATTGGTCTAAATTTGGCAGAGAGGAAGCCAACACAATACCTCCAATACTAAATAGCACCCAAGCCAAATAGAAACAACTGCCAGCTCCAAGCAAAAAATAAATATAATGTTCACGTTTATGAATACCAACAACAAACAATTCATCAGTCAGCAAAAAACCAAATAACAAACGCTGTTTTAATGGCAGTCTGGCAATTTCTTCACGAAAATATAGTGCATATAAATAATGCTGTGTGGTGATCAAAAATACTGAAATGATAATGGTGAGTGCAGGTGTACCCGCCATGACCAAACCTAGTGTCATCAACTGTGCTGCACCAGCAAAAACCAGTGCAGACATTCCTATGGCTTGCCCAGTGGTCAGGCCAGCCTGAATCGCCATTGAACCTGCCAGCAAACCCCACGGCAACACTGCGAAACATAGGGGAAGTATTTTGATTATCCCTTGTAAAAAAGCACGCTGGGGAGAGGAAAGATTTTCAGCAGAATCTGGGAACATAAGAACAACAAGTTTGCGTTGGGAACTGAGGAATTATAATAAAGTTCAAAATAAAAATGGAAAAATCATCTATTTTGAATGTAAAAAACCTCCCGAGGGAGGTTTCTACATTATCAAAAATTGTAATAGACTTATTTCGTCCCTTTAATTCCCGCCTGCAACAACAAGGCACCCAATCCACCAATTTTTTGCTCTTGTGGTTTCTCGGTTTTTGGTTTGTTGTTTTGCGGACGTTTAAACTCACCGTCTTTACGTGGTGGACGCTGTCCCTGCGGTTTACGCTCTGAACGTTCCGCACGGTCTTGCTGTGGACGCTGCTGTTGGCGCGATGCTTTTGCAGGTGCAGAACCCTCAGCACGCATACTCAGGTTGACACGGTTACGCTCCACATCCACCTGCATCACACGCACCTGCACGATTTGACCTGGCTTCACCACCTTATGTGGATCAGAAACAAATTCATTCGCCAGTTCAGAAATATGCACCAAGCCATCCTGATGCACACCCACGTCTACGAACGCACCGAAGTTCGTCACATTGGTCACTACACCCTCAAGCTGCATGCCTTCAGTCAATTGTGCAACTTCAGTGATATCCTCACGGAATTTGGCGGTACGAAACTCTGGACGTGGATCACGGCCTGGTTTTTCCAGTTCTGCCAAAACATCCTGAATGGTGGGCAAACCGAATTTGTCATCCACAAATTCATCCGCCTTGACTTGGCGAATGATTTCAGTATTGCCAATGATATCTTTTACGGTTGTTGCTTTTGCCGCAACAATTTTTTCCACCAGACCATAACTTTCAGGGTGAACCGCAGATGCATCCAATGGCTCTGAACCATTCTGGACACGCAAGAAACCTGCTGACTGCTCAAACGTACGTTCGCCCAAACGTGGTACTTTTTTCAATGCCTGACGGTTGTCAAAACGACCATGTTCTTTACGGTATTCAACAATTTGCTGTGCAATCGCTTTATTTAAACCAGCAATATAAGCCAAAATTGCAGGAGAAGCAGTATTGACATCCACACCCACCGCGTTCACACAGTCTTCCACCACGGCATCCAGTGTTTTTGCCAAACCTGTCTGGTTCACATCATGCTGGTACTGGCCCACACCAATGGATTTTGGATCAATCTTCACAAGTTCGGCCAACGGGTCCTGCAAACGGCGTGCAATCGACACTGCACCACGAATCGACACATCAAGCTCTGGTAATTCTTGCGAAGCAAGTTCACTTGCTGAATAAACTGATGCACCTGCCTCACTCACTGTGATACGCGTCAGTTTTAAATCAGTATTTGCCGCCATCATCTCAGCAACCACTGCTTCGGTTTCACGGCTTGCAGTTCCGTTGCCAATCGCAATAAGTTCCACGTGGAACTCTCGACACAAACGGGCAAGTTCCGCAATAGAACCCTCTTTATCTTCTTTCGGGGCAAATGGATAAATGGTGCTGTAGGCAAGCACATCACCCGCATCACTCACCACCGCAAGCTTCACGCCTGTACGAATACCAGGGTCAACGCCCAAAGTGGTACGGCCACCCGCTGGTGCAGAAAGCAGTAGATGACGCAGGTTTTCAGCGAACACATCCATGGCTTCCGCTTCAGCAGACAAACGTTTATCTGTCAGTAGTGAATGTTCAATCTGTGGACGAACCTTGCCCAGCCAGAACAGTTTTGCCGTTTGCTTTAAATAATCCTGACGGCTTTGTGGCTGTAGCATTTCAAGATTATATTCGCTTTCAATACGTGCCAGTGGTGCATCATCCTCACCATCCACTTTTAAGCCCAATACATTTTCCTGACGGCCGCGCAACATTGCCAATAAACGATGTGATGGCACTTTATTCAGGTTTTCAGAGAACTCAAAATAATCACGGAACTTCTTGCCCACTTCTTTTTTATCTTCAGAGGCGACAGCACTTTTCAACACCGCAGTTTTGGCAAAGCTTTGCTTTAATTCAGTGGTCAGTGCAATATTTTGCGCCCAGTCATCAATCAGGATATGCTGGATTGCATCAAGCTGGCTTTCTACATCTGGATAGTCTTCATGGCTAAAACCAGTCAACGCCTCAATTGGATCAATTTGATCTGAAATAATTTTTTCAGCAACTGGGCCTAGACCCGCTTCTTTTGCCTTAAATGATTTGCTGGTCCGTTTTGGACGGTAAGGTGCGTAAATTTCTTCCAGTGCGTTCTTGGTTTCTGCGGCATTGACACGCGCCAATAAATCATCACTTAATTTATCTTGTTCTTGTAAAGACTGGATCACTTTCTCACGACGTTCGTATAAATCACGTAAGTAAGTCAAACGTGTATCGAGTTGACGTAATTGGGTATCGTCCAAGCCTTGCGTGACCTCTTTACGGTAACGTGCAATAAAGGGAACACTGGCGCCTTCATCAATTAAACGAATAGCAGCTTCTACTTGGTTTGGACGTACGGCAAGTTCATTTGCCAACTGCTGAACTAAGTCAGTCATCGTGATTGATTCCACAAGGGTTAAGTCTAAAAGCACTGATTATAAAGTTCATGGCTATAAAATCCACCATTGTTTTTTTGAATATTTAACCAGTAGTTTTTGCAAATCCGTCAATGTTTCTAAAATAACGGCGTTTTTTAGGCTAAATATTGAAAAATAGGTTGATTGTCATCATTTTGCCTGTATATATTTGGTATCTATCTCTTGATTTTATTGGCAATATTTGTTGCTTTATAACATAGCCAAAACTGTGCAATGAATCGTATACTTCTTCGCATTGCATAAAGACGATGACAATAAACGATAAAAGGAGCACATCATGAGTTTAGTTGTACCTGCCGAATCAACGGAAACCGTACACCATGAAACCGATCGGGTCGAACGCATCCTAGTCGTCGATGATGATGTGCGCTTGCGTACACTGTTACAACGCTTCCTTGAAGACAAGGGCTTTGTGGTAAAAACCGCGCATGACGCCACCCAGATGGACCGTTTGCTACAGCGTGAACTGTTCTCCCTTATCGTGCTCGACTTTATGCTTCCTGTGGAAGATGGCTTAAGTATCTGTCGTCGCCTGCGCCAGTCCAATATTGACACTCCAATCATCATGCTGACCGCGCGTGGCAGTGACTCTGACCGTATTGCAGGTCTGGAAGCGGGTGCAGATGACTATCTGCCAAAGCCATTCAACCCAAATGAACTGTTGGCTCGTATCCGTGCGGTACTGCGCCGTCAGGTTCGCGAGGTGCCAGGCGCACCAAGCCAGCAGGTTGAAGTGGTTAGTTTTGGACCGTGGGCGCTGGACCTGTCTACCCGCACCCTCACCCGTGAGGGACAGGTGGTGACCCTGACCACAGGTGAGTTCGCCGTGCTGAAAGCACTGGTCCAGCATCCCCGTGAGCCATTGACCCGTGACAAGCTGATGAACCTTGCCCGTGGCCGTGAATGGGGGGCAATGGAACGCTCGATTGACGTGCAGGTTTCCCGTTTACGCCGCTTAATTGAGGACAATCCTGCCCGCGCCCGCTATATCCAGACTGTTTGGGGCGTAGGCTACGTTTTTGTTCCAGATGGTGCTGAGTAAGTGCGGGAAACTCAACCTTGAAGCTTGAACCGATTGATCCACAAGAATTTACCGACTTTGAGACCTACTCTGAAAAGCCACGGACCCAATGGGAACGTTTTTTAGACAAGATCAAGCCACGGTCTGCCGCAATGCGTACCACCGTACTGGTACTGTTTACGGTGTTCTTTAGCCTATTCATGTCCTTGTGGTTCTTTTGGCGAACCCTCTACCTTCCTGAACTGCAACAGCATGCACGCTATCTGGCCATTGAGCTGGAACTGGTCAACAATCCTGACATTCGCATCCTACACCGCGATACCGAAGTCGATATCGACACATGGCTAAAAAACCGTATTGGGATTGAATATGTAACCGATCCACGGGAGTTTCCAGTACTGGAAGATAAGTTTCTGGCCGAGTTCTTCACCGACCAGATTGAGGAAAAGCTTGCCAAAGAGCTGGGTGTTGAGAAAGTTACCGTTTATTTTAAATTCAAGCCGATTCCACGTATCTGGATTCAAACGCCTGAAATGAATGGCAACTGGGTCAGGGAACCCCTCAAGACCTACACCAACTACAGTGTTGAACTGATTGCATCATGGCTGTTTGGTGTGCCGATCCTGTCCTCCGTTATTATCCTGATTCTGGTGCGGCAGATGAACCGTCCCTTGCGCCGCCTACAGAATGCCGCCAACAACTACAGTAAAACGGGCAAGGCCCCCTATCTGGACACCAACCACGGGCCACTGGAAATCCGTCAGGTCAATCAGGCCTTTAACCACATGGTGTATACACTGGAACAAACCGAGCGTGACCGCCGTGTCATGCTGGCGGGCATCTCCCACGATTTGCGCACTCCACTAACCCGTATTCGCCTGACAGCGGAAATGCTGCCTGATGAGTTTTTCCGTGAGGGGCTGATTTATGATGTGGATGATATGGATGCCATCCTGAATCAGTTTATTTCCTATATGCGAGATGGTTCGGATGAGGAGCTGACAGATACCAATATCAACAGCTTGCTGCAAGAACTGGTGGTGCAGTTCAAGCCGCTGGACATCCGCTTTGAGGCACAGGAACTTCCCGTGATTCCTGCACGCAGCCTGTCACTCAAGCGCCTGATTGCCAACCTGATCAATAATGCCAAGCGTTATGGTGCCGAACCCATCGAACTGTCTGCCAGTCATGTTGACCAGTATATTTTAATTACCGTGGCTGATCATGGAGAAGGCATCCCGCCCGATCAGGTGGAGGAACTGATGCAGCCTTTTGTACGTGGCAATTCCGCACGTACCATTCAGGGAAGTGGTCTGGGCCTCGCCATTGTGAAACGTATTGTGGACATCCATCAGGGACAGATCAACATCCGCAACCGAGAGCAAGGCGGTCTGGAAGTGGTGATTTCCCTGCCTATTCCCACACCTGAAGATGAATCACATAGCAACACCATCGACAAGATCAAGCAAACCCTAAGCGGTCATTTTTAAAATGTCGCACTGATACGTGTTCCCACTTTTATCTTGCGACATTCTGAATCGCCAATAGGCAATTTTTTAAACTTGAAGTCACGAAAGTGAACAGCCCGATTTTGCATATCAAAGGGTTCAGAAGTGGTAATTTTCAGGCATTGAAAAGGCAAAATGCTTTTTAAAATTTCTTTATCTTTCTCAGTCAGTTGCTGGGTTGAGAGATAAATATGCCCTGTTGTAATCGGCAAGTGTATTTCTGCTCCCTGCATTTCTGCGGAACCTGTCAGCTTCACGGTATGATGATTAACAACTTTACAGCCATGTAAAGCAAGCATACTCATCAAAACAATTACACTTTGAATTTTTTTCATTGACTTGCTCAATCATGCGGTTCTTAGCTAAATTACCACTAAAATCCATAGATATTAAAGAAGTGGATATACTGAATTTAAGTAAGTTTCAACTAACCCCTCGTCCTATTTTTTTCACCCTATTAGACCTTAGCCTTAGTTCAATTCACTTTTCACGTTTTAGCGCTAAAATCCATATCCAATGAAAATCAAAATTGAGAATGGATGATGTCTCTAGATCGTATTCGCCTTGCCTCACTGCATGACAAAGTGATGAGTGCTGAGCAGGCTGCCAGCTTTATTGAAAATGACATGACGGTGGGTATGAGTGGTTTTACCCGTGCAGGCGAAGCGAAAGCCGTTCCTCAGGCACTTGCTGAACGTGCCAAGAAAAATCCGTTAAAAATCACGTTAATTACAGGTGCAAGTCTAGGTAACGACCTCGATAAACAGCTCACTGAGGCAGGTGTATTGGCACGTCGCATGCCATTCCAGGTGGACAACACCCTGCGCCGCGCCATCAACAACGGCGAAGTAATGTTTGTTGACCAGCACCTGTCCGAAACTGTAGAGCACATGCGTAACCTGCAACTGAAAAAACCAGATATTGCGGTGATTGAGGCTGTGGCGATTACTGAAGACGGTGGCATCATTCCAACCACATCGGTGGGCAACTCAGCCAGCTTTGCGATTTTTGCTGAAAAAGTTATTGTTGAAATCAATACCAACACCAGTACCGCCTTTGAAGGCCTGCATGACATCTACATTCCGACCTATCGCCCAACACGCCAGCCAATTCCATTGACCAAGGTGGATGAGCGTATGGGAAGTACAGCCATCAATATCGACCCTGCCAAAATTGTCGGTATTGTATTCAATGACACCCTGCTTGACTCACCATCAACCGTCACCCCGCCAGATGACGAAACCCAGGGTATTGCCAATCACCTGATTGCCTTTTTTGAAAAGGAAGTGGCTGAGGGCCGTTTACCGAAAAATCTGGGACCTTTACAGGCAGGTATTGGTTCGATTGCCAATGCAGTACTGACGGGCTTAAAAGATTCTCCTTTTGAAGATCTGGTGATGTATTCAGAAGTATTGCAGGACTGTACTTTTGAATTGATTGATGCTGGAAAAATGAAATTTGCATCAGGCTGCTCTATCACCCTATCACAGAAATATGGCGAAAAGGTGTTTGGCAATATTGAGGCCTATCGTGACAAGCTGGTGTTGCGTACACAGGAAATGTCCAACCACCCAGAGCTGGTACGCCGTTTAGGCATCATTGGCATCAATACCGCGCTTGAGTTTGATATCTACGGCAATGTGAACTCAACACACGTTTGCGGCACCAAAATGATGAATGGGATCGGCGGTTCAGGTGACTTTGCCCGTAATGCGCACCTAGCCATCTTCGTAACCAAATCGATTGCCAAGGGCGGTGATATTTCATCTATCGTGCCAATGGTCAGCCATGTTGACCACAATGAGCATGATGTTGATATTTTGGTGACTGAAATTGGATTAGCGGATTTACGTGGCCTGGCACCTCGTGAACGTGCCAAGGTGATCATTGAGAACTGTGTACATCCTCTTTACCGTAACGCTCTTCAGGACTATTTTGAGCGTGCCTGTGAACGTGGTGGACATACACCTCACCTGCTTCGTGAAGCGCTGTCCTGGCATGCAAACTTTGAAGAAACAGGCCATATGCTGGTTAGCAATATTGAGGTTGCTAAATCGGCTTAATTTCCTAAGCTATGAGATAAAAAAGCCAGTCTTGTTGAACTGGCTTTTTTATCTGCATCAGTTTAGCACTTCCGCAATATGATAACTTGCCTGTGCAATCGGGGTGAGTTGATCAGACATCTGGTAGACCTTGACATCATAATTCCCTGTCTGCCAGCCATTTGTGGGTACAGTACTGATCCAGTTTTGTGATGAATCCTGACTAATATTTCTTGGTGTAAATACCAGAATCTCACCTGTATCCCGATTTAACCAGCGGATAAAAACCTGCTGATCCGCAGGAAACTTCCCTAGCGTATCAAAATGAGCAAATATATTTTGGAAATGATGGACCTGATGTAAATCCTCTGAAGATTGTGGCATGACTGGCGTAAGTGCCAGCACCAACCGACCTGCCAACACCTGATCATCATTTTGTGAACCAAGTTCTTCCAGGGCACGTTGGGCAAAAACCTTTTTATCCCGAATCATGGAGAAATCCTGTCGGGGAAATGCCTTTTTGAGATAGTCAGAGACTTGCTGTTCGGGTGTGCTGGCAAGAATTTGCGAAATTTGCTGTTGCTGCTGCCCAGAAAGTGTACTTAATGGTTGTGCTTTATTATTGACCAACTGCCGTACGGTAAAATCCGTAAGATCATCAACATCTGTGATCTCAGGAGAATGTTGATCAGATTTTGCTGTAGTCTGTACTGGTTTTGACGGCATTGTTGGCAAATGCCGAAAATCCGCGACCAGATACCCCAAGCCAAATCCAACACTTAAACATAACAAATAAAGCCATTTTTCCATAGGTATTCCAAAATTAAAGGTGGATACACCACCTTTAAAACATGACTTACGGCTTAACTATGAAGCACAGCTGACTTTTGTTCCGTTCAAGGTCACTCCACTGCTAAATGATGTGCCATTATCAATAACATACTGTTTGATAAAGCCTGTACCTGTAAGCATTCTGAGTGATGTGCCCACACATACGCTGGTTTGCTGGACCTGTCCAATCGATGCAACACAACCATTTTGTGTCGCCGTAACCGTATTGGTTCCCGTTGCGCACTGTGCGGTAATGGTCGTACTTGGGCTTGAATTATCTGATGATTCGCAGGCGGAACAGTTATTCTGACTTTCACAGGCATCCGCCGCAGATTGTGATTTACAAGTATAGGTCACATCACCTTTGGTAATTTTTTTAGAATAGGAAGAGTCCGTACTTGCTGAACCACCGCCACCTCCCCCGCAAGCAGTTAAAAATATGCATAAAAATGCGGCTGTACTTAATTTAATTGTATTGAACATAGAAATACCTTTTATATCATTGTATTTAAATTTTTTAGATCGTCTGAGTTATTCTACCCAAGTATTTAAAAGACGCATATCATGGCGCCATTCGCCTATTATTTTTGCAATCACATTTTTCATGCAATTCTTGAAAGCTTAGCGCATGGTTGGTCAATGAATCAAATAAATTTATCAAACAATAAAAAAAGCCCCAAACTTTCGTTTGGGACTTTTTGAATATGGTGGCGGGACCCAGGATCGAACTGGGGACACACGGATTTTCAATCCGTTGCTCTACCGACTGAGCTATCGCGCCAATGGCGTGTATTAAGCCGTATCTCAGGCAAATAGTCAACAACTATCCTGAGCTTTTGTTTTAAATGCCGATTTTTCACACAAAAACATCAGGCAAAAAAAATCCCTAATGGGATCAGGGATTGAAATTTCAAATTTATGGTGGCGGGACCCAGGATCGAACTGGGGACACACGGATTTTCAATCCGTTGCTCTACCGACTGAGCTATCGCGCCAAAGTGGGCGTATTAAACAATGTTTGTCAAAATCCGTCAAGTCAATTTGTGGATTTTCCTATTAACTGTTTAATTTTGCTACAATACTAAATAAGAATCTATTTTCAGCTAGATCTTGCCCAGATGCGACAGGCAGCGGTGAATCGCGCCACAACCTGGCTCAAACTGCTTCACGCCCTGCTCCTCTTCAATGCGGCAAACCTCCTCAACCAGACGCTCTGCCACGCCCCGTCCACGATTGGCAGGGTGAACCACAATATATTCCAACACACGGCTTTCACCTTGTCCTGTTGACCAAATTGCACCTATAATTTTGGTGTTAAATTCAGCGGTGTAAACTGTGGTATATTGTTGCAGATCTTGTTCAAGTTGCTGCATTGCATCTTGCCCATCACCAAACTCTGGGCTGGTGTCATAAAGTCGCTCTAGCTGGGTACGAATCCCTAGATTATCTAGAGAACGGTAAGCATGTACGGTAATAGGCATTGATTAACCCTCCTGAGCAAACTATGATGCTGTCACTTTTTCGTCACAGCGAAACTATCGGTTTTTAATTCAATCATTTTTGACGTTTTTTGAGGAACGTGTCCATGACGCAACGTATCAGTGAAGTGGTAAGAAATACCAACGAAACCAAAATTCGAGTTCGTCTCAATCTCGATGGTACTGGTCAAGGCACCCTCAACACTGGAGTTCCATTTTTAGACCATATGATTGATCAAATCAAGCGCCATGGTCTATTTGATATCGACATTCATTGCGATGGTGACCTTGAAATTGATGATCACCACACGGTGGAAGACTGTGGAATCACGCTGGGACAAGCCTTTGCGCAAGCTTTAGGTGATAAAAAGGGCTTGCGTCGTTATGGACATTTTTATGCGCCACTCGATGAAGCACTGTCTCGTGTTGTGGTTGACCTGTCTGGTCGTCCAGGCCTGTTTATGGATATTCCATTCACCCGTGCCCGTATCGGAAGCTTTGACGTTGATCTATTCTCGGAATTTTTTCAGGGATTTGTCAACCATGCACTGATGACGCTGCATATTGACAACCTGAAAGGCAAAAACAGCCACCACCAGATTGAGAGTGTGTTTAAGGCGCTGGCTCGTGCCCTGCGTATGGCCTGTGAAATCGATCCACGTGCCGAAAATACCATTGCATCTACCAAAGGGAGTCTGTAATGACTCGTATTGCATTACTTGACTATGGTATGGGCAACCTGCACTCTGCGGCGAAAGCGCTAGAGCATGTGGGTGCAACGGTTGATGTCACCAATGATCCAAAGCTGATTGCCAAGGCGGACAAGATTGTTTTCCCAGGTGTTGGCGCAATGCGTGACTGTATGCAGGGTATGCATGAGGCAGGCATTGATGAGGTGGTGCGTCAGGCAGCTTTCAATAAACCTGTTCTTGCGATTTGTGTTGGCATGCAAGCCCTACTGCAAAGTTCGGAAGAAAATGGTGGCGTGGATGCACTCGGTATTTTTGATGGAATGGTGAAACACTTCCCTGAAATTCCACATTTAAAAGTACCACACATGGGCTGGAATCAGGTTCACCAGCTTGATCCAGATCATCCTATGTGGAATAACATTGAGCAGGACGCACGTTTCTATTTTGTGCATAGTTATTATGTGGAACCAAAAGATTCGGCCATTACTGCGGCAACCTGTGATTATGGCGTGAACTTCTGTACCGCCATTCACAAGGACAACCTGTTCGCGACCCAGTTTCATCCAGAGAAAAGTCATACCGCTGGTTTGCAGTTGTTAAAAAACTTTGTGGAATGGAAGATTTAAGTCCGTTCCATGCAGATCAAGTTTCTTGTTATAACTTGATCTGCAACTCATAAAATATTTTAAGCTTTTATTCTGAAGATTTTTCTTTATTATTCTAATGCATACAATTTCTTAATTTTTACAATCCCATAAAAACACTTAGATAGGCATAACAATGAACTCATTGACTCAAACTGTGGATCATCCACTCAGCCCCAAAGGTCGTTTTGGCCGATTATCCTACGCCGCATGGTCTTTATTAAGTGGTCTTGTTGCGTGTATTGCCATTTTCATTTTGGCATTTGGCGCTGCACTATTAACTGGAGACAATCTTGAGCAAGGACAAGATTTTCCAATCCTTGCAATTGTCCTGTTTATCATCGTTTATATTGCTCTCATATATTTTTCTTTTGTTTTTACCATTCGTCGTTTACATGACCGTAATCAAAACGGATGGTTGTCGTTATTGATCATCGTCCCTCTTGTAAATCTGATTTTCCTGATTTACCTATTCTGTGCCAAGGGTACAGTGGGTGAAAATAATTTTGGTCCAGCACGAATCACTCAGGGTTGGGAAAAAGTCTTGGGTTGGATTTATATTATCCTTATCCCAATTGCCTTTGTTTTAGGGGTGGTCGCTGCAATTGCAATCCCTGCTTATCAGGACTATGTGCAAAGAGCCCAACAGACACAGCAACAATATAATCACAATACTGAATAAATCCTGGCTCGAAGTTATTCTAAAGCCAAGTTTTCTCACTTGGCTTTTTCATTTGTGCAAAAGCGTTTAAGCTCCACCCATCAGTTATGTTTCAATGAAGATGGAAATGCAAGAACAAACCGTTGCATTAAGCAAAGAGCAAATACGAGCGTTACCCGCATTCCAGAATCTACATCCTGAAAATATTCTGGTCATTCGTACCCTCGAACAGTGTCGGGAAATTCAGGATGAACTGAATCAGGTTAAAATCCTTGGTTTTGACACCGAATCCAAACCAACATTCAAGGTGGGCGAAAAATCCACAGGCCCCCACCTCATTCAGTTGGCAAGCCATGACAAGGCCTACCTTTTTCAGGTCAGCACAGAGATTCTGGGTTTTTTAAAACCGATTCTGGAAAATGAGCGGCAACTTAAGGTAGGTTTTGGCCTCAAGAATGATACCAGTGGATTCCGTCGCCAGGGAATTGAGCCAAAATCCCTGATTGAGCTGTCTAAAAGCTTTTCCAGCTTTGGCTATACCTCACAGGTCGGTGTACAAACAGCGGTGGCCCTACTTTTTCAGCGTTATTTTGCCAAGAGTAAAAAAATAAGCACCTCAAACTGGGCGGTCAAAAACCTGAGTTCCAAACAAATCGCCTATGCGGCGGCAGATGCCTATGCAGCCCTGCTGATCTTTGACCATCTTTATACACAGCAGTTACTCACCCCACAACTCCAGCAACAAATCAGCAGAATACTGGATGATTCAGTATCCAGGACTTAGAGATCGTCCAATACTTTGCTAATATGTAGCCAATTTAAACTTTAGATGATGCAAGGAGCGAAAGCATGCTAATCATCCCTGCAATTGACCTGAAAGATGGTAAATGTGTCCGTTTAAAGCAAGGACGCATGGAAGATGACACTGTTTTCTCTGATGATCCTGTAGCAACAGCACAACACTGGGTGGATGAAGGCGCACGTCGTTTACATTTAGTGGATTTGAATGGTGCTTTCGCAGGTACGCCAATTCATAAACCTGTGGTTGAGGCGATTGCCCGCGCACAGCCTGAGCTTCCAATCCAGATCGGTGGTGGTATCCGCTCCTTGGAAACCATCGAGCATTATTTAGAGGCTGGCGTGTCATTTGTGATTATTGGCACCAAAGCGGTGAAAGAGCCTGAGTTTGTGGAAGAGGCATGCAAACGCTTTGCAGGCCACATCATCGTGGGGATTGATGCCATCAACGGTATGGTCGCAACCGATGGCTGGGCCAATGTGACTGATGTCAAGGCAACTGATCTAGCCAAGCGTTTCGCGGATGCAGGTGTTTCCAGCATCGTGTATACCGACATTGCACGCGATGGTATGATGCAAGGTGTCAACGTTGAGCAAACCGTGAGTTTGGCGGAATACTCAGGCTTACCTGTGATTGCTTCAGGCGGTGTCACCAACCTTGATGATGTCCGCAACCTGAAAGGCCAGAAAGGTATTTTAGGTGCGATTACAGGCCGTGCGATTTATGAGGGTACACTGAACCTTCGTGAGGCTCAGTTATTACTGGATGAAGATCGCCTCTAAACAAAGCACTGAAAGAAGAGCCGTCAGGCTCTTTTTTTTTGTGACTTGAATAAATTGCCTGATCCACGCTGGAGCAGATAATTTCTCTTGCATAGACGCTATCAGTTTATACACAATATAAAGTTGATTTTTACTGTTTTTACAACATGCCAACCCATCTCGCCTCCTCTCCCAGAGCCGCCCAGTTTGCGCTTATTTTTATTACCATGATCTGGGGCAGCACATTTCTGGCGGTGCAATACGCCCTGAATTTTAGTAGCCCCATGTTTTTTGTCGGCTGTCGTTTTGCTGTCGCAGCCTTGGCCATCCTACTGATCTCAATCAATTCTATTCGCGGGTTAACCCTAAAGGAAACACTGGCAGGCACCGCAATTGGTGTAGTGATTGCAATTGGTTATGGCACACAGACCATTGGCCTACAGACCATCCTCAGCAGTGAATCAGCCTTTCTGACTGCCCTGTACGTTCCACTCGTACCAATCCTGATGTGGGTTATTTTCCAGAAATGCCCCAGTTTAATGACCTGGGTGGGCACAGCACTGGCATTTACAGGTCTGGTACTTTTAACAGGAAATGGTTTCTCAGGTATTCAGCTCAATTACGGGCAGGTGCTGACCCTGATCTGTGCCTTTGTGATTGCCCTGGAAATTATCTTGATTGGTTATTTTGCTGGAAAGGTCAATCTCAGGCGGGTTACGGTGGTTCAGCTTGCCGTTGCCTCACTCCTCTCTTTTGCCAGTATGCCGATGGTGGGTGAACACAAGATTCCTGAATTTTCATGGGCACTGCTGCTGATTGCTGTGGCCCTAGGTTTAGCCAGTGCCCTGATTCAGTTCGTGATGAACTGGGCACAGCGTATGGTTGACCCAAGCCGTGCCGCAATCATCTATGCTGGTGAACCTGTCTGGGCAGGCTTATTTGGGCGGATTGCGGGTGAGCGACTGCCTTTACTGGCCTTGCTGGGAGGTTTAATGGTGGTTCTAGGGGTGTTGTTCAGTGAGTTAAAATGGAACAAGCCTAAACAAAAAGAGCGCTAAAAAGCACTCTATGCTGCTGATGACTCTTTCTTTTTGATTAACATACACGGTTGGTAATATTCCACCGTAGGCATGGGCTCATAAAATGGATGCAGCAACGCTTTCCACTCCTGATAGGCGCTGGACTTCCTAAAACCCTCGGTATGGTTTTCAAGCTGGTCCCAGAAAATCATCAGTATATAACAATCCTGCTGCCGCATATGCTTAATCAGTTGCACGGCATTTAGGCCGTGCATGGGATAGATAATCTCTTTGGCTTGCTGGAAAGCCTGTTCAAAAGCCTCACTTTGATCAGGCTTAATATTTAAATGCACATGCTCAATAATCATGCTTTATCCTATTTTATTGGTACATGGGTTTATTATCATTTAGTGCGATTAAACCACGAATTGCCCGATAAACAATCCAGACCCACGCGGCAAAAATCACCAGTACACAAAATACCGTACCAGAGAGCGCAACGCCAGCAAATGCATTGGCATTGTCCCCTGTAAAGAATAGGAAGAAGAATGGAATAAAGGCGATGATGTTCCAAGCCAGATACCACCAGAATGTACGGATCTGCCAGGTAAAGTGGCTTTCAAAGATTGAGCCGCGCACATCACCACGCTTGACATAGTTAATAATGAGCGCAATGACCGCCAATAAGCCACCAGAAAAAATTGCAATAATATAAAGCACATAAAGAACCAGCGTTAGAGTACGGTTCGGGTCTTGATCAACGGAATAATTCATTTTTATTTATCTCCAGACACGCCATCAATAAAAGACATTGAGCGGCGAAATTAACCAGCATATCAACAGTATATGAAAGGCTATGGTACAGAAATAAATCTTACGAAATGGTTGTTTTTGTGTTTTATGTCGCAATTTTTGTTGTGCAAGCCAACCCGCGCACCATCCCCCCAAGGAATCCACGATATGCAAGGTCTGTTCTGGAATACGGCGGTTCCCCAACTGGGCCGCCTCTTTGTCCTGTGCATATAGCCAATAGCTCAGGACATTCATCAGGCTGACGAACAGTAGCGTATAGGGTGGCAGCAGCCTGCTAAAACTGGCGACCAACATAAACAGGATATAAACCACAATGCCAATCTGCATGGGTGACCACGCCTTAGACTGTTTTGGTTGAGCTGGTTCAGCCCGATGCTCAAGCACCTGTGACACTTTCAGGTAGGTCACCTGCTGGGCACGATAGCGACCACGCTCATCCAGAATCACTGTATATTCCAGCGCACAGCCGACAATCGGGCGTGGCCCTGTACGGGCAAAGTCCTTAATGTGCAGGAACACACGCTCCCTATGTGCATCATTGGGTTGAATAAAGCCATAGCCCCTGTCATCAAACCATTCCACCAAACGACCTTGATCTCGCATGACTGTTCCCTAAGCTTTGATTCGTTGTAAACGGTCTTGTAACATCATGCGCATTTCCAGTGGGTCTTTTTGCAAAATATCCTCCCCTGTGCGCCCCTGTTCGGCATTTTTCTGGGCCACCTGTAAACGCATACTCCAGAAACGGCAGGCCGCCATTGCCAGGAAAATGTCCAGACAGGCCTGCTCATCGCTGGTCAGCATCCGAATGGTTTGATAGGCAGCCAGAAAGGCATCAACCTTGTCCTGATTAAGATGTACCTGCGGATAACTGGTACAGAAATCATTGATGCTAATGGCGATATCAAACAGCCATTCATCCTGATTGAGTTCATAGAAATCGAGGATACCGTTGAGTTGACTGCCCTCAAACAGGGTGTTATCCCGAAACAAGTCTGAATGGATAAAGCCTGATGGACGATCTGGATGCTGTTGTGTGATCTGTGCAAATTGTTGAAAAACCTGCGCCAACACATCCTGATCTTCCACATTCATTTTTGGCTTTAGCTGCTCAGCCACATCAGACCAATACTGATGGTTACGGTTAAAATCACGCTGTAGGGGAAAGTCCTGCAACGCCAAATGTAGTTTAGCCTGTGCCTGTGCAATCGCCCGCACCTGCTCAATGCTGGCCTGCTCTGGATGCGCCCCCATTAAGCGCGGTGCAATCTGGGCGGGCTTACCTGCAATGCTATGGATGGCCTGACCATGATGTTTCAATGGCACTGCGACAGGTACGCCTGCCTGCCCCAAACAGTCCAGCACGGGCACCAGTTCCCCCGCACCCTCAGCATCCAGTTCCTCAAAAACCGTCAAAACATATTGCTGCTGTGCTTGATCCACCAAAAAAAAGTTGGTGTTTTGAATACCACCCTGGATTGGAATCAGGTCAATCACCGCCAAACCATAAGGCTCGGCAAATGCCTGAACGTCTTCTAAACTCAACGGGGTATAAACCGACATGGAAAACCTGCAAAATATCACTCTGAT
The DNA here is from genome assembly GCF_030385805.1 of Acinetobacter thutiue. NCBI lineage: Bacteria > Pseudomonadati > Pseudomonadota > Gammaproteobacteria > Moraxellales > Moraxellaceae > Acinetobacter > Acinetobacter thutiue. The sequence goes on from NZ_JAUDZE010000003.1 coordinate 299,331, forward strand.
TTTGATAGAATACCCGTTCCCTCCATGAAGGTGTAGCACCAGAGTCGGTCTCCTTTCTCTCTTGGCGATTTTTTGGAAAATTTTATGCTCGCAAAACGTATTATCCCTTGTTTGGATGTTGATAATGGCCGAGTCGTTAAAGGCGTTCAATTCCTTGATATTCGTGACGCAGGCGACCCTGTTGAGGTTGCGCGTCGCTACAACGAACAGGGCGCCGATGAAATTACCTTTTTAGATATTACCGCCACCCATCATGGACGGGACACCACCTACCGTACGGTGGAGCGTATGGCGGAAAGCGTTTTCGTGCCTTTAACTGTGGGCGGTGGCGTGCGTAAGGTTGAAGACATCCGTTTATTGCTGAATGCAGGTGCGGACAAGGTCAGCATCAACTCGGCTGCGGTGTTTACCCCTGAATTTGTGCAGGAGGCTTCACAGCGTTTTGGTGCGCAATGTATCGTGGTTGCGATTGATGCCAAGAAAACAGGTGAGAATAAGTGGGAAATCTTTACCCACGGTGGACGTAAACCGACTGGGATTGATGCGATTGAATGGGCTGTCAAAATGGCGGACTTCGGCGCTGGTGAACTGTTGGTAACCAGTATGGATGCCGATGGCACCAAAGCAGGTTATGACATTGCCCTGATGCGTCAGATCAACGACCGTGTCAGCATTCCAACCATTGCTTCAGGTGGTGTGGGAAACCTACAGCATTTAGCGGATGGAATTTTAAAAGGTGGTGCGGATGCCGTATTAGCAGCATCTATTTTTCATTTTGGTCAGCACACCATTCCAGAAGCCAAACAATATCTGGCTGAACAAGGCATTGAAATGCGGTTATAAGCCACATCACAGGCGTAGCTGGTTTTTCGGTTACGCCTTAATTTTTAAAAGAATAAAAATATGAATGAAACTTTCGTTTGGGTTATTTTATTTAGTATTGCAGCTTTGATGTTCTTTTGGGCAAAGCGGCAACAATCAAATGTGATAAAAACACTGGTTTGTTTGTTTTTACTCCCTATAGTTTTAATTTCACATTTATCTATTTACAGAATAAATGATTATTTAGCGGTAAATTCTTCTATTCAACAGCATAAATGTGGGATTTTTTCGCAAGAAAATTTCATAGAGCATCATGCAAAATCAGGAAGTTACAAACAATCCCTTTATGAATTTAAAACAGAAACAGGAGAGATCTTTGCTTTTGCCTATAACCGTCATTTAGCACGACGTTTGCCTCAGATTAGATCTTTACAGCCACAACAGAAAATCTGTTTTCAATATTCACCTAAGTTTAAAGATAGCGATGGGTATTATGTACTCACTGATCTAAAGCTACAAAATCAATAGACAAAAAAATACCTTGCCTAAGCAAGGTATGGAAAAATGCGTTTATTCAACGCTAGAGGGTAAAAGAAAATATAGCTATTTTGAATAAATTCCGAGCACTTTCAATGCCTGAGCTAAGATAACGGGATAGCACATAAAAATATTGACATTAAAACCAAATTTTATTGACAATTCACGACAAGCCCTCCTGTCCTGTAGTTATAAATGTCAAAATGGCAACGTCTCTTTAGCAGTTGTCAATCTGGTGTTAAGCCACCGATTCTTTTTGCTCTTCTTCAGCAACCACAGGCTGCACCAGCTTTGGCTTATGCTCCACCCATTTTGCTGGAAAAACAGATTCAATTGCGTTACCTAAAACCTTGGAAATAGACTCTGGCAATGGCAGACCAAGTGGATTGGCCTCCTTTAAGTCCGCCGATGACACCACACGAGTTCCCATGATGTAGTCAAACCACGGACGTGTAACCCCCCAGTTGGCATCCTGGTTTGAGTTCATGTGATGGTCATAATGCCAAGGAATACGTTTCTTTGCCCATTCTGGCTCTAAATGAGAACGGCGATGTACGTAGAAATAGTTGCCCGCACTATACCAGAATGACAATGCCAAACCCTTTGAAAATGGATAGGCCGCCGCGCTGGACACGGTTGCAACCGCGGCCAATGCCATCAATTCGTTGCGTGTACGCCAGTTGTCCAAGCCCTCAACATAACAGTCATCAGAAAATCCCTGCTTGCGCACTTCACGATGGTGTGCCCAGTGGGATTCCATCTGTTTTGGCGTTGGGCTAAAACGTGGCTTGCCTTTACGGTGAACCCCATGTAATAGATATTTATGGGCAAACCATTCAAAACCATTTGCAATAACCAAACCTGCAACAAAACCTTTTAACATGGAGCTGTCTCCTAATGTTTCCTTATTTTTATTAAAGATATAAATTTTTGTAGGCGAAGTATTGACGATACGCTATATTTGTATTGACAAAACACGACAAGATGAGGAACAGACAGGATGTCTCAACTCAAAAACTACACTGGCTCGGTTTATGGTGGTTTAGGGCACCTGTTAAAGGCATACTGTGAGGCAAAGGGCCTCGCGATTCCTGAACAATTACAACAGGTTCAAAACCTGGAACGCTTTGACTACGTGATCTGGCGCGACCTGCTTGAAGACTTAAACCGTCTCCATCCAAGGACAGGTTTGGGACTGGAAATTGCCGCATATGTCCAGCCCAAGCATTTGGGAATTATCGCCTACCTAGCTCTGTCCTGTGAAAACCTGGGTGAGGCCATGGCACGCTATCAGGACTTTCACCGTCTTATTTATGATGGCAGCCCACTATTGGTCGAATTTAACCACCCTTATGTCTCCATTCGCTGGGAAGCACCCGAACCAAATCCAACCCAGCTGACCGATGAAATTGCAATTGCCTTGATGATACAGTTTCTTAAACTGTTTATGTCGGGTGAGGGCATCAACCTGCATGAAGTCCATTTTTTAAATTCCGCACCAAAGAATATTTCGGTTTATGAGCAATATTTTCAGTGCCGTGTGCGCTTTGACCAGCCGAGAACCCAACTGATTTTACCTGTGGCTGAGGCATTTAAGCCACTGAGGACTGGAGACCACACCTTACAGCAACTACTCTTACAGCAGGCACAGGCACTTCTGGACAAGTTACCCAACTCGACCCAACTCGACCAACGCTTGCAGCACGCCATTTTGACAGGCCTGCAAAAGAACCAATACCAGATCGACTTTATTGCAGAGAAACTGGGAGTTTCGGTTCGGCAGCTTCAACGCCACCTGCAACAGCAAAATGCCACTTTTCAGGAACGGGTACAGGAAGTTCGCTTTATGCTGGCAACTGAATATCTAAAAGACCCACACCTGAGTTTACAGGAGATTGCCCTGCTGCTTTGCTATTCAGAACAAAGCGCTTTTCAGCGGGCATTTAAGCTTTGGACTGGTTTAACCCCACAACAGTGGCGGAAGAACAATACCATTTATAGTTCTTAATCAAGTTGATAAGGAAACAATGGTTTCTTAAAGCATTTTTTATAGAAATGGATTTTCGATTTCCTGTTCAGGTTGGCGCTGAATTTTCTCAGGGAGATTTTCCTGTTCCAAGGCTACCACCACCGCATTAATAAAGTCTTGCAGGGCCTTGGCTGTTTTTAATCCCTCTTGATCTTTGGTGATCTGTAGGTTGCCATATAGACTCACACAATCAACCTGATTTTCCAGGGTCAGGTCATAAATTGCCGAAGACTCATTTCCATCCACAAAAGGCTTAAACATCTTTTTCCCCATTATTATTCTCTTTTCATCACACTGAGCTAAACATAGATAATTTGCAAGATGCTCTACATTATCTCAACAATTGTAAAAAATACTGCACCAGCATGTCCACCAACTGCTTGATCAGGGCCTGCTTGGTTTCCTCATCAATTTGTGGAAACTTACTTTCAGCGGCCTGGGTTTGCCCTGAAGCAAACTGCTTCTGTTGAGCCTGAATGCTGGCAGTGTCCACCTCTTCCGCACACTGACTTTGCCCATCCCAGTGTGAATAGCTGATGTCCTTGTTGGCCTTGACCTGTTGTGCCGATACTGGCAATTGATAGATGTTACGCTTCTGCTGCTCGGTCAGTTGCGGGAATAAATTAATGCCTAGCTTCTCTTCCACATAACAGATACTGACGACCTTAACCTGCTGAGAATCATTATTGGGCGCATAATAGGCACCGCTAATGCCCTGTTTGGGCAGATACACTGCCTTATACACGGCTGTCGGCACAATCACGCCCTGTCCAATGGTTTTGAGTCGTTTTCCCTCAAACACAGGTCCCGTGACAATATAGGCATCCCTATGTTGTTTGGTCACAATCGCGCGCACGGCTTCCTCCAGCTTGCGCCAGACTTCCTGATTGTTCTTGGGTGCCTGCGGCACAATATTTGCCAGGGAGAAACTGTCAAACTGGGCAGCCGTATTGCCCATATCGCCATTTGGCGCCATGTGTCCACGGTCATAGCCTGAACCACGGTAGTCTGTCAGCAATGCACGATGCGCCTGCTGTAGCCGTGTTTCCTCATGAAAATTGTCTTCACGCTTGATCTTGATGCTTAAACGCTCAGGTGTCAGATACTCGGCTGACCACAACGGGGTTTTAGAGACCCCCGAATACATCACGTTAAAGTCATTAAAGCACAGCGCATAACTGTCTTTTTTCAGACTTTCCCTGTTGAGTATAGGTGGCACATCACGGTAGAACTGTTTTAGGCATCCACTGTTGCCGCTTGAGATAGGAAGAAGTTTGGCAATTTTTTCACTACCAAATGCGATTGCAAAACTTCCCGTTGCAACTAGGGCGAGCAGAATCTTTCCAATATTTTGGCTTAAAAAATTAGCTTGAGTTTTAGCCTTTTTGGTTGTTTTCTTTGCCATAACCACATCAAGATCAACATGAACGCGAAGCTTAACAATTCAGGAGCATGCTGTATATTGCGTTACCGCTTAGAACGACACTTTATGTCGCAAAACTGTTCACTTGATCAGCAGGCAATAAAAAAGGCACTCGAAAGTGCCATTTTATTTGTATTTTCACTAGATCTCGATTTGACTCCCCAACTCCACCACACGGTTGGTTGGAATCTGGTAGAAGTCACTCACAGGACTGGTATTACGCTGCATTGAAATAAATAGCTTCTCACGCCACGGCGACATGCCATCACCCACGGTATGCACAATGCGGTCGCGTGAAATAAAGAAGCTCATCTGCATCATATCAAACTCAAAGCCAAGTTGCTGATAAGCCTGTTCCAGTGCATTCGGAATATTTGGCTGGTCCTTGAAACCGTAATACATAAAGATGCGATAGAAATGGTCATCCAGTTTTTCAACCTTTAAACGATCCTCTGCCGCCACATAGGGAATGTCCTGAGTATATACTGTCACCATCACATTACGTTCATGCAGCACCTTGTTGTGCTTGATGTTATGCAGCATGGCATGGGGAACAATATTCGGTGTGCCTGTCAGGAAAATCGCCTCACCTGGCACAAAATGGGTTTCCTTGCTCATGCCAATACTCTTAATGAATAACTCAATTGGCAAAGCATTGGTTTCCATACGGGTGTATACAATTTCCCGTCCACGTTTCCAGGTCATCAATATAGTGTACACCACTACACCGATCAGGATTGGCACCCATCCACCTGAGAGAATTTTTAATGAGGTCGAACCCACAAAAACCAGGTCAATGATCAGGAAAGGCACTGCGAATATCGCCACTTTCCACAACGGCCAACGCCATACACCATAGGCTAGGGTGGAGATCAGGATAGTACCGCACAGCATGGTCATGGTCACTGCAACACCGTAGGCACTGGCCAGTTCCGCACTGCTTTCAAACAGTAAAATCAAAATCACCACTGAAATATAAAGAACCCAATTAATAAAAGGTAAATAAATCTGTCCTTGCTCTACATCCGAAGTATGGTAAACCGCCAAACGGGGTAAATAACGTAATTGCATTGCCTGATTCGCCATGGAAAATACGCCTGTAATCACCGCCTGTGAAGCAATGACCGCTGCCGCAGTTGCCAGCCCAATCATCGGGAACAACGCCCATTCAGGCACCAGTAAATAAAATGGGTTTTCAATGGCCTTGATGTCGCGCAACAGCAAAGCACCCTGTCCTGCATAATTGAGCAATAAGCAAGGCAACACCACAATAAACCACGCCAGTTTAATCGGCAGGCGTCCAAAATGCCCCATATCGGCATACAGTGCCTCACCACCTGTCATGGTCAGAATCACCGCACCCATGGTAATGAACGCAATCACAGGCTGGTCAACCACGAAATGAATCGCCCAATAGGGATTGACCATCATCAGCACATAAGGGGTCTGGATGATGCTCCATAATCCAATCAGGCCAATGGAAATAAACCACAACAGGGTGATAGGCCCGAAGAACTTGCCCATGGTGGCAGTTCCGTGACGCTGAACCAGAAACAAGGTGGTTAAAATTCCCAGTGCAATTGGCACCAGCCATTGGTCCAAAGCTGGCGTGACCAAACTTAGGCCTTCAATAGCAGACAGGACAGAAATTGCTGGGGTGATAATGCCATCCCCAAAAAACAGTGATGCGCCAATAAAGCCGAGTGCAATCAGAAATATCTTATTTTTATCGGTAAACACAGTAGAGCGGAGATTCAGTGCCAGAAGCGACATGATCCCGCCCTCACCATTGTTGTCCGCACGCATAATCATCGATACATACTTGAAGCTAATGGTGAGGTTCATGCACCAGAAAATCAGGGAGAGGATTCCCAGAATGGTGGATTCATTAATCGCAACATGCCCTGTAACAAAACATTGCCGTATTGCATAAAGCGGACTCGTTCCAATATCTCCAAATACGACCCCTAAGGCTGCCAGCGTCATCGCAGGCAATGCGGCTTTTTTTGCAGTACTTTGCATATATTGTCTTCAATATAGAGCGTTATAGCGCAATATTATCACTAGCCAAAAAGTTTTTCTGCAAATCTATGCTGTAACAACTTGGCAGCTCGCTTTTTTTTGGTTACTATCGCACACCTTGGTGAGGTGTCCGAGTGGCTGAAGGAGCACGCCTGGAAAGTGTGTATACGTTTGCGCGTATCGAGGGTTCGAATCCCTCTCTCACCGCCAAGATACATTCCTGTGATGTTCCGCAAAATCCAAAAAGGCTTAAACTGCAATAGTTTAAGCCTTTTTTATTGCTTCACACAATCCCACCCCATCCGTTGCAATCCCCCTTATTGTGGGGGATAATTGGGGGACAAAAATTAGATGTAAATAATCGTCCCCCAATCTGTACGGATATCGCTCAAAATGCTGACGGATGCTCAAGTTAGAAAGATAAAGCCACTTGATAAGAAAAAACGTTATTCAGATGAAAAAGGACTGTATTTAGAGGTCACTCCATCGGGTGGAAGATTCTGGCGTTTAAAATATCGGTACAATGGTCGTGAAAGCACTTTAACCATTGGAAGCTATCCAGAAATATCGCTTGCTCAAGCTCGCCGTGCTCGTGATGAAGCACGTATTCAGCTTTACAATAATATCGATCCCAATGCCGTAAAGAACCAACGCCTACAGCAAATGGATGAAAGTACTCTTTTCAAATCACTTGCTATGGAATGGATGGAGGATCGGAAAGCCGTTATTAAAGAAACTACTTACCTACGTGATTTATCTGTATTTGAAAAAGACCTTTTTCCTGCTTTAGGTGATATGCCTATTGATCAAATCAAGGGTAAAGATGTGCTTGCCTGTGCAAAAAAAATTGAAGAGCGTGGTGCACAGGAAATGGCGAAACGTTCAATACCTCTAGCTGGCAGAATTTTCCGCTTTGCGATTCGTAAAGGCCTCATAGAAAATGACCCAACGCCTCACTTACAAGAAGCTTTGAAACCTCGTAAGGTAAAGCATATGGCACGTTTGGACATTTCCGAATTTCCGCCATTTCTTGAGCGAATGGACCGCTATCATGGTAATCCAATGATTAAAACAGCCATTCAGCTGATGACCTTAACTTTTGTACGAACTGCTGAACTTAGAATGATGGAATGGGATGAAATTAATTTTGAAACAAAATTATGGCGCATTCCTGCCGAAAAAATGAAAATGGCACAACCCCACATCGTTCCATTGTCTAGACAGGCACTTGAGCTAATTGAGAAACTACGACCTCTCACAGGCAACAAACAATATGTTTTTTATAATCACAGTATAGCCAAACCTATGAGTAGCAATGCTCTGCTCTGTGTTATCCGTACAATGGGTTATAACGGTAAAATGACGGGTCATGGTTTCCGTGGACTTGCTTCTACAACCTTACATGAGCAAGGCTATATGCACGATGCCATTGAGATTCAGCTAGCTCATCGGGTAGGCAATGCAGTTTCTCAGGCTTATAACCATGCCCAACACCTAGACTACCGTATAAGGATGATGCAGGAATGGTCTGATTTTATTGATAGTTTACGGAACAAAGTTCTTTGATTTCCTAATCAAAGAACTATCTGATCAAACCTTGAATAGAAAGGGAGGTAAAACCTCCCTTTCTAATTTTACAAATCTAAAGATAGCTCACCAATTGGCTTGGAATAGTGAGTAGATTTTGCATGTGCCACAATTACATCATGCATGTATGAAGGTTCCTCTTTCACTACATCCCAGCACCAAGTTCCAAACCCTCCTTTTTGATTCACCGCCTTAACCCACATATCTAAAGCAATACGTTTAGCCTTATTTTGATCGCTATCCTGCCCTTTAATTTCAAGCACTAATGATTTTCCATTTGCTAATCGAATCAAAAAATCTGGAACGTATTTTCTTTTACTACCATTCCACATGTAATAGATATTGAAACCTAAATGATCATTCTTTGCGTAAGATGAAATGACTTTGTCCCTGCCAAACTTTTCCAAAACATTAGCAGCATAAGCTTCCCATGACCCATCGGCTACAACATGACTGATTTGGGAGTATTCCGTAGGCTGACACAATCTTGTTGTATACCAAGTTCTCATTTCAGTAGTAGAACCAATTGGTTTATCTATATCAAAAATTGGCTCTAAAACAGTGACGTTTGCCTGATGAACGTACGTCACTAAATGCTGTACAACCTTGTCCATAGAGAGTGCAATTAAAATCCGCTTTTTGAGAGGTTCTTGATGAAACAAAGAAGGGATATCAATCTTAACTGATTTTAAAAACTCCTCAGATAAGCGAATTAATTGCTGAATTAAGATTTCCTTACTGCCTGTATACCCTTGTTCAACAGTTTCGAATGCCTTACGTGCGGCAATGAACAAAAGTTTTTGCATACGAAATTCTTCGGGCAATAATTCCAGATCAATGCCTACTGCCTTAGATAAATCTGTAGCCCCCCCCAAGGCTGGTGCTAAGTCTGCCGAAACATGTATTTCACTTGGATCTAGTTTAATGCTAGGGACTTTGTCCCAATCCACAACAAGTTTCTCTTTTAAAACACTTTCAACTCTAAGTACATTTGCCCAAGATATTTCAAATGAAGAGCGTTCAGCAATTGTTGAAATCTGGGTTGTTGGCTTAGGAGGCTGAGGATTAGTTCCACCTTCACCGACATCTTGGAAAATCGATAGAGGTACACCAAAAATATTCACATATTCAGGTGCAAATAGCTCACGTACAACACCATCTGGGCATTCAACGGGTTGAGTATCATAACCCACACGTCGGAGACCACGTCCAATCACCTGCTCACACAGCAACTGACTTGAGAAAGCACGTAACCCCATAATATGAGTGACATTTTTTGCATCCCATCCTTCTGACAGCATTGCGACAGAAATTACATTTTGGAGGTTCTGACCTGCTGTTCCTCGTTTACCCACATTGTCTACAATTGCTCGTAATAGGTCTTCTTTTTTAAGTGCAAGTAATTCGTGCTTTTTGTCTTGAGGTAACTTTATTGACTCAACGATATCTTTAAGGCGTGCTTCATAAGCTACATCAGAGTCTCCCTTTTCTCCTTTTTCAGCTTTATCCAATACTTTGGAATCCACACGTAAAGTGCGCTCTGGAGCCTGTAACTCGCCCCAAAGTGCATCACCTTTATTAAAGTAATATTCAATACGTGCCGCTGTCTCCGTTCTATTACATACAGTGAGCATGACTGGTGGAGAAGTCATTCCTGCTTGTTCCCAAGCTTTCATTGCTTCTCGCCAATCTGCTCCTAGAAGCGTATATGCCTGCTGAACAATTTGTGGTAATGCTTCATGAGGATCAGCTTTACGATTTAAGTCTTCTCTGACTTCATCTTCACGGTATAAATGGTAAAGCTTCGGTTTCAGGTCTTTTGTACTTGGTAAGGCACTGTCACGCACGACAATACGCGGAGTTTTTACCAATCCAGCTTCAATTGCATCGTATAATCCAAAGTCAGAAATCACCCATTCGAATAAAGCACCTTCTGTTGTTTTCTTACCTGTTGGCGCAAATGGAGTTGCAGATAAATCAAAACAACGAATGATGCCCTTTACTTTGTGAATACGATCTAGACCTTCAACCCAACGTGTTGCTTCATCTAAATCAATCCCAAATTCTTCAGCATCTTTTTTACTGATTTTTACTTCAGCAGGCTTACGATAAGCATGGTGTGCCTCGTCATTAATGATGACAATGTTTTTGTGATTTGATAATGAGCCTAAAACACGTCTAACATAGGCTTTATCACTTTCCTTACCCTTCTTAACAACAGATCTCTCAGGTTCTTTTTGTGGCATCAGTGAATGCCAATTCTCAATCAGAATCTCAGCCTGATTTAACTTTTGGCGAAGCACTTCATTTGGACATAAAGAAAAGTCATCATAGTAATTCTGTGGATGACCAGGCATCAAAATCTGCAAACGCTCTTTGACTGTTAAACCAGGCGCAACAATAAAAATCGCCTTAGAAAAGTCTTTATGCCGTTTAGGATATGTAATCGCATTAAGGACCTGCCATGTAATAATCATCGACATTACAGTGGTCTTACCTGAGCCTGTGGCCATTTTATTACACAGCCGTTCCCAAGCCCCGCCATCACTAGGAATAGCGATACCTTGTTTAAACTCAGGAGTTGCCTCTACATACCAAATCAGCGTTTCAATGGCTTCTATTTGACAGAAGTAAAACTCATACGGCCTTGCAGTTTCCTTATCGTACCAATGAGTTAACAATTGACGAGTAATCGCAGTGACACCAGGATAATCAGCTTCACGCCATTCATTGACTCGTTGGCGTATGCGATTTACTAAATCTAGTTCCTTTGTTTGAAGTGTATTACTTCGTGTATCAAAAATTTCATAGCTTGCCGAACGACGTCCTTCCTGCAAAACGAGTTGACTGTTCTGAGGATTACGTTGCCAGTGATGGGTTGGGCATTCAAAAGGTGAACTAATAATTAATGAGTTTTGAGACATCTTGCCACCTTAATCCAAGTTCATGACTTTGAGTGATTCAATGCCTCGGTCATCAATAATTTTGACCGCAATCTTTTTATTGTCACCTGCTTCAAAAGGCAAGCTTTTAGTTCCGTGGAATTTATCTAATTGAGTCTCATCCAATTCAGCACGAATATTTTTCTTCAGCTTTTCCCACCCTTCGCCTTTACCTGCTATTGGGAAGAAAACTTGATGTGGGAATAAACTACGCTCATCATAGTCGGTATCCAAACTCCACATCGCAATCTTGGATTTACCACCAGAAATTAATTCACCCTTGACCGTATCAAAGTAATCAAATCCAAGTACTTCAACCTGATACTTACCATCTTTAAGTTTATGAACTTCGACATCAGGCTGCCCCATCAACCAGAAACTTTGGTTGCTTGAACGTGCTTTCTTTAAGTCCTCGGTGAGTAAGTCCGTATTCATTTGTGCTTTAAGTGCAGTAATCCCCTTAATCGCATCAATATCTTTTGCGGCTTCTGGGTCAAATGTAAATGCACAAAATACGATCATCTTAGGTAATGGGAACAGATTACCCGCTTCATTCATAGCATTTGCAACTTGTCTTTGTTCTAAGGCTGCATGTTCAGGACCAAAACTTACCACGACGCGATCACCATTTTCTATATGACCAATCGTATGGATATTCTGCATATCTTTATCGTAAGGAATTAGCTCCAAGTCAGTGAAATTAATCATCTGACCACTTGGACCACGAATGCCTGTTTTTGCTAGTTCCGCCATCCAATCGTGTTTACGACCTGACTCACCTGTACGAGCAATACTTGCATCTGCTTCATCTAAAGCTTCAGCTTCATCTAAAGATTTTACAGAAGGGAAAGGCACTGCTTCTACGGTAAATGGTCCGCTAATTCTTAGCCGATTTTTATTGATGATCGGTTTGTCATATAAAATTTCTTGGTCAGCATGTGCTGCAATCGCTTCATCCATTTGCTTTTGCATAGCGATACGAGCCTCATGGAATGCTTCTAACGCTTTGACTTGCGCATCATTCCAATCATCAGGTGCATCAAAAGGCACTTCCCATTCCAAGAATTCACCTTTTTTAGAAAAGTCTAAAGATTCACCTTTACGACCACCTTCAGTTATTTTAAAAGATGCAGGCGGTTGAGCAATCAACTCTTTATTTAGCTGTGTTAAAGCTTCTTCAATTTTTGGATGTAATCGGTCATAGATTTGATCGATATCTGGGTTATTAGCGATAGATTTTAAAGTAATGTGAGGAACAGTTTCATAAAAGAAACCACCTTTTAAACCCTCATTAGAGTATTTAAGCTCATAGTAGTCAAAGCTCGATGTCATTAAACGCTGCTTTGCTAAAGTAATCGCAATACGTGACGTATCACATGTAATCCAACGACGTCCCCATTTTTCCGCTACTACCGCAGTTGATCCAGAACCACATGTAGGATCCAAAACAAGATCTCCTGGATCTGTAGTCATAAGTAAACAACGTTGAATAACAGTTAAGGCTGTTTGTACAACGTAGACTTTACTTCCACCTAATTGATTCTGTCCCAAAGTATCAAACCAAAAATTATTTAATGGCTGAACAGGAAAATCATTAAAATATCTTATATAACCAATACTTGATTTAGTTTTTCCTATTCGATTAGCTTTTAACAATCTATTCATTCCAATAGGATAGTTAGCTTTCCAATGATTACTAACCCCTGGTTTAAATTTTATACCATGGACTTCAAATGTTTGATCTTCTTTAGCAGGGTTCTGACTTGTTAAATCTCCTATTGCAAAAATTGGAAAGGTATTAGTTTTGTAGTCAAATTTAGTTTTACTAATTTTTTCCCACTGTGCTATCGAGATAGGTTCATCTTTATCAATCTTAATATTTTTATATGCAGAACTGCCTTCCCCTCCGAAAATTTTTTCCTTATATAAATTTTTAAACTTCATTTTTTTCTTATCTTTTGCATACCAAACAATATAATCACCTGCTCGAGAAAGACTATTTGTTTCGAAACCACTTGTAGTTGCATATGCTATTTGAATAATGAAATTTTCTATTCCAAATACATCATCCAATATTTCTCTTAAATGATGGATATTCTCATCTGAAATCTGTACAAATATACTACCCGTGTCATTGAGTAAATCTTTAGCCAATAATAGTCTATCTCTCATATATGTGAGATACGAATGAATACCTAATTCCCAAGTATCTCGAAATGCTTTCAGCATCTCTGGTTCTTGAGTTAGGTCATTGTCACTTTTATCTTTCACATCTTTTTTATTTACAAATGGCTGAAAGTTAGAACCGTACTTAATGCCATACGGTGGATCAAAATATACCATCTGAACCTTACCTGCCATGCTCTCCTTTTGTAGAAGACTATTCATTACAAGTAAGCTATCACCTGCAATTAAACGGTTTGACCATCCTTTTTCATGCTTATAAAAATCTAAAGCATCACGTAGTGGTAAATTCTCAAAAGGTGCATCGAAAAGCCCTGGCTGTAATGCTCTAATTTTTCCTTTACTTACTTCATCTTTACCCATGCGCCTACGCACAGCAGCTAAAATACTGGCAGGGTCTACACGTTCATGCACATGCAAACTTACAGTATCGATCTCAAAACTAGTGTGTTCTGCTTTTCCAGCCCAATTTAGATAGGGTGATTGTGCTTTTTTGAGTGCTTCTAAAGCTTGCTTCATTTGTTCGAGATCGTTAGAAGCTAAAGCATCATCAATTAAATTTTCAGTCCACGCACGTTGCGAATCGAATTGTAAAGATGGATCAATGTGAGGATCGTATTTCCAACGAGTTTTCCCTGCATCTGGGTCTGTAAATGGCGTCACCATACCCACTTCTGGATTATTGACTCGCCTATCTAAATGGCGATATGAAAGGATTTCTACGCCCAATTCCGCATTTTTATTTTGCTGTGGTTTTGGCATACTTTTCTTACGAGTTTTTTTTTCACCTTCAGGAAGTGCAGGTTCTACTAACTCAAAGCTATCACTACTCATAAATACCCTTTCTCTTAATTTCAAAAATTTATAATGACTAATCGTAGTCTAACCAAAAACAAAAAAATAAGGGAGCAAAAGCTCCCACTATTATTCTTCTCGACTTTCAAGCTTACTCTCAATCCACTGATGGATTTCCCAAGCTGACCAACCAATACGCGATTCACTTAGTCGTATTGGTTGAGGAAATGTAGGATCATAATACTTTGACTCCTTATTGTTCATCCTATAGGTTTTGGCCGATTAAAAGCCATTAAATCGCCAAATTCATTTGTTTATTTTTTCACTTGTTTTTTTCAACAGAATCTGTAAAATTCACGCCACGTTGCCGGCATAGCTCAGTTGGTAGAGCAACTGACTTGTAATCAGTAGGTCCACAGTTCGAATCCGTGTGCCGGCACCATCAAATTCAAAAAAGGCTTAAACTTTTAAGGTTTAAGCCTTTTTTTATTACCTAGTTTTTAACTGCACTCACCTGAACATAACGTACCAGACCATCTTGATAGAGTTTTCGACACAGCTTGGCCGTCATCGCTATTTTGAGTTGGGCAAAATCAAAAGTCCTAGTCCTTGCTGGTCGCCTCTCAATATATTGGGCAAAACCTTTCAAAACAGGCTCTGAAAAATCCTGAATGACAATATCCTTAAAACCATGCTTTACCAGTGTTTGAGAAAGCTGTTGTTCATCCATCAAATGCTGCCACCTCACATCAGCACCTTTTAACAGATAGCGATATTGCTGCTTGTGTAGATAGGAACAATGTTGCCAATCATCCGACCACATCAAATAATGAAAGGCAATTCGCCCTTTTGAATTCAAAACAAAAGAAACTGAATCCAGAAATAAATTCAATTCACTGTGATACGCAGCATCAACACATACGACCACATCAAATGAATTTAAAAAATGCAGCGACCTTAAATTCAAAAAAGAACCACAGATGCTTTCCACCTGTGGCAATTCCTTTTGAATTCGTTGAATGCAATCTTTCTGTAATTCAACTGCACTCAATTGTTCAATATGATAATGATTAAGCCAGTGCAATAAACTGGCACCTTGCCCACAACCCAGGTCTAAAACACGATCTGTTGACTTGAGCTGAACAGATGCCGCGATCTGATCAGCCAAGCTTTGACATGCCAGTGGATAGTTATGCTGTTGGCTTTGCCAATACCCCAGATTGCTCCAGGCAAGCAATGAATCATCACCCAGCCGTTTGGCATCAATCGCATATTTATGCCCAATGACTTTTTTGATCAATGCTTGTCTGAAAGTCGCCATATTTAATAGCCGAGTTCAGGTGCCACCTTGACTTTGGGTTTAAGCCCAACAAAAGGTAATGGCGCACCCAGGATTTCGGCAATATGCATGGCAGAGGTCACGGCGGACTCTAAAATTGGCAGGCCATCACATGACCATGAGCCACAGTAAAACACCTTACGGTTCAACTGTAGGTGACGTTGCTGAATTTTTTTGTTCAATGCCACAGTTTCAGAATCCACCACCGCGCGGGTCAGTTTGACTTTGGAAATAATTTTCTTAGGATCAATTTCAATCACAGGACACCATGTCTGGAAAACCGCATTTTTACCAACCAGACTTGGTTCAATGGAATTAATCCATACCGTAAATTGCTGGCGTGTAAACTTTCGGTCCATCATATAACTGAGTACTGCCCAATCCTTACGGCGCTGGGGCATGACAATCGGGTCAGTGTGAATCACCAAATCACCCTGTTCAAACCTAAACTGTTTTAACAGGGCAATGTCTTCAGCAAATTGTGGCTGCTTGAGGAAACCCTCAATGGCAGGCGTTGGGGTGGCAATCACCACACGATCAAATGACTGGCTTTCGCCAAGCGTGTTTTCAACCCGTACCTTGTCTCCCTGCTCTTCAACTTTATGAACAGCTGAACCACTATAAATGCTGATTCCCGCAATTAGGCGATCCACCAATGCAGGTGTGCCCCCTTTCATACGCAACAGCGCCTCACCCTCAGTGAGCTGGCGAATAAACTCTAGTAAAGGTTTGGCAGGCCATTCACCAATGGTTTTGGGATGACAGGTGCAAATTGTATAAAGCACGGGCATTACCGTACCATGCCAGAACACTTCCTCAATATGGTACTGATTCATGAACTCGGCCAGGGTGATGTCCTGATTGTCCGACTTGAAGAACTGGGTGATGGCTGTCTTGAGTTGCAGCATGCCCTTGACCAGACGCCAGCCATACTGCTGGATACCCTTGCGGTTATTGATAATCGGAAAATTGCCAATACGGCTACGCGAGGTGGTCAACCATGTATCGGTTTTATCTTCAAACAGCCAGCTACAGGCCATAAAGGTTCGTACTGGAAAGGTTTCTATGCCTAAATAGGTTGCCAGACTGAGCGTGTTTTTCCAAAGTTTCGGATTCATCACCCGTAATGGCGCGTCAATCAGGCCTCCATCAAAATCGATACTGTGACTATCCATACCCCGACCAGAGAGGGCCTCAAAGATAGTCACCTGATGTCCAGCATCCTGTAGGATTCTGGCGGCAGCAAGTCCTGCCATTCCACTGCCAATAATTGCAATATCCAAAATTATGTCCCATCAGTTGATGATTTTTCTTGATTATGACTGATCATCGGCTCAAACGCCGTATTAAAAAATACCAGATTCAGCATTTCAGCCAGAATTTTGTCGACCAATTGTTTGTCAGTTATGCTTACATTTTGACACAAATTGATTTTACACGCTAAATAAATGAAAAATAAAACTTTATTAGATCAAAATCCACAAAAACATACAGATCGTTCTTTATTTATCCATTTTTTGCACTTTAGGGGCTTTGCAAAGTATAAATTTAGCGCTATTCTGATTAAACAATAATGAGAACAGAGTCACATAATAAACTGTACAAGAATAAGTGACCCAATATTAAAAAAATCAATAGAGAACCTTATAGCGAAAGCCCATCACTCGAATGGAGTGATGGGCTTTCTTATATAATCACCTGATTTTGATGAGTTAACTTTCCATAATACCGAAGCGACCACTGTTAAAATCACGAACCGCCTCGACTATTTCAGCCTTGCTGTTCATTACAAATGGTCCATAGCCCTCGATGGGTTCATTCAGTGGCTGGCCTGTCAGAATCAGGAACTTGCTGTCCTGCTGTGCCTGAATGTTAAAGCCAATTCCATCACGGCTTAGTACCACGATACTTGGCCCCTCAACCGTTTGGGTGTCATTAAACAGTACTTTTCCAGACAGCAGTACAAACAGTGTGGTGTGGCCCTCAGTCACGTAAAAGTCATGTGCCTGCCCCGCAACTACAATGCCATCCCAGACATTAACTGGGCTGAATGTACTTGCAGCCCCTGCAACATCCTGATACTGCCCTGCAATCACCCGCAAGCTACTGCCTGCATCATCCAGTGCAATACTTTGAATCTGGTCGGCCTCAATGGCCTGATATTTTGCTGGGGTCATTTTCGAATGTGCGGGCAGATTCACCCACAACTGAACCATCTCAAACAAACCACCATGTTCGGCAAATTCAGGAGAATGGAATTCCTGATGCAACACACCTGCACCTGCCGTCATCCACTGCACATCACCTGCCTTAATGGTTCCACCGCCGCCACTGGAGTCTTTATGCGTGACCTCACCCTGATAGGCAATCGTTACTGTCTCAAAGCCACGATGCGGGTGTGAACCAACACCATATTGCTCAGTTGTTGGGTCAAAACGGTAAGGCGCCGCATAATCCAGCAATAGGAAAGGGCTGATGCTTTGCCCTAGGCGATCATAGGAAAACAGGTTGTAGACTGGGAAGCCATCACCCACCCAATGCATGTGCTTATTTTCATAGATACCAACAATCTTTTTCATCTGTGTACTCCTATTCGTTTAGAAGTTCTGGTCTTGGTATTGATTTTACGCCTTGCAAGATCGGGCTTATAGCTATGGAAATACAACACATGATCCTATGTACAGAACCATTTCTAGTATCTGTAAATTTCTTTTGTAACTAACTGCTAATAAAGAATAATTTTATAAACTTTACAAAACATGGTCTCTAGTAGGTGTCAAAACGGTAAATCATCATCTAAATCCGCAGGAGCAGCCGCCGCAGGTTGTGGTGCTGCTTTTGGTGTATTAAAACCATTGCCTGCCTGTGGACTGCCTGCATAATTGCCCTGATTTCCACCAGAAAAGCCACCGCCTTGACCATAACCATTCTGGTTATTGTTAAAGCCCGTATTCTGGTAACCGCCACCCTGATTGTTATTGTTGTTAAATCGTGGCTGATTGAAGTCATTGCCACCTGCAAAGCCCTGTTCACCTTGCTGGCGTGAATCAAGCATCTGCATTTGGTCACCACGGATTTCGGTGCTGTAGCGTTCCTGACCATTCTGGTCTGTCCACTGGCGTGTACGCAATGAACCTTCAATATAGACTTTTGAACCTTTACGCAGGTATTGTTGTGCAATTTCACCCAGACGGTTGTGCAACACAATACGATGCCATTCCGTTTGTTCCTTACGTTCACCCGTATTCTTATCTACCCACGACTCGCTTGTTGCAATCGAAAACTGGGTTAATGATCCACCATTTGGAAAGGTTTTAGTTTCTGGATCTTTACCTAAAGTACCGACTAAAATAACTTTATTCACACCACGCATTAGCTGTATTCATCCTATGTATTTCTATGTTTTACTTTATAAGAGTTATGCTTAAATGGCTACCTCTTTGCCCAACAAGTGCGTTAAATCTTGTCGCCCAGCATCATCAATACACTGCTTATCGACCTTAATATAGGCAACCTGCTGTTCGGGCATCACCACCACTTCTTCAATACCACGAATTGCCAATAGTTTTGAAGTCCATTCATCTGTTTGTACCGCCTGAGGCAGGGGCAATACAATCGAGGATAAATATCTTGGCTGCGCCAGCCCAAAACTAATCAGCAACCATAGTATAGCAATCCCCGCCAGCACACTCCACCCGAGCGCAGTATTCTGTAACATCAAAAGCTGTCCACCCAGCGTACCGCCAAAGAATGCGCCCAAAAACTGGCTACTGGCGTTTACTCCCATTGCGGTGGCTTTGGACTGGAGGGGCGCGGCCTTGGACAACCAGGATGGCAGCAAGGCCTCCATCACGTTGAACGCAATAAAGAAAATGCCCAGCCCAGCCAGCAGTACATATTTGGATTCATAACCGAAGATCAGGATCAGCAAACCACCAATAATCCCCGCAATTGCAGACAGGAAAATGCCCCGCATCTTGCGGTATTTTTCCGCAATGATGATGCTTGGAAAGGCAAAAAACAGGCTAATCACCAATAGTGGCAAATAAACCAGACCATGTTTGGCAAGTGGAATCTGCGCATATTCAATCAACTGTGATGGCACATAGATAAACATGGCTGTTAGCAACAGGTGCAGGGCAAAAACCGATACATGCAAACGGTTCAGGTCTCCCATCTGCATCACCTGTTTCAGCTGATTCAGATAGCCCTGCTGGAAGTTTCGATGATGTCGGGTCACTTTCGGAACCAGTAACAACATCAGGATTGCCGCCAGCCCCATCAGTGTGGTGACGAAAAACAATCCTGAAATACCTACAATACTGGTCAGCCAAGGTCCCAAACTGAATGCCACCACAAAGGACAAACCAATGCTCATGCCCATCACAGCCATTGCCTTGGTTCGCTGCTCCTCACGGGTGACATCGGCCAGCAATGCCATCACCACCGCTGACACTGCACCCGCGCCCGCAATCGCCCGTCCAATAATCACCCCATAAATCGTGTCCGACAGACCAGCAATTGCCCCGCCCAATGCAAACAGCAACAGGCCCAAAACAACCAGGGGTTTTCGGCTAAAGCGGTCTGCCAACAGGCTGAATGGGATTTGCAGGATTGCCTGGGTTAGGCCATACACCCCGACAGCCAAACCAATCAGGGCTGGCGTTGCATACTGGTAGGACTGCCCTGCAACCGAAAACACAGGAATAATCATGAACAGGCCCAACATGCGTAAGGCAAAAATGCTACTTAAGGCAAAGGTTGAACGGCGTTCTAAAGCATTCATTGTTGATAAGACACTGTAACTGGCTCAGCGAATTATAAGCCATTCGCCTACAAAGGTTATAAATAGATTATGAAAAACATAATCTTTGGGAGAAAAAATAAGGGAGCAAATGCTGCTCCCTTATAAAATACATGATCAAGCTGAAAATGAGCTTAAGAGGCCTGCTGTTCCCGCTTACTGTACTGGATCGAGGCAAGTACCGCCCAAACAATAAAGGCGACCCCGATCAGGCCTGTAACCACTTCTGGTACATGCAACCCTGTACCGCTGGCAATCATGATAAATGCCAGTGCGCCAATCGCGTAGTGTGCGCCATGTTCAAGGAAGATATAGGCATCCAGCGTTCCTTTCTCCACCAGATAGATTGTCATCGAACGGACAAAGATTGCACCAATCGCAAGACCCAGCATGATGATCACCACATCACTGGTGATGGCAAACGCCCCAATCACACCATCAAAGCTAAACGATGCATCCAGCACCTCAAGGTACAGGAATCCACCGAAACCCGCCTTAACCATACCTGAAGCCGCCCCACTTGAATCATGCGTCACCGCATTGCCATTCTCATCAATTTCAGGTTCACCGCCCAGTAAATGGCTCAGCACCTGCACGCCAATATACACCACAATGCCCCAGATACCCGCCATCGTCACCGCCAGACGCGCAGCCTCATCCACATTCGCCGCCATGATCAGCATTGCGATGAGTGCCAGGAAAACCGACATTGCAGGCACACTGGCCAGATGCGCCAACCTAGCCTCCAGCCACCTGAACCAGTGGGTTTCCTTGCCATCATCAAAGAAGAAATTCAGGAACACCATCAACAGGAAAGTCCCGCCAAAGGCAGAAATCTCGGCATGATGCGCCATTAAGCGTTCTGAATAGGTTTTTGGATCATTCAGTGCCAGTTTAGCCACTTCGACCATGCCCATATCGGCAGTCACGGCCACAATCACCACAGGGAAAACCAGACGCATCCCAAATACCGCGATCAGGATACCTACCGTCAAGAAAATCATTTTCCAGAAATGATCCCAACCACGTAATACCGACGCGTTCACAACCGCGTTGTCAAACGATAGGGAGACTTCCATCACCGCCAGGATTGCACTAATGGTAAGCGCCTTGAACATGGTTGCCACACCTGCTTCGGGACCATGCGTATAACCCCAGTAGGCGGATAGTGCCAGACACACTACCGTAAAGAAAATTGAGAAACGAAAATGCTTCATGAGCAGCCTTTTATACGAAATCGTCAGGATTTAAAAATGTGCCTATTGTAGGCGAATTTTGAGCTAAAAATTGTGAAGATTGTTGCACTTATTTTTGGGAAATGCATTGGCGAAAACCAGACTCTGCTATAGTTTTGCCATTATTGATGGAATAACAAGTTTACAGGTTCAGTTTATGACGTTTTCTCAAGATGTTTGGCAACGTAATCTCGATTTATATCAAAAAATATTGGCCCTACCTTTTAATCAGGAGCTTGCCGCTGGCACACTAGACAGTAAGGCATTTTGCCATTATGTCATTCAGGATGCACATTACTTACTGGCTTATGGCCGCGCACTGGCTGTTGCGGCAGCAAAGGCCTTTGACGCAGATGACGTGATCCAGTTTTCTGAGGCCGCCAAAATTGCGATTATTGTGGAGCGAAGTCTACATAAGGATTTCATGCAGGCGTTTGGTATTACTAAAACCGAGTTTGAAAGCACGCCCTTAACCCTTGCCTGTCATCATTACACATCGTTCCTGACCGCAATGGCCTGGTCGGAAAGCTACCCTGTGGTTTTAGCCGCCCTGTTACCGTGTTTCTGGATTTATGCAGAGGTTGGCAACGATATTGTCAGCCAGTCTGTGGAAAATAATCCCTATCAGGCATGGGTGGATACCTATTCAGGTGAGGAATTTCATACCGCGGTACGCAACGTGATTGCAACGGTTGATAAAGTGGCCGCACGCTGTGATGCGGATACTTTGGCAAAAATGCATGCAGCCTATAGCATGGGTGCAAAACTGGAATGGCTCTTCTGGGACAGTGCCTATCAGCAAAGAGAGTGGTTGGGGTTGGACCACGCCTAAAACAATTGATACAGACATAAAAAAGCCCCTATTCAGGGGCTTAGTCGTATATCGTATTGTCCGATATACTGTATGAGGCTCATCTCAAACTGAGCGCATTAAAGCATAAATAAAGTTGAATAAATACTTTTATTGTTGAGCATTATCAAAAAAGATTGATAACAATTAAGGTGATCAATGCAGGTACAGCCTGAATATAAATAATTTTTTTACTGGCGGTCAGTCCACCATAGATGCCTGCAACCAACACACAGCCTAAAAAGAAATTGGCAATTGCAACCGCAAAGCCTGCGGGTGCCAATAACGACCAGAACAAACCTGCTGCCAGAAAGCCATTATACAGGCCCTGATTTTGTGCCAGAACCTTGGTCAGTTGAGCTTTCTCTGGTGTATTGCCGAAAGCCCTTAAACCATAGGGTTTATCCCATAAAAACATTTCCAGCACTAAAATATAAACATGCAATATAGCAATCAACGCAATTAAAATTGTTCCCAACATTTTATTTGTTCCTTGTTTTGCACTTTACACAATTGATTTTAATGTAGCACTGATCTATTTCAATTGCTCAATTGGCAATACGATTTGTGTGACTTTCCAGCTCAAGCCTTGTCTTTGCAAAATGACATTAATTGGAGGCTGCTTTTGTGGATGACGGATTTCTACCACAAAACGATTGAATGACTGATATTTACCATGATAAGACAGCTTTTCCTTTGCCTGCTCTCCTGCCTGTGTTTGCTGTTGTTCGGACTGTTCAAGCTGGGCTTGAAATGGCAAACTTTCTTTTAGCTTTTTTCCCTGTAAAAGCATGGCAACGCCTTGGGGACTGACCATCACATCCACCATTTTATCAATCATCGAAGAAGCCAGCAGCGCACCGAAAGCGGCAAAGCCACCCTCGGATGCCTGTGCATGTTCTGGAAATTTCTTTACGAGTTCAGTATTCAACTGATCCTTGATTCCCTGTCGAACACTGGGAAAATCAACATAAGCTGCCAATGCTGCACTGTCCTCATTCTTCAATGCCTGACGGATTTGGTCAATCACCAGATAGGGAGATGCATACACATAAACGAAAGCCAGCAGAATAATCGCAACAATCGAAACTTGCAGTTTTTTTGACATGATGCCCTCGGTTTTAGGAATTTATTTTTGAATGGATGGTCTGTAAATCTCAGGGATAAGTCTTTGGGTCACATTAGAATTTCATGTTAAAAACATATTTGAAATCATTAATCCGACACAATCTGACGTTTAAAATCGTTTTGTTACAGCTTGAACAATTTTAAATCGCTATTATATACACGTTTTATTCGCACAATTTCGAGATGTATTTATGAGTCAAAGTCATATCCGTATTCGAGGCGCACGTACCCATAACTTAAAGAATGTGTCACTCGATATACCACGTGACAAATTTGTGGTGATTACGGGACTTTCTGGCTCAGGTAAATCATCGCTCGCCTTTGATACCCTGTATGCCGAAGGCCAGCGCCGCTATGTCGAGTCACTTTCGGCCTATGCACGCCAGTTCCTTTCGCAAATGGAAAAACCCGAGGTCGATTCAATTGAGGGCTTATCCCCTGCGATTGCAATTGAGCAAAAGTCGACCAGCCACAACCCACGTTCGACGGTGGGAACCATTACCGAAATCTATGACTATTTACGCTTGCTGTACGCACGTGTCGGTACTCCGTATTGTCCTGAACATGACCTGCCGATGGTAGCGCAGACCATTTCTGAAATGGTCGATGCCGTCAAGGTACTGCCCGAAGGCACCGCACTGATGCTGCTTGCACCTGTGGTGCGTGAGCGCAAGGGTGAATACAGCAACCTGTTTGAACAGTTACAGGGTCAGGGCTTTGTCCGTGCCCGTGTTGATGGTGAAATCATTGATATTGATACCCCGCCTGAACTGGACAAAAAGAAAAAACATAGCATTGAAGTGGTGGTGGACCGCTTTAAGGTACGGGATGACCTTGGCAACCGTATTGCAGAATCTTTTGAAACCGCTCTACGTTTAGGCGGTGATATTGCGGTTTTATCGTGGATGAATGGCGAACATCCTGAACGGGTTTTCTCTGCAAAGCACTCCTGTCCTGAGTGTGACCGTGCGGTGGCTGAACTTGAACCACGTTTGTTCTCATTCAACAATCCATTTGGTGCCTGCCCTGTCTGTGATGGCCTAGGTACCCGTAGCCATTTCAGTGCAGAAAAGCTGATTCCAAACACTGAGCTTTCCATCAGTCAGGGTGCAATTCGTGGTTGGGATCGTCAGCGTCCTTATTACTACACCATGCTGCAAAAAGTCGCTGATCACTTTGGCATTAGTCTGGATGAGCAGTGGAATAAGCTGGATAAGGACACCCAGAAAAAATTCCTGCAAGGCACAGGCAAAGAGAAAATCGACCTGAGTTATATTGATGAACGTGGTCGTAAGCACACCCGTGTGCAACCGTTTGAAGGAATCCTGCCACATCTGGAACGTCGTTACCGTGAAACTGAGTCAAACTACGTTCGTGATGATCTGGCGCAATATCTTTCCAATGCCGCCTGTGACGCCTGTGGTGGTTCACGTCTGAATGAAATTTCACGCCATGTTCGAGTCAAGGATAAAACCATTGCACAAATCACCAAGATGTCGATTGGCGATGCAGAAAACTACTATCAGGACCTGAATCTTGAGGGTGCCAAAGGTGAAATCGCTGATAAAATCTTTAAGGAGATTCGTGAGCGTTTACACTTCTTGGTCAGTGTTGGCCTGAATTACTTAAGTCTCGCACGTTCGGCTGAAACCCTGTCAGGTGGTGAGGCGCAGCGTATTCGTCTAGCCTCACAGATTGGTGCAGGTCTAATGGGCGTGATGTATGTACTGGACGAACCGTCCATTGGTTTGCATCAACGTGATAATGATCGCCTATTGCAAACCCTGATTCGCCTGCGTGATCTGGGCAATACCGTACTGGTGGTCGAGCACGATGAAGATGCCATTCGGGCTGCTGACCATATTATTGATATTGGCCCAGGTGCAGGGATTCATGGCGGTGCCATCATTGCCGAAGGAACCTATGAGGAACTGGCCAATCACGCCGACTCACTCACAGGTCAATACCTCTCAGGTAAGTTAAAAATTGAAGTGCCAAAACAACGTACCCAGTCGCCTCGTCCAAATGAAGTGATCAAGCTGTCTGGTGCGAGTGGACATAACCTGCAAAATGTCGATCTAACCATTCCATTGGGTATTATGACCTGTGTAACGGGCGTGTCAGGTTCTGGTAAATCGACCCTGATTAACCGTACTCTGTTGCCTTTGGCAGCCACCCAGCTTAATGGCGCAACCACACTCACTGCGGAAAAATTTGATTCAATCGACGGCTTACAGCATCTCGATAAAGTGGTGGATATTGACCAAAGCCCGATCGGACGTACGCCACGTTCGAATCCTGCGACCTATACAGGTTTATTCACCCCAATCCGTGAATTGTTTGCGCAAACCCCTGAAGCCAAGGCACGTGGTTATAGCGCAGGTCGTTTCTCATTTAATGTGAAAGGTGGGCGTTGCGAGGCCTGTGAGGGCGATGGCATGATCAAGGTGGCGATGCACTTTCTGCCTGATATGTATGTGCCGTGTGATGCCTGTCATGGCAAGCGTTACAACCGCGAAACGCTGGAAGTGGGTTATAAAGGCAAAAACATTTCCGATGTTTTGGAAATGACAGTGGAAGATGCAGCCGAATTCTTTAGCGCGATTCCCGTGATTCACCGTCGTCTGGAAACCCTGATGCAGGTAGGTCTGGGTTATATCCGTCTGGGTCAGGCAGCGACCACACTTTCAGGGGGTGAAGCGCAACGGGTGAAGCTGGCACGTGAACTGGCAAAACGGGATACAGGTAAAACCCTGTATATTCTGGATGAACCGACCACAGGCCTGCATTTCCATGATATTGCCAAGTTGCTGGATATCCTGCATGAGCTTCGCAACAAGGGCAATACGATTGTGGTGATTGAGCATAATCTGGATGTGATCAAGACAGCTGACTGGGTGATTGACCTTGGCCCTGAAGGGGGTTCTGGTGGTGGTCAGATCATTGCCGAGGGTACACCTGAGCAAGTTGCTGAGGTTGAGATTTCACATACTGGACGTTTCTTAAAGCCGATGTTGAAATAAATTTAACTGGTTCTTAAATACTGGCGTAAATTTAGGTTGATTTTGTCTCTCTAGCTTGAATTTACGCCAACTCCCTAAATGTTGAGCTGGTGCATACTCAATATTATCAAACAAGGAATGCTGAGTTTGCTGGAGTTTCTCAGCACGCTTTAAACATTGCCTTAACCATGAATAAGACATTTTCATATAATCAGCGATATTTAAATAGGTATATTTGAGTAATTTAGGTTTTAGACTTTCAAATAGCTGAACATAGGCTAAAGCCATCGAAAAACTATTTTCTTGAATCTGCTTTACTTGCTTCTTTCGTAATATTTGCTATTCCTCGACATCAATCATACCCTGTAATGACTCAGTTGATGTTGGAGATGATATACCCAAAAGAATTGGATTAATTGCCTCGTCTGGATCATTTCGAGAAGTTTGATCCATACTCAATGCTTTTTTCAGCACACGATCAACGCCATGACCATAAAGACTCCACATCTTTTGTTTTAGTTCAACCCAATGTTTAGGATTGCATAAATCAAATTCATCCATCCACTTGTCTATAACAAATAGAAAAGCATTTTGGGCAATATCATTAGCATCATATTGTTTAGAGGATCGAGCTATCTTCTGCCAATCTTTATGATGGTCGGGTGAATAAATTATCTTACACAATTTTTCTTGGTCTTTCGGCAGCACAGGCAAAACTCAATTTTTTTAATTATCTTGCATGCTAACAACAGCAGATTTAAATTCGCTGACTTATTTAGAATAACGATAAAAATCATATTATTAAACCCACTTTACCCCTCCACCACATTTTTTCCTTTGGCTTTGGCCCTTAACATCGACTGATCGGCTTTTTCCAAAAGCTCCAGCCAACTCCCTGCTCCAATCGCCACGCCAATACTGACCGAAACATAAATCAGCTCATCCACACTCGAAATTACGATACCCTCTTTTGAAATACCCAAACGAATACTCTCAGCAATCGCCTTTGCCACATCCATTTGGATATTTTCAATCACCACCAAAAACTCATCACCCCCATAACGCACAATCAGGTCAGATGAACGTACATGCTGCTTTAACTGATCCGCAATCATGACAATCACCTGATCACCGACAATATGTCCATACTGGTCATTTACGAATTTAAAATTATCAATATCCACCACAATCACACAGGTTTGCGACAAAGTCTCAGGCTGTGATTCCAAGACACCAATATATTCATCCAGGGCCAAACGGTTGGACACACCTGTTAAAACATCGGAATTCGCAATCTGTTTAAGCTGCAATTCCATCATGTCACGCTGTTGCAGCATATCTCTTAACTTACCTATCGCCTCAAACAGGGAAACAAACTCTTGCTGAGGTTTGCTCGGCTGCTGCTCATCAGGCATATTTGATAAGCCTAGAATCATGTCTCTGGCCCTGATCAGTGGGCTGAAAACCCTTTGCCTTGCATAAATCATGGTGAAAATCGCGATCAACAGGCAAAGACTGGAAATACACAGGGTAAAGATCAGTTGATGTCTGGCCCTTTTATGCTGTTCAGTGGCAACTTCAATGCTGTAGTCCAGAATATAATTTTGCAAGTCCATCACCGTGATGAATTTATCAACAATACGTTCCGTCAGTTGCGTTCCCGTTAAGAAGTAGGCTTCATTATTCTTGCTTTCATCCAGCAGTTTCGCGATGAGAGGCAGACCCTGATCAAGAAACTCAGTTTTTACACGTCGATATAAATATTGATATTCAGAGGTTTTTGCATTTTGTGGCTGAATGGCATCCACCATTGTCCAAAGATATTGTGCCTGATGCTGGGTTTGTAGTGAACGTGCCCGATTCTCGTCAGAAATTTTCTCGCCAAAGGTGACAGGTGCCATAATGTTCGAAGCAACCCGCCCTGCCTGATCACGCATGTCGGTTAATACGAGAATCGAAATAAAATAATTCGACATCTTGCTATCTTTGGTTTTCGACTGGGTCATTAACACATTGAGCAATTTACGGTTGCTATCCCAAACCTTAAACATTGACACAATCGCATGGTCAAGCTGGGCAGAAGTACGTTGATCAGGTGGAATTTCGGCATAGGCATCGACCTTTTTACGTCCCTGTGCCAGTTTTGGTTTTAAATCCGCCCTCAATTGTAGCGCGATTGAATCAAAGCCATTTTTTTGTAGTGTGAGGATGGTTTCATTGATTTGCGCATCCACCACCCGCCTGAATGCCTGTAATTCTTTCCTGTTGTTTTCCAGTTCATCTGGCTGGCTCGACATCAGCTTGTTGCTGGGGGCACGTTCCCTGGAAATTTTGTTGGCGGTTTTCACCAAGGCACGCAAACTGGTCATTTCAGTCAGTACCTGTTGGGTCTTAATATATTCTTGATCACTATGGATAATAAGCGGAATGGAAATATAGAGGATCGATAAGATAATCACGACCATACAGGCAAAAAGGCGCAGGCTGATTTGCTCTGAACGTAATTTTTCATTCTTTAACTTACGTTCCATGCATACACCTTACGCTTCTCAGGAATATTTCGAATGTTTTTTAAACAGACAATGATTCTACCTGAATTTTAATTTGTACTGTCATGATTTAGGTGCTTCTTTAGTGGAAGTAAAATGCCAATTCATCGGGAAACTAAATCCATAAGATGAAAATTACCAATTTCACATATCTGCTGAAACAGGCAATAATTTAACTAATTCCAGAGAATCCCTTTGATCCGTAAACCCTCAAGGATGTTTTCTCCCCTCTATTGAAACATCCTTTTCTAATACCCAATCTTTCAAATTAAGGTTGGGTCTTTTTTTATGGGAAAATTATGCTTCTTTCAGCAGCCCATACGTGATTCTCCCAGATCATAAAAAAGAATCTTGGGGCATGAACCTGTTCGAATCCCTGTCTTTTATCTCTCATTTAATTGCATATTGAATGACTAAAACAATAGGCAAAAAAAAGCTCAGCCTTGGGGAAAGCCGAGCTACTAAACAATGATGTATGACACATCGAATACTTGAGAAAATGTTATGAGGTAAAATGCAAATACCACACCTCTTGCTCACTATTATGTGAACCACATCTCAAAAAGTAAAGTTGATTAAATAGATCAGATTTACATTTTTCATCGTTTTTGTTAATCCTTTTTAAAAAATCCAGCCTTTTGTTAACCTGGTTTTATCTATCTTATCCAGATAATCCGCTTAAATTATAAAAAACAAACCGCATAAACACAGGAAAAGTAGATTTTATTCACACTTTTTAAGCTTAATTATGTAATTTTTCTGCCCACATTAAATGTAAAAAACGATCAATACTATCGAATAAATCAATTAAAATATGGAATTATGACCATTATATTACAGCGATTTCAAAGATGAAAATTTCATCTATCTAATTGTTAGTTATATATTTCGTGTCAGGTTGACAAAATAAAATACATTTGTCTATTTTTTAAACGATCCTTAGCCCTTGATTGTTCGTTTATCGGAGTAACCCATTTATTACATTGACTTCATATTTTGTTACAATACAATGAATCCTGTTTTTAGATGTATATCTTTTTTTTATTAATGCTGGAAATTCGTATGAAAAAACTCGGTTTAGCCACTGCTTTAGTATTAGCCATGACCGGTGCTCACGCTTACCAATTCGAAATTCAAGGTCAGTCTGAAGCCCTAGATTCAAATGATGAAAACAGAGATTATAACAACTTTACTGTGGGTGGACAGGCAACCTACTATTTCAATAATGTAGATGCATCTAAAGGTCCTTTGGCAGAAGCTGCTTTCCTTAACCAGGCTTCAAATGTTGCTGTTGGATATAACTTTGCAAACCTTGACGACGTTAAATCCCAAAACGTGGGTATTAAGGCGGAAGCTTACCTGCCAACTCCATATATGCCTGCATATGCAAGCTTAAGCTACAGCGCAACTGACAATGACGGTAAATATGGTCTTTCTGATGACCGTGGTCAACGCTGGGCAGTTGAGTTTGGTTCTGTTATCGCACCAAATTTCCTTGTGGCTGTAGGTTATACCAACGTTGTTGAACAAACATCTTTAGATACGTTCACAATCCTAAACAGTGGTTTTGCCAAAGCAGTTGGTGAGACAGCAACGATTGCCGATGACCAGGATGCGATCACTGCACGTACTAAATACGTTGGTGCAATCACAGGTACTCCAATGTCAATTGGTTTCGAAACAGGTATCGTTTACGGTCAAGACACTGCGTACGAGTTAAAAACTGATTTGTACCTAAACTCACAACTTAGTGCTGGCGTTTCTTATGCTGAATCTAGCTTTGCTGGTTCACCAGACTCAGCTTGGGGTGTGAATGTAAACTACTTCATCACTCCAGCAATTGCGGTTGGTGCAAGCTATGTAAATGCAAATGCTGTAGGTTCTGACGCAGATATGCAAACTGTTGGCGTAAATGCGAAGTTACGTTTCTAAGATTGAATTGTAGTTCTATCCAGAACACTGATTGATCATAAAAAACCAGTTCATTTTGAACTGGTTTTTTTATTTTAGGGAGAAATTGGAAAAGTAATTCAGTTCTCACCTGCACTCGACTACATCTTCTTGTCTTCGATATTTAAGGCACTGATTGCCAGCACTGCCTGAGTACGGTTTTGTACACCAAGTTTACGGAAAATGGCGGTTACATGCGCCTTGATGGTTGCCTCGGACACTTCCAGGTCATAGGCAATCTGTTTATTCAGCAACCCCTCAGCCACCATCATCAATACGCGGAACTGCTGCGGGGTTAGTGACTGTAAACGCTCTGCCAGTGCGGTTTCATCCGCAGCCCTTGGGTCAAATCCAGCATGAGTCGGTAAATTCGGTGGCAGCCAAATCTCACCCTCCAGCACCTGCTTAATGGCCTCGCCAATATGGCTGGGGTGTGAGGATTTTGGAATGTATCCCATTGCTCCATGTGCAATTGCCCGCTGGATAATCGACACCTCCTCATGGGCAGAAACAATAATGATTGGAATCGCTGGATACTGTGCCCGTACATATACCAGCGCAGAAAATCCAGAGGCACCTGGTAGATTCAGGTCCAGCAACACCAGATCGGGTTCCGCCCCATGCTCCAGACGCGCATAGAATTCGTCAACATCGGCCGTTTCCTGAATCTGTGCCTGTGGCAGGCTATAACGAACCGCTTGAATCAACGCATGTCTAAATAAGGGATGATCATCTACAATTAAAATATTCATAAGCGCTTTACGCAATCTGTAAGTACGTCAATGTACTGTGTTTATTCAAATTCAATCTATCCTAGCCTATTTTTAAATAAACCGCAGGTCAAGCACAAGACCTGATTTATTTCCTTTTCCAGCAAAATAAATCGAATATTTATATAATCCATATCCTATTTATTCAAGAATAAAGCCCTTAAAGAAATATTGAATAGAAACATGCAATTAAAATCAACCAACTTCAAGCCTATCGTTATTTTTAGATATATCGATAAAAAAGATAAGCTTGCAGCATTTCCTTATTTTACAGCCAGCATATTCAGGTAGATAAATAGGGGCAATTCAGGAAAACTGCCCAGGCCCAACCATGCCAAATCACCAGACAATCACCACTCCCCTCAACATTGTTGCCGTTTCAGGGGGACTGAATAGTCCCTCTAAAACTGAAAGTTTAATTCAGGCCATCCTTGATGAACTTTCAGAAGCAATCAGCATTAAGGTGCATTTCATTAAACTCAGTGAAATTGGTCCTTTATTGGGTGGCGCCATTTACCGTAACCAACTGCCACAGCGTGTACAGGATGACCTTGCCGCAGTTGAGGCGGCAGATGCCCTGATTGTGGGCACACCCGTTTACCGTGCATCATTCACTGGTTTATTTAAACACTTCTTCGACTTTGTTGAACAGACTGCTTTAGTCGATGTTCCTGTATTGCTGGCGGCTTCAGGCGGCAGTGATCGGCATGCACTGGTACTGGAGCATCAGCTACGTCCGCTATTTAGCTTTTTTCAGGCACAGACCCTACCGATTGGCGTATATGCCACCGATCGCGACTTTACACCTGAATACACGGTAAAAAGTGAGCAACTGTCGGACCGTGTGACCCTAGCTGTAGCACGTGCCCTGCCAATACTGGAATGGGCACCCGCCAAGGGTCAGCGTGCGGCGGCAACCAGAGCAAAAACCGAACAGGCCAACCAGAATCTCGGTATTAACAAACAGATTGAACAGGCGGATGTGCTTCCCTCAGCGGCAGTACCTGATCTGGATGCAGCAGAATCCCGCCTCCATCCAAAACCACAAAAAAATCTAAACCACGTTGCATAAAAAATAACGCGGTTTTAGCCTTGATAAGAAGAAAAATAATGTAATGGCAAGTATTATTGCCCCAAGACTCGGCTTGGGGCTTTTTATTCTTGGTAGGTTTCTATTTTCCTTACTGACCATTAAACGCTGCTCATAAAAAAAGAGCGTTCAAGTGAACGCTCTTGTGATTTACATATGTCTTATCTGTCTGGATAAACCGTTGCAATGAGGGCCTCCACCACCGCTGGTTCAGCAAGAGTTGAGGTATCACCCAGTGTATCCAGTTCATTGGCGGCGATCTTTCTCAGGATACGGCGCATAATCTTGCCTGAGCGGGTCTTTGGCAAGGCGGGTGCCCAGTGCAAGGCATCAGGCGTTGCCACTGGTCCAAGTACCTTACGCACCCAGTTGACCAGTTCCTTGCGCAACTCCTCTGATTCGGCCACATCAGCCTGTAAGGTGACAAAAGTACAGATCCCCTGTCCCTTGATGTCATGCGGCATTCCAACCACCGCAGCCTCGGCAACAGCCTCATGTGCAACCAGGGCACTTTCAATTTCGGCTGTGCCTAAACGGTGACCTGAAACGTTGAGGACATCATCCACACGGCCAGTAATCCAGTAATAGCCATCTTCATCACGGCGCGCACCATCGCCAGTGAAATAGCAGTTTTTAAAGGTGGAGAAGTAGGCCTCAATAAAGCGCTCTGGATCACCCCAGATGGTCCGCATCTGGCCTGGCCATGAGTCTTTAATCACCAGATTGCCCTCATTGGCACCTTCCAATTCATTGCCCTCGCCATCAACAAGGGCAGGCTGCACCCCAAAGAATGGTCGGGTTGCCGAACCTGGTTTCAATGCGGTTGCACCTGGCAATGGTGAGATCAGGATTCCACCCGTTTCAGTCTGCCACCATGTATCCACAATTGGGCAACGGCTTTCACCGACGACTTCATAGTACCAGTTCCACGCTTCTGGGTTGATTGGCTCACCAACTGAACCCAACAGACGTAGACTGCTGCGGTCACTTTCACGCACATAGGCATCACCCTCACGCATCATGGCGCGAATGGCGGTTGGTGCGGTATAGAGGATGGTGACATTGTGCTTGTCAATCACATGGCCGATACGCGCCCATGTTGGATACTGTGGAATCCCCTCAAACATCACCGTTGTGGTGGCATTGCTGAGCGGGCCATACAGCAGGTAGCTATGGCCTGTAATCCAGCCCACATCTGCGGTACACCAGTACACATCATCCTCTTTAAGGTCAAACACTTCCCTAAAGGTAGTGTTGACATAAACCAGATAACCACCCGTGGTATGCAGCACCCCTTTTGGCTTGCCTGTTGAACCAGAGGTGTAAAGGATGAAAAGTGGGTCTTCCGCCTTCATCGGCTCAGGTGGACAGTGCTCATCCACTTCCATAATGGCAAGGTGATACCAGATGTCACGCGCCTCATTGAACTGAATCGGGTTGCCTGTACGGTGCACCACAATTACGTTCTCTACACTGTCGGTTCCCTGAATATCCAGGGCGGCGTCAACATTTTCCTTCAATGGGATCAGCTTGCCACCACGCATTCCCGCATCGGCGGTAATCACCAGTTTGGCCTGACTGTCCTCAATACGGCTGGCCAGTGAATCAGGCGAGAACCCCCCGAACACCACACAGTGCACCGCACCAATGCGGGCACATGCCAGCATGGCAATCGCCGCTTCAGGTACCATTGGCATGTACAGCACCACACGGTCACCTTTCGCCACACCCTGTTTCTTCAACACATTGGCAAAACGGCACACCTCATCATGCAACTCGGCAAAGGAGATGATTTTATGGCGTGATGGATGGTCACCTTCCCAGATAATGGCAGGTTTTAATGGATTATCCTTGAGATGACGGTCCAGACAGTTTGCGGAGACATTCAGCTCACCATCGGCAAACCATTCAATCTTGAAGTCATCCTGACTAAAACTGGTATTCTTGACCTGGGTAAAGGGCTTAATCCAGTCAATCTTTTGCGCTTCTTCCGCCCAAAATGCTTCAGGCTGCTCAATGGAATGCTGGTAACGTTTGAAATAGTCTGCTTCCGAGATTCTTGCCGTTTCTTTGAATTTATCAGGCACTGGGTAGATGTCTTTCATAGCTTACTTCCTTGGTTTTTTATTTCATACCCTAGATGATCACATCTATTCTTCTGGTATGTTTTGTTCTCTCTTGCAGTATGGACACCATTTACAAGACTAAACAATGCGGCTTTGGTCGTAGGAATGTTACGATCAGTTTATTTTCAAAAATTTACTCAAAATAATTTAAATTTGAACTGCTTGTCTATGCTTTTTGTTTTTAAAATAAGTGATTATTTTGATCATTGCCCATACCTTAAAAGATTTAATAAACAAAAAATAGGAAAATATGATGTTGAATCCCCCACTCTCCTCCCAGACACAGCCCATCAATGACCATCCCTTATCCGCCAAGGGGCGGTTTAACCGACTCAGCTATCTGGGCTGGTATGGCCTGCTCAGCCTGACCTGCATGGCGGTTTTGATCTTCCTTATGCTGTTCACTGGCATTGTCAGTATTCACAATGTCAATCTGGACACACCAATGCTTTCCGCATTTCCAGGCCTTATGATATTCGCCATGATTGCACTGTGGTTTGCAACGGTTTATTTCCAGATTGTTTTCCTGATTCGTCGTCTACACGACCTCAATAAAACAGGCTGGCTGAGCCTGCTGCTGCTCGTTCCCCTTATCCAGTTGCTGTTTACTTTCTATGTGTTGCTTGCGCCAGGTACACCCTATCGCAATGATTATGGCGATGTCCGTCCATCCACCACTTGGGAAAAATTGCTGGCATGGATCATGATCATCCTGAGTATCTTGATGATGCTGTTTATCTTCGTGTTTTTCTATTACTTTGCCAGCCCAGACTTATGGGAGGGGCCAACACAAATGATCCAGAACACCACTGGATACTTCTAGGTTTCCAGAGCATAAGTGGGGTGAAACAACAACTGAACTTTACATGCATATTTGCGATAAATTCATTATGATTGCTTCCCCCTTTCCATTCCCACTTTGCGAAATAGAGATTTTTCTGTGGCAAATGAACAAACAACCCTGACCAATGTCGCCAAGGACACAGGTGAACTGATCCAGCAGGCAGGTGCCAAAACCACGCAGACTGTATTGGCCCATACTGAAAAATACCATGATGCCTATACCACGATTGACAAGATCATCGACAGTTTCTGGCAGCGGGTTCCCTATATCTGCATCGCGATTGCGGTGTTTATCATTTTTTGGCTGCTAACCAAGCTGTTTAAGTTCTTTATTCGCAAAACACTGGAAAATCGCAGTTACACCCGCCAGAACCTGGTATTGGTACTGAATCGGGTCGGCAGCACCTTTATCCTGTTCTTTGGTTTCCTGATCGCGCTGGTGATTGCCATTCCAGGCTTTACCCCAAGCCAACTGATTGGGGCGCTGGGGATTGGTTCGGTCGCCATTGGTTTTGCATTTAAGGACATCTTCCAGAATCTACTTTCAGGCGTACTGATTTTACTGGGGGAACCTTTCCGCATTGGTGATGACATTGTGGTGAATGGCATGGAGGGCAATGTTGAGGATATCCAGATTCGTGCCACATTCCTGCGTTCTCCAGATGGTCGCCGTATCGTCATTCCCAATGCGACGGTCTATACCAGTGCTGTGACAGTGAACAATGCCTACCAGCGCCGCCGTTGTGAGTTTATGGTCGGCATTGGCTATGAAGACAATATCCAGCAGGCCAAGGACATTATCCTGAAGATTCTGGACCATAACCGTAACGTGCTGAGTCAGCCTGCTTTTTCAGTGAATGTTACCGCACTGGCCGACTTCTCGATTAACCTGACGGTACGCTGGTGGGTCAACACCACCGAAACCTCAACTGGAACCTCAATCAGCGAGATTCAGGAACTGGTGGTGGCAGCCTTTGATGAACAGGGTATCTCAATTCCCTACCCTGTACAGGAAGTAAAAGTCGATCGTGGCGATCAGTCGGACAACGCCGAGCGCTCAGACAAACAACCGACCTAAAATAGATGATACCGCTGTTTCAGTACGCAAAATTCGGTTGCCAAGGCTCATGGCCTGGCAACCATTTTTTTGCAGTAAATCGACTTCATAGGGAATAAAGCCGCCTTCTGGCCCAACAATCAAATTACACGCATGATTAATTGCATAAGGCATTTGCTGTTCTGCATAGGGATGCGCCACATAGGCGGGCCGTTGTCCTGAAATAAAGCTTGGCAATATATCCTCAACAAAAGGTTTAAACCTTTTGTAAAGCTGGATTTCTGGTTCGATGGTGTCACCTGCCTGTTCCAGCCCCAGCGTCACATAATCATCCAGTTGCTGTAAAAATGGAGTTTGCCAATAACTCTTATCCACCCGATAGCTATGAATCAGGCTGATACGTTGCACACCCAGCGTCACCGCGTCCATGATGACACGGCGCAGCACCTTGGGACGTGGCAATGCCAGAATCAAATGCACAGGCAACTTTGCAGGTAAGGCTTCGGCCTGAATCGGCCTGAGTACAATATGTTGCTCTGAAATCGTTACAACTTCCGTGAGATGGCGTTGACCATTGCGAACACCGACCTTTAAGGTATCTCCAGCATTTAACTGAATATGCTGGCTTAAATGTTGCAGTTGTCTTGGATTTTCAATTTTCCAGAACTCGGATTGGGTTTGTTCAGCTTCAAGTAAAACAATATTCATGATGATGCGGTTTGCTGTAAATAGTGGTCAAGCAACTGGATATGTTTTTGTAGAGAACCCTTATTGCGCTGCAACACCTGCTGGGCATGAGCAACCAGTTGCTGGGTCTGGGCTGAATCATCCAGACAGCTTAAAAGCTGTTGTACCACTTGCTCGGCATTTTCCCCAATCAGGATGCCCTGTTCTGCCACAAACTCATCGACAATACTTTGGAAGTTAAAATAGCGAGGGCCAATCACCGTTGGGACATTCAATACCATCGGCTCCAAGATATTGTGTCCACCGCCTGGTTCATTCAGTGAACCACCAACAAAACAAACTTGACTTAAGCTATACCATAGCCACATCTCGCCCATACTATCGGCAAGAAAGACTTGAGTATCGGGCTGAATCATCTGTTGAAGACTACGGCGTTGAGTATTTAAATTTAAACTTTGGCAAACTTTATAGACCTCATCAAAACGTTCAGGATGGCGGGGCACCACGATACAAAGTAAATTCGGATTTGTATTTAAATGGGCTTGTAATTTTTTTAACAGGTTTTCTTCTTCAGGCGCATGGGTACTTGCCAATGTGATCACCTGACGATCCGCCAATTGCCACTGCTGTTTCAATTGTTCCGCCTGCTGGATATAGTGTGATGGTGCTTCAATATCAAACTTGATATTGCCCACCACCTGACTTTTGGCCTGATCCAAGCCTAAAGCCACATAACGCTGTTGTGTGGCTGCATCCTGTGCCAACAACCAAGTCAGTTGCTGCAACATCGGCTGGGTAAGGCGGAGAACCTTGCCATAACCTTTGGCCGATTTTTCAGAAAGTCGGGCATTCAGCAAGATACACGGAATCTGCCGTTGCCGTGCTTCCGCAATCAAATTTGGCCAGATTTCAGTTTCAACCAAGGCCAACAGTCGAGGTCGGTAGAGATCGAAAAATTGTCTGAGCAAAGTTTTCTGGTCAACTGGCAAATATACTGCCTGAAATAAATTTGAATATTTTTCAGCAAATAATGACTTGGCTCGTGCCTGTCCTGTTTTTGTGGTATTGGTCACCAACACAGGATGACCTTGTTTTAAATAATGCTCAATCAAGGGCTGTGCGGCATTGGTCTCACCCACTGACACGACATGAAACCAGATTGCATTGACATTTTTAGGTGGCTGGAAAGGCCCGAAACGCTCGACACATTCCTGCTGGAACAGCACCTCATTTTCCGCCCGTTGTCTTATTTTCCAGCGATAGAGCGGCTTGAGACATACCAGTAAAAAGTTATACCAGAACGGGGTTTGCTGTACTGCGTTGTGCTGCGCCATCCGAGACCAAGATTTACAATTTGATTTCGTTCATTATGCGGAAATTGATGGGGTTTTGACAATTTATAATTGTGGAAACGACCATTGACCCAATCGGCTGAAACAAAAAATGATAGGCTAATACACCAAGAAAAATATCTTTGAGAAAAACCATGCAGCCTGATTGGTCCGACCAGATTAGACCACCCCAACCAGAAAAAAGTCATTATCCAGCACGTAGCCCGATTAAAGTTATGCTGCCTTTCTTGTTGTTGGCGCTACTGTGCTGCCTATGGGCGCTGTTTGCCAGTCATCTTGAAGCGCTGATGACCGCCAGTTTCCTGATCGGTGTTCCATTTATCATTGGGGCATTGATCGCCTATATCCAGAACTATCAGCATGCAGTTTCCTTTGTGCAGTCCTTTAAAGTGATTTGTATTTTTCTGGTGGTGTTGCTGCTGTTTGCCATCATCGTGCTGCATGAGGGTGCGATTTGTGTGGCGATCATGACCCCAATTTTATTTGTGGGCATGTTGCTGGGCGCAGCCGTGATGAAATGGCTGTGTCATTTTATCTGGAAACCGAATAAAGCCATTTATAGCATTGCCTTGCTGCCTTTTATCCTGCTGACCTTACCAGAGAAAACCCAACTGCATTATGATCAGGTGGCAAAAAGCATTGTGGTTGATGCACCTGCTGAAGTGATTTGGTATCAGCTTAACCATGCCCATGATATTCGACCAGAGGAATTTAAACCCAGTCTGCTATATTCCATCGGTGTGCCCTATCCTGTTTCAGGCATCACCAAAACCACAGATGAGGGGCTGATTCGTTATTCGACCTGGCAAAAAGATATTCATTTTGATGAAATCATCCAACAGTCCAAACCGAACCAATATTTAAGCTGGACCTATCGCTTTGCGCCAGATTCGATCCCCAAAGGTGCGCTGGATGATCATGTCAGTATTGGGGGGAAATATTTTGATCTTAAATATACTTCTTTTGAACTGACCCCGATCAATCCGCAACAAACCAGAGTGACCTTAAAAATAGACTATCGCATCAGTACCGAAGTGAATTTCTACGCCAATCGCGTTGCGCAACTGATGGTGCATGATTTTTCCAATGTGATTCTGGATTTTTATAAGAATCGCAGTGAACAGGCGGTAGTGCAGCAAAGTAAGTCTTAAAATTAAACGAATATCGGGCGGATGATTATCCACCCGATATTCATATTTTTATGAGAATGATACAGGGCATGATCGAAACTATGCCGAATAAAAACGCAGCCTATGCTTCCAGTTGTTCAAAAACAGGATAATCGGTATAACCTTCTGCACCTGCACCATATAAAGTTTCGAACTGAATTTGATTTAAAGGCAAATCATTTTCCAGACGTTCCAATAAATCAGGATTGGCAATATAAGGTTTACCAAATGAAACTGCATCCGCCTGTCCAGTAGCCAAAATACGATTCGCTGATTCGGCAGTTAAGTTTTCATTGGCAATCCACACGCCTTTAAATTTTGGGCGAAGTTGCGGCTGTAGACTATCTTTCGCCTCATATTCACGGGTGAAAATAAAGGCCACATTGCGCTGATCAAGCTGTTCAACCACATAACCAAACGTAGCCAGTGGATTGTCATCACCCATGTCATGCGAATCACCACGCGGTGCCAGATGCACACCAACTCGACCCGCACCCCATACTTCAATAAAGGCATCAACCACCTGTAGAAGTAAACGGGCGCGGTTTTCAATTGAACCACCGTATTCATCTTCACGTATATTGGTTGAACTTTGCAGGAACTGGTCAATCAGGTAGCCATTGGCCGCATGTAGCTCAACACCGTCAAAACCAGACGCTTTGGCAAGTTCAGCAGCATTCTTATATTGCGCGACAATATCCTGAATTTCTTCATGGGACAAGGCACGAGGCGTGACAAAAGGACGTTTTGGACGAAGCAGGCTCACCTCACCTGCGGGCTGGATTGCACTTGGAGCCACAGGTGTATCACCATCCAATAGGTCTGGATGTGAAATACGTCCCACATGCCAGAGCTGAACCACAATTTTGGAACCCTGTGCATGCACCGCATCCACAATTTTATGCCATGCCTGCGCCTGTTCCTGTGACCACAGACCAGGTGTGTTGGCATAACCCACCGCTTTTGGGCTAATCACCGTTGCTTCCGTAATGATTAAACCTGCATTGGCACGTTGCTGGTAATATTCCACCATCAAGTTATTTGGAATACGCTCCACACCACTGCGCGCTCTGGTCAGGGGTGCCAAAACCAGACGGTTTTTAATCGTGAAATCACCCACTTGCAGCGTAGAATTTAGTTCAGCCATGATCGCCTCAACTTCACTTTTTCAGTCGTGCTGGGCTTATGCAACACGGTATTAAAGTGTTTGTTTTAAATGTTCGATGTATTGCTGAATCAAAGCTTCATTGCGGGTAAAATATGACCATTGTCCATATTTCTCAACCTTGATCAAACCCGCCTGCTGTAACACAGACAAATGATTCGACATGGTCGATTGCGCCACCTTGCCTAAACGTTCGATGTGTCCTGCACATACGCCACGTTCAAAACTGCCACCACATTCCTGCACAGGCAAAAATTGCTCAGGCTGTTTCAGCCATTGCAAAATCTGCCGACGTAATGGATTTGCTAAGGCCTTGCTGATTACATCAATATCCATAGACTCACCACGTTTCTCAACAGGCAAAGCTTTGTTCAGCACCTGAATTCATTATATCGAATTTTTTAAATATTAATATCCATTTTTTTCGATATTAATATCATATTTTTTCGATTAACAAATCTGTGCTGAACGAGATTGCCGTTTTAAGCTGACTAAATTTATAGCCCCTGTTTCAGACTTGCTTCAATAAACCTGTCCAGATCACCATCCAGCACCGCCTTGGTGTTGGAGTTCTCCACACCTGTACGCAAGTCCTTAATCCGTGAGTCATCCAGAACATAGGAACGAATCTGGCTACCCCAGCCAATGTCCGACTTGGAGTCTTCCAGCGCCTGAGCCGCCTCATTACGTTTGCTCATTTCCAGTTCATAGAGTTTGGCACGTAACTGTTTCCAGGCATGGTCACGGTTGGCATGCTGTGAACGCTGGTTCTGGCACGCCACCACAATACCTGTTGGGGCGTGGGTCAAACGTACCGCGGAGTCAGTTTTGTTAATGTGCTGACCACCCGCACCCGACGCACGGTAGGTATCGGTACGGACATCGGATGGATTGATGTCAATTTCGATGTTGTCATCAATCTCTGGCGATACAAACACTGCCGAGAATGAGGTATGACGGTTGTTGTTACTGTCAAATGGCGACTTACGCACTAAACGGTGTACACCACTTTCAGTTCGCAACCAGCCATAGGCAAACTCGCCATCAACACGGATGGTTGCCGACTTAATGCCCGCCACATCACCATCAGAGACTTCCATCAATTCAGCCTTAAAGCCATGACGTTCAATCCAGCGCAGATACATACGCAATAACATGGATGCCCAGTCCTGTGCCTCCGTCCCACCTGAACCTGACTGGATTTCAAGGAAGCAAGGGTTTGGGTCCATTGGATTGCTAAACATACGGCGGAATTCAAGATTTCCCAATGCCTGTTCGGCACTGTCCAGTTCGGCCTGCACATCGGTGAGTAAACTTTCATCATCGGCCTCAACCGCAAGATCCAGCATGGCCTTGGCATCGTCCAACTGTTCCGCAAGACGGTCAAACACACCTAAAGTATTTTCTAAACTGCCCTTTTCCTTGGCAATCGCTTGGGCACGATTTTGATCATTCCAGATTGCAGGGTCTTCTAGTTCTCTTAAAACTTCTTCTAAACGCTCAGCCTTTAGATCGTAGTCAAAGATACCCCCGTAGTGTCTGGCTACGATCAGTTAAATCTTTCAATTGGTTTAGATACGGATTAATTTCCACGCGTCTTTTCTCTCAATATTTTTCACACAATTTACTATTTTAACATAA
This sequence comes from Acinetobacter thutiue, assembly GCF_030385805.1. Taxonomy (NCBI): domain Bacteria; kingdom Pseudomonadati; phylum Pseudomonadota; class Gammaproteobacteria; order Moraxellales; family Moraxellaceae; genus Acinetobacter; species Acinetobacter thutiue. The sequence continues at coordinate 342,429 of NZ_JAUDZE010000003.1, forward strand.
CTGCCCTATACGACACAGCCACCTGATTTCGACAAGTTTTATTGATAATGAAAAATATTTAGAGCATTTTTTCTGATGGATTAATATTTACGCTTATCTGTTTTTTTCATAGAAATGAGTAAAAATTACACGAAAAACACCAATATACACAATATCTCCTAAGTTTTAATAAATCAAAACATTTAAAAATTATTAATAATAATCAAAAAGATAAAATGTCAATTTTACAAGTCATTTACATTTTTAATGTTAAATTACCTTCCAGCGATTGACGATCATTTTTTTTCCACTAGACTAAAAGTTGTAACAAAACGTGTAATCAATATTCACTTGGTTCATTATCTCAAAAGGGGCATAACCATGAAAAAATTAGCAATTGCATCGGCACTTTTATCTGTACTTGCAGTGACAGGAACCGCTCATGCGTATCAAGCTGAAGTGGGTGGTTCATATACCTATACAGATTGGGACGATTTTGATAGCACAAACAATTTTGGTGTGGATGGGACTTATTATTTCAATCCTGTGCAAACCCGTAACGCACCACTTGCTGAGGCTGCGTTCTTAAACCGTGCCAGCAACGTGAATGCAAAGATTGACTACGCCAGCAATAGCGGTGTGAAAAACTCTGAATATGGCGCTGGGGTTGAATACTTCGTACCGAACAGCGACTTTTACTTAAGTGGTCGTTTGGGCCGTACCGAACTTGAAGTGGACAACACCCCAGTGGATCGAAAAGTAACGACCTATGGCGCTGAAGTGGGTTATTTACCAGCACCAGGCTTGTTGCTTGCATTGGGTGTGACTGGCTACGATGAGAAAGACGGTAAAGATGGTGCAGACCCAACCGTGCGTGCCAAATACGTGACTCAGGTAGGTGGCAATGACGTCAACCTTGAAGCCTACGGTGCGTTTGGTGACCTGGATGAATACCGAGTTAAGGGTGACTACTATCTTGACAAAACCCTCAGTGTTGGCGCTGACTACTACAACAACGACTTAACTGATCGTGATGAGTGGGGTATTTCTGCGAAGAAATTCTTCAACCAGCAGGTCAGCCTTGAAGGTCGTATTGGCTTCGGTGATGACTACAATACCTATGGTATCCGTGGTGCATACCGCTTCTAATTCTCTCCAGAGAGAATATAGGGTCTGCTGAACTCTCACAGACGCTAAGGAATCCACCCTGTGAACTGCACCCCGAAAGTTGGACACTCTTAGTCTAATTTGAAGGGTGCTTTTTAATGGCTAAATACAGCAAAGCATTAAAACTGAAAGTTGTTCAACATTACTTATCAGGTTATAGCTTTTCAGCA